>NZ_JBFALP010000023.1:0-99563 GCF_040660235.1 Streptomyces sp. NPDC049970 | reverse complement strand
TAGCGCACGGCTTCCTTGTGGACCTTGGTGACCAGGGGGCAGGTCGCGTCGATCGTGGCGAGCTTGCGCTCGGCGGCCTCGGCGTGGACCGTCGGTGCGACTCCGTGGGCGGAGAACATCACGATGGAGCCCTCGGGCACCTCCGCTGTCACGTCGACGAAGATCGCGCCCTTCTTCTCGAGCGTTTGCACGACGTACTTGTTGTGCACGATCTCGTGACGGACGTAGATCGGGGCCCCGTACTGCTCCAGGGCCTTCTCGACGGCGATCACGGCACGGTCCACGCCCGCGCAGTAGCCACGGGGCGCGGCGAGCAGGACACGGCGGGGCTGAGGTGCTGACTGGGATCGGAGTGTGGAGCTCATGTTGTCCTCGACGTTGCGCTGACTGCCATGGACCGGAGTGCGGCCGTGATGTGGGTGGGCAGGGCTGAGGTGTCCAGAGTGGTCAGAGCGCTCTGGCGGCGCTGGGTGATCATTTCCTCTACGGCGGTGCGGGCGCCGGTGTCGGTGAGTACGCCCCTGACCTGGTCAGCGCCGTCATGGTCGAGGTTCGGTTTGCCAACGTGGTGACGCAGGATCCGACGCTGGGCTTGGTCGGCTCTCTGCAGCGCGAGGGCCATCAGGACGGTGGCTTTGCCTTCCCGCAGATCGTCCAGAGAGGGTTTGCCGGTGTGGTGGGGATTGCCGAAGACGCCCAGGAGGTCGTCGCGGAGCTGGAAGGCCTCGCCCACGGGGATGCCGTACGCGGTCAGAGTGCTGAGCAGGGTGTCATCCGCCCCAGCGAGTGCTGCCGCCAGAAGCAAGGGGCCTTCGATGGTGTACTTCGTAGTCTTGTACCGGGTGATCGCGAGCGCTTGGTCCAAGCTGATGGTGTGTTGTTTTGCGTGGGAGATGTCGAGGTACTGCCCGTAGACGGTGTCGGCGTGCAGGGTGTTGGCGATGGGCAGGGCCGCGGCCAGCTGGGCGGGGGTGAGACCCCCGCTGTGGAGGAGGTCGTCGGCGAGGACGAGGGCGAGGTCACCGATGAGAATGGCAGCTTCGGTGCTGACCTGGCGGTGGACCGTGGGCCGGCCGCGACGGGTGTCGGAGGCGTCGATGATGTCGTCGTGGATGAGGGCGAATGCATGGAACATCTCCAGGGACGCGGCGGCCCTGAGGACCGGTTCGGGGGCGCCGGTGCCGCCAGCGGCCTCCCAGCCGGCTACGCACAGGGTATCCACCGCGCGGCGCACGGTGTCTTGATCGAAGGGGGTGGACGGGGCTTGGGTGCTCACGTTTCGCTCTTCCCTTCTTCCTCGACGGGGGTGAGTTGTTCGCCCAGCCGCATTGCCTCCTCGACGAGGGTGTCGACGATCTTCGACTCGGTGACGGTCTTGACGACTTCGCCCCTGACGAAGATCTGTCCCTTGCCGTTTCCGGAGGCGACCCCGAGGTCGGCTTCCCTTGCTTCGCCGGGTCCATTGACGACGCAGCCCATCACCGCGACGCGCAGAGGGTAGGGGAAGCCGTCCAGGGCTGCGGTGACCCGTTCGGTCAGCTGGTATACGTCGACTTGGGCGCGTCCGCAGGAGGGGCAGGAGACGATCTCCAGCTGTCGCTCGCGTAAGCCCAGTGACTGCAGGATCTGAATACCAGTCTTGACCTCTTCCACGGGGGGCGCGGTGAGGGAGACACGGATCGTGTCGCCGATGCCCGAGTTCAGGAGGATCGCGAAGGCGGTTGCGGACTTGACGGTGCCCTGGGGAGGGGGCCCGGCCTCGGTCACCCCCAGGTGCAGCGGATAGTCGCATGCGGCAGCGAGGCGCTGGTAGGCGGCGACCATCGTCATCGGGTCGTGGTGCTTGACGGAGAGTTTCAGATCGGTGAAGCCGTGCTCCTCGAACAGGCCGCACTCCCACAGTGCTGATTCCGTCATGGCCTCCGGTGTGGCCTTGCCGTACTTGGCCAGCAGCCGCTGGTCCAGACTTCCTGCGTTCACGCCGATCCGGATCGGGACCCCGGCCGTTGAGGCGGCATTGGCGATTTCTTTGACCTTGTCGTCGAAGGCCTTGATGTTGCCCGGGTTGACGCGCACCCCCGCACAGCCTGCGTCGATGGCGGCGAAGACGTAGCGAGGCTGGAAGTGGATGTCGGCGATGACAGGGATCTTCGACTTCGCTGCGATCTGCGGCAGGGCGTCGGCGTCGTCTTGGGAGGGCACCGCGATACGGACGATCTCGCAGCCGGCCGCAGTCAGCTCCGCGATCTGTTGCAGGGTCGCATCCACGTTCGCGGTGGGCGTGGTGGTCATGGACTGTACAGAGACGGGGGCGCCGCCGCCGACCGCGACCGTGCCGACGTGAAGTTGGCGGGAGCGGCGACGCGCTGAGGAGGGGGGCACCGAGGGCAGGGGAACGCTGACGGCGGTCATTGCGGCCTTCCGCGAGTGGTGGTGGCGTGCTCGATGGGTTTGCCGGCGCGGGCGTTCAGCACCGCGGAGGCGATCCGCCCAGCTGACAGGCCTTCGTCGGCGAGGATCTGATCGCGCGGGCCGTGGGAGAGGAACGCCGACGGCAGCCCCAGGGTGAAGAGGGGGGTGGTGATGGCGTTGTCGCGCAGAGCCTGGGCGAGAGCGCTGCCGATTCCGCCAGCACGGGAGTTGTCCTCGACGGTGATCACCAGCCTGTGTTGGGCAGCCAGGTCGAGCACCTCCGGGGCGATCGGCGCCGCCCAGCGAGGGTCGGCGACGGTCACCCCGACGCCGTCGGCTGCCAGCTGTGCGGCCGCCTCCAGGCACATGGGCGCCAACGGCCCGTACGACACCAGGAGCACGTCGCAGATCCCGGACTGCGCCAGGATGTCCACGCTCCCCTCCCGGCGTACGGGCTCCATGGGCTGAAGCGCTGTTCCCTTGGGAAAGCGCACGGCGCTGGGTCCTGCGTCGTAGGCGACGGCTTCGCGTAGCAGCGAGCGCAATTGGCTGCCGTCGCGTGGCACGGCCAGCCGTAGACCAGGAACGAGCGTGAGCAGCGAACCGTCCCACATGCCGTGGTGGGAGGCGCCATCGGGGCCGGTGACGCCGGCCCTGTCCAGTACGAGGGTGACCGGCAGCCGGTGCAGGGCCACGTCCATGAGGACCTGGTCCGCGGCACGGGTGAGGAAGGTGGAGTAGAGCGCGACGACAGGGTGGAAGCCACCCAGGGCCAGGCCGGCTGCGGACGTGACCGCGTACTGTTCGGCGATCCCGACATCGAACACCCGCTCGGGGTGCTTCGCGGCCATCGGATACAGGCCGGTGGGACGGAGCATGGAGGCTGTGACGGCGACCAGGTCCTCGCGTTCATCGGCCAGCTCGAGCAGGGCCTGGCTGAAGAGGCTGGTCCACGAAGGGGCGGTTGGGCCGGGTGCGGGGCGGCCGGTGACCGCGTCCACGGTGCCGACAGCGTGCAGGCAGTCTGCCTCGTCGCCCTCAGCGGGACCGAATCCTCGGCCTTTCACGGTCACCGCATGGACGAGTGCCGGCCTCCGCAGGTCGCGGGCCTCTTCCAGAACGGCCTGAAGGGCTCCGGTGTCGTGGCCGTCGACGGGACCCATGTAGGCAAAACCGAGCCCGGTGAATACGTTCGACCCTGCGGCCTCCGGCACACCTGACCGGAACCGGGGATGCTTCAAACTGTCCAGGTGATCGGAAAGAGCTCCGGTGGTGGGGGCGTAGGAGCGGCCGTTGTCGTTGAGGACCACGACCACCGGCCGCCGACTGGCACCGATGCTGTTCAGTGCCTCCCAGGCCATTCCGCCGGTCATGGCACCGTCGCCGATGACAGTCACCACCGACCGTCCTTGACGGCTGCCTAGTTCGTTGGCCTTGGCCAGGCCATCGGCGTATGCCAAGGAGGCGGAAGCGTGCGAGTTCTCAATCCAGTCGTGCACCGACTCGCTGCGCGAGGGGTAGCCGGATAATCCCCTGGCCTGGCGCAGCCGGTCGAAGCCAACGGCGCGCCCGGTGAGAATCTTGTGGACGTAGGCTTGGTGGCCGGTATCGAAAAGGATCACGTCCCGGGGTGATTCGAAGACCCGGTGCAGTGCGATGGTCAACTCCACCACGCCCAGGTTCGGTCCCAGATGCCCACCCGAGGCGCAGACCTTGTCGATCAGGAATGTGCGTATCTCATGCGCCAGACCAGGCAGTTGATCGGATGGCAGTGCGCGCACATCGTGCGGCCCGCGTAAGGAGGCCAGCTGCCCCGTGTCCAGCGGTGAGGGTGCCTCCACGGCGATGCCCCGTCGTAGTTCAGGCATTGCTCCTCCTTGTTCCAGGCGCGGCCGCAGGAGCTCCCGCCTCGTATTTCGGTGGCGGGCCTACAGGGCTGCACCGTCGCGTTGAGGTGATGGGCGGTGTCAGGTGGCAACCATGGAGCGAAGCTGACGGAGAGGTGATCATGGCGTTTCCTTCCGCCTGCTCAAGCGTCTGAACAGGGGTAGAGACATGTGCCGGTGTGGGGGGGCTTGGTCCGTGTGATCCACCGCTGAGCGGGATCGCTTGAACGGCGAGGGCCTCTGTCTCGTGTACGGCCGTGTCCGGGCCCGCCACGGGGAGGGGGTTTTCAGGGCCACCACAGAAGCACGGCTGTGGCGAGGACTGCCGCCCAGGTGAGGGTGAACAGCTGGTAGGTGATCCGGTCCTCCCTTCTGCCGGATTTCATCAGTGCCCGGACGGCGCACGTCCAGGCGAGCACGCACAGCATGGCGACGCTTATGACGGTGCGGTGGGGGGAGGCGTGTGCCGGCACGATCAGGAGGAAGTAGCACACTGCCGGGAGCAGAACGGCGAGAGCGCAGAACCCCAGGCGCACCGGGCGAGCACCCAAGACGATAGGCAGAGTCCTGCGGCCGATGGCTTCATCGCCAGGCATGTCGCGGACATCCTCGTAGACGCAGGCGACCGGCATGTAGAGCGCGATGGTGAGAATCCACCGCCAGGCCGTGGGATCGAGGGGGGGCCACGACCATCCAGCCTGTGCCGAGTTGCGTGAAGGCTCCGCTCATCGTGGAGGGTGTCTTCCACCATGGGTAGAAGCGCGAGGACGCCCATGTGTAGACCAGAAGGATGGTGACTTGCCGCAGCAGGACCCAGGCGAGAGCGCCCAGCAGCCACGCGGCCACCGTGTAAAAGGGGCATGACGCACCAGAAGCGCGTGGTGAGCCCCTTGGCGTCGGTCAGACCCGCCGGGATGGGCCGGTACGGCTTGTCCCGCCTGTCTTCCTCTTCAGCTCCCGCCTGGTTGGAGGAGTCGAAGACGTAGAGAAACAACAGACTGAGAACGGCCGCCTTGACGATTCCCAGAAGTGCCTGGGGTACGTCTGCCTGCACGTGCACCGAGGGGGCCAGAGCGAAAAGGATGGGCGGCAGCACGCACAACGGTAGGTTGTCGGCGACCATCCCCCACGTCAGTCGGGCCTCCCGGACCAGCCATGTCGCCCGATGGTTCTGGGGTGCAACTAAGTGCCCGGCCATGTCAGTAGGCGGGACGTTGCGGTCGGTCGGTCGTGTCGGTCAGGCGAGCGTTGATATTCACTTCCAGCTCCTTTCGAGAGGGAGGCACTGGCGAGTAGGACGTGTAGGGGATCTTCGTCAGGAGCCACCTCGGGCCTGCACTCTGACGCCACCGGACGACAATTCGTCGAGAAGGGACTGTCCTTGCAGTCCCCCCTTTTCTCCCGCGCGTAGCAATCCCACAAGGCGGGCTGCATTGAGTTCCTGGCTGAAGCTGCTAGCCAGCACATGCCGAGTGACGTCTTCGAGTGTCCCTGCGATGCTCTTGCTCAACTTCAGATCGGGATAGATGAACCGTACCGACCCCTCCATGTTCGCCAACGATTTACCGAGGATCGATATGACGGGGGCAGTCTGAATTCTGCGCCGCGTGGAGGACTTCAGGACACCTAGCAGTGCGACCCCGTAGTTTAGTTCACCGAGCGTGGAATGCGACCATCTGGGAATGACGCGGGACACATCCCGAGCGAATCCACGCACTTGCGCCCGACGAGTCGGGTATCCCAGTGAGATCCAGTTGGCAGCAGCGATCTCGCCGTCATTTGCGGCCAACCCCAGAAAAATTCCGAGCACGGCATGCTGAGTACTGCGGTCAATTTTCCCGACCATGCCCCAGTCGATGATGTGGGCCTTGCCGGAAGGGCTCACCAGAATGTTTCCCGGATGGGGGTCCGCGTGAAACCTTCCACTGATCAAGTAAGATCTCAGCATGAAATCCATGAGCTCCTCCGCTAGCCTCTTCCGCTGCTTGCGTGTGAGCTGATCTACTTCAAGCCTGTTGATCGCAACGCCCTCAGCCAACGTCTGGACAAGGACGCGAGGCTTGGCGAGGAGTACTTTTGGGACACTGATTCTCTTGTAGGCCTTCGTTGCTTTGCGGGCCTTCTTCATGTTCGCTGCCTCACGTGTGAAGTCCAGTTCGTCGCGCATGACGTCGAAAAGGAGATCGACCATCGCCGGCAGGTCCACAACTTCACTGAAGCGAGGGGTCATCCGTGCAATCCAGCCAACAGTTCGACGCAACACGCGCATGTCGCCCCGAACGGCCTCACCCGCCTCGGGCCGCTGCACCTTGATCACACACGGGGTCCCGTCGTGCAAGGTGGCACTGTAGACCTGTGCCAATGAGGCTGTCCCGAGCGGCTGACGCGTTTCGACCGACGAAAAGATCGACCGCCAGTCCTCACCCAGCTCCTCGGCGAGGACTGGCTCGAACTCTTCGAAAGGCTGCTCTTCGACCCTGTCGTTCAGGCGCGCCAACTCGTCACGTGTCGCTTCCGAGACGAAATCTGGGCGAGTGGCGAGAATCTGTCCGACCTTGATGTAAAGCGGACCCATGGACTCAAGCATTTTCCGAAGTGCTACGGCGCGTGATTCCTGCTCCACATCTCCGGACCGCGAGCGCTGCTGAAACTTGCTCCCTACTGCCCCATTCCAGCCTGCCCGGGCTATCGCAGAGAACGCTGCCCGTCCGCGAGACGGCCTCATGAAGGGTATTCTCGAAGGGTGATGTGATTCTCGAGCTGGACCAGGGGATCCGCTCACTGCCTCTTCGCGGCCCTTTCCGCCGCGAGCGCATGGAGCATCGTGTTCAGTTCGCTGATCTGGCTTTCTATCCGCCGAAGCCTCTTCTTCGATGACTTCTTACCCTTCTTCTTTCCTCCTACATTCCTCCGCAGGGCCTTGACTGTTGTCTTACTGGTGTCGTCCAGCACTGTCACGAGGTCGTTCCCCAAGCCCTTTTTCCTAGGCATCTCGGAACCTCTTCTTCCGTGAAGCGCACAATCGGCTTCTGTCGTTGTTCCCGTAACGGGCGAGTACCCCCCCACCTATCTCAGCATGCGTGATCCGTCGGCAAATCTGGGAATCTTCCTGATGGATCACATCTGCCGTCTCATGATTGAGCATCAATATCCATCGGCACCAATAAACCCACGCGTGCCGTGGGAAAAATATCCACCGACAGCCCATCTGGCCTCGCTTGCCCCAGCCTCACGGGTATTCAAATGTCCTGGAATAGCATCACCTGGGGAGGTATCATCGCTTGGACCGGACCGGACCGGACCGGACTGCCCGCCCTAGCCCGTCAGCTCGGGGCGTCTGCGGCTGCCGTCACACCTTCCGCGAGCAGCTGCCCGGGGTGCTGGAGCGTTATCAGCGACGCACTACTCGTCTGACCGCGCAGGTCAAGGCGGTAGTCAACGAGCGTTTTCAGCGTTGCCTCTCCAGGGTGAGGATGGCTCTGGCGATGACGGTCATGCGGTTGGGGCTGATGCAGGATCTGCGGAAGATCTGCCAGAACTTCAGTCGTGCCATGCCTCGTTCGACGGGTGCCCGGTCTGCGGACGGGGCCCGGTTCGCGGTCTGTTCGGTGGTGGTGAGTTCGCCACTTGGCTGGCGCCGCTTGACGGTGGTGACCCAGTCGCCGGCACCGATGTAGGCCATGTCGGCCAGGATCGGGACGCCCTGCCGTTCGCGGATTCGAAGGATCTTGTGGGTGCGGGCTGCCGTCAGATCGTGGGTCCGGCCCGGCAGGGCCGGCGACAGCCACAGGATGTCCCCGCTGGGGTCTGTGACGACCTGCGCCTTCACCCCGTGCCGCTCGTGCTTCGAGGAGTAGTAGGTCCTGCCGTCACCGACGTGGTCGCACTCCGCGAGCGTGCCGTCCAGGAGAACGAAGTCCGGATCGTGTGTGCGCAGCGTCTTCAGTGGGCCCGGTGCCTGCTCGGCGAGCAGTCCGGTGACCGCGGTGACGTAGGCATGGGCGGTGCCGACCTATATCCCGAAGGCCGAGGCGATACGGGCGAGCGTGTCGTGGCGGTGCAGGTACACGAGTGCGATCAGCGCACGAAGGTGCGGCGGGAGTTTGCACCGGCGGTCACCTTCACGGGTGACGATGAGCATCGTGACCCACTCGACCAGGGAGTAAGGCAGGTCGAGTGCGGCAGGATACGGAACCAACAGGGCTCCTGCGTTGTTGAGTTGAGACGTCGAACACCTCTTTCAACGACACGGGAGCTCTGTCCGTTGCGCACTCCGATCCCACACCGCCCTCTCACCCGATCAGTGGCCACGCTGAAAATGCTCAATGAGTTAGCGGGCCGGGCGGAGGCGCGCGTGCTGGCGGTACTCGCCGTGGGTCTGTCGCGTCGGCACCGCTATGCCACCGGGTGATCGACGCCGAGGCCCATGAGCCGTTCGACGTGCTGCCCGACCGAGTGGCTGACACCCTGGAAGCCTGGCTGAGCGAGCACCCGGGCGTCGAGATCGTCTCCGTGACGGTTCGGCGACCTACGCCGAGGCCATCCGCCGCGGGGCCCTGACCCCGAATACCGAACACGGGCTATGCGGCTTGTGCCAGCGCAGTCGGTGTGATTTCGAGGGCGTTCGGACCATTTTTAATCCGCCGTCAGGGGGCACGATTCACCCGTCGCGGACAAACGGGACGAGCCGCTGGACCGTGCTCGACGGCGGAGTGGCGGCGTTGTGCGTGGCGGCTCTGAGCGGGCGAGGTGCACCCGCTCAGCGAACGGCTCTCGGCGAGCGGAAGAGCATGAGTTCGTGAGCTGGCGCGGCGTGTAGGGACCGGCTAGGCCCTATGCGTGGTCGTTGCGAACTGTGACTGTCGCCGACTGCAGGGGATGAGGCCAGAGCGGAGTTGCCGCGGTGCGTTGCGGGCGGGGCCGTAGGCGGGAGCGGACCGCCGGACGGGCCCAGCTGGATCTCCTCGCGCTGCTCGCTCAGACATGGCGTCGCGGTGCGGTACGTACCGCACGGCACCGTAGTTGACGGGGATCGAGGAGGACGGAGCGGGACGCGGCAGGATGCGAATGTCCGCCTCTGTGGCGTTTCCGCAGGTGAGAGGCGTCACGCTTTTAGGTTCGAGTCCCACCCGCCCCACCCAGATTCCCCAGGCGGAATCGTTCTGACCTGGGGAGACGCGTTTTTCGTGGCGTTTTTGCGTGTGGCGTTCGCCGCACGTAGGTGCAGCGAACGTGAGGCTTCGGTCTTTCCAAGCATGTACCGCACGGCTGTGACCTGGTCTTTTGTTGCCCTCGTGTTCAAGGACGGTCCCACGGCCGCACCGACCGGTCCATGTTGCTAGTGGCGAGCTGGGTTCCGTCAGGCGAGACCGCCACTGAGCGCAGCTCACCGGTGTGCCCGGTGAGGGTTTTGGTGCATGAGGTTGTCGAACGCCTCCTGCCGACGGGGAGGTTCTCGTTGGACGCCGGAGAACATCGACGCCCCCGACTTTGAGCTCACCGAGGCCCAGAGGGACGCCATCGCCACCCCGGAAGCCGGCACGTAGCTCTTCTTCGACCACCGCGACCCGGAGATGGTCGCCTGGCTGAGCGCGCGTCGCCTGGATTCCTGACCCCCACGGCGTGTAGGGGCGCTGCTCGCTCCCAGGAGCGGATGCCCGCGAGGTCATCATGGAGCAGGGGATCACGACCATGCCCAGCGTCCGATACGCCCCCGAGTAAACGGTCGCGCCCTGGACACGTGGATCGCGAGCCCGTGCCTGCGTCCTGCGAAGGCTGATGGGCGCGGTCAAGAGCCGAGGCATGGCCCGTGGGTATGCGCCTGGTTCACCGTTCGTAGTGGAAGCGGCACGCCACCACGTGGATGATGGCGTTCTCATCGATGCGGTACACCAGCCGGTGTTCGGAGTTGATACGCCGCGACCAGTAGCCGGAGAGGTCGTTCCGCAGCGGTTCGGGCTTGCCGATTCCTTCGTGGCCGCCCCGGTCGATGTCGGCGATCAGCTGGTTGATGCGCTTCAGTATTTTGCGGTCGTTCCCCTGCCACCACAGGTAATCGTTCCAGCCGTCGTCGACGAACAGCACCTTCACGCGGCGCCACGCCCGGCCTCGTCATCGGGATCCACCAGCTCGCGAAGTGCACCCTGGCCGGCCCGGTCCTGCTCGATGGACCTGCGCAGGCGTTCGGCCATCGCGGGCGACCGCAGGAGGTAGTCGGTCTCTTTCAGTGCCTCGTACTCGGCGAGCGAGACGACGACCATCGGCTCATGGCCAGTCCGGGTGATGACCAGCTCCTCGGCGTCGTTCTCCACCGCGTCGAGGGCGTCGGCGATGCCCGCGCGTAGCTCGGTGACACTCATCGTCTTCATGACGTACACGATAACGTACAGAGGGGATCCCCCGTAAGGCTGATCGCGATCCGCCTCCGGACGGCCATGCGGCTCCGCCTTCGGTGACGTCAGGGGTGCGGCAGAGCCCGTCGGGCGGCTCAGTCGGTGTGGTGGCCTCGTCGTTTTCGCGGTCGACCCGCTTCATGAGCGTGATCGTCGCGAACTCGGGAATGATCACTTACGGACATGGTGGTAGCGGACTTCGCCCGCGCGGAGTTGGCGGCGTTCGAGGCGGGCCCGGTTGGGCGGCGTGCTCCTCGACCCGCGCCTGCGGCAGTCTTCGGTGGCGTTCGATGAACCGTTACTGATGGTTATGCCGGACATTCGCCTGACCGATGTCTCAGATTCTCTGGTCGCCCTGCCGGCTGGAAGCGAGACTTCCGCTCAGTGCGGTTGAGAGGGACGTGGACGGACGACCGGGATGCGGCCTCATGTGTCTCTCGGGTCGGTGCAGCGAACGTTGCACCGCAACCCGCTGGAGTCGGATCGAGCAGGGTGCAGCCGGATGGAAACAGGTGGGTATGTCGGACCTTTGAGATAACCGCAGGTGAGACGCGTCACCGATTTGGGTTCGAGTCCCACCCGCCCCACCCGGCATCCCCAGGCAGAATCGTTCTGACCTGGGGAAACGCGTTTTCTGGGGTCATTCCGCGTTAGGTGTTCGCCTCATGGTGGTGTGGCGGACGTTGCGTCTTCGCGCGTCGAGGGCGCTTCCCGTATGGCTGTGACCTGGACTTTTCAAGTCTCGGAGCCGTGGGAGGCCAAGGGCGGTCCCACGGCCGTAGAACGAGACGGCTCACCCCTTGCCTCATCGAGATCGCCCCTCCGTACGTGGGTTGCTCTCCGGCCGGCCTGAAGCATTTCTGCCCGGAACCGCATGCGCTCTCGATCCCCTGGTGTCCGACTTCCCCGTCACCGACCGGGGCGGGCTTTCCGGGGCCGCGCGGAGTGCGGCTGATGGAGCGACGGCCCTCAGGTCGCGACGAGCTCCTGCTCGTGGCCCGGCGCTTTGACCTTGGGCTTCTTGTTCGGCAGCGAGAGCCGGAAGACCTTGTGCCACGCGGAGACCACCTGCTTGGGCAGCGGCCCGGTGACGTACTCCAGCTCGTACTTGTCGAACAGTGCGCGCACCTTCACCGCGACCTCGGCGTACCGGTTGCTCGGAAGGTCCGGGAACAGGTGGTGCTCGATCTGGTGTGACAGGTTGCCGGTCATGAAGTGCATGGCCCTGCTGCCGCTGATGTTCGCCGAGCCCATCATCTGGCGCAGGTACCACTGGCCGCGCGTCTCTCCCTCGATCGACTGGCGCTCGAAGACCTGCACGCCCTCGGGGAAGTGCCCGCACATGATCACCGAGTGGGACCAGATGTTGCGGACCAGATTGGCGGTGAACGTGGCGCCGAGTGTGGTGAGGAACGACGGGCCCGACAGCAGCGGGTGGATCACGTAGTCCTTGAGCACCTGCTTGCGGATCTTCCGGCCCACGGCCTTGGCCCGCGCGCGGAACTCCGGGCTCTTGCGGCTGCGCTTGCCGAGGTTGTTGCCGAGCTCCAGGTCGTACGCTGCGATGCCGTACTCGAAGAAGCAGGCGTTGAGGAAGTTCCACAGCGGCTGGCCGAGGTGGAAGGGGTGCCACTTCTGGTCCTCGTCGACGCGCATGATGCCGTAGCCGAGGTCGTTGTCCTTGCCGATCACGTTGGTGTACGTGTGGTGCAGCTCGTTGTGCGAGTGCTTCCACTGCTCGGCCGGCGAGACGTGATCCCACTCCCAGGTCGTGGAGTGGATCTTCGGGTCCCGCATCCAGTCCCACTGGCCGTGCAGGATGTTGTGGCCGATCTCCATGTTGTCCATGATCTTCGCCACGGACAGACCGGCGGTGCCGAGCAGCCAGGCGGGCGGGAAGAACGAGAACAGCAGCACGCCCCTGCTGACCAGCTCGAGCTTCCGCTGCGCCGAGATGACCTTGCGGATGTAGGCGGCGTCCTTCTCGCCGCGGCCGGCGATCACCTCGTCGCGGATCGCGTCCAGCTCGCGGCCCAGCTCCTCGATCCGCTCCGCGGTCAGGTGGGCAGTGGGGTCGATGGCGGTCAAGGCGCTCCTATCGTTCGAGGTCGCAGTGGCCCGCCGCGGCGGACACGCAGGTCTGGATGAGGACGCCCGGCTCGGCCTCGGTGATCTCGCCGGTGCGCAGGTCGCGGACGGCGCCCGCCTTGAGCGGCGTGACGCAGCCGAAGCAGATGCCCATGCGGCACCCGGAGGGCATGAGCACGCCGGCCTCCTCGCCGACGTCCAACAACGGCGTGGCGCCGTCCGCGTCGACGGACTTGCCGGAGACGCTGAACGTGACCTCGCCACCGGCGCCGACGACGACGACGCTCGGGCGGAAGCGTTCAGTGTGCAGGCGCTCTTGTACGCCGTACTCGGCCCAGTGTTCTTCGGCGGCGTCGAGCAGGCCCGCGGGCCCGCAGGCCCAGGTCTCGCGCTCGGCCCAGTCGGGCACGAGTTCGTCGAGACGGGCGATGTCGAGCACTCCGTCGGTGTCGGTGTGCACCTCGGTGAGCCGCAGCTTCTTGTCCGCGACCAGTTCGTGTAGTTCCTCGCGGAAGATCACGTCTTGCGGCTGTGGCGCGCAGTGGACCATGACGACGTCGTCGAACTCGGTGTCGCGCAGCATGCCCATCACGGGCGTGATGCCGCTGCCGGCCGTCAGGTAGAGCACCTTGGCGGGCTTGGCTCCCGGCAGCACGAAGTCACCGGCCGGCTGGTCGAGCTGGATCAGCGTGCCCGGTTTCGCCCTGCGGACCAGGTGGTTGCTGACCTTGCCGTCCGGGATCGCCTTCACAGTGATCGTGACGTGGCCGTCCTGACGGCTTGTCGGCGAGGTGATGGAGTAGGCACGCCACAGGCGCGTCCCCTCGACGTCCACCCCGATCCGCACGTACTGGCCGGCTGTGTGGCCGCGCCAGCCCCGTCCCGGTCTGATCACGATGGTCGCTGCGTCACCCGTCTCGGGGTGCACGGCCTCGATGCGCCCACGCAGGTCAGCGCCCGCACGCAGAGGGCTGACCAGGTCGAGGTAGTCCGACGGCAGCAGCGGCGTCGTGACCATCTCCAGCAGTTTCCACGCCCTGCTGCGGAGGGCTGCACTCGTCATAACTCCAGCTTGCTGTGCCTCAAGGCGTAAAGTCCTGACCACAGGACGTAAATCTGGTCGGCAGAATTGTTCGCAAGGAACAAAACGTGAGTCATGCAATCCGGAGGGCCAGAGAACTGGCGCTGGACGAGGCGACGGTCACCGCACTTCGGGCCGAGCTGAAGACCACCGCCGACGAGGTGGTCCAGGCGATCATCGACGAGGTCCCTTCCTACGCCAACGCTCTTTCGGGCCGGATGGGCGGCACCATCCGCCGAGCCGTCCGCACCGCTCTGGGGCACTACCTGGACCTCGCGAGCGGGAACGCCACAGGCGGCGACGCCGGTGACGCGGCCTACGAGCTGGGCCGCGGCGAGGTGCGCGACGGCCGCTCGATGGACGCCCTGCTCAGCGCCTACCGCGTCGGCGCCCGCGTGGCCTGGCGATGTCTGGCAGCGGGCGCCGTACCCGCAGGTCTGCCCGCCGCCGAGGTCGCAAAGTTCGCCGAGCTGACCTTCGCCTACATCGACGAGCTCTCCGCCGCGAGCGCCGCGGGCCACGCCGACGAACTGGCCGCCCGGGGCAGGGCCCACGAGCGCCACCTGGAACACCTGGCCCGCGACCTTCTCGCCGGCGCGAGCCCGGACGTGCTGCTGGCCTCTGTTCAGCGGGCCGGGTGGCAGCCTCCGGTTTCACTGACCGCGGTCCTGCTGCCCGCCGCCCAGGCCCGGCCGGCCTACCGCGCGCTCGACCCGAGCACCCTCGTCCTCGACGATCTGCCGGATGGCACCGGTCTGCTGCTCGTCCCCGACGCCGACCGATCACATCTCCTGCGGCAGCTGACCGACCGCACCGCAGTGGTCGGCCCGGCACGGCCATGGACCCGTGCGTCCGCCTCGTACGCACGAGCCGCACGCGCGCGCTCCCTCTCCCCTGATATTCGCGACACCGAGGACCACCTGCCCGAACTGGTGCTGAGTGCGGACCTGGAGGCGTTCGCGGACCTGCGTGCCCGAGCCCTCGCACCGTTGCAGACCTTGCCTGTCGCGACCGCCCGGCGGCTGGAGGAGACGTTGCGTGCGTGGCTGCTGCACCAGGGCAGGCGGGAGGAGGTGGCGGCGGCGCTGTTCGTCCATCCCCAGACAGTCCGGTACCGGATGTCGCAGCTGCGAGAGCTGTTTCCGGCACTCGCATCGCCACACCGGGTCCTTGAACTGACCCTTGCGGTCGGTCTTCGGGTCGGCTGACGTGCTCCTCGACCGCGTCCGCGAGCAGGACGGTTGCAACTTCCGAGGTCGCGCAGATCATCCACGCACGGGCGTCTCCGGCGTCGGCCGACCGGTGGGCCCGGGACGGTTCGCTACCCGTGCCTGGAGCCGTCCACCCCGCGGATCCAGGCCGCGCAGACGCAGATGGTCCGTGGGCCAGGACGCCATGTGAGGGGCGTGGTGGAGCAGCGTGGATCGCTTCCGATGCCCTCGGAAGGCGCTCGGCCACGTCGCGGCGTCCAGGGGACGGTTGCGGTGTGAGGGCATCGTGGAACGGGATGCCCTTGCCTGGCGCCAGTCGTCTCAGAGAGGCCGGGGCTGTGACTGCTTCGGGCCAGTGGTGGGGATGGTCAGTTGTAGGCGCGGGTGCCCGGCATCGCTACCGGGATCCGGTAAGGGGGCGGGTGTTCGTGCTACGTTGTGGGCAGTTGCAGTTGTGGTACCCATAAACTTGTGTGCACTCGACGGGCATGATCCGCGGGTGCACTTTTTGTTTGGCCGGTCATCTCCGGATGGGCTCATCGCGGCGACGCGGACTCCGCACAGTGCGGTTTTCGGTTCTGCCCCTTGTCTTGAGGAGATACACATGGCTACTGGCATCGTGAAGTGGTTCAACGCGGAAAAGGGCTTCGGCTTCATCGAGCAGGACGGTGGCGGCGCTGACGTTTTCGCCCACTACTCGAACATCGCCGCCCAGGGGTTCCGTGAGCTTCAGGAGGGCCAGAAGGTTTCCTTCGACGTCACGCAGGGCCAGAAGGGCCCGCAGGCGGAGAACATCGTTCCCGCCTAAGTGCTGACGCGCACCACCAGGCAGGGCCCGCACCGCAAGGTCGCGGGCCCTGCCTGTCGCCGCACCCGTCAATCCCCGTACCGGGCCTGCGGCCTGGTCGTCACCCCGCAGACCGCTCAGGTCCGCCCCGACGAGGCGGACCTGACCCGGATCACCGGAGCGTAGGCACCCAGCGGCGTCCCGTGCGTCATCGCCGCGCCGGTCGTGGAGCGTGCCAGGCGCACCGCCCGCGAGCTCGTCGACAACGGGACCCCGATCGAGGCCGCCTGCCGCATCGCCAACCTCGAGGATCAACTCGAAGAGCCCAGCGCATCAACGCCGAACACCGCCGTGCCTCCGAACCAGTAAACAGGCCAGGATCCTCGCCACCGGCAACGACGCCGTGCGGCTCCTGGAACACCTCCATCGGCACGGAGCAGACCGCGCGCCCGGCCCCCGTATCCACGCCCTGCGCCAGATCATGATGCAGAACTACCACCACGACGCCGTAGGACACCTGCGCCGGCGGAGCGCCGAGACGGAAGGCGGGCCCGGGCTGCCCCCGACCCGGGCGACGGTCTCTCGCTACGACATATCCGCCAGGCACGTCACGGACGCATGGGCCGACCGCTACCCGGCTGGTCCACCGATGCCGACCGCACCGAGGACATCGGGTGGGGCCGGGCCCGCACCACGCTGCTCGAGGCCGTCGCACGCCACCACCACGCTCATCCGCTCATCGCCATCGTCGAGCTCGACGGTGAGCTGGAGCTCCCAGCTACCCGTAATGGGCGCTTCGGGGGCGCGGTCATCCCAGAAGGCCGCGCGGTCAGCGCCGGCGGCCGCCGCCGATGCGGCGGTCGTCGGCCAGTGCGGTAAGCGGGCCGAACTCGCAGGCAAGCTGGTTCCACGTCAGAACCTCGCCGCAGCGGGCCGGAAACTCCTTCGGGTTGAACTCGGGCATGGTCCAGGTGCCGGTGCCGCGGTCCCGCAGCCACAGGTCCCCGTCACCGTCGACCACAGTCGGCGGGACCGGTACGGGCTCGGCCTGATCGGTGGGCTCCCAGGTGACCCGGCCCGGGTGGGAAACGCGGCGCAGCTCGGTGGTGGCCAGCCGCGCGGCCAAGTCACGGGTGGACTCTTCGGCGTCCTTGACCGACGCGAGTCGGAATGCGTCGTCAAGTACGGGCAGGGCTGGATTCTTGCTGCGCTTTGAACTCATACGCTGACTACCTCCGGTGGGGGGCGTCACATCCGTTATGGCACCCCGTAGAGGAACACGGTATCCGAGGCGGGAGCCGGGCCGGGTACGACCACTGTCCAGGTGGAGGCGCTGGCCCACCGGGCGGTGGAGCTGAGTGGTCAGTTGGTCCTGGACGTGGCGCAACCCGTGGTGGTAGCGCTCAGATATGGCGGTCCGGGGCTGCGAAGGTGAGGTCGCCGGGGGCGAGCGGACGTCGGGCCGGGGCGGGTGCGGGCTCGGGCTCGCCGGGCGGCCGGCGGAAGTCGGCGCCCTGCTCGACCGGCATCAGCCGGCGCCCACCCGCCTGGGCGGGTACGGGAGCGTCGGAAGCGGGCTCTGAGAAGGCGGGCAGGGGAGAGCGGTCGACGGTCGGTTCATGATCCCTGGTCTCCCAGGTCCTGCCCTGCGGGTTGGGCCAGGCCGCTATCAGCGGTGACAGTGCTCCGGCCCTGGCCGGCAGTGCCAGGCTGGTCACCAGAACAGAGCGGTCAAGCCACTGTCACTGCCGGTGAACCGGCCCGGACCGCCGAGGCCGGGCGCCGCAATGCGCGGGTGACCCGACCCCCGCCTGGACCGGGTTCAGAAACCTCCATGCTCAGACCCCGACGCCAGCGCGTGCGCCCAGACCGAGCAGCACTCCGATCCCGATTCCGGTGACCTGCCCAGAGCACGAGGCGCCGCCTGCCAGGCCGCCCCGACAGGCGTCCGGAAGCGACCGCGCCGATCATCGCTCCCACGAGGATGACACTGAACAGAAATGATCCCGGTGTGGTACCCGAAGAGAAGCCCACCCAAGGCCGACACGGCCGCCACCGCGTAGACCTGGCCGGCTGGCGACCCGTAGCGGGTCGGGCCGCCGGAGCGGACGTGGCGGCCTCAGGCATCGCCCATGACCAGACCTTCGATGGTGTGCTTCTGCGTAACGGGCACCAATTCGCTCACCCGGGGGCAGTCGAGGTGCTTGCGGACCCGCTCGGACAGGGAGTCCCAGAACGCGGTGGTGACGGCGGTGTCGTGCCGGTCTCCGTTGTTGGCTTCCGGCCCGTCGACGCCGAGTACCAGGACGGGGCGGGACTTGGTGGACTCGTTCCTCGTACCGCGGTGAATGGTCAGGGCTGTCCGGGCGGAGATGTCCCCTCGCTGGGGGTATTTGCGCACGGCGCGGCCCAGGTAGCGGTCGTAGTGCGACTTCGGTGGAAACATCCCGTTGCTGAACTCCGGACTGTCGTCCCACTGTGTGCCCGGTGCGATCTCGAAGGGACCCATGTCCTCTGCGGTGTCCACGGTGGTCACGTTGAAGGCGAGCGAGGTCAGACGCCGCTCGCGGCGCGTCTCCTCCGGCAGAGGGAAGTCCCGGTGCCACGGCTGGTTGACGGCACCCTCAAGCGGAACGTCGAAGCCGAGTTCCACGATGCGGTAGTCCGGACCGAGTGCAGCCGCGCAGAGCGACCGGACCCAGGGGTGATCGACCAACTCGACGAAACCCCTGATCTGTTCAGGGTGGATCTCGACGTAGTAGCGGTTCGGTCCGCGCCCCACTGCGCCGCCGGGGCGTGTGCGGGCCTCGGCGAAGGCCGTGTCGACGTCTTCCCGAAGCCGGTCCGCCCATTCTTTGGTGAACGCGCCCTTCCGGGCGGTGATGCCATCGGTGTACAAGGCCTCGACATCCGCTGACACGTCGACCTCCAGACCGTGGGCAGCGAACTCATCAGATGCGGGCGTGGTCACGTTGCGCCTCCTTGCGACGGGTGCTTGGCGACTTCATGTTGCAGCGTCGCATGCAACGTTGCAATACCTGTTGGTCATCTTCTTTCGGCATTGGATCGCAGCCTGGCCCCGTGCCAAGATGGCCGCCGTGAGCAGTCGCCTGAAGGACGTGGCAGCCCGGGCCGGGGTGTCAGTACGTACCGTTTCCAACGTGGTCAGCGGCTCGGCGCCGGTGGCAGAGGCGACCCGGGTGCGGGTCCAGGCGGCCCTGGACGAGCTCGGCTACCGCCCGAACCTGGCGGCTCGCAATCTGCGTGCCGGCCGTACGGGACTTATCGGGCTGGCGATCCCCGAGCTGTACTCGCCCTACTTCGGTGAACTCGCGAGCTTGTTGGTCGCCGCTGCTCAGCAACGGTCCTGGACGGTCGTCATCGAGCAGACGTTCGGCGATCCCGAAGCGGAGAGGCGGTTCTTCGAAGGAGCCGGGGGGAGGCTGGTGGACGGACTCATCATCAGCCCCTGGGCCCTCGGCCCGCAGGAGTTGAGGGCCGACGCCCGAAGCATGCCGGTGGTCCTCCTGGGGGAGCGCCACCCGCAGGGACTGGCGGACCGGGTGGCCGTCGACAACGTTCTCGCGGCCGACGAGGCGACGACTCATCTGCTCCAGGGTGGGCGCAGACGCATCGCGGCGATCGGTGTGCAGCCTCATCTGCGCAACGAGACGGCCCGCCAGAGGCTTGAGGGGTACCACCGGGCGTTGCGCCGGGCCGGGCTGGCCTTCGACCCGGCGCTGGAGCGGCCGGTGGAAGCACTGCACCGCCAGGACGGAGCGCAGGCGATGGCCTCCTTGTTGGAGACCGATGTGCGGCCCGATGCAGTCTTCGCGTTCAGTGACGAACTCGCCCTCGGGGTTCTGCACGTGGCGCACGAACACGGTCTCCGGGTCCCGGAGGACCTTGCGATCGTGGGGTTCGACGGCGTCGAGGACGCGCGATACTCGCACCCTCCGCTGACCACCGTGGCGCCGGACAAGAAGCAGATCGCCGAACGGGCTCTGCAGTGCCTCGGGGACCGTATCTACAGCCCCGCTGCCGCGTCGGTGCCACCTCTGGACATCGTCGTACGCCATGAACTCTGCGTCCGGGCCAGCAGTCGTCCAGCGGGGACGTGAGCACTGCCTCCCGCCGGACGGAAAGCCGCCGGCGCGGCGCCGGAGGTCGTTGCGGTCGGATCAGCGCATGCGTGCGTAGCGGTCCAGGAGCGGGTCGGGGAAGACCGCGGGGCAGGTCAGTGGCACCCGGCCAGGCGGGCCCTCGAAACCGCCACGGCAAACCCCGAAGATCTTGATTGACAAAAAACAAGCTCAGGCCGCCGGCGGTGTGCTTGTCAGCTTGGTTCCTCGGCGGGTTTCGGCGTTGATGCGCTGGGCTTCTTCGAGCTGGTCCTCGAGGATGACGATGCGGCACGCGGCATCGATGGGGGTCCCGCTGTCGACGAGTTCGCGGGCGCGGGCTGCGATGCGCAGTTGGTAGCGGGAGTAGCGGCGGTGGCCGCCCGGGGAGCGGAGCGGTGTGATGAGGCGGGCTTCGCCGATGGCGCGGAGGAAGCCCTGGGTGGTGTTGAGCATCTCGGCTGCCCGGCCCATGGTGTAGGCGGGGTAGTCGTCGTCGTCGAGACGGCCGAAGGTGTCGTCTGCTGTCATCTGTACCTTCCTGTGGAGCACGCGTCGGAGGGGCCCTGGTGCCATTGGCACCAGGGCCCCGAAGGAACTGCTACACCATCAGCCGGCTTGGATCGGCTGTGCCGGCTCTGTGTTTCCGCATACCTGCCGGGAAGAGGTCCGGGGGTTGCGGGGATCGCTGTTGCTCGACCGGAGACCACCTCACTATCGATGTCCTGCGGTACCCGGACTCAGACTTACGTCCGGGCGATCCTGATGGCGACTGGCTCCTCCGTTTCTTACCCTCTGAATCACTTGCTGCTGGTACTGCTTCACTGCGTACTACTGGTGGTGCGTACTGCTCTGTGGCCCGTGAAGCGCCACTCCTTTCGGCAGCCAGCCCCGTTGCCTGTCCTGCGTCTGCTCTGGCTTGGAACCCCACTGCCGAACCTCCCGGCACGCGCGCCGCAGCCTGACGCCATTTACCGAGGTGACACTGCTACCGCCGACTGCACTTGCGTACTGCGATACCGCTCGCGGCGGCCCCTGAACCTGCGGGCCACCCGGTCCGGGGTCAGTCCCGTCGCCTTCCTGCAACAAACCTGGCTTCGGAACTCCACCACCGCACCGAACTGCACTTACGTGTACTGCTTCCCGGCAGTTCATCTCTGCCGGGCCTGCTCGATCTCTTGGCTACGGACAAGACACTAACCCCAGCAACAACCAGATGTCTACCCCGGCCGTGACAGATTTCCTGCGAGGGCTGAGAGCGATGTCCTGCTGTGCGCGGCACCTTGGCAGAGGTCTGGCTGCGGGCGGCCTCGGTGCGCAGCGAGGACAAGGCGGACTTCGCCTTGTCCTCGTGCGTGCGTCCCTTGCGCGCGGCGGACAGCAGGGCGGCGGCGTTACCCCGTGTCCCCGAGCGGGGCGTCGTCCATGGAAGCGATCTTGCGGAGAATGCCCGTGGCCAGGCCCCGCTCGTTCTCCGGCAGTGACTCCAGGAGTTGCTCGTTGATGCGTTTCGCGGCAGGGATGAGGGAGTCGAGCAGCTCGGCTCCCTCATCCGTGAGGCAGAGCAGTGTTCGTCTGCGGTCGTCTTCGTCCCGCGCCTGGCTCACGTGGCCCTGGTCGGTCAGGCGCCGGACCATCTGGTTGATCGTGGAGCGGTCCAGGGACGTGTGGTGTGCGAGGGTGCGCTGGTCGATGCCCGGTTCCTGGCGCAGGGCGTTGAGGGCGGCGAACTGCTGTGAGGTGATGTCCCGGGACACGTGGCGGAACCAGAGGCCGGTGTGGACCTGTTCCGCTCGCCGGATCAGATGTCCGACGTAGTTGTGCAGCTCCAGTCCGTTCGCCACGATGCTCCGTTCGTCCAGCCTCCGAGAGGTGCCGGTCAGGGCGCCGGCGGGGCCTTGGGAGTCTACGAGTGCCCGGCGCCACGTCGGGACCGTGGTGCTGTCAGCGGACCCGGCACCCGGGGCGCTGCTCATAGGGGACGGCCCGGTCCCCGTCCACGCCCACTTCCAGACGGCCGACGCGTTCGATGTCCAGGACGATCCTGTCGCCGTGGCTGAGCGGTCCCACACCCGCGGGCGTGCCGGTCGCGATCACGTCACCGGGGTGGAGGGTCATGACGGAGGACGTGTAGGCGATCAGTTCACGGACACCGAAGATCAGGTCCGCGGTGTTGGTCCGCTGCCGGGTGTCGCCGCCGACGTCGCAGCGCAGGTCGAGGGTGTCCGGATCGGGGATCTCGTCGGCGGTGACGATCCACGGGCCGAGGGGGGTGAAGGTGTCGAAGGACTTCCGCGTGGAGCGGTCCTCGCCGGAGCGGACGGTGATGTCCAGCACACAGGTGTAGCCGAACACGTGGTCAAGTGCCTCGTCGGCGCTGACATGGGCGGTGGTGCGGCCGATGACGACGCCGAGTTCGCCCTCCTGGTCGGTGCGCCTGTCCGTGTAGGGCAGCAGGACGTCCTGGCCCGGTCCGATGACCGACGAGTTGGCCTTGAGGAAGACACCGAGGTCGGCGATGGAGGTGGTGTACTCCATCTCGGCCTTGTGGTCGAGGTAGTTGACCGGTGCGCCGACGATCTTGCCTGGGCGGGGCAGCGGGGCTTCCAGCTCCACCTCGGTGAGGGGGGCGCGCGGGAGGCCGGAGAGGCTGAGCTGAGCGGCCTCGCCCCGCGCAGTGGCCTCGATGTAGTGGTGCAGCGCTCCGGCGGGGCCGGGTGTGCCGGAGCCGGCGAGTTGCTCGGTCACGTCGACGAGGTCGTCGCCGTCGACGACGCCGAGCCGCCCCTTGTTGAACAGTGCCAGACGCATCAGGGCCTCCTTGTGAGGTAGCAGGTGGGTGGCGGTCAGGCGCCGGGATCGGCGTCTTCGGTGCGGTACAGGCCCAGGGAGCGCATGACCGGCTCGTCGCTGTAGGAGAACAGGACGGCGTCGTGCGAGGCGGAGGTGTTGAGGTGCCGGTAGGAAGCCCAACCGGGCACGGCGAAGGTGTCGTTCTTCGACCACTCGAGCCGCTCGCCGTCCACGATCGTGGTGCCTTCGCCACGGACCACGCTGAAGATGGTGGAGGCGGTGTGCCGGCGGCCGGCTCCCTGGAAGCCTGGTCGCAGCCGCTGGACGCGGCAGCCGATGGTGGGCATGACCGGGCCGCCGGTCCACGGGTTGGTGTACTCCAGGACGATGCCGTCCACATCGCTGCCCTCGGCGGTGTCGGCGATGCTCTCCAAGGCGTGCCGGGTCTCCTCCCAGGTGTAGCGCGTCACAGGGGAGCTGGGCCCGTCATGGGAGAGCCAGACCGGGTTGAGCCGGCCGTGCAGGTACTGCCTGCTGCCGGCGTCGTCCGGGCGGGTCACGGGCTGGAGACGCTGCGGGTACTGCTCGTAGAACCCGGCCTCCAACGCGTTGACGAGCGGGTAGTCCAGGGCGTCGAGCCACATCATCGGTGCGACACCCTCGTGCGTGTGGTCGTGCCAGTGCCAACCGGGGGTGAGCAGCAGATCGCCCGGGGACATGAAGACGCGCTCGCCGTTGACCGTCGTCCAGGCGCCGCTGCCCTCCAGGATGAAGCGGAAGGCGTTGGACGTGTGCCGGTGGGCCTGGGCCGTCTCGCCGGGCAGGATGATCTGGAGGCCCGCGTAGAGGGTGTTGACGGTGGCGGGGGGATCGGTCAGGCCGGGGTTCACCAGCATGAGTACGCGGCGTTCCGCCTCGTCCAGCGACAGTGTCCCGGAGAAGTGCAGCAGGTGCGGGCGCAGTTCCTGCCAGCTCCAGCGGTACGGTACGGCCCGGCTCTTCGGCTGGGCGGGGAACAGGTTGCCGTAGAAGCGCCACAGTGGTGCGGCGCCCGCTGACTCCAGGGCCTTGTAGACGGGGTCGTCGGTCGTCATGGAATTCTCTCGCTCCTTCGGTGTCGGGCTCATCGGGCGGGACCGGCGGTGGCGGTCGGCGTCCACACCCATGCGATGTCGTCGAAGTCGTCGGGCTTGCGGGATGCGAGGAACAGGTTCCGGAAGGTGGCGCCCGTGCCCTCCAGGTGGCAGATCTCCCCGAAGCGGCGGGCGTTCGTCTGGATGCGTGCCGCCCGTTCCGTGCGCTGTGCGGCGTAGGTGGTGAAGGCGTCGGCGGGGTCACTGGAGCGGCCGAGGGCCTCTCCCAGGGCGACTGCGTCCTCCAGGGCCTGGCAGGCCCCTTGGGCCAGGTACTGGAGCATCGGGTGGGCGGCGTCGCCGAGGAGGACGATCCGGCCGTGCGCCCAGTTGTCGATGGGCGACCTGTCGTAGAGGGGCCAGCGCCGGTCGCGCGAGATGAGCGGCAGGGCGTCGTGCACGGTCCGGCAGGTTCCGGCGAAGCGTTCCTCGAGTTCGGCCTCGGTGCCCCAGTCGTCGGAGTCCGGCGTGTAGTGGTCGCTCTCGAAGACGGCGACCTGGTTGTACAGCTCGCCTCGGCGCACGGGGTACTGCACCAGGTGCATGCGGGGTCCGGCCCACACCATCACGGCCTCCGACGCCGCGTGCTGCGACATGCGGCCGGTCATCTTCTGCGTGGGCAGGGCCCCGCGGAAGGCCACGTAGCGGGAACAGGCCGGCTTTCCGTCGCCCACCAGGGCCTGGCGCAGGCGGGAGTGGAGGCCGTCCGCGGCCACGACCGCGTCTGCTGCCAGGGCCGCGTGGGACTCGGCGAAGTGAAGCCGGGCCCCCGATCCGTCCTGGTCGACGTGTGTGACGGTGTGGCCGGTGCGCAGGGTGACCGAGGGGTGCTCCTGGCAGGAGGCCAGCAGTGCGGCGTGGAGATCAGTACGGTGCGTGACGAGGTAGGGGTGGGCGAAGCGCTCGGTGTAGGCCGCACTGCGCAGGTCCAGCGACGTGACCTGGTCGCCGGTCAGCGCGTCCATCATGACGAGCCGCGGCGGGGCGACCGCTGTGCGCTGCACAGCCGGGAGCACACCGAGTCGTTCAAGGGCGGCAGAGGCGTTCGGGGCGAGCTGCAGGCCGGCGCCGATCTCGCCGAACCGGGCGGCTCGTTCGACGAGGGTGACGTGGTGTCCGGAGCGGGCGACTGCCAACGCCGCGGCCAGTCCACCGATGCCGCCACCGACCACGGCGATACGGAGATGTTCTGGGGTGACGGACATACGGCCTCCTGGTGCGGAAGGAAGTGGAGGACACCGGGGAAGGAGATCGGTGCAGATGATCAGTACACCAATCATTGGTGTACTGATTAGTTTGCGATGGTGTTTCCCTGATGTCAACGGGTGGTCGAACGGACCGGGCGGCTCGCATGCCGCGAGCCGCTGCTCCGCGTGTCGGTCCGGGGTCTCGATCAGCAGACGGCGGTGCTGCTGTCCAGGCGCAGGGGAGCGCCGGTGAGCGCGGTGATGTCCTCGACGGTCACCCCCGGAGCGGTTTCGACGAGGGCGAGGCCCTCGTCGGTGACGTCGAGGACACCGAGATCGGTGATGACGCGGTGGACGCATCTCCGGCCGGTCAGCGGCAGGGTGCAGTCCTGAACGATCTTCGCTGTGCCGTCCTTCGCGGTGTGCTCCATCAGGACGATGACACGGCGGGCGCCGTGGACGAGGTCCATGGCGCCGCCCATGCCCTTGACCATCTTGCCGGGGATCATCCAGTTCGCGAGGTCTCCATGAGCCGACACCTGCATGGCGCCGAGCACGGCGGTGTCGATGTGGCCCCCGCGGATCATCCCGAAGGAGAGCGCCGAGTCGAAGTAACTCGCCCCGGGCAGGACGGTGACCGTCTCCTTGCCGGCGTTGATCAGGTCGGGGTCCACCTCGCCCTCCGTGGGGTACGGGCCGGTACCGAGAATGCCGTTCTCGGAGTGGAGGACGACGTGCACCCCCGGCGGGAGATGGCCGGGGACGAGGGTGGGGAGGCCGATGCCGAGATTGACGTATGAGCCGTCGGTGAGTTCGGCGGCGGCGCGCGCGGCCATCTGGTCGCGGTTCCATCCTGTGGTGCTCATGCGCGGACGGTCCTTTTCTCGATCTGTTTGTCGGCGGCCTCGGCCGGGGTCAGCTCCACCACCCGCTGCACGTAGATGCCCGGCAGATGGACCTCGTCGGGGCTCAGCTCGCCGGGCTCGACGAGCTGTTCGACCTCGGCCACGGTGATACGACCTGCCATCGCCGCGAGCGGGTTGAAGTTCGCGGTCGCGCGACGGAAGACGAGGTTGCCGTGCCGGTCACCGCGCCAGGCCCGTACGAGGGCGAAGTCGGTCGTGATGCCCTGCTCCAGGACGTAGGGGCGTCCGTGGAACTGCCGGGTCTCCTTGGGCGGGGAGGCCACGGCCACCGGTCCTCCCCCCGGCCCGTACCGCCACGGCAGGCCGCCCTGGGCCACCTGGGTGCCGACGCCGGCCGGGGTGTAGAAGGCGGGGATGCCCGCACCCCCCGCGCGAAGCCGCTCGGCGAGCGTGCCCTGAGGGGTCAGCTCCACCTCCAGTTCGCCGGACAGGTACTGGCGGGCGAACTCCCTGTTCTCCCCGACGTAGGAGCCGGTGACGCGGGTGATGCGTCCGGCGGCCAGCAGTACCCCGAGACCACGGCCGTCGGTGCCGCAGTTGTTGGAGACGACTTCGAGGGCCGTTGCGCCCTGTGCGTGCAAGGCGTCGATGAGGACGGCGGGTATGCCGGAGAGGCCGAAGCCGCCGACGGCGAGTGAGGCGCCGTCCGGTATGTCGGCGACCGCCTCGGCGGCGCTGCCGTGCACCTTGTCCACAGTGGATTTCCTTTCGGCTGGAGACGCCGGTCGGGATCGTCGGTCAGCCCTCGTCGACGACGGGATTCGCACCGCGACGTGGGCGGTCTCCTCGGAGGTGAGGAAGGCGGCTGTGTTCAGGACGTCGTCCGGGACACCCGGCCGTTCGCGCCGGAAACCCGGGGGCTGTGCCGGAGAGCGGAGCCACGTCGGTTTCGAGCCGTCTCACGCGCTGCTCTCCGGCCGCAGCGCGTCGGAGAGGGACTTGACGCCGCCGTGGGCGGTCATACCGCCGTCCACGGCTATCTCGGCACCGCTGATGAAGGACGACCCCTCCGACAGGAGGAAGACGACCAGCGGGGCGACCTCCTCGACGTTCCCGGTCCTGCCGAGCGGCGTCTCGCGGATGTTGGCCTCCCGGAAGGCGGGGGCGGCCGACGCGGTCATCTCCGTCTCGATGTAGCCGGGGTGGACGGTGTTGACCCGGATGCCGCGCGGGCCGAGCTCCAGGGCGGCCGTCTTCGACAGCCCCCGCAACGCCCACTTGCTGGTCGTGTAGGCGACCGGGTAGTGGGCGGTGAGCGCTGCCGAGGAGCCGACGTTCACGATGGACGAGCCGGGGGCATGAGCGGTGCGAGGTGCTGCATGCCGAGCAGCGGACCGGTCACGTTGACCGCGTGGACCCGCGCCATGTCCTCGGGCCGGACATCGCCGATCCTGGCGCGCCAGGTGATGCCCGCGTTGTTCACCAGGCCGTGCACCTGTCCGTACGTCTCGCTCAGTTCGGCCGCCAGTTCCGCCCAGTCCGCCTCACAGGTGACATCGAGGCGGCGGCAACCGTCCGCGGACTCGACATCGGTGGCGACGACATGGGCACCCTCGCGGGCGAGGGCCACGGCCTCCGCGGCACCCTGGCCGCGGGCAGCGCCCGTGACGACGACGACCTTGCCCAGAAGCCTCTGGGCGTAGGCCCCGTTCACGGCCGCTCCCGGCCGCGACGCCGGCCGGCCGGCAGCTCGATGGGCGCCACCCCGGGGACGACGGTGCTGGTCAGGGTGCCGAGGCCCGCCACGGTGAGGGTGACGGTGTCGCCGGGCTTCAGCGGGGGAGGTGTCTGCTCGCCGCGCAGGCCCCAGAGTTCGGCGAGGCAGCCGCCGTTGCCGCACGTGCCGGATCCGAGGACGTCCCCGGGTACGACACGGGTGCCGCGGGAGGCGTATGCGGTCATCTCCTCGAAGGTCCAGCTCATGTGGGAGAGCAGGTCCGTGCCGACCACCTTCCCGTTGACCTCGGCCGTCATCGCGAGGTGCAGCATCCCCTCGGAGTCCCGGTGGGAATCCAGTTCGTCCGCGGTGACCAGGTAAGGGCCGAGCGTCGTGGCGGTGTCCTTGCCCTTGCAGGGGCCGAGGCCGACCTTCATCTCCGCGGACTGCAGGTCGCGGGCGGACCAGTCGTTGAAGACGGTGTAGCCGACGATGTGGTCGCGGGCCCGCTCGGGGGTGAGGTCGCGCCCCTCGCGGCCGATGACGGCGCCCACCTCCAGTTCGAAGTCCAGCGCGGACGACCCGGGAGGCATCGGCACCTCGTCGTGCGGGCCGTAGACCGCATGGGGGTTGGTGAAGTAGAAGGTCGGCGCCGCGTACCACTGTTCGGGTACGCCCGCGACTCCGCCGACGGCGCGGCGGACGCCTTCGACGTGCTCCTCGAACGTCACGAAGTCCCTTATGGAAGAGGGCTGCAGGGGAGGAAGCAGCCGTACCTGGGAGACGTGCGGGCCAGGCGGGACGTCCAGGGCCGCGGCCCCGGCGGCGAGCAGCCCCGCCAGGCCGTCGACCTCCTTGAGGAGCGCGGTGAGAGAGCTGACACCGGGCAGGGGGAAGAGGGTGCCCTCCTCCTCCACGACGGCTACGCGGTGGCGGTGCTGATGTTCGTAGGCGGCGAATCGCATGTGCGGCTCCTGAAGGAGGAAGGGGCGGACAGGGATCCGCGTCAGGTGGTGGTCCACCGTGACGCGGCCCCGGGTGCCGCTTCGTACTACGGGCTGAGAACCGGGGGCGCGGCTGGAGTGAGCCAGGGCGTGGACACGGCTGCCACCTCCCGGGGCCGAGAGTCGGCTCTCGGGCTGACCGGCAGTTACCGACCGGCTAGACCGGCGGGGCGACGAAGACGCCGCGGTCGGGGTCGTTGAAGGACTCCTTGGCGACGATCTCGTTCATCGCGTTGGCGGTTCCCCACTGGTCGGTGACCTCGGGCTCGGAGAAGTCGTAGACGTGAGGGTGCCAGGTGTCCTCGTCGAGGTTCTCCAGCTCGGTGGTGTACTCGACGGTGTTGCCGTGCGGGTCGAGGAAGTACGTGAAGGTGTTGTCGCCCGCCATGTGCCGGCCCGGCCCCCAGATCTTGCGGAATCCGGCCCGCATGACGCGGCCGGAGCCGCGCATGTACTCGTCGATGCCGCGCATCTCGAAGGAGACGTGGTGCAGGGCGGTGTGCGGGCCCTGCGCGATGGCCATGGAGTGGTGCTGGTTGCTGATCCGCATGAAGTGCATGACCTCGCCCATGTGCGGCGAGGAGAGCGTGTCGGAGAGGGCGAAGCCGAGGTGGCGCTCGTACCACTGCCGGGTGCGGTTGAGGTCGGGGGAGTTGAGGACGACGTGGGAGAGCTTGACCGGGATCGCCTCCTTCTCCTCGATCTTCCTGTGCTGCCGGACCTCGACGTCTGCCGAGACCTCGATGGTGCGGCCGTCGACGTCGAAGAAGCGGAAGCCGTACCCGCCGCCTGGGGTGTCCACGGAGCCGGGGCGTGAGATGAGTCGCACGCCGTCGGCCAGGAGCCGCTCGGCGAGAGTGTCGACGTCGGCGGCGTTCGCGGCGCCGTAGGAGACGAGGTCGAGGCGCTTCTCCTCGGCCTTGCGCAGCCGTACGACGTACTGCTCGGGTGAGCCCTCGGCGGCGAGGAAGGAGATCCCGGAGTCCTCGGTGACCTTGGTGAGGCCCCAGACCCCGGCGTAGAAGTCGAGCTGCTTGTCGTAGTCGGGTACGGCCAGGTCCACGTGGCGCAGGTGGGTGAGCAGGCGCATGAGGTCAGTCCTTCCGGAGGAGGGCGGCGGCGTTGCCGCCTCGGACGGCGTGGAAGTCGGAATCGGTGAGCCGCGCGGCGCGCAGGGCGCCGACCGGGTCCTCGGAGCCCATGTCGAAGGGGAAGTCCGAGCCCAGGAGCACACGGTCCGCCCCGGCGACGCGGATCAGCTCGCGCAGGACGTGCGGGTCGTGGACGAGCGAGTCGAAGTACAGCCGCGTGAGATAGCTGCTCGGCAGGTGGGCACAGCCGGCCCCGGCGTCGGAGCGTGCGGACCAGGCGTGGTCGGAGCGTCCGATGTGGGTGGGCAGGTAGCCGCCGCCGTGTGCGGCGACCAACTTCAGGCCGGGGTGCCGGTCCAGGACCCCGGAGAAGATGAGGTGGGAGAGCGCGACGGCGTTCTCGGTGGGCTGGCCGACGGTGTTGGACAGGTACCACCGGTCGAGGCGCTCGTCGAGCGTGCACCCGAAGGGGTGCAGGAAGACGATCGCGCCCGTGTCCTCGGCCCGGGACCAGAAGGGCTCGTAGTCCGGGTCGGACAGCTCCAGCCCCGGGGCGTGGCTGGAGATCTCCACCCCGCGCAGCCCTTGCGCCAGGGCGTGGTCGAGGGCGTGCACCGCCAGGTCCGGATGCTGCAGCGGTACGAGGCCGAGTCCGAGCAGCCGGTCGGGGGAGGCCGAACAGTGCTCGGCCGTCGCCTCGTTGGCGGTCCGGTACACCTTCTCGGCGGTCGGCTCGTCGGCCCAGTAGTGGTAGTGCGAGGGGGAGGGGCTGACGAGCTGGATGTCGACGCCCTGCGCGTCCATCGCCGCGAGACGTACGGCGGCGTCGGTCATCCTCGGGATCCGTTCGCGGACCATGGGGCCGCTGACGGCGAGCGCGTCGGTGCCGTTGCGGCGGGCGTCCAGTTCCCTGGCCTCCGCGTGGCCGGGCAGCCCCGCGACGAGCGCCTCGATCCGGGGGAGCAGGACATGGGCGTGGACATCGATCGTCGGCGTGGTCACGGCAGCTCCCGGAGCATCGTCATGGTGCGGCCCATCAGCCCGGGGACGTCGGCGTCGCGTACCCCGTCGAGCTGCCACTGCCCGATCTGCACGGATGCCTCCACGACGGGCCGGACGCGGGCGATACGGCGCTGGTAGTACGCCTGGAGCAGGGTGTCGTCCCAGACTTCGGCCCCCGTCAGCATCTGAGCGAGCACCCAGGCGTCCTCCAGGGACAGAGCCGCCCCCTGCGCGAGGGTGGGCGGGCAGCAGTGAGCGGCGTCACCGACGAGGACGACCCGGCCGCGATGCCAGGAGCCCTCGACCAGCATCCGGTCGAACCAGGTGTAGTTGACCTCTCCGGGGTCAGTGATCGTCTCGGTGATCTCCGGCCAGAAACCGCCGTAGGCGGAGGCCAGGCGGCGCATCTCCTCGGCGTACGACTCCGGCGGGATGGAGGCGCGGTCGCGGTTGGCCTCGACCACGTAGGCGTAGAGCGTCGTCTCGCTGGTGGGGCAGTACCCGGCGATGTAAGCCGGGCCGCCGTAGGCGAGGTCCGTGCGGGACACCCCGGCCGGACGCGGGGCGGCAACGCGCCAGATGGCCATGCCGGTCGGTTCCGGCTTCGCCGTGATGCCGAGGGCGGCGCGGGTGGCGGAGCCGAGGCCGTCGGCGGCGATCACCAGGTCGTAGCGGCCTTGCGTGCCGTCGGTGAAGCACACGGTGACGCCGTCGTCGTCCTGGTCCAGGGTGGTGGCCCGGATCCCCAGGCGCACAAGGGCTCCGCTCGCGCGGACGGCGTCGATGAGGACGCGCTGGAGGCGGGGGCGCTGCATACCGACCGTGGCGGGGAGGTCGTCGCCTCCGCTGCGGATGTCGTCCTGTGCGTGCAGGACGGTGCCGTCGGGGGCGGTGATGCCGACCGATCCGAAACCGTAACCGGACGCCTCCACCTGCTCCCACACCCCGAGTTCGCGCAGCACGCGCAGGGCGTTGCCCTGGAGGGTGATGCCGGAGCCCGCGGTGGCGTTCCAGTCGTCCTTGGCCTCGATCAGGTCGACGCCGAAGCCGGCCCTGCGCAGCAGCACCGTGACGGCGTTGCCGGCCGCGCCACCGCCGATCACCAGGACCGAACGGGTTTCGCTCATGAGGGAACTCCCTTGTTCCTGGGCGGGGTTACTTGACGGCGATCGGGTTGACCGGGCTGCCGACCGCTCCGGTGATGGGCAGCGGGGCGGCGGTGAGCGCGAACTCGTAAAGGCCGTCGGTCGCGCAGTCCTCGGCGAGGGCGTCGAGGTCCCACATCTCGCCGATCAGCAGGCCCATGTTGGGGATGGCGACCTGGTGCAGTGGTTGGAAGGCGTGATCGAACTCGTTGGGCCGCACCTCGAATCCCCAGGTGTCGGTGGCGATCGCGGCGATCTCCGTGCCGTGCAGCCAGCCCGCCGTGGTGAAGGACAGGCCGGGGGCCGGGCCGCCGGCGTACTCGCCCCAGCCGTCGCGGCGGGCCCGGGCGAGCTGACCGGTCCGCACCAGCACGATGTCGCCCCGCCCCACCTCAACGCCGTGGGCCTCGGCCGTGGCGGACAGGTGCTCCCCGGAGATGGCGAAGCCGTCGGGCAGCTCTCCGTCCTCACCGATCACGCGGCCGACGTCCAGCAGCACTCCGCGCCCCGCGACGTGCTGTGCCATGTGCTCGATCCCAGTGACCTGGTCGCCCTCGGAGGTGACGACCTTCTCGGCCGGGCGGCCGTTCCAGGCCTTGCCGTGGTCGAAGATGTGCCCGAGCCCGTCCCACTGGGTGGAGCACTGCAGCGGCATCGCGATGACGTCGTCGGCGCCGCCGAGGCCGTGCGGGAAGCCCTGCCCGGTGACGACGGCGTCGGTACCGGTGTCCAGCATGGTGTGCACGGGGTTGGTGCGGCGGCGCCAGCCCTTCTGAGGGCCGTTCATGTCGAAGCGCTGGGAGAGCGAGAAGCTGACGCCCCGCCGGACCAGCGCGAAGCCTTCACGGCGCTTGGCCTCGTCGAGGAAGTTGAGGGTGCCGAGCACGTCGTCCCCGCCCCAACGGCCCCAGTTGGAGAACGCCTTGGCAGCCGCGGCGATCTCACCCTCGGGATTCGTGCGGTCCAAGGTCATGATTCCTCCGCGACACAGCGGGTGCGCTGGACGCCGAGCCCGGTGACCGAACCCTCCATGACGTCCCCGTCGCGCAACAGCCGACCCCAGTGCATGCCGTTCCCGGCCGGACTGCCGGTCAGCACGAGGTCGCCGGGGAGCAGGCGCGCGGTCTGCGAGGCGTACGACACCACGCGTGCGACGTCGAAGATCATGTCCTTGGTGGACTCGTCCTGCATGGTCTCGCCGTTCAGTTTCAGCGTCACCTGCAGGTCGTCCGGGTCGGTGATCGACGCGGCGGGCACGATCCAGGGGCCGAGCGGGGTGAAACCGGGAGCGTTCTTGCTGCGCAGCCAGTCCGTTCCGATCTGCGGCATGTCCCGGCGGAACACGGTCGCCCGGTCGGTCAGGTCGTTGGCGATCGTGTAGCCGGCGATGTGGCCCAGCGCCTCCTCGACGGACACTTGGTATGCGGGACGGCCGATGACCGCCGCCAGCTCCAGCTCCCAGTCGGGCTTCTGGGCCCACGCGGGGAGTGCCACGTCGTCGTACGGGCCGGTGATCGCGCTCGGCAGACCGATGAACACGTACGGAAGGTCCTCCGCCGCCCGCCGGTCCATGATCTCCGCCGCCTCCGCGCGCCGCTCCTCCTCGGAACGGTCGTCGTCCGGGGCGCGGTGAGCGACGTGCAGGTCGATGACGTGCTGCCGGTAGTTCGCGCCCGACTGGAACACCTGACGTGCCTCGACGGGAGCGTGCACCCGGAAGTCCGCCAGCGGCTTTCGCTGCTCTGCGCCGCCGTCCGCCAGTGCTTCCAGGCGGGGTAGGGCCGCCTCCCAGTCCTCCAGGAGGCTCCGGACGGTCAGCCGGCCGTCGCCGAGAGCGGCTCGCAGATCGAGTACCCGGGCGTCGGGTGTGACGAGAGCGGGGAAAGCGGATCCGTCGGGGACCGACAGCGTGGCGAGGGCGAACGGTCCGGCGAAGAGCGCGGATGCGGGTGCAGGTTTCACGAACATGTCCTCCTGATTGCTGTCCGACTAATCTGGACCTGCCGCCTGCAATCATGGAAATCGATTATGTGGATGCCTGTCATCCATGAAATTTATTCATCCTGTTCGGCGCCGTATCGCAAGGGGAAAGCCCGTGAATCTGTCCCGTCTCGACCTCAACCTCGTCGTCGCGCTGCGTGCCCTGCTGGAGGAGCGCAACGTCACGCGCGCCGGGCAGCGCGTCGGGCTCAGCCAGCCGGCCATGAGCGCCGCGCTGGCCCGACTGCGCCGCCACTTCGACGACGACCTGCTCGCCCGGGTCGGCGGCCACTACGAACTCACCGCCCTCGGGCAGGTGCTGCTCGACCGCACCTCCACCGCCTACGACGTGCTGGAGCGGCTCTTCGCCAGCCAGGCCGACTTCGACCCGGGGAGCGAGAGCCGCGAGTTCAAACTGGTCGCCTCCGACTACGCCGTCGCCGTCTTCGGCACCGAGCTCGCCCGGGTCGTCCACGAGGAGGCCCCCGGCATCCGGCTGCGCTTCACCCAGCCGCCGACCACCGTCGTCGACGACACGGCCACGCTGCTGAGTACCACCGACGGCCTGCTCATGCCCCACGGAGTCGTCAGCGACTTCCCCGCCACCGACCTCTACCAGGACAGCTGGGTCTTCCTCGTCTCCGACGACCACCCGAGCGTCGAGGACCACCTCACCCGCCAGGACCTGGCCCGGCTGCCGTGGGTCACCTACCAGCGCACGTACGACGCCCCCGCCGTCCGCCAGCTCGGCATGCTCGGTGTCGAACCGCGCGTGGAGGTGTCCGTCGACAGCTTCCAGCTGCTGCCGCTGATGGTCGCCGGCACCCGGCGCATCGCCCTGATCCAGGAACGCCTCGCCCGCCTGCTGGCGCCGCTCGCCGCCGTACGCGTACTGGAGCCGCCGTACGAAGCGGTGCCGCTGCAGGAGGCGCTGTGGTGGCACCCCGTACACACGCATGACGCCGCACACATCTGGTTGCGTGAAACGGCTGCCCGGGTCGGCAGGCGCATGGCCGACGTACGCGAGAGGCCTGGTTCGTCCTGACGGCCGCGGTGGCGCACGGCTGATTGCGCGGCATCCACGGAATGGATGCCAGGCATCGGAAAACCGGATCACGGCAGGGCTGGGCAGGCCATCGAGGGGGACCTCATAGTCGTGTCACAGCACTGTGCCCGCGTACCGACGTCCTCGCCGAACGGACCGGGCGCCGCGGGCACTCCCGCCCCTCCTGGCGTTCTGGAGTGCCGCCGTGCCCGCTCCCGCTGCCCCTCCCTCCCATGACTACGATCCCCCGGACCTTCAGGCGAGACTTCCCGGTCACCGTGCCGGCGTGGCCAAGGTGGACCGGCGTACAACCAGTTCCGGCTGCAGGACGACCTGGGTGTGCCCGTGACCGGTGTCATGCGCCGTGTCCTCGATGAGAAGGCGGCCGGCCTGGCGTCCCATGGCGAGCGCCGGCCTCCGCACCGTGGTCAGCGGCACGACGGCGGACGCGGCGAAACCGAGGTCGTCGTAGCCGACCAGCGCGATGTCGTCCGGCACCCTCAGCCCGGCCTCGTACAAAGCCTGCATCACTCCCAGCGCGAGCAGATCGTCGGCGCAGAAGACGGCGGTCGGCCGGGCCGGCAGGCCGAGGATGCGTTGTCCGGCGTCCTTGCCCGCGCTCACCGTCAGTGCCGGGCACGAGAGCTCGTGCAGGGAGGCCGAGGGGTGTCCGGACCGGGTGACGGCTCTGCGCGCACCCGTGCGCCTGTCCCGTATCGGTGCGAGCCGGTCGGGGCCACCGACGTAGACGACGGAGCGGTGTCCCTGTGCGAGCAGGTGACGGACCGCCGCGTGGCCCCCGGCCACATCATCGACGCCCACAGAGCATGCGGCCGGTTCGGGCAGGCATTGGTCGGCCATGACGAAGGGCACGGCGTGCCGGCGGAACGCAGCCACTGTCCGGCCTGCTCCGACACCGGAAATCAGGACGGCCCCGCGGAGCTGGTGCGAGGTGATCAGTGCGAGGTGCCGGGTTTCCTCCGCGAGGTCACGGGCGCCGGTGAACACCATGACGCCGAGGTCCGCCTCGCGTGCGGCCTGCTCGACGCCGGTGGCCAGTGCAGTGAAGTCGGGTCCCGCCGTGTCCAGTCCGAGAACTGCGATGACACGGGAGGCCAGGCCGTGCAACTGCCTCGCCCCTTCTGTGCGTACGTAACCGATCGAGCCGATCACGTCGAGGACGCGCCTGCGCGTGGACTCGGCAACGATCTCCGGGCGGTTGAGGACGTTCGAGACGGTGCCGAGCGACACACCTGCCTCGCGTGCGACGTCCTTGATACCCGTCCTGCGGGCCGCCACGCCGGGTCGAACCGTCCCTGTGTCCGGCCCGCGCCCCGGTGCGGGGACCACCGTGGGAGCGGTTGCGGGCGCGCGCCGGGCCATGGTTCAACGGCTCCCCGGGGCTGCGGTGCTGCCGCGTTGCACAAGGCGTGGGGTCATGGTCGTCCGCATGGCCCGGTCCCGCCTGCCTTCCACTCGCTCGATGAGCATGCGGGCGGCGGTGGAGCCCATGGTGTGTCCGGCCTGGTCGACGCTCGTGAGCTGGACGGTGGCCAAGGCGGCGAGAGCGGTGTTGTTGTAGCCGACGAGAGAGACGTCTTCGGGGATGCGCAGGCCGAGTTCGTGGGCAGCACGGTAGATCCCCAGAGCCGCTACATCGGCGCCGGTCATGACGGCGGTCGGTCGGTGCGCGTTCGCCAGCAGGGTCATTCCCGCCTTGAACCCGCCTTCGTCCGAGTACGCGGCATGCAGCACCTGCGCGTGCTCGGAGAGTCCGTGCCGTTCCATGGCTTCGAGGTATCCGGCGGTCAGCACGATCTCGGGGGTGCGCTTCCACCGGTTGGCCTTGGTGCCCGGGGCCGAGACCAGGGCGATGTCGCGGTGGCCCAGCGAGACCAGGCGGTCGACGACCAGGCCGGCCCCGACGTCATCCGCGTCGACCACGGAGTCATGTGCGTCGGATCCGTCGTGATGGCCGAGGACCACGGTGGGCGTTGCCGCGGCCGTCGCCAGCACCTCGTCGCGCGGAGTCCCCGGTGCGATGAGGATCAGGCCGTCCATCTGGCGGTCGACCATGGAGCGAATGGTCTTGGCCTGCTCCTCCGGCGAGAATCCCGCCGCGCCGATCAGCACGGTGTACTCGCCGTCGCGGAGTTCGTCCTGGATGCCGTCGAGGATGTCGGCGAAGAACGCGTTGCGCACGTTGTCCAGCAGTACGCCGATGGTGTAGGTCCGGCCACGCATGCCACGTGCCGCCGCATGCGGCCGGTAGCCGAGTTCGGCGATCGCCGCTCTGACCCTTTCCTGCATGGCCGGGCTCACGCCGTAGGCGTTGCGCATCACCTTGGAGACGGCGGCCGTGGACACGCCCGCGTACCGAGCGACGTCGGTGATGGTTACACGCTTGTTCTGCCTGGGTGTCGCAGCCCGGTCCATCGTCAGCGCTCCGAATCTCGTGGGGATGAGTGCAACGGTCTACACGAATGGTCCCACGCGTCGTCAAGAGGTCCGCTGCAACACGACAGTGTTACAGCTCTGTGTCTTGACGGAGAAGTAAGCAGAGGTGCAGGGTGTTGCCCAATCTTAGTGGAGAACGTTTTACACGTTCTCCGCGTGGCAGGGCCCAAACGTCGCCCTTCGTGCCGCCCCGCACCCTCACCTTCCTCTCCATACTCCTTGGGAGTCTTCCGTGTCCCCTCGTATGTCCCGTGCCCACCGCGCACGCCTGAGTCTGTTCACCGCCGGGGCCGCCTCCCTGTCGCTGCTGGCCACTGCCTGCGGCGGCAGCGGCGCCAACTCCCCGTCCGAGCCGAAGGACTTCAGCTATCTCGGTGTCACGGAGAACACCGCGGTCAAGACGGTGCTGACCACCCTGTCCAAGGGGGCCTGCAAGGCGCAGAACGAGGCACTGCCGTTGAAGGTGGAGACGGTTCCGCAGGCAAGTCTCGACCAGAAGCTCCAACTGCTGGCCGGTCAGGACGCTCTGCCGGTGCAGTTCGCCGCCGGTAACGCGCCGGCGCTCACCATCCAGCTCAACAAGTCCGGGAAGATCGCCGACCTGGAGAAGGAGCTGAAGGACCTCGGCGTTCTGGACCAGATCGAGCCCGCCGCCGTCTCGACGGTCAAGGCCCTTTACAACGGCAAGTTGGCGGTCCTGCCGTACGAGTACAACATCGAGGGCATCTTCTACAACAAGAAGCTGTTCGCCGACAACGGCCTGCAGGAGCCCTCGACATGGGATGCCCTGGTGGCCGCGTCCGCGAAGCTCGAAGGCAAGGGCGTGCAGCCGTTCTCCGCCTCCGGTCAGCAGGGCTGGCCCCTCACCCGCCTCATCAGCGGGTACCTCTACCGCAGTCTGGGACCGGACGCGTTGCAGAAGGTGGCCGACGGCAAGGCGAAGCTGACCGACCCCGAGTACGTGAAGGCCGCCGAGGAGGTCGCGGCCCTGGGCAAGAAGGGCTACTTCGGCAAGGGGCTCGGCTCCATCGACTACGACACGGCGATCAACCAGTTCCTCAGCGGCAAGGCCGCCATGTTCTACATGGGCAGCTGGGCGCTGACCAATATCTCCGACGCCGGGCAGAACAAGATCGGGGGCGCCGAGAACGTGGGCTTCATGCCCTTCCCCGCTGTCGCCGGCGGCAAGGGCGCGATCGACCAGTACCCCTCGAACGTCGGCCTGGGCATCACGCTCGCCAAGAAGTCCTTCGACGGCAGGACCGGTGACTGGACGGCCTGTATCGCCAAGAACTACGGCGCCACCGTACTGAAGGACCAGGGCGCCATCTCCGGGTTCAAGGTCAACGAGGAGTTCGAGGACGCCAACGAGGTCACCGCGCAGGTCAGGGAGACCATCGGCGCCTCCAGGCAGAACGTGCTGTGGTTCGAGGCGCTGTTCAGCACGAAGGCCACCACGGTCAGCCAGACCAACGCCGCATCCCTGGTCAGCGGCAGTATGACCCCGCAGAAGTTCATGCAGACCGTGCAGGACGCCCTGACCGCCCAGTGACCTGACGGGGGCGGCCCACCGGCCTCCGCGCACGCCCCGCACCCCGCGTGTGCCGCCCCGGTCCCGCACGGCAGGTCTCTTCAACGGAAACGAAGTGGACACCACCCATGCACCGCGTCCTCGGTGACCGCAGGGCCATCCTGATCCTGCTCGGTCCCGCTCTCCTCGTCTATTCCCTGATCATGCTCGTCCCGATGGTGTGGTCGCTGGGCTACTCCTTCACCAAGGGCAACACCATCGACGGCTTCACCGGCAACGGCCTGGACAACTTCCAGCGCCTGTTCACCGACGAAGCCGTGAGAAACGCCCTCTGGTTCACCCTCGAGTACGGCGCCGTCGTGACGGTGGGACAGGTCGTCGCCGGCTACCTGCTGGCCCTGCTGTACGTGTTCTTCCTCAAGAAGTCCTCCGCGCTCATCCGCACCCTGGCCTTCTTCCCGGTCGTGCTGCCCACGGTCGCGGTCGGCCTGCTCTTCCAGAAGTTCTTCCAGGTCGCACCTCAGACAGGCCCGGTCAACTCGCTGCTCAACGCGGTCGGGCTCGACTCCGTCGACTTCTTCGGAAGCGCCGGAAGCGCGTTCTGGGTCCTGATCGGCATGGACATCTGGCGCTCCATGGGCTTCTACGCCGTACTGCTGTTCGCCGGTCTGGTCGACATCCCCGACGAGGTCCTCGAATCGGCCAGGCTGGACGGGGCCTCGGGGCTCCGGCTGATCCGGCACGTCGTGCTGCCGCTGTCGCTGCCGGTGCTGATGTCGTCACTCATCTTCAGCGTCAACGGCACCCTCAAGGTCTTCGACTCCGTCGTCGCCCTCACCAACGGCGGCCCCGGCAACGGCACCACCCCCCTGACCCTGTACATGTTCCAGACGTCGTTCACCTACAGCGACTACGGCTACGGCAGCACTGTCGCCCTGCTGCTGACCGTGGTCTGCCTGCTGGTGAGCCTGGCCGTCTACCGCGTCTCGCAGCGCGACCTCACGGAGGGCTGAGCGCCATGGCCATCGACACACCTGTGAAGACCTCCGCGGGCCGCCGGCTCAGGGGGCCCTCCGCAGCCGCCGGGCCTGTCCGCAGGGCCCGGCCACCGCGCCGGCTGTGGGTGAGGACCGTCGTCGCCCTGCTGCTGGTCGTCGAGATCTACCCGCTGATATGGATGTTCCTGACATCCCTGAAATCCAACGACGACTACCTGGACAACTCCACCTGGAGCCTGCCGACGACATGGGAGTGGGGCAACTACTCCGAGGCCTGGACCACCGGTCACCTGGGTCTGTACGTCCAGAACAGCCTCCTCGCCGTCCTGCCCGCCCTGGCACTCATGCTGCTCCTGGGAACGGCCGCGGGGTTCGCCCTGCAGGTGATGGTGTGGAAGGGGCGCAGCCTGACTCTGCTGGTCTTCCTGGCGGGCATGATGGTGCCCCCGCAGATGATCCTCCTGCCGCTGTTCACCGTGTACTTCCAGACCGGGCTGTCCGGCACCCTGTGGCCGCTGATCCTCACCTACACCGGCACCGGCCTGCCGCTGACCGTCTTCATGATGGCCACCTACTACCGCACCGTCCCCCGCGAGCTGTTCGAGGCCGCCACCATCGACGGCGCCGGCATCCTGCGCGCCTTCTGGACCATCAGCGTTCCCCTGGTCCGCAACGCCCTGCTGACGGTCGGTCTGGTCCAGTTCTTCTTCATCTGGAACGACCTGCTCATCGCGCTGACCTTCACCAACGACCAGGACCTGCGGACCATCCAGGTCGGCCTGCTCAACTTCACCGGTGACTTCGGCGCGACCCAGTACGGTCCGCTGTTCGCGGCCATCTGCATCAACGTGTTCGGCACCCTCCTGATCTATCTCTTCCTCAACCAGAAGGTCATGAAGGGCCTCACCTCGGGAGCGGTCAAGGGCTGAGGCCCGACCGCCACCCCGGCTGCCGCACGCGTACGGCCGCACGTGTAAGAAAGGTCCCCCCCCTTGCTCCCCCCTCAGCCCTCACCGGTGTCCTTCGAGCACCTTCCGGACGGACTCGGAGTCGGAGTCGCCGCCCCCCGACTGACCTGGACACTGCCCTCAGGTGCCGGCCGACAGCACGCCTACGAACTGGAAGTCGACCGCTCCGGCGCGGTCCATCGCACGGGACGCGTCGATGACGCCTGCCAGGTACTGGCCCCCTGGCCCGGTGAGCCGCTGGCCTCGCGGGAGCGCGCGACCGTCCGGGTCCGTGTCTGGTCCTCGGCCGACGGGGAGCCGTCGGCCTGGAGCGAGCCCCGTGTCGTCGAAGCAGGTCTCCTCGACCCGGCCGACTGGCAGGCGGTCCCCGTGGGCGCCGGATGGCACGAGGACCCGGAGGCCGAGCGGCGTCCGGCCCGGGTCCGAAAGGGCTTCCCGCTCGACAGACCCCTGAGCCACGCCCGCCTGCACGTCTCGGCGCATGGCCTGTACGAGGCCGAGATCAACGGCCGCCGGGTCGGCGACGAGGCGCTGGCCCCGGGCTGGACGGTCTACCCGTACCGCCTCCGGTACCGCACCCACGACGTCACCGACCACCTCACCGTGGGTGCCAACACCATCGGAGCATGGCTCGGTGACGGCTGGTACCGGGGCAAGTACGGCTTCGACGGCGGCACCCGCAACATCTACGGCACCGACCAGTGCCTGCTCGCCCAGCTGGAGGTGACGTACGACGACGGCACCACCGTCGTCGTCGCCACGGACGGCAGTTGGAGTGCCGCCCCGGGCCCGATCCTCGCCAGCGGCCTCTACGAGGGCGAGACGTTCGACGCCCGGCTGCACGACCCGGACTGGTGCACACCGTCGCCCATCGCCTCCGACGCGTGGGCCCCTGTACGGATCGGCCATCGTGACCCCGCGACCCTCGTCGCACCGATGGCGCCACCGGTGCGCTGCACCGAGGAGATCGCTCCGGTATCCGTCACCCGTACCGGCGACGGCCGCCACCTCCTGGACTTCGGCCAGAACCTCGTCGGCCGCCTCAGCGTCACCCTCGACGGTCCGGCCGGCACCGCGGTTACCCTCCGGCACGCCGAGGTCCTCCAGGACGGCGAGTTGGCCACGCGCCCTTTGCGCGAGGCCTACGCCACCGACACCCTGATCCTCTCCGGCCAGGGTCCACTCACCTGGGAACCCCGCTTCACCCTCCACGGCTTCCGCTACGCCGAAGTCGACGGCTGGACAGGCGATTTGGGCCCCGGCGCGGTGATCGCACGCGTGTACCACACGGACATGAGGCGAACCGGCTGGTTCGAGTGCAGCGACGAACTGGTCAACCGTCTCCACGACAACGTCGTCTGGAGTATGCGCGGCAACTTCGTCGACATCCCCACCGACTGCCCCCAACGCGACGAACGCCTCGGCTGGACCGGCGACATCCAGGTCTTCGCCCCCACCGCGAGCTACCTCTACGACTGCGCCGGCATGCTCGACTCCTGGCTCACCGATGTCGGTCTCGAACAGCTCCCCGACGGCACCATCCCCTGGTACGTACCCGTCATACCCGGCGAGCCGATGTGGACGCCGATCCAGCCCGGAGCCGCCTGGGGCGATGTCGCCACGCTCACGCCCTGGACCCTCCACCAGCGCTTCGGAGACGTCGAACTCCTCCGCCGCCACCACCCCATGGCCAAGTCGTGGGTCGACCTCATGGAACGGCTCGCAGGGCCGAGCCGCCTGTGGGACACCGGCTTCCAGCTGGGGGACTGGCTCGACCCCGCCGCCCCACCGGAGGACCCGGCGGCCGGCGTCACCGACCGATATCTCGTCGCCACCGCGTACTTCGCCCACTCCGCCCGTCACCTCGCACTGTCCGCAGCCGAGTTGGGAGAGGACGCGGACGCCGAGAGGTACGCCGCCCTGGCCGACGAGGTCGCCGAAGCCTTCCGCTGCCGGTACGTGCTGCCGTCCAGCCGTATGACCAGCGACAGTCCGACCGCCTACGCCCTGGGAATCGTGTTCAGCCTGCTCACCCCCCGGCAGCGGCAGGACGCGGGGGACCGGCTCGCCGAGCTCGTCCTCGCGGACGACGCCCGGATCGCCACCGGCTTCGTGGGGACCCCGCTGATCTGCGACGCACTCACCGACACAGGCCACCTCGACGTCGCCTACCGCCTGCTGCTCCAGACCGAGTGCCCGTCCTGGCTCTACACCGTCACCCGGGGCGCCACCACCATCTGGGAACGCTGGGACAGCCTGCGGCCCGACGGCAGCCTCAATCCGGGCGGCATGACCTCCTTCAACCACTATGCGCTGGGTGCCGTCGCCGACTGGCTGCACCGGGTCGTCGGCGGCATCACGGCGACAGCTCCCGGCTATCGCGAGATCGCCTTCCGACCACGGCCCGGCGGGGGTGTGACATGGGCCCGCACCCGGCATGAGACCCCTTACGGGGCCGCTTCCCTGTCCTGGGAGGTGACAGCCACGGGTATCACAGCGCGCTGCACCGTTCCTGAGGGCTGCCGGGCCGTTGCCGAGCTGCCCGGCTGCGCGCCGCTCACCCTGCACGCGGGTGAGCACCTCCTCGATACTGCCGAAATTCTTGGGGCGACTGCCTGAAGTATTGAGGGGCATAACCGCGAACGGCTCGGCGCAGGTTCTTTCTGCGCCGAGCCGTTCGCGGTTGTCCTGCTGCCTTCGTAGGGTTTGTATTTCTCTCGTGAATGAGTGGGATCCAGCGGAGTGATGGAGGGTCCGTTCCGTTCTCGTGTCCGATTGAAAATTTCAATTCCTTTCAGCTTGGAGGGGGTTGTTTTCGCTGGTCAAAGACTTCTTTGAAGAGATCTTGCCGGAGGGTTGACCTAGGAATGAACAGGCAATAGTTTTCCGCGTGTTGGGTAGAAAGCTTAGCGCGTAGATGTCGATGCATATCGAGAATCGCTGTCGTGGGACGCGGCGGAGTCATCTCGGTGGAATCTGCAAATGGGACTCACTTTTGTATGTGCGTCACGCGTGCGCCAATGCGCTGCCCGTCAGCTGGGGTCGGCCAGGAACCTGACCTCCTGGTCGGCCCCATTCCCCCTGCGGTGGCGTGTCACGCAGCCGCCAGAACGTATCCGGAGAGCCGCTGTGAACAGACGAAAATTCCTCTCTGCCGCCACTTTCACCGCGTTGGCGGTGAGCATGGCTCCGGTCATGACCACTCAGGCGGCGGCCGCGTCCGGCGCCGCCCCACGGAACCGGGCCGACGCCCTGCTGTCCACGATGTCGGCGACGGAGAAGGAAGCGCTCGTACGCTGCGACTTCGCGGCCGTGGCCCACCTGGGGATCCCGGCCCTGACCATGGTCGATGCGTCCGCCGGCCTCCGGGGCGAGAAGGGGGTGACGGCCTTCCCCGTTCCCGTCGCCCAGGCGGCGACCTTCGACGCGGACCTGGCGGGCCGCATCGGCCGGGCCATCGGTGCGGAGGGCAGGGGCAAGGGGTACAACAACATGCTCGGCCCCACCGTCGACCTGACGCGGACCTGGCACTTCGGCCGCCAGTCCGAGGGCATGGGGGAGGACCCACTGCTCGCCGGGCACCTGGGAGCAGCCGTCACGGTCGGTATGCAGAGCCGGCAGGTGGCCGCCACCGTCAAGCACTTCGCCGCCTACACCCAGGAGTCCGACCGGTTCTTCATCGACGCCAAGGTTTCCGACCGGGCCCTGCACGAGATCTACGAGGCGCCTTTCCGGCGTGTGGTCGCCGCCGCGCCGACCACCTCGGTGATGATGGCCTACCCGAAGATCAACGGCACTTTCGCGACGCAGAACCCGGCTCTCTTCGACGACCTGAAGGAGGGACTCGGACTCCAGGGCTACACCGTGCCGGACTTCTGGGCCGGCGACGACCAGGTCGCAGCCGCCCGTGCGGGCATGGACCTGGCCGGACTCGGCCCCGGCGCCGTGAAGATCCCCCCGGGCGGACTCACGGGGGGAGCGATCCCGGGCGCGCGGCTGGACGACGCCGCGCGACGCGTCCTCATCACGATGTTCGCGAACGGCCTCTTCGACGCCCCTGTCCCCGCGCCCGCCGACGACGTCAGCACCCAGGAGCACAGGGACCTCGCCCACGAGACCGCGATCGCCTCGACGGTCCTGCTCGCCAACCGCTCCTCAGCCCTTCCGCTGCCCGCCTCTGTGAAGTCGCTGGCCGTCATCGGCCCGGCCGACACCGACGTGTTCACCGGTGTCGCTGGTTCCACCTACGTCGACCCCGGCAACTGGACCACTCCTCTGCAGGCTGTTCGCACCCGGGCAGGAAGCTCCGTCAAGGTCACTCGTTCCCAGGGCACCAAGGGAGACCTGCCTCTGGCCGTGGTGCCGTCGGCCGCGCTTCGTGACGGCACAGGCAAGGCCGGTCTGACCGGCACGTACTTCGCGGGCGCCGACGCCACCGGGACCCCGGTCGTGACCCGGACCGACGCCACCGTCGACTTCACCACCGCACCCGCGGCGGATCTGCCCGCGATCTGGTCGGCCAAGTGGACCGGCACCCTCGTACCGACCACCACGGGCCTCCACCGCTTCTCCTTGCTGCCCGCCGGTACGACCACGCTGAAGATCAACGGTGTGACGGTCGTCTCCGGCACCCGGCAGATGCGCCGGTTCTTCCTCGGACCGTTCGACTACCCGCTCCAGGGAACCGCACAGCTGACCGCAGGCCGCGAGGTCGGCATCGAACTGACCTATACCAACGCCACCGCCGAGGCCGGCACCTGCGGCCTGACCCTGGGCTGGCAGCCCGAGTCCCTCATCCCTGCCGCGGTTGCAGCGGCAGGAGCAGCCGACGCGGCCGTCGTCTTCGTCAACCGGGTTGCCGGCGAGGCCATGGACCACGAGCGACTGGACCTGCCGGGGGACCAGAACCAGCTCATCACCGCCGTGGCCGCTGCTAACCCACGCACGATCGTCGTCCTCAACACCGACGGCCCCGTCGCCACCCCTTGGCTGAACGACGTGGAAGCCGTGATCCAGACCTGGTACGGAGGCCGCGGCATGGGTACCGGCCTTGCCGCGGTCCTCTTCGGTGACAGCGATCCCTCGGGTCGCCTCCCCGTCACCTTCCCCGTCGACGCGGCCCAGGGGCCGGGCACCACCCCCGCGACCTACCCCGGAAAGGCCGGCGCGGTCTCCTACGACGAGGGCATCGCCGTCGGCTACCGCTACTACGACGCCAAGGGACAGCGGCCCCGCTTCCCCTTCGGGCACGGCCTGTCCTACACCTCCTTCGCCCACGGCTCGCTGGAAGCCGCCTACGACCCGGTGTCCAGGAACGTCACTCTCTCCGTCAACGTCGTCAACACGGGCCGACGCAAGGGCACCGAAGTGGTCCAGGTCTACGTCACGCTGCCCGGCGCGGCAGCCGCGGAGCCACGTCGCCTGGTCGCCTTCCGGAAGGTCGTGCTGGAGGCGGCGGGTTCACAGCGCCTGACCTTCACGGTTCCGGCGCAGGACCTGACCGTCTGGCAGCCGGGTGGCTGGGTCCTCGTGCCGGGCTCTTACACCTTCGCCACCGCACACTCCACCCGTGACCTGACAGCACAGCGGACCCTGACCATCCGCTGAGTGTCGGTGCTTCCCTCCGGCGCTGGTGCGGTTGTTGTTCGTGTTCGATCCGGACCGCCAGGCCGTGATCCTGATCGGTGGCGACAAGGCTGGCAACTGGTCCGCCCGGGGTACCGCCTTGCGGTACCCCGGGCGGACCAGGCGTACGCGGAACATCCCAAGCGAATCGACGGAGAGGACGGGGCGCGACGACTGATCACCTCGAGGACCCGCAGGCCGTCTCCTGGGAGGTCCCTGCTGACGCGCGACCCACCGGACCTGATCTACGGTCACGACCTCTACGCCCTCACCGCGGCGGCACCGCTCGTCTACGAAACCCGCCGCCTTCGGGACGACCCTGACACCCTGCGCATCGAGGAGGTCCTGCTCGGGGACACCCCGCCGGCACGCATCGTCGTGATCGCCCACGCGCTCGGGCGGGACTACCGGCGCGCCTACGGCCACCCGGGCGCTCTTCCGATCGTCGTGGCCCCGGAGGCCGTGCTCGGCGACGCGGCCCGTCGGCAGTTCCTCCACCGCCACACCTGGCGCCACCGGGTCGGCCTGGTACTCGCGGGCCTCGACACCGCGGGTGTCGCCGATACGCGGTGAAGGTCCAGCAGCTCTCGGGTCCAGCAGCTCCGGGTCCTGCAGTCCCACACGGACCGGACAGCATTCCGGTTCGCACCTGTGGTTCGCCCGACGATCCCCGAGCGGGACGGCGAGCCGCCCGGGGCGGTCACCTCCGTCGGTCCCGAGGGCCGGGCGGACGCCCGGAAGTCGGTCACCGGAAGCCGAAAGTTGCCGGATGGTTCATCGCAGAGCGCTGGACCGGCGGACTCGCATAGCGAAAAGATAACGGGTCTGGACCCATGCTCAACCTCCCGCAGGCAGTGGGAGTTGACCGTGTGCTCGTCGTCGATAGGGAGACCCCCATGTCCGCAGGACCGTCACGCCGTTCACTGCTGATCGCCGCAGCAGCTCTTGCCGCCGCCTCCGGCCCGCTCGCGGCGGGCACCGCGCGGGCCGCCGCCCGCACCCCCAAGGTCCTGGTCATCGGGCTCGACGGCGCGTTGCTCGGCCGGATCAGGGACGCCGACGCGCCCAACCTCGACGGCCTCATGGCGAGCGGACTCACCTCGGTCAGCTCGCTCTATGCCGACCCCTTGGCTCCTACGCTCTCCGGCCCCGGATGGTCGACGATCATCACCGGTGTCTGGCCCGACAAGCACCTGGTCAAGGACAACGCCTTCACCGGTAACGCCTTCGCCCGGTACCCGGACTTCCTCACCAGGATCGAGACGGCGAAGCCCACCCTCTCGACGTACGCCGTCGCCTCCTGGGCACCCGTCACCACCACCATCTTCTCCGCGAAGGTCGACACCCGCGTCTCCACGCCCTCCGCCGAGTACGACACCGGCACCACCAGCCGTGCCGTGGCGGAGCTGGGCAGCGGCAACCGGGACGCCGTGTTCGTCCACCTCGACAACATCGACCACGCCGGACACAGCGACGGCGCCGCCAGCAGCCGGTACCTGGCCGCGATCCACGACGCCGACGCGCAGGTCGGCCGGATCGTCGCAGCGGTCCGGGCTCGGCCCTCCTACGCGTCCGAGGACTGGCTGATCATGGTCACCGCCGATCACGGCCACACCGACGCAGGCGGCCACGGCGGTTCCAGCGCCCCCGAGAGGCAGACCTTCCTCATCGCCACGGGTGGAGGGATCACCGCAGGCTCCACCCGCCACGACATCAAGATGCCCGATGTGGCGGTCTCCGCCCTCGCCCACCTCGGAATCCCGGTCGACCCGTCCTGGAACCTCGACGGCCGCCCCCTCCAGCAGCCCGCTCCGGACGCGTTCGACGCCCTGCGCTCCCAGCTGGGGACCCGCGTCGACGAGACCGGAGTCGGCGCGGCCGTCCTGGGCTTCACCCACACGCCCCCGACCGGATGGAGCGTCGTCAACAACGCGATGGGTACCGGCGGTGTGACCGAGTGGCGCGGCTGGAGCTTCACCACCGACGAGTTCTGGACCGCTGCCGAAAGGGGGCAAGGGCGTGAGAACAACATCCGGGCCCGGAACGTCTTCGCCGTCGCCGACGGCGACGAGTGGGTCGACAAGAGCTACAGCGGCACCTTCGACTCCACCCTCCTCACGCCCGCCTGGCCGGTGAAGGGCGGCTCGACGGCGGTCCTGCGCTACACCACGTACTACCGCCAGGAAGCCCCGCAGAAGGGAGAGGTCCTCGTCGCCTACGACGGCGGAACTCCCGTAGCCGTGAAGACGTACACCGCCGACACCTCGTCGAGGACCGAGAGCATCACGCTCCAGGTGCCGGCGGGGGCCACCACCGCGCGCATCCGCTTCCGCTACACAGGCGGGAACAACTGGTTCTGGACCGTCGACGCCGTGTCCCTCACCGCTTCCTGACCGAGAGACCCCGCGTCGGGGGTCTCTCGGCCAGGTATCGGTGGGTAACCGCCCCCTCTCGCACCGGCGGCAGGATCGTCGGGTCCCTCGTTCGCGGGGGGAGAGGGGGCGAGTGTGTCTGCGACCATTCATGAGTGGACTTTCCGACCGACCAGGCACCTGGCGCACCGATCCGTTCCGGCATCCCGGAGCACGGCCGTATTCCCAAGTACTACGTGGTGAAGGCGCATGTCTCGGCCCTGATAGGCGAGTTGGGTGAGGGCGGCACCCTTCCCACGGAGCGCGACCTCGCGCTGCGCTTCGAGGTGTCGCGCGAGACCGTGCGCCAGGCGTTGCGTGAACTGCTGCTGGAGGGGCGGCTGCGCCGGCAGGGGAGGGGGACTGTCGTGGCGGGCCCCAAGCTCGAACAGCCGCTCTCCCTCGCCAGCTACACCGAGGGTGTCCGCCGTCAGGGCCGCACGCCAGGCCGTCACCTCATCGCGCTCGACCGCTTCCCCTGTACCGAGGCGCTCGCCGCCGAGACCGGCATCGGGCGCGGCGAACCCGTCTGGCACCTGGAGCGGGTCCTGCTCGCCGACGACGAGCGGGTCGGGCTGGAGAGCACCTACGTCTCCGTGGCCCGCGTTCCCGGCCTGGGTGATGAGTTCGACCCCGACTCGTCGTTCTACTCCTATCTCAGCAACCGGCTCGGGATCGCCTTCGGCGGTGCGGACGAACGCATCGAGACCGTGCTGGCCACCCCGCGTGAGGCGCTGCTGATCGGCACGCCCCCCGCTCTGCCGATGCTGCTGATCCACCGGATCTCGCGGGACACCGAGGGGCAGCCGCTGGAGCGGGTACGCACCCTGTTCCGGGGTGACCGGTTCTCCTTCACCACGCAACTGGGTGCGCACGACTGACCGCGACTCGGAGCGGTGGACCACACCGTTTGATAACGAGAAGATAACGGGTCTGGTCCAAGTTTGGGGGGTCGTTCACCTTCCCGTTGCCGCGCGGATCTTTGCGGGTCACCCGCTCCCAGGAACGTGACCGGCGTGAGAGTCATCGTCGTAGGAGCCGGCGTGGTGGGAACCATGCACGCCTGGCACGCAGTGAACCGCGGCCACGAGGTCGTACAGATCGAGCGCGAGAGCGAGGCCCGCGGAGCGTCCCTCCGAAACTTCGGACAGATATGGGTCAGCGGCCGGGCGGGCGGTGAGGAGCTGGACACCGCGCTCCGGGCCCGCGAGCTCTGGGAGGACATCGGGCGGCAGGTGCCGGAGCTCGGATTCCGCGCCTGCGGATCGCTCACCCCGGTCCGCGGCGCACTGGAACTGGCGGTCGCCGAAGCGGCCGTCGCCCGGCCCGACGCCGACGCCCGTGGCTACAAGCTGCTGACCGCCGACGAGGCACGGGCCGTCAACCCCGCGCTGCGCGGCGACTTCGATGCGGCCCTGTGGTGCGAGCGGGACGCCGCCGTCGAGCCCAGGACCGCCCAACTCGCCCTGAAGCAGGCTCTCCTGTCCTCCGGGCGCTACACCTACCTCGGAGGCCGTGAGGTCCGCGAGGTCATCGGCGACAACGCGGTCCGTGACGACCACGGCGAGGTGCACACCGGCGATGCCGTCATCCTGGCCACCGGCGCCTGGCTCGGCGGCCTCGTCCGCGAACTCGCCGGCCCCGACCTCCCCGTACGCCGCGTCCGCCTCCAGATGATGCAGACCGACCCGCTCGGCGAGAGTCTGACCACCTCGGTCGCCGACGCGGACAGCTTCCGCTACTACCCGGCCTACGCCGGAGAGGCCCTGGACACGCTCAACACCGGACAGGCCCAGGCGCCGACCGCCGCCGAGCACAGGATGCAGCTCCTCATGGTCCAGCGCCGCGACGGCGGACTGACCATCGGCGACACCCACGAGTACGAGCACCCCTTCGCCTTCGACACCGTCGAGGAGCCTTACGAGCACCTCACCCGGGTCGTCGAGTCCTTCCTCGGCCGCCCGCTGCCGCGCGTCCGCCACCGCTGGGCCGGCGTCTACGCCCAGTGCACCGACACGAGCAGGGTCGTCCACCGGCAGCAGGTGCGCGACGGCATCTGGCTGGTCACCGGGCCCGGTGGCCGCGGCATGACCTGCTCACCCGCCATCGCCGAGACAACCGCCAACGAACTGAACTGGTGAAGACGTTGACCCACGACGCCAAGCTGAACCTGATCGTCCTCGACATGGCCGGCACCACCGTCGCCGACGGCGGCCTCGTCGAGCAGGCCTTCTCCGACGCCGCCGGGCGCCTGGGCGTCGAGCCGGGCTCCGCCGACCACGCCGAGAAGCTCGACTACGTACGCGCCACCATGGGCGAGTCCAAGATCTCCGTCTTCCGGCACCTCTTCGGTGGGGAGTCCCGGGCCCAGCAGGCCAACACCGCCTTCGAGGAGGCGTACGGCAGGCTGGTCGACAGCGGTCTGATCGCCCCTGTTCCCGGCGCCCGCGAAGCCATCGAGCGGCTCAGGGGCGAGGGCCGGACCGTGGTCCTGTCCACCGGCTTCGCCCGCACCACCCAGGACGCCATCCTCCGAGCACTCGGCTGGCAGGGCCTGGCCGACCTGACCCTCTGCCCCGCCGACGCGGGCGGCCGGGGCCGCCCCTACCCCGACATGGTCCTCGCCGCCTTTCTGCGGACCGGCGCCGTCGACAGCGTCCAGAAGGTCGCCGTCGCGGGCGACACCTTGTACGACATGCTCAGCGGCGTACGCGCCGGAGCCGGCGTCGTCGCGGGCGTCCTCACCGGCGCCCACGACAAGGATCAGCTGACCCGCAGCGGCGCCACCCACGTCATCGGCTCCGTCGCCGAACTGCCGGACCTGATAGCGCGGGCCGAGGCATGACGGGCGCGGCAGCGGAACCGGAGACCGGAGGCATCAGGTTCGAGCAGGTCAGCGTCGCCTACGGCCGGAACACCGTCCTGGACCAGCTCGACCTGACAGTGGAACCCGGAGAGGTCATGGCCCTGCTCGGCCCCTCCGGGTCCGGTAAGACCACCGCCCTGCGCGCCGTCGCCGGCTTCGTGCGGCCCGCCTCCGGGCGGGTCTACCTCGGCGACCGGGACGTCACCGGGCTGCCACCGCACCAGCGGGGTATCGGCATGGTCGTCCAGCAGTACGCCCTCTTCCCGCACATGCGCGTCCGGGACAATGTCGCCTTCGGCCTCAAGGCCCGCAAGGTGCGCAAGGCCGAGATCGCCGCCCGCGTCGCCGAAGCCCTCGAACTCGTCGGCATGTCCGCCTACGCCGCGCGCTACCCACGCGAACTCTCCGGCGGCCAGCAGCAGCGCGTCGCCATCGCCCGCGCCCTCGCCGTACGTCCTGGCGTCCTGCTGCTCGACGAACCGCTCTCCGCGCTCGACGCCCAGCTCCGCTCCGGCATGCTCGCCGAACTGGCCCGCCTGCACCGCGAACTACCCGACGTCTCCATCCTCTACGTCACCCACGACCAGGTCGAGGCCCTCACCCTCGCCGACCGGATCGCCGTCATGGACCGGGCGCGGCTCCAGGACTGCGGCACCCCGCAGGAGCTCTACCGCGCACCCCGTACGGAGTTCACCGCCTCGTTCGTCGGCAACGCCAACCTGCTGCCGGTCACGGTCGGTTCGGGCTCCGTCGCCTTCGCCGGACACGAAGTGAAGCTCTCCACGGGCGAGGCGGCCACCGGAGCCACGGCCACACTCTGCGTCCGCCCCCACATGGTCGGCCTCGGCGACGGGCCCAACGCCCTCACCGGCACCGTCGCGGAGATCCAGTGGCGCGGCTCCACGCACCGGCTCTACGTCGACATCGGCGGCCACCGCTTCAAGGCCGACCTCCGGGAACTCCGTGAACCCCCGGCGCTGGGTGAGAAGGTCACGCTGCACTTCGCACCCGAGGACGCCGTCCTCCTTCCCGCGGCGGACCACGAGGCCGAGACGGTGGCGGGAGCGGCCCATGGCTAGCGCCGTCGCCACCACCGGCCTGCGCCGGGGCCGGACCGGCTGGATCTGGGCGCTGCCCCCCGTCGCTGTCCTCGCCCTCGTCCTCCTCTACCCGCTGGCCCTCGTCCTCCAGCAGTCCGTCACCCCCGACGAGGGCGGCACCTCACTCACCCCGTACGCCGACGTATTCGCCTCCGAGTCCTTCCGCTCGGCACTCGGCACGACCGTCTGGCTCGCCGTCGGCAGCACGGTCGGCTGCCTCGTGCTCGGCTTCGCGCTCGCGCTCGTCATCGCGTTCGTGCCCTTCCCCGGCGGAAAGGCGGTCGCCAGGTTCATCGACGTGTTCCTCTCCTTCCCGTCGTTCCTGATCACGCTCGCCCTGCTGTTCGTCTACGGCACGGTCGGCATGGCGAACGGCGTGTGGACCGAAGCCACCGGTGCCTCCGAGGGGCCCTTCCGCTTCCTCACCACACCGTGGGGCGTACTCCTCGCCGAGATCACGTACTTCACCCCGTTCGTGATGCGGCCCCTGCTCGCCGCGTTCTCCCAACTCGACACCGCACAGATCGAAGTGGCCTCCTCACTTGGCGCCCGGCCTGCCCGGATCGTGCGGAAGGTGATCCTCCCCGAGGCCCTGCCGGCACTCGCGGCGGGCGGCAGCCTCGTCCTCGTCATGTGCCTCAACGAATTCGGCATCGTGCTGTTCACCGGCGCGAAGGACGTCACCACCCTGCCGATGCTCGTGTACGGCAAGGCGATCCTGGAGTCCGACTACCCGGCCGCCTGTGCCATCGCCGTCGTCAACATCGCGCTCTCCGTCGGCCTCTACATCTTGTATCGGACGGTGAGCCGCCGTGTTGGTGCATAGCCGAGCCGGGAAATGGGCCACCTGGGCCCTCTTCCTCCTCCTTTTCGTCCCGTTGTTCGCGGTGCCGCTCCTGGTCATCGTCGCCGCGTCCTTCTCCACGAACTGGTCCGGCGCCTTCCCGTCCGGACCCACGGCCGAGCACTACGCCGCCGCCACAAGCGGCGACTCGCTCCAGGCCCTCACCACCAGCCTGGTCACCGCCCTGTGCGCGAGCCTGCTGGCCCTCGCACTCGGCGCCTGGGCCGCCGTCGCCGCCGCCTCACTGCGCAAGCCCGGCAGGAGGCTGCTGGACGCCCTGTTCATGCTGCCGGTCGCCGTGCCGTCCGTCGTCGTCGGCCTCGCCGTGCTCGTCGCGTTCAGCCGGCCGCCGGTGCTCCTCAACGGGACGCGGTGGATCGTCGTCCTCGCCCACACCGTCCTGGTCACGGCGTTCGCCTATCAGTCGGTGTCGGCCGCGATCCGGCGCCTGGACCCGGTGTACGAGCAGGCGGCGGCCGGCCTCGGCGCCCGGCCCGGATACGTCCTGTGGCGGATCAAGCTGCCCCTCCTGCTCCCGTCCCTCACGGCCGCGGCCGGGCTCTGCTTCGCCCTCTCCATGGGCGAGCTGAGCGCCACGATGATGCTCTACCCGCCGGACTGGACACCCCTGCCGGTGCAGATCTTCGCGGCCACCGACCGTGGTGCCCTCTTCACCGGTGCGGCCGTCTCCGTGGTCCTGATGGCCACCACACTGCTCGTCCTGCTCGCCGTCTCCCGCATCCGGACGCGAGCCTCCTACCGCTGAACAACCCCGGACCTACCCGTACTTCCAGGAGACACGACACCCATGCGCACCCACATCCTGAAGCCGGCGACGGCACTCGCCGCAACCCTCGCCCTGGCCGCCACCCTCACCGCCTGCGGCGGCTCCTCGGCCGCCTCCGACGAGAAGGTCGTCACCGTCTACAGCGCCGACGGCCTCAAGGGCGAGAACGGTGAGGGCTGGTACGACAAGGTCTTCGAGGACTTCGAGAAGAAGACCGGCATCAAGGTCGAATACGTCGAGGGCGGCTCCGGCGAGGTGGTGCAGCGCACCGTCCGCGAGAAGTCCAACACCCAGGCCGACGTCCTCGTCACCCTGCCGCCGTTCATCCAGCAGGCCGGAGCCAAGGGCCTGCTCCAAAGGTACGAACCGGCCGGTTCCGACCAGGTCGCCGCCGCGGACAAGGCCACCGACGGCACCTGGACCTCGGTCGTCAACAACTACTTCGGGTTCGTCTACAACACGAAGGCGCTGAAGACCCCGCCCCGGACCTGGGAGGAGCTCCTGGACAGCTCGTACAAGGAGAAGGTCCAGTACTCCACACCGGGAGTCGCCGGCGACGGCACCGCCGTGCTCATCAAGGCCGTGCACGACTTCGGCGGCCGGAAGCCGGCGATGGACTACCTGAAGAAGCTGCAGACCAACAACGTCGGCCCGTCCGCCTCCACCGGCAAGCTCGCCCCCAAGGTGGACAAGGGCGAGCTGTACGTCGCCAACGGTGACGTGCAGATGAACTTCGCCCAGGCCAAGGACATGCCGAACCTCGGCATATGGTTCCCGGCCAAGGACGGCGGAAAGCCCACCACCTTCGCCCTCCCGTACGCCGCGGGGCTCGTCCAGAAGGCCCCGCACAGCGCCAACGGCAAGAAGCTGCTCGACTTCATGCTCTCCGAACAGGCCCAGCAGGACGTCAGCGCGATCGGCGGCGGCTTCAGCGCCCGCAGGGACATCGAGGCGACCGACGCCAACGCCGTCGAACTCGCCGGGCTGATGAAGGGCGTGGAGATCTTCGAGCCGGACTGGTCGGCCATCAGCACCGGTCTCGACGAGTACATCGACGCCTGGAAGTCGGCGACCGGCAGCTGACCGGCATGGACCATCTGATCCGAGAGGAGCTGACGGTGCTGGACCCGGGCAGCACCGTGCAGTCCTGAGAGATCGTGTTCGTCGCTCCTGCTCCCGAGCGCGACGTCTTCCGAGGTGGTGACCGCACGGGCGGGGGCGGAGTTCCTCCACCCGGCCACAAGCCCGGCCCATCGGGACGAGCTGGCCGAAGAGCTGGATGATCAGTACAAGCTCACCCAGCGAGCCCAGCACCGCGCCGCCGGAGCCATCGACCTCCTGGTTTGTGCGACGGCGGTCCCCAAGGAGGCGCAGCAACGTGACGTAGGCGCCTGAGCGCCCCCAGGGCTCCGTGCGGGAGAGGAGCCCGCAGGCTCCCCCTCCACGCGTACCTCAGGCCGGCGCGCCGGGACCAGAGGATTCGGCCGGGCCCATGTCGACTTCTCCGCCGACACCACCCACCCTCGGCCGACCGGTGCGCGGACCCGTCCCGTTACCATCCCCTGTGACCGAAACCGCCGAACAGCGTGTACCCCGCACGCGCATACTCGCCGACCTGACGCCGCTGCGTACCTCACCCGACTACCGGCGGCTCTGGTTCGGGAACACCGTTTCCTGGATCGGGCAGGGCATGACGGCGCTGGCCGTCTCCCTCCAGGTGTACGACATCACCGGGTCCGCGTTCTCCGTCGGCCTGATAGGTCTCTGCTCGCTCGTCCCCCTGGTGCTCCTCGGCCTGTACAGCGGGGCTGTGGCCGACACCGTCGACCGCCGCAAACTGGGGCTCTTCAGCGCCGGGGGATCGTTCCTGCTCTCCGTCGGGCTGGCGGCGGTCACCTTCGCCGGGGTGGAGAACGTGGCGCTGCTCTACACGGTCGTCGCCCTCCAGGCCGTGTGCTTCGCGCTCAACTCACCGGCGCGCAGCTCGATGATCGCCCGGCTGCTGCCGGCCGGACAACTGCCCGCCGCCAACGCGCTCAACGCGATGACCTCCACCACGGGCGGTCTCGCCGGGCCCATGCTCGGTGGACTCATCGTCGGCTGGTGGGGCTACCGGGCGGCGTACACCGTCGACGCCGTCACCTTCACCGCCTCGCTGTACGCGATGTGGCGGCTGCCCTCGATGCTGCCAGGCCGTGGGGAGAAGGGTGAGCAGGGTGAGGAGAAGGGGGAGAAGGGGACCGCCGGGCGGGCCTCCGTCCTCGACGGCCTGCGCTTCCTCGGCACCCGGCCGAACCTGCGGATGACCTTCTTCAGCGACCTGAGCGCCATGGTGCTGGCCCATCCGCGCGCGCTCTTCCCCGTGATCGCCGTGGTCTGGTTCGGAGGCGACGCGAAGACCACCGGACTGCTGGTCGCCGCACCGGCGCTCGGAGCCCTGCTCGGCAGCGTCTTCTCCGGATGGCTGAGCCGGGTGCGGCGGCACGGACTCGCGGTGCTGATCGCGGTGTCCTGCTGGGGTGCGGCCATCGCGGCGTTCGGGCTCACCCGGCAGCTCTGGCCGGGCCTGGTCCTGCTGGCCCTCGCCGGATGCGCCGACTCCATCTCCATGGTCTTCCGCAACACCATGCTCCAGGCGGCGGTGCCCGACGAGATGCGCGGCCGGCTACAGGGTGTGTTCATCGTCGTCGTGGCGGGCGGGCCACGGCTCGGCGACCTGGTGGCCGGCTCGGTGGCCGACCTGACGTCCCCGGCGGTGGCGGTGACCGGCGGCGGCATCGCGTGCGTCCTGGTGGTCTGCCTGCTGGGGCTGCGCTGGCGCGGCTTCGCCCGGTACGACGCGCGGGACCCGCAGCCGTAGGGACCCGGCGCCTCCGGGGGCACCAGGTCCCAGGGGGCCGGGGCGGGCCGGTCAGGACACCTTCGAGATCTTGGGCATCTCGCCCGCCGTCGTCGTGCTGTCGATCACCGAGAACACGGCGCCCTGCGGGTCCGTCAGGGACGCGAACCGCCCGTACGGGATGGTCATCGGGCCGAACCGGACCTCGGCCCCGAGCGACTTCGCCTTCTCCACCGCCGCGTCGCAGTCCGCCACGGTGAAGTACACGTTCATGTGGGCCGGCACCTGGGGCGGGAAGTCCCGCGTCATCTTCATCCTGCCGAGCACCGGGTCCGCGCCCAGGTCGTAGAGCGAGAAGTCGATCGCGTCGTCCTCCAGGTGCTTCACCCCGTACCCGAAGACGGCGGAGAAGAACGCGTCCGCCTTCTCCGGCTCGCGGGTGTAGACCTCGGCCCAGCTGTAGGCGCCGGGCACCGTCCGCGCCCCGAACCCCTCGTGGCTGCCCGCCTGCCACACGCCGAAGGGCGTCCCGCCGGGGTCGAGGCCCAGCACCATCGTCCCGAAGTCGCCGACCTGCATGGGCTCCACCAGCACCTGCCCGCCCTGCTCGCGGATCTTCTCGGCGGTCGCGGCGGCGTCAGGTGTCGCGAGGTACAGGCACCAGGCGGACGGCACTTCCTGGCCCGGCATGGGCGGCGACAGGGCGGCGACCGCCTTCCCGTCCACGTAGGCCTGGGTGTAGTCGCCGTACTCGGGCATGGAGTCGGCGTACGACCAGCCCAGGAGCTCGCCGTAGAAGCGCTTCGCCCCTTCGAGGTCGCCGAACGTCCCGTCGGCCCAGCACGGAGTGCCCTCGGATTCTGCGGCCATGGCTCGGACCTTCCTCACTCGGTGGATGTCCCTTTCGTCACGCTAACCAACCACCGCCCGAACGTCGCGCCGAACGCGTCGTCACACCCTTCCCGTTTCGGTGCCGCGCGCCGGTGCGTCCGACCGGCCGCGCGTGGATCAGGCGGCGGCCGGGCCGACCACCGAGCGGGCGATCCCCAGGTCCACCAGGTCCTGCGGGCGCAGCCCGAGCTGGTCGGCGGTGGACCGCACCTCGTCGGGGCCGCGCTTCAGGATGGCCGCCGCCAGTTCCGGCGCGATCACAGAGAAGTAGCTGTCCGAGGTGACATGGGTGTTGCCGGGGGCCGCCAGGGCCAGCGCACCGCCCGAGCCGCCCTCGCCGATGACGAGCGTGGTCACGGGCACCCCGGCGGCGGCGACCGCCGCGAAGGCGTCGGCGATGGCCGCACCCGCGCCCGCCCGTTCGGCTTCGGCGTCGTTCGCCGCGCCCGGCGTGTCCACCAGCGTCAGCACGGGCAGGCCGAGCCGGTCCGCGAGCCGGACGACCCGGGCCGCCGTGCGGTAGCCGGCCGGACGGGTCGCCGTGCCGCACTGGGCGACGTACGCCACGGGCCGCCCGTCGTGCAGCCCGACCCCGGCGAGCAGCCCCGCGTCGGTGCCGCCGCAGCGGTCGCCGTTCAGCGGCAGCCGGTACTCGAAGTAGGCGTCCAGATAGGCCTCGGCCCGCGGGCGCGCCGCGGAGCGGGCCTGCTCCACCGCGTCCCAGCCGGTCGCCGGGAGCCCCGTGGCCGACAGCGCGCGCGGGACGGCGGCGGCCTCGGTCCGGCCCGTCACCGTCAGCGCGGTCAGCCAGCGGTTCAGCGTCCCGGGCAGTTCGTCCGGCGGGACGACGGCGTCGACCTGGCCCGCAGCCAGCTGCCCCTCCGCGGTGTACGCGTACGGGTCCGCGTCGGCCGGGCGCACCCGGGACCCCGCGAAGCCGATCTGCGCGCCCGGCAGCGCCAGCACCACGTCGGCGCCCGCTCCGACGGTGGCCCAGCCACCCCCGGTCGTCGGGTCCCGCACCACCGCGATCTGCGGCAGCCCCGCGGCCCTGAGCAGGGTGGAGGCACGGGCGACCCGCTGGAGCTGTATCAGCGCGATCATGCCCTCCTGCATCCGGCTGCCCCCGGTCGCGACGAGCGAGACGAGAGGCAGCCGCCGTTCACGTGCCAGTGCGTAGGCGGCCTCCAGCCGGTCCCCGGTCCGCCCGCCCAGCGAGCCGCCCAGGAAGCCGAACTCGAAGGAGACCAGGACGCATTCGCGGTCGCCGATCCAGGCGGTCCCGTACAGGACGGACTCCTCCTCGCCGGTCCTCGCGGAGGCACGTGCCCTGGACTCGGCGTAGCCCGTCCAGTCGAGAGGCCCGTCCGGGGCCGCCGGGCGCACGGCCGGGCGGTGCTCCGTGAAGCTCCCGGTGACGGAGGCGACGGCCTCCCGCGCCGACATGCGGACGCCGCCGCGGCCGTCAGACACCGAGCGACCTCTTCATGATCTTGCCGAGCTCGTTGCGGGGCAGCGCGTCCAGGTAGCGCACCGTGCGCGGCCGCTTGTGCGGGGCCAGCAGACCCGCCACATGGTCAGCCAACTCCCTCTCGCCAGGCACCGATCCGGGATCCGCAGGCACCACCCAGGCGACGATCCGCTCGCCGAGGTCCGCGTCCGGCTCACCGGTGACCGCCGCCTCCCGCACACCGGGGTGCTCCAGCAGCGCGTTCTCGATCTCGCCCGCCCCGATCTTGTAGCCACCGCTCTTGATCAGATCGGTGGCCTTGCGCCCGACGATCCTCACGTACCCGTCCGAATCAACCGTGGCCATGTCACCGGTACGGAAGAAGCCGTCGTCCGTGAAGGCCGCCGCCGTGGCGTCCGGCCGGTTCAGGTATCCGGTGAACAGGTTCGGGCCGCGCACCTGGATCTCACCGATGGAGGCGGTGTCCCCGATCACGCTCCCGTCCTCCTCGACGAGCCGGAGCTCCACGCCGGGGAGCGGCGGACCGACCGTGCCGGCGCGCGGTGCGCCGTCCGCCCGCACGCCCGTGTTCATCAGGGTCTCCGTCATTCCGTACCGCTCGACGACCCGCCGCCCGGTGGCGGACGCGATCCGTTCGTGGTCGTGGACCGGGAGCGCCGCCGATCCGGAGACCAGCAGCCTGGCCCCCGCGAGTGCCTTCCGGAGGGCTCCGGAACCCTCCGGTTCCTCCAGCGCGCCCGCCAGCCGGTGGTACATCGTGGGCACGCCGAACAGCATCGTGCCGCCGGAGAGCAGCTCCCGCGCCACACCCTCGGCGGAGAACCTGCCCAGGTGGCGCACGGAACCGCCCCGGCGCAGCGGGCCGAGCACGCCGAGGATCAGACCGTGCACGTGGAAGAGCGGCAGGGCATGGACCAGGACGTCCTCGCCCGTCCACTGCCAGGCGTCCTCCAGCGCGTCCAGCGACGCGGCGATCGCCCGGCGCGGCAGGACCGCCCCCTTGGGCGCGCCGGTCGTGCCCGAGGTGTAGACGACCAGGGCGGGGGAGTCCGCGGCGGGCTCGGGAAGCGCCTGCTCCGGGGCAAGGGCGGCCGTGTCGACATCCAGCCGCTCCGTGCCGCCGAGCGCGGGCGGCAGTTCGTCGTCCGCCCCGGCCAGTACGCACCGGGGCGCGCTGTCGGCGACGATGTGCGCGAGCTCCCGCTCGCCCGTCCTCGGGTTGAGGGGTACGGCGGGCACCCCGGCCCGCAGGGCCGCCACGACGGCGACCACGGTCTCCGGGGTCGCCGTGGCCCAGACCGCGACCCTTCCGGAACCGGAGATCCGGGCGGCCAGTGAGGCCGAGGCCTCGTCCAACCGGGCGTAGGTCAGGACGTGTTCGCCGAACCGGACGGCTTCGGGGGAGTCCGGCCGACGGGACGCTCCGCTCAGCGCGGGCAGTAGAGAGGTCACCCGGTGCAGCCTAGGGCGTCCCTGCCTGACCCTCCCTGGAGCCCGCCACTTCAGCCGTCGCGACGCGTGAGCACGAGGACCGGGACGATCGTCGGTGTCGGGACGACGGGAACCTCTGCCCGGCGCCTTACCGCAGGGCGGGGCGCGGCGGACTGGGCCATCCGGGTAAGGCCCCCGCACCACAGACGCCCCTAGGCGGAAGGGGCCCGGGCACCCCCACCGGACGCCGCTCGACCGCCGCTTCGGGTCCGGGGCTGCCACAATCGCCGGTATGGACCGGTTGGACAGAGAGATCCTCGGAATCCTCCAGGAGGACGCCCGGATCTCGTACCGCGATCTGGGTGTACGCGTCGGGCTCAGCGCCAACGCGGCGGGCGACCGTGTGCGTCGCATGCGCCGCGACGGGGTGATCCGCGGATTCACGGTCATCGTCGACCCGGCCGCCGACACCCGCTCGGGCCTCGTCGTCTTCATCGACGTGTCACTGCGCCTCGACACCTCGAACGAGGAGTTCGAGCGCGCGGTGCTCACACTGCCCGGCATCACCGAGGTGGTGCACGTGACGGGCGGCCACGACTACCTCGTGCGGGCCACGGCCGCCGACCCCGGCTCCCTGGACAGTCTGCTGCGCCGGCTGAAGAAGGACGCGGGCGTCGCCCACTCCAACACCCGCATCGCGCTCAGAGCGGCACCTGCCAGATGACTGTCGGCGACCGCGCGCCGTCCTCGGCGCGTCCGTCGTCCGCGACCACCAGCCGCACCGCGGCCCGCCCGTCGGCCTCCTTCGCCGTCGCGTCCACCTCCACCTCGATGGCCGAGACACCCGCCCGCCGGTGCGCGGTGGCCAGCGCCCCGCGCAGTACGTCGAGCAGCCTGCCCGCCACCGGCTTCCCGATCAGGGTGTCGACCGCGCCGACGAAGTGCACCGACGGCTGGAAGCCAAGGACGGCCGCGGCGCCCCCCGTCTCCCGCAGCACCCGTCCGCGGAAAGTGGCGGGAGCCTCGGCGGGCGGCTGCTGGAGGGCGAAGATCGCGGTCCTGACCTCCTGGATCGTGGAGTCGAGTTCGTCGACGGCCCTGGCGAGCAGTTCGGCGGTCTCCGCGTCGCCCGACACGTCCTTGCGGCGGGTCGACTCCAGCATCATCTCCGTCGCGAACAGCCGCTGTACGACGAGGTCGTGCAGGTCACGGGCGATACGGTCGCGGTCCTCGTACACCGCGAGCTGCTCCCGGTAGTGCTGCGCGTCGGCCATCACCAGGGCCAGCGCGGCCTGGGAGGCGAACTGCGAGGCCAGCAGCCGGTCCATGGCCGTGTACGGAAGTCCGCCCCGCCGCCGGGGCAGGGCCAGCGTGCCGATGAGCCGCCCGCCGCTCTCCAGAGGCAGCATCATGCTGGGGCCGAACCGGGAGCGTACCGGGGTCGTCATCCGGGGGTCCGTCGACGAGTCGTCGATGAAGACCTCCTCGCCGCTCAGCAGCTGCACGAGGACGGGGGAGCCCGGCTCGATGGCCGTGCCGACGAGCCCCGCGGGATCGTCGAGGGTGGAGGCCGCGACGATCTCCATCCCGCCGTCACCGGTCGGCTGCAGGATCACCCCGGCCGCAGCGCCGGCGAGTACCCGGGCCCGCTCGGCCACGGTCGTCAGGGCGTCGGTCGGGCCGGCGCCGGTCAGCAGCGCCCGGGTGACGGCGGCGGCCCCCTCGATCCAGCGCTCGCGCTGCCGTGCCGCCTCCGAGAGATGGGCACCGCCGATCGCCGCGGCGGCCTGGGAGGCGAGGAGCCTCAGCAGCGCCAGATCGGTGTCGGTGAAGCGCCCCGGCTCGTCCGCGGTGAGGCACAGACTGCCGAGCACCTCCGAACCCACCCGGACAGGGGCACCGAGGAAGGAACGCGTCCTCAGCAGCGGGGACGCCGTGTCCTCGGAGGCGGTACCGGCCGGCAGGTCGTCGAGCCGCACCGCCTGCGCGTCGTCGACCAGGACCCCCAGGGCCCCGGACCGGCCGTCGAGGAGCGGGCCCGCGCCCAGCCGCTCGGCGTCGGTCATGCCGGTGGTGAACAGGTCGGTGACGCGGCGGTCCTCCGGGGCGAGGAGGGCCAGCGCGCCGTGCCGCGCACCGGCCAGCGCCGTGGCGGTGTCCACGATGTGCTGGAGGGTGGTCCGCAGGTCGAGCCCTGTCCCGGTCACCGGCGAGCCTGCGGCCCTCAGCCCGCGATCGGGGCGAGGACCAGCGGCTGGACCGATCCGTCGAGCATCGCGCCGAGCCCGAGCACCGAGCACACGTCCGGCCGCTCGGCGATGTGCACGGGCACGCCCGTGGCCTCGCGCAGCATCTGGTCGAGGCCGGGCAGCAGGGCGCTGCCGCCGACCATCATGATCCCGGAGTCCGCGATGTCGGCCACAAGGTCGGGCGGGCAGTCGCGCAGCACCTTGCCGAGTCCGTCGAGCACGGCGGTGAGCGGGGTGTGGATCGCCTGGCGTACGGCGGCGGTGTCGACCTGCACCGAACGGGCCAGACCCGTGGCCACGTCCCGGCCGTGGATCTCCGTCATCGAGGGTCCGCTGAGCGTGAGGCCGTTGCCCCGGAGCGCCAGCTGCAGGGGGCGCACGGACTGGCTGGCCAGCATCAGCTCGTGGTGCTGGCGCAGGTGCTGGATCACCGCGTGGTCGATGGCCTCGCCGCCGATGGGGATGCGTACGGCCGTGACGATCGAGCCGAGCGAGAGCACCGCGATCTGGGTGGACGCGGCCCCGCACATCATGATCATGGTGGCGGTCGGCTGCTCGACCGGCAGCCCGCAGCCGATGGCCGCCGCGATCAGGGTGTCGACCAGCTCGACCCGCCGCGCCCCGAGTCCCACGAGGGTCTCGACGGTCGCCCGCTGGGCCAGCGGGTCGGCGTCGTGCGGGGTGCACGCGGCAGCCCGCAGCCTGGGCTTGTGGCGCAGCTGGCGCCGGAGCTTCTCGCCGAGGAGGTGGCGCAGCATGCGCTGGGCCATGTCGATGTCGACGACGGTGCCGCCGGACACCGGGCGGGCCACCCGGATGTACGCGGGTGTACGGCCGGTCATCTGCTCGGCGAGCGCGCCGACGGCGATGAGCGAGCCGGTGCGTGTGTTCACGGCGGCGACACTGGGCTCGTCCACGACGAGCCCCACTCCCTTGATGTACACACGGGTCCTCGCGGCCCCGAGATCGACGGCGACATGGCAACGGCGCAACTGATCGAGACTGACGGTCACGGCAGGGTCTCCCGAGAGCGCTGGCGGCGGCACCGGCGGCAGCCGGCCCTCCTGGCATCGTCGCGCCGAGGCCGGTGCGGCGCGCGCTGGGTGAGCCGTAGGGGGGACCCGGAGCTGACGGCGCGACAGATGTCAGGCGTGGCCGGGAAGCAGGCGCTGGAACAGCCCCCAGGTGAACTCGGCGACCCAGGGCCGTCCGTCGGTCGGGTCGGTGAAGGCCAGTGCCCAGCGGGTCGGTGCGCTGCCCTCCATCGGCCGCGCCGGGGCGAAGGCCCTGGCCACCTCGTCCACGGTGCAGGACCACGGGGCCAGGTCCCCGGCGCCGCCCGGCTCGGGGCCGGTGGCGCCGGGTGCGCGGACCAGCCACTCGTTCCACACGGCCCCGCCGGGTCCCGCCATCACCTCGAACCGCAGGTCCGGCCAGAGCGGCAGCGGCCACAGCAGCGCGTCGCACTCCAGGTCGCCGACCGTGCGGCGTACGGACGTCTCGGGTGCGCCCAGCACCGTGCGGTAGCGGCGCAGCGCGCCCCGGCCGCGCGGGGCGCGCAGCATGGCCTGCCAGCGGCGGTTCGCCTCCCGCATCTCCGCGAGGGAGGCCCCCAGTTCGATACGTGCGTCCTCGACCAGGTCCGGCTGGTGGTCGGCCATCCGGCGCAGCAGGACGAGCTGGAACTGGAGCGGCCCGAACGGGGCGGGAGCGGTCATGGGACCCATCCTCCCGCGTGTCCCGCGTATCGGACGGAGCGCCCCGGAGTCTGTGATTCCACACAGGATCCTCACCTGCGCGGCTTCCGGTGCCGTTCTCCGCGCGTCTAGTCTGCGGGCGCCATGGATTACTGCCACCCGTGCCGACGGCACCTCAACGGGGCTCTGGCCTGCGCCGGTTGCGGGACCCCCGCCGACGCGCTGGTCCCCTACGCCGCCCCTGAGTACCCCGCCCATGACGCCGGTCCCGAAGACGCGGCCGCCGGGACCGCAGGCGTCTCAGGACACCGCAGACGCGCCCGGGAGACCGCCTCGCGGCGCCGAGGGCGCCGCGGGCACCGCAGGCGTGGCCGCACACTGCTGCTGACGGCCACGGGCGTGGTGCTGGCCGTGGGCGCGCTGAGCCTGGCGGAGCTGGCCATCGAGCCCGGAGGCGACAGCGGCGCCTCCGACTACGTGAGCGAGGCCACCACCGCGGCCGAACCTCCTCCCTCCGCCTCGGCGGGCGAGGCGGACGACGAGCCCGGACCTGTGGACACGCCCACCGTCGTACGGGTGACCGACTCCCACTCCGCCGGGGCCACGGACGGACCCTCCGGCTCGACGGCGCCCGGGGTGCCCCGGGCGTCCGTGTCGGCCGACGCCCCAGGTGACCCCCGGCCGTCGTCCTCGTCCGCCGAACCGGACGGGCCCGCCGATCCTGGCGGAACCGTGGCGCCCGCGGAGCCGTCGGGTTCCACGGAGCCGCCCGCGGAGCCGACGCAGCCGGAGCCCAGCGGTGATCCGGAGCCCGCTCCGTCCCCCTCCGCGACGTGCACCCCGTGGCTGTGGTGGTGCGTCTGAGGCCTGTGACGCCTCAGGCCGCCTGCTCGCCGAGCATCCTGCGCAGCAGGTCGCGCAGCACCGTCCGCTCCGCCTCCGACAGCTCGGCGAGCGGCTCCCGGGCGAAGTCCAGGGCGTCCCGCAGCTGACGCGCGGTCCGGATGCCCTCCTCGGTCGGGGCGGCGAGCTTCACCCGCCGGTCGGCCGGGTCCGGGCGGCGCTCCACCAGGCCGCGGAGCTCCAGCCGGTCGACTATGCCGGTGATGTTGGACGGTTCGCACTTCAGCTTGAGGGCGACCTTGCGCATGGGCATGGCCTCCAGCGAGAGCAGCCCGAGCACCCGCGCCTGCGCGCCGGTGAGGGTGTGGGCGGCCGCGGCCCGGTCGTACTCCTCGTGGTAGCGCGCCACGACGCCGCCGATGAGCTCGATGACGTCGAGGGTGAGTGGGTCCGTGCGCGAGGTGGCCATGACGGCCAGCCTACCGAATTACTTGACAAGATGAAATATGTCGACGCATGGTTGTTTCACGTCCTGAAGCTTTTCGGCTTCCCGCACCGTACGACTTCGAGGAGAACCCGAGCCCATGTCTGCAGCACTTCCCACGACCAGCCGCGAATGGCACCTCGTCGCCCGCCCGCACGGCTGGCCCGAGGCCAAGGACTTCGCGCTGCGCGAGGCGCCGGTGACCGCGCCCGGTGAGGGCCGCGTCCTCGTCCGCAACCTCCACTTCTCGGTCGACCCCTACATGCGGGGCCGGATGAACGACGTGAAGTCGTACACCCCGCCCTTCAAGCTCGACCACCCCATGGAGGGCGGCGCGGTCGGCGAGGTCATCGCCTCGAACGCCGAGGGCTTCGCCGTCGGCGACCACGTCCTGCACGGTCTCGGCTGGCGCGAGTACGCCGACGTCCCCGCCAAGCACGCGGTCAAGGTCGACGCCTCGCTCGCCCCCCTCTCCGCCTACCTCGGTGTGCTCGGCATGACGGGGCTCACCGCCTACGCCGGCCTGTTCGAGGTCGCCTCCTTCAAGGAGGGCGACGCGGTCTTCGTCTCCGGCGCGGCCGGCGCGGTCGGCAGCCAGGTCGGCCAGATGGCGAAGCTCAAGGGCGCGTCCCGGGTCATCGGTTCGGCCGGTTCCGACGAGAAGGTCAAGCTCCTCGTCGAGGAGTACGGCTTCGACGCGGCCTTCAACTACAAGAACGGTCCCGTCAGGGAGCAGCTCGCCGAGGCCGCGCCCGACGGCATCGACGTCTACTTCGACAACGTCGGCGGTGAGCACCTGGAGGCGGCGATCTCCGCGCTCAACGTGCACGGCCGCGCCACCATCTGCGGGATGATCGCGCAGTACAACGCCACGGAACCCACCCCGGGCCCGCGCAACCTGGCCCTCGTCATCGGCAAGCGGCTCCGCCTGCAGGGCGTGCTGGTGGGCGACCACGCCGCGCTCCAGCCGCAGTTCGTCCAGGAGGTGGCCGGCTGGCTCGCCTCCGGTGAGCTCAAGTACAACGAGACGAAGGTCCAGGGCATCGAGAACGCCTACGACGCGTTCGTCGGTCTGCTGCGCGGCGAGAACACCGGGAAGATGATCGTTTCGCTGGACGCCTGACGGGTCCCGAACCCCCACCCGTTAGGCTCGGCACAGGCCGTCGCGGTCGTGGGCGCGAGCCGCGGCGTATCAGCAGGAGGAATCACCGGTATGACCATCCAGCACATCGACGTGGCCTACACCGCCGTCGCCACCGCGGAGAACGGCCGTGACGGCCGTGTCTCCTCCGACGACGGCAACCTCGACGTCGTCGTCAACCCGCCGAAGGCGATGGGCGGCAGCGGCGCGGGCACCAACCCCGAACAGCTCTTCGCGGCCGGCTACAGCGCCTGCTTCCAGGGTGCGCTCGGAGTGGTCGCCCGCAGCGAGAAGGCCGACATCTCCGGCTCGACGGTGACCGCTTCGGTCTCCATCGGCAAGACGGAGGCGGGCGGCTTCGGCCTGGAGGTGGCGATCAGCGCCTCCATCCCGAACGTCGACAAGGCCACCGCCCAGGCGCTCGTCGAGAAGGCGCACCAGGTGTGCCCGTACTCGAACGCCACCCGCGGGAACATCAAGGTCGAGCTGTCCGTCGGCTGACCCGGAAGCCCGGAAGCCCGGAAGCCCGGAAGCCCGGTAGTACGCGTCCGAGGGCCGCATCCCGTCACAGGGGTGCGGCCCTCGGCCGTGTCCGCGCAAGTGAACCGCTCAGCCCGTGGGGCGAGCTGTCACGAGCCGCCCTTGCGCTTGTTCCAGACGTCGAAGCCGACCGCCGCCAGCAGGACGAACCCCTTGATGACCTGCTGGTAGTCGGTGCCGATGCCGACGAGGTTCATGCCGTTGTTCAGCACGCCCAGGACCAGACCGCCGATGATCGCACCGAGGACCGTGCCGACGCCGCCGCTCATCGACGCGCCGCCGATGAACGAGGCGGCGATGGCCTCCAGTTCGAAGTTGAGGCCCGCCTTCGGCGAGGCGGCGTTGAAGCGGGCCGCGAAGACCAGGCCCGCCAGGGCCGCGAGCATGCCCATGTTCAGGAAGACGAGGAAAGTGACCTTCCTGTCCTTCACGCCCGACAGCTTGGCCGCGGGCAGGTTGCCGCCGATGGCGTAGATGTGGCGGCCGATGATCGCGTTGCGCATCAGGTAGCCGAACCCGACGACCAGCACGCCGAGGATGAGCAGTACCACCGGGGCGCCCTTGTAGCTGGCGAGCAGCAGCGTGACGACCAGGACGGCCGAGACCAGTGCGACCAGCTTCAGCGCGAACAGTTTGACCGGCGGCACGTCCAGGGCGAACTCCTGCTGCCGCTTGCGGTCACGGACCTCCTGGAGGACCACGAAGACGATCAGGGCGAAGCCCAGCAGCAGGGTGAGGTTGTGGTAGTTGGTGTTCGGGCCGACCTCGGGCAGGAAGCCGTTGGCGATCTTCTGAAGGTCCTTCGGGAAGGGGCCGAGGGTCTGGCCCTTCAGGAAGATCTCCGTCAGCCCCCGGAAGAGCAGCATGCCCGCGAGGGTCACGATGAACGACGGTATGCCGAGGTAGGCGATGAAGAACCCCTGCACCGAGCCCGCCACGGCGCCGATGGCCAGGCACAGCACCACCGCGAGCGGCCAGGCGAGATGGTGCTCCACCATCAGCACGGCTGCCATCGCGCCGATGAACGCGGTCAGCGAGCCGACCGAGAGGTCGATGTGGCCGGCGATGATGACGAGCATCATCCCGATCGCGAGGATCAGGATGTAGCTGTTCTGCAGCACCAGGTTGGAGACGTTGCGCGGCAGCAGCAGGTCACCGCCCGACCACACCGCGAACAGCACCACGATGAGGCCCAGGGCCATCAGCATGCCGTACTGGCGCATGTTGCGGCGCATTCCGCCGAGCATCAGCTGCAGCAGGCTCTCCCCGGCGGCCGACCCGCCTTTGCCGGGCGGCGCGGGGGCCGAGGTCTTGGCGGTCACGTCCGTGCTCATCGGGTTACCTCTTTGTCCTTCGTCATCTGACGCATCAGCGCTTCCTGCGAGGCCTCGGCCCGCGAGAACTCACCCGTCAGCCGTCCCGCGGCCATCGTGTAGATGCGGTCGCACATGCCGAGCAGCTCCGGCAGTTCGGAGGATATGAAGACGACCGCCTTGCCCTGGGCGGCCAGCCGGTCGATGACCGTGTAGATCTCGTACTTGGCGCCCACGTCGATGCCGCGCGTGGGCTCGTCGAGGATCAGCACCTCGGGACCGGCGAAGATCCACTTGCTGAGGACGACCTTCTGCTGGTTGCCGCCCGACAGCTTGCCCACCGGCTCGAAGACGGTCGGCGCCTTGATGTTCATGGACTTGCGGAAGCCCTCGGCGACCTGCCGCTCCCCGTGCTCGTCGACCACACCGCGCCTGGCGACCTTGCCCAGCGCGGTCAGCGAGATGTTCCGGTTGATGGTGTCGATGAGGTTGAGGCCGTAGTGCTTGCGGTCCTCGGTGGCGTACGCGATGCCGTGTCCGACCGCCTCCGGGACGGACCTGGTACGTATCTCGGTGCCGTCCCGAAGCACGGTGCCGCCCGCGTACCGGCCGTAGGAGCGGCCGAAGACGCTCATCGCCAGCTCGGTGCGGCCGGCGCCCATGAGCCCGGCGATACCGACGATCTCACCGCGCCGCACCTCGATCGATACGTCGTCGACGACCTTGCGCTGCTGGTCGATGGGGTGGTGCACGGTCCAGTTGCGGATCTCCAGGGCGGGCGCGGTGCCCTCCTCCGGCTGGTGCGGTGTCCGCTCCGGGAAGCGGTTCTCCAGGTCGCGGCCGACCATCCCGCTGATGATCCGGTCCTCGGTCGTCTCCGCCGCCTTCACGTCGAGCGTCTCGATGGAGCGCCCGTCGCGGATGATCGTGACCGAGTCGGCGACCCGGCGGATCTCGTTCAGCTTGTGCGAGATGATGATCGAGGTCATGCCCTGGTCCCTGAGTGAGCGGATCAGGTCGAGGAGTTTGCCGCTGTCCTCGTCGTTGAGCGCCGCCGTGGGCTCGTCGAGGATGAGCAGCTTCACCTTCTTCGACAGCGCCTTGGCGATCTCGACCAGTTGCTGCTTCCCCACGCCGATGTCGGCGACGCGGGTCTCCGGGTGCTCGTCGAGACCGACCCTGCGCAGCAGTTCGCCCGCGTGCCTGAGGGTGTCGTTCCAGTTGATCAGTCCGCGCCTGGCGTGCTCGTTGCCGAGGAAGATGTTCTCCGCGATGGAGAGGTACGGCACCAGCGCCAGCTCCTGGTGGATGATCACGATGCCCTGCTGTTCGCTGGCCCTGATGTCCTTGAACCGGCAGGTCCTTTCCTCGAAGAGGACGTCCCCTTCGTAACTGCCGTGCGGGTGGACACCCGAGAGCACCTTCATCAGGGTCGACTTGCCGGCGCCGTTCTCTCCGCAGATGGCGTGGACCTCGCCCTGACGGACGGTCAGTGTGACGTCCGAGAGCGCTTTGACGCCGGGGAAGGTTTTGACGATCGAGCGCATTTCCAGGACGGGTCCCGCCATGGTCTTGCCTTCCAATCCTTGTGGGAGCCCGGTTACTTGAGGTCGTTCGCGGTGTAGTAGCCGTCGTCTATGAGGGCCTTCTCGTAGTTGGCCTTGTCGACGCTGACCGGCTGCAGCAGGAAGGCGGGGACGACCTTGACACCGTTGTCGTAGGACTTGGTGTCGTTGACCTCGGGCTTCTTGTCGTTCAGGGCGGCCTCGACCATGTTCGACGCGACCTTGGCGAGCTTGCGCAGGTCCTTGTAGACGGTCTGCGTCTGCTCACCCGCGATGATCGACTTCACGGACGCGAGCTCGGCGTCCTGGCCGGTCACGACCGGCATCGGCTTGGCCCCGGAGCCGTAGCCGTCCGACTTCAGGGCGGAGAGGATGCCGATGGAGATGCCGTCGTACGGCGACAGCACGGCGTCGACCCTGGCGCTGCGGTAGCTGGACGTCAGCAGGTCGTCCATGCGCTTCTGGGCGGTACCGCCGTCCCAGCGCAGGGTGGTGACCTGGTTGAGGGCGGTCTGCTTGGACCTGACGACCAGGTCGCCCTTGTCCACGTACGGCTTGAGGACGTTCATGGCGCCCTGGAAGAAGTACTTGGTGTTGTTGTCGTCGTTGGAACCCGCGAACAGCTCGATGCTGAAGGGGCCCTTCTTGCCGTCCTCCAGGCCGAGCTTGTCCACGATGTACGTGCCCTGGAGCTCGCCGACCTTCTCGTTGTCGAACGAGGCGTAGTAGTCGACGTTCTCCGTGCCGAGGATCAGCCGGTCGTAGGAGATCACCGGGATGTCGGCGTCCTTGGCCTGCTGCAGCACGTTGTCGAGGGACTTGTTGTCGATCGCGGCGATGATCAGGGCGTCCACGCCCTGCGTGATCATGTTCTCGATCTGCGAGACCTGCTGGTCCGGGTCGTCCTCGCCGTAGGCGAGCTTGGTCTTGTAGCCCTTGGTCTTCAGTTCCTTCACGACGTTGGCGCCGTCGGATATCCAGCGCTCGGAGGACTTGGTCGGCATCGCGATGCCGATGGTGGCGTCTTCGGAGCCACCCTTCTTCTCCTCGCTGCCACCCTCGCCGCTCTGGCCGCAGGCGGTCAGGGTGAGGGCGAGGGATGCGGCGGAGGCGACGGCGGCGAGTGCGGCTCTGCGGTTGCGCATGGTCATCATCCTTGTTGTGGGTCAGGGCTCGGTCCGGTGGCGCCGGATCCCGATGGCGGATCGGGCCGAACAGGTGTGTGGGATTGTGCGCGGCTGTGTCTTCTTTTGGGGAGAAGGTTTCCGGAACGTTATGACGAGATCTCGAAGCGGTTCAGCGGGCCCGGCAGCCGGCTGCCGAGCGAAGCCATGCCACCGTCCGCCCCGTGCCGCGCGAGCAGGTCCAGCGCGAGCCGGCCGCGCCGCACCCGCTCCTTGGCGGTGGACAGGGCCAACTCCCGGAGGTGTTGGCCGTACGGATAGATCCCTGACGCCCTGGAGAGGCCGAACTTGAGGTACAACGGCGCACCGCGCCGGATCAGTTCGGCGACCTCGTACATCCGGACGTAGCCGCCGAGGTCGTCCGGGGCCTCGATGTAGAGGTCCATCGGGGCCCGGGAGGCGCGGCGTATCTCGGTGAGCTGGGCGAGCGTCAGGTCGGAGGGGATGTTGATCGAGTCGGCGCCGAGCTGCTCGAACACGGCGTACGACGCCGGGTTCACCGGCCCGATGAGCGCCGACACCTTGAAGGTGGTGTCCGCGGGCAGGGCGCCCTGCCCGCGGAGCCGGTGCAGCGTCCACAGCACCCCCTCGTCGGCGACGAGCAGGCACTTGACCCCCAGCCCGGTCGCGCGCAGGGCGTCCTCGACGCAGCCGGCCAGGGCGTCGTGGCCGCGGGAGCGCAGCCCGGCGCCGCCGGAGTCGGTGCGGACCGAGGCGCCGGTGTCCCAGGTGCCACGCGGCCCCGTGAACAGGCAGAGCTCGATGTCCCGTTCGGCGCAGCCCTCCACCATCTCGGTGATCTCCGCGTCGGTCAGCATCCAGATCCCGCTGCCCTGGCTGATGCGGTGGACGGGGACGTCGAGCCTGGCGGACTCCTTCAGTACGACGCCGAGGGCCTCGGGGCCCTCCACGGACGGCACCTCGGTGCGCCAGCTCCCGCCGTCGGGGAAGGAGTGCGCGGAGGCGTCGGCCGGGGAGAGCGGCGCCGGGCCGAGGCCCAGCGCGGTGAGCGCGGCGCCGCCGGGGCGGCGGGGGCCGGCCTCACCGGGGGTAGGGGCAGGGGCGTCAGTCACGGCAGGTCCTTCGCGTTCGGTATCTCGGACGAGGTTCGGATCTCTGGGTGGGCGCCGGCGCGGAGGCGGTCGGGCGCCCTGCGGATCAGGGCGGCGCGGTCACGGCCGCAGCAGCACCTTCCCGGTGTCCGGATCACCGGACCCCACCAGTGCCACCGCTTCGGCGAACCGCTCCAGCGGGAACTCGTGGGTGATCAGCGGGGCCGGATCGAGCAGCCCCGCCGTGAACGCCCGCACCGCGTGGGACCAGGCCGCCGAGGAAGCGCCGAAGACGCTGCGCACGGTGAGCTGGCTCAGCGACAGGTGCACCGGGTCGATCCCCACGGCACCCGGCGTGAACATCCCGGTCAGCACCACCCGTCCGCCGCGCCGCGCCAGCAGGCACGCGTCCGCCGCGGTGGACGGAGCTCCGGCCGTCTCCACGACCAGGTCGTAGCGGCCCCGGAGCTCCTTCGCCTCCTCGGGGACCCGTGCCTCGTCCGCGCCGAAGTCCAGGGCCCGGGCGGCCCGCCCCTCCCGCGGGTCGATCACGACGAGCTCCGCGGGCGACACCGCCGCCAGCAGCTGGACCGCGAGCAGCCCGAGCGTGCCGGCGCCCAGCACGGCGATCCGCTCACCCGGCTCGGGCGCCCCGGCCCGTACCGCTGCCGCGACCACCGCGGCCGGCTCCAGCAGGGCGGCCGCCCGCAGGTCCGCGTCGTCGGCCAGCGGGTGCAGCAGCCGCGCCGGGACCACCACGTGGTCGGCGAACGCGCCGGGCCGGGTGAAGCCCGTCTCGTCGTAGCCCGCCGTGCACAGGGAGGTCTCCCCGTACCTGCACCGCTCGCAGCGCCCGCACGCCCGGAAGCCCTCGGCGACCGTGCGCCGTCCGGTCAGCTCGGGGTCGACGCCCTCGCCCACCGCTTCCACCGTCCCGGACCACTCGTGGCCCGGCACCACGGGGTAGCGCACATAGGCCGGGTCGCGGTGGCCGTCGTAGACCTCGCGGTCGCTCATGCAGATCCCGGCCGCGGCGACGCGCACCCGGACCTCACCGGGGCCCGGCTGCGGGACCGGTCCCTCGGTCAGCGTGTGGGTGCCGGGCCTCTCGATGGTCAACGAGCGCGATGGCGAGGTCACTTGGGCTGCCTCTTCTCCCAGCCGTCCGCCCACAGGTCGAATCGCGCCTGCTGCTGCGGGAACTCGGCCGCCGCGTCCACGTCCAGCTCCACACCGAGCCCGGGTGCGTCGGAGAGCTCGAAGCAGCCGGTGGCGGGGTCGACGGCCGGGGCGCCCTTGACGACCTTCTTGATGTCCGCGTCCGCGAAGTCGTTGAAGTGTTCCAGGATCTTGAAGTTGGGGGTGCAGCCGGCGACCTGGAGACTCGCCGCGGTCAGCACCGAGCCGCCCACGTTGTGCGGGGCGATCAGCGTGTAGTGGGTCTCCGCGGTCGCCGCGAGCTTGCGGGTCTCCAGGATGCCGCCGATGTGGCCGACGTCGGGCTGGATGATGTCGGCGGCCTGTGACTCGAAGAGCTCGCGGAACTCGATCCGGTCGTGGATGCGCTCACCGGTCGCGATCGGCAGGTCCACCTTCTCCGCGACCTTGGCGAGCGCCTTGAGGTTCTCCGGCGGCACCGGCTCCTCCAGCCAGGCCGGCTCGAAGGGCGCCATCTCGCGTGCGATCCGTACCGCCGTCGACGGGCTGAACCGCCCGTGCATCTCCAGCATCAGCTCGGTGTCGGGGCCGATGGCGTCCCGCACGGCCTCGATGAGGGACACCGCGTAACGGGTCTCCTCCTGGCCCAGCTCGAAGTGGCCCGTTCCGAAGGGGTCGATCTTCAGCGCCCGGTATCCGCGCTCGACGACCCCCTGCGCGGCCTTGTGGTACGCCTCCGGGGTGCGCTCCGTGGTGTACCAGCCGTTGGCGTACGCCTTGACCCGGTCGGTCACCTTCCCGCCGAGCAGTTGCCAGACCGGGACGCCGAGCGCCTTGCCCTTGATGTCCCAGCAGGCCATCTCGACCACCGCGATGCCGGACATCACGATCTCCCCGGCCCGCCCGTAGTCGCCGTACTTCATCCGGCGCACCAGGTCCTCGATCGCGAACGGGTCCGAGCCGGCGATGTGGTTGGCCGACGCCTCCCGCAGATAGCCGAGCAGCGCGTCGGTGCGGCCCAGCATCCGGGTCTCACCGACCCCGGTCAGGCCCTCGTCGGTGTGCACCTGGACGTAGGTGAGGTTGCGCCAAGGTGTGCCGACGACATGCGTGCTGATTCCGGTGATGCGCACGGGTGTTGCCTCTCCTGGTGTTCGGTATTTCGGCCCTCGTTCGAAATGCTGGCGTGACCGTAATGACGGGCCAGGGGCGGTGTCAATGGTTCGCGCAAGTACGCTGACGCCATGAGCGATCTCGGGGCGGGCTTCGGCTACTTGATAAAAGGGCAGCGCTGGGCCTTCGGGCACGGCCGGTGGTTCGGGTTCGGCCTCCTGCCGGCCCTGGTCACCCTCGTCCTCTACGCCGGCGCGCTGGTCGGACTCGGATACGGCGCCGACGACCTCGCGGGCTGGGTCACCCCGTTCGCCGACGACTGGTCCTCGCCCTGGCAGTCGCTCCTGCGCGGAACCCTTGTCGTCCTCGTCTTCGTCCTCGGACTGTTCCTCGCGGTGATCACGTTCACCGCGGTCACCCTCCTGGTGGGCCAGCCGTTCTACGAGTCGCTCTCCGAGGAGGTCGACCGCAGCGAGGGCGGTGAGGTGCCCGAGTCGGGCCTGCCGCTCTGGCGCGAACTCTGGATCTCCGCCCGCGACTCCGTCCGTATCCTGGTGCGCGTCGCGGTGTACGGGGTGCTCCTCTTCGCCCTCGGCTTCGTACCCGTCATCGGGCAGACGGTGATCCCCGCCCTCGGATTCTGCGTCTCCGGCTACTTCCTGGCCGAGGAGCTCACCGCCGTCGCCCTCCAGCGCCGGGGCATGGTCCTCAAGGACCGGCTCGTCCTGCTGCGCGGGCGCCGCACAATGGTCCTCGGCTTCGGGGTCCCGCTCGTGCTCGCGTTCCTCGTCCCGCTCGTCGCCGTGTTCCTGATGCCGGGCGCCGTCGCCGGGGCGACGCTGATGGTCCGCGAACTCACGGCGACCCCCGGGAACGGCCCGGAGCCGTCGCCGGTCCCGGCTCCGCACTCCCTGCGCAAGGCCTGAGACGCCGGGGGAGCCGGCGGCCCCCTCCCGGTGACGTCAGCGCACCGAGAAGCCGTACACCGTCGTGGAGACGAACTCCCCGCCCGGCCGCAGTACCGTGCTCGGGAACTCCGGCCGGTTCGGCGAGTCGGGGAAGTGCTGCGTCTCCAGCGCGATCCCGGCACACGGCCCGAACGGGTCACCGTCGAAGTGGTCGGCGGTGTACAGCTGCAGCCCGGGCTCCGTCGTGCGGACGGTCAGCAGCCGCCCGGACGCGGCGTCGTGGAGCTCGGCGACCGGCTCCCCGCCGGTCTCCTCCAGGACGTAGTTCGTGTCGTACCCAGGGCCCACCGGCTTCGGCTCGCGGAAGTCGAAGCGGGTGCCGTCCACCGGCGCCAGCTCTCCGGTCGGGATCGACTCCGCGTCCGTCGGCGTGATCCGCGCGGCCGCGAGCCGCAGTCGCTGCCCGAGCGCGCTGCCGCTGCCCGCCCCGGCCAGGTTCCAGTAGGTGTGGTTCGTCAGGTTCAGCACGGTCGGCGCGTCCGTCGTCGCCCGGTAGCCGATCCGCAGGGCGCCGTCCTCGTCCAGGGTGTACGCCACCGTGACCGCGAGCCGGCCGGGGAAGCCCTCCTCGCCGTCCTCGGCGACCAGGGAGAGCCGCACACCGTCCGGCACCTCGTCGGCGTCCCAGACACGCTTGTCGAAGCCGCGTGCGCCGCCGTGCACCTGGTTGCGGCCCTCGTTCCGCGTCACCCGGTGCGCGCGTCCGTCGAGTTCGAAGGCGCCGCCCGCGATCCGGTTCGCGTAACGGCCGACCAGGGCGCCGAAGTACGGTCCGGGGCACGCCTCGTAGCTCCTGGCGTCCGGCAGTCCCAGGGCCACCTGGGCCCGTGCGCCGTCCCTCCCGGGCACCTCCACCGACTGGACCACGGCGCCGTACGTCAGCACACGCACCCGGGTGCCGCCGCGTTCCAGGGTCCAGCGCCGGACCGGCGTGCCGTCCGTGAGGGTGGAGAAGTCTTCGCTGCGCACCGCTGTACCCGTCGTCACGATCAAGGACCTTACGCGGGCGGCCCGGCCGCCGTGACATTGCGGTAAGCGATCTCCGCCAGCCTGGCCTGGCCGTTCCTGCCCGGATGGAACCAGTCCCACTCGCTGAGCTGCTCCCCGGTGAAGCGGTAGTCGAACACCGCTCCGCCGTCGTCACGGCACAGCTCGTCCCCGGCGCAGACCTCCCGCAGGACCTCGTTGTACGCGACGACCCTCGCCAGGACCGTGTCCCGCCGCGCCACCGCCGCCGCGCCCATGTCGTCCGCGTCGCCCAGCATCGACCGGCAGATCCCCAGCTTCCAGATCTGCTTCCCCAGCGGGTTCTCACGCCCGGTCGACCAGAGCCGCTTGAGGTCCGGGACGCTCGACACGTAGAGCTGCGCCTTCGGGGCGGCTGCGCGCAGTCGCCGTACCGATGCCTCGAACGAGGCCCGGAAGTCCGCCACCGGGGTCATGAGGCCCACCGAGTCCCGGCAGGCGTCGTTGGCGCCGATCATCACGGTGACGAGCTCCGGCCGTTCCTTCGCCGCCAGCGCCATCTGCTCCGGCAGCTGGGCCATCCTGGCGCCCGACACGGCGTGGTTCCAGCTGTGCGAGGACGCCTTCGCCGCCCCCAGCAGACGTACGGCGAGACTTCGCACCCCGTGGTCGGTCCCGGTGGCCCAGGACACCTCCGGGCAGTCGGCCAGCACCGAGCAGGCGTCGAAGCCCCGGGTGACGGAGTCCCCGACGGCGGCGACCGAGGCCGGGCTCGCGTCCCACGCCGGCGTCGGCGAGGGGGAGGGGCCCGGGGAGCCGGAGGCGCTCCGGACCGCGCCGTCCCCGCCCGACGCCGTGCAGCCGGTGAGAGCGAGGGCCCCGGCCATGGCTACCGCCGTCAGAGTGGCTCCGGCGCCACGTACACGGCGGCGTGGCGCATGCTCGCGCATCCCTGCTTCCCCTCCACTCGCACGGGTGATTGTGCCCCTGGCACAACCCGACGTCCCAGGTGGCGGGCCCTCGCGCCCTCGCGGGTGAATGCTCGGCGAATCATGGGCCCGGGACCGACGGTACGTCACACGCCCGGCCCCGGCGCACGGTAGCTTTTCCCCGTCGAACCAGTGGCGCCCGACCGGCCCTCGCACGAGTCGGCAGGTCCGGTAAGTTAACTCACGTCACATACTGTCCCTTTTCAGGAGATTAACTCCCGATGCTGTTTACTGATGACAACCTCGGGAGCCGGCCGGGAAGAGGCGGTACGGGCGCGAGGCCGCAGGTGAAGGCGAACCTCGTCCCACACTGGAGGTCCTGGTGACGACACGCGGAGTCCTGTACGTCCACTCAGCACCGCGCGCGCTGTGCCCCCATGTCGAATGGGCGGTAGCGGGCGTTCTCGGTGTGCGGGTCCAGCTCGACTGGACCAGACAGCCGGCCGCGCCCGGCACCTGGCGGTCCGAGTTCTCCTGGAAGGGCCGCGAGGGTACGGCGTCGGAGCTGGCCTCGGCCCTCCGCGGCTGGGACCTGCTGCGCTTCGAGGTGACCGCGGAACCGTGCCCCACGGCGGAGGGCGAGCGCTACAGCTCCACCCCTGGCCTCGGCATCTTCCACGCCGTCACCGGCATGCACGGCGACATCCTCGTCCCGGAGGACCGGCTGCGGGCCGCGCTCGCACGGTCCCTGCGCGGCGAGACGGACCTGGAGGCCGAGGTCGCGGCACTCCTGGGCAAGCCGTGGGACGACGAGCTGGAGTCCTTCCGCCACGCCGGAGAGGGCGCGCCGGTCCGCTGGCTGCACCAGGTCGTGTGACCGCGCGCGGGGCCGCGCTCGCGTCCGTACCGGCGCACGCCCTGGCACGCCCGGCGTCGCCCGTTCGCCGGGTCTGATCCACCCGCTCCGTGGCCTGGGCGGGCGCCGAGAGGGGCACCCGGGTCCCGGAACGCGGAAGGCCCGCCTCCCGGAAGGGAGACGGGCCTCGCGGCAGGACGGACGGTCAGACCGAACGGAACGCCAGCACGACGTTGTGGCCACCGAAGCCGAACGAGTTGTTGATCGCGGCGATCGAACCCTCCGGCAGCGCCCGCGGCTCACCGCGCACGACATCCGCGTCGACCTCGGTGTCGAGGTCGTCGACGTTGATGGTGGGCGGCGCCATCCGGTTGTGCAGCGCCAGGACGGTCGCCACGGTCTCGATACCGCCCGCGCCACCCAGCAGGTGACCGGTCATCGACTTCGTCGCCGAGATGGCGACATGGTCCAGGTCGTCGCCCAGCACCAGGCGCAGCGCCTTGATCTCGGCGACGTCGCCCTGCGGCGTGGAGGTGGCGTGCGCGTTGAGGTGCACGACCTCCGACGGCTTCAGGTCGGTGGAGTCCAGCAGGTTCCGCATCGCCGCGGCGATACCGCGCCCGCTGGGCTCGGGCTGCGCGATGTGGTGGGCGTCGGCGGACAGCCCCTGCCCCAGCACCTCGCAGTAGACCCTGGCGCCCCGCGCGGCTGCGTGCTCCGCGGACTCCAGGATCACGACGCCGGCGCCCTCACCGAGGACGAAGCCGTCCCGGCCGGTGTCGTACGGACGCGAGGCCTTCTCGGGGTCGTCGTTGCTCTTGGACATCGCCATCATGTTGGCGAACGCCGCGATCGGCAGCGGGTGGATCGCCGCCTCGGTGCCACCGGCGACGACCACGTCGGCACGGCCGGTGCGGATCATCTCGACGGCGTAACCGATGGCCTCGGCACCCGACGCGCAGGCCGAGACCGGGGTGTGGACACCGGCCTGGGCGTTGACCTCGATGCCGACGTTGGCCGCCGGGCTGTTGGGCATGAGCATGGGAACGGTGTGCGGGGAGACGCGGCGTACGCCCTTCTCCTTCAGCACGTCGTACTGGTCGAGCAGGGTGATCACGCCGCCGATGCCGGAGGCGATGACCGAACCCAGACGCTCGGGCTGGATCTTCTCGTCCTCACCGGCCTTGCCGGTGAATCCCGCGTCCGCCCACGCCTCGCGGGCCGCGATCAGCGCGAACTGCGCCGAGCGGTCCAGCTTGCGGGCGAGCGGACGGGGCAGAACCTCGCTCGGGTCGACAGCCGCGAGGGCGGCGATCCGGACGGGCAGTTCGGCGAAACGTTCGCCCTCGAGAGGCTTGACGCCGGAACGACCGGCCATCAGACCTTCCCAGGTCGAAGCGGAGTCGCCACCCAACGGAGTGGTTGCGCCGATACCGGTGACGACCACGGTGCGATTGGTCGGGCTCACTGGAAAATCTTCTCCACGTGTAGAGGGTCGTGAATCAGCGGCGCCACCGCCGGGTGGCGACACACGGGACGGGCTGGGATCAGCCCTGGTGCTTCAGGATGTAGCCGGCTGCGTCGCCGACCGTCTTGAGGTTCTTGACGTCCTCGTCGGGGATCTTGACGTCGAAGCGCTCTTCGGCGGCGACGACGACCTCGACCATGGACAGCGAGTCGACGTCAAGGTCGTCGGTGAAGGACTTGTCCAGCTGGACGTCCTCGACCGGGATACCGGCGATCTCGTTGACGATCTCGGCGAGACCGGTGACGATCTCTTCCTGAGTGGCGGCCATGTTGGCGCTCCTTCTATGTGTTTCTGCGTGGGTTCGGGTGAGCGGACCGAAAGGTCCGGTGTGCCTAGGGGAGGGTAACGACCGTCGCGGCGTAGACGAGACCCGCCCCGAAGCCGATGATGAGCGCCGTGTCGCCGCTCTTGGCCTGGCCGGTCGCCAGAAGCCGCTCCATCGCGAGCGGAATCGAGGCGGCCGACGTATTACCGGTGGTTTCCACGTCACGGGCGACCGTGACGTGGTCCGGCAGCTTGAGCGTCTTCACCATCGAGTCGATGATCCGCATGTTCGCCTGGTGCGGAATGAAGACATCCAGGTCCTCCGAGGTGATCCCGGCCGCTTCCAGCGCCTGCTGGGCGACCTTCGCCATCTCGAAGACGGCCCAGCGGAAGACCGCCTGGCCCTCCTGCGTGATGGCCGGGAACTTGACCTCGCCCCGCTCGTTGAGCGGCAGCTTCGAGACGTCGCCGAGGCGGAAGTCGTTCCACGCCACGGTCTGCTTGATCGTCTCGGACTTGTCGCCCTCCGAGCCCCAGACCGAGGGGCCGATGGCCGGCTCCTGGGACGGGCCGACCACGACCGCGCCCGCGCCGTCGCCGAACAGGAAGGCCGTCGCGCGGTCCTCCAGGTCGGTGAGGTCGCTGAGCCGCTCCACGCCGATGACGAGGACGTACTCCGCGGAACCCTCGACGACCATGCCCTTGGCGAGGGTGAGGCCGTAGCCGAAGCCCGCGCAGCCCGCCGAGATGTCGAAGGCCGCGGGCCTGCCCGCGCCGACCTTGTGCGCGATGTCGGTCGCGACGGCGGGAGTCTGCTTGAAGTGCGAGACGGTGGAGACGATGACCCCACCGATCTGCTCGGGGGAGATCCCGGCGTCCGCGATCGCCTTCCCGGAGGCCTCCACGGACATCATCGACACGGTCTCCTCGTCGGAGGCCCAGTGCCGGGTCGCGATACCGGAGCGGGAGCGGATCCACTCGTCGGACGAGTCGATCGTCTCGAGGATCACCTCGTTGGGCACGACACGGGTCGGGCGGTAGCCGCCGACACCCATGATCCGTGCGTACGGGGCGCCCTTGCTGGGCTTGATCTTCGACATGCTCTCGGGCTCCTTAGGCACCCGCGTGCTCGGAGATGAGCGCGCGGGCGGCGTCGAGGTCGTCGGGGGTCTTGAGCGCGAGAGTCCGCACACCGGGCAGCGCGCGCTTGGCGAGCCCGACCAGCGTGCCACCGGGCGCGGCCTCGACGAGGGCCGTGACACCGAGTTCCTTGAAGGTCTCCATGCACAGGTCCCAGCGGACCGGGTTGGCGACCTGGCCGACGAGCCGCGAGATGACCTCGTCACCGGTGGCGACCGTCCTGCCGTCGGCGTTCGACACGTACGTCACCGTCGGGTCCGTGACCGTCAGCGAGGCGGCGGCCTCACGCAGCCTGTCCACGGCCGGAGCCATGTGGTGCGTGTGGAACGCGCCCGCCACCTTGAGGGGCACCACCCGGCGTACGCCTTCGGGCTTGTCCTCGACCAGTGCGGCGATCTGCGCCGCGGTGCCGGCGGCGACGATCTGACCGGCGCCGTTGACGTTGGCCGGGGTGAGCCCCAGCCTCTTCAGGTGCGCCACCGTCACGTCGGGTTCGCCGCCGAGGAGGGCGGCCATGCCCGTCTCGGTGACCGCGGCGGCCTCGGCCATGCCGAGCCCCCGGGTTCGTACGAAACGGAGCGCCGCCTCGTCCTCGATGACACCGGCGAGCGCGGCGGCGGTGATCTCACCGACGCTGTGGCCCGCGACGATGCCGGGGGAGGCGTCCAGCGCGGCCGCCGAGAGGAGACCCGCGGCGACCAGCAGTGGCTGGGCCACCGCCGTGTCGCGGATCTCGTCCGCGTCGGCCTTCGTGCCGTAGTGGGCAAGGTCGAGCCCGATGGCCTCGGACCATCCCGCGATGCGGTCGGCGGCACCGGGGAGTTCGAGCCAGGGAGTCAGGAAGCCGGGCGTCTGAGCGCCTTGGCCGGGAGCGACGAGTACGAGCACCCTCACACTCTCTCTTGTGGACGGCCCCGGACGCCCGTGGGGACAAGGACGAAGAACCGTCAGGGGAATTGTTGAAGTTCGACAAAAGTCTAGGGCTGGGAGTCGCCGTCGGCCAAGCGCCCCAGGATGAGGGCGATCCGCAGCGTGAACGCTGAACGCACGTCCGAGGGCGACCACCCGGTGACGTCGGTCACACGTCGGAGCCGGTAGCGCACGGTATTGGGGTGGACGAACAGCATCCTTGCCGCGCCCTCCAGGCTGCTCGCCTGCTCCAGATACACACTCAGCGTCTCCAGAAGTGCCGATCCCGCTTCTTCGAGCGGTCTGTAGATCTCCTCCACCAGTTGATCGCGCGCGGCGGGGTCTCCGGCCATCGCGCGCTCAGGAAGGAGATCGTCCGACAGGACGGGCCTCGGAGCGTCCTGCCACGCCGAGCAGGCCTTGAGACCGGCCGCGGCGGCCTGGGCGGACCGGGTGGCCGCGAGGAGGTCGGGCACCACGGGTCCGGCGACGACGGGGCCGGCCGCGTACGGGCCGATCAGCGACTTCGCGACGTTCAGGGGGTTGTCGCTGCCGCCGGCGATCACCACCAGCCGGTGTCCCAGCACCCCCGTCAGGACCTGGAGTTTGGCGTGTCTGGCGGCCCGCCGGATGGCCTCCACGGTGAGCTCGCTGTCCCCCTCCGGAGCCGTGCCGAGCACCACGCAGACGTGTTCGGGGGAGTTCCAGCCGAGCGCGGCGGCCCGGGACACCGCGCCCTCGTCCGCCTCGCCGGACAGCACCGCGTTCACCACGAGCGACTCCAGCCGGGCGTCCCACGCACCGCGGGCCTCGGCGGCCTGGGCGTAGACCTGGGCGGTCGCGAAGGCGATCTCACGCGCGTACACGAGCAGCGCCTCGCGCAGCACCGACTCGTCGCCCGGAGCCGCGACCTCGTCGATCGCGGTCTCCATGACCTCGATCGTCGTACGCACCATCTCCACCGTCTGCCGCAGGGTGATGGCCCGGGTCAACTCGCGCGGAGCGGTGCCGAACACGTCGGTCGAGATCGCCTGCGGTGCCTCCGGGTACCGGAACCACTCCGTGAACGCGGCGATACCCGCTTGGGCGACCAGGCCGATCCAGGACCGGTTCTCCGGTGGCATCGCCCGATACCAGGGCAGCGTCTCGTCCATGCGGGCGATGGCGTTGGCGGCGAGTCTGCCGGAGGACTGCTCCAGCCGTTTCAGGGTCGCGGCGTGGAGATGGGCGTCGTTCGCTGCGGGCTGCTCAGGATCGGATCGGGGCACGCACACAAGACTGCCTTATCGTGACAGGAACCCGGAGGGGCGGGGCGGGCGACCACCCGGCGGGGATACCTTGGGGACGTGATGGACGTACGCCGCTCCGCCGACCGCTTCCGGGGCGGGGACCCGGCCACGGGTGACTCCGCGGGCATCGAGACGCTGCACGCATTCTCCTTCGGGCGGTTCTACGATCCGGACAATCTGCGCTTCGGGCCGATCCTGGCGTGCAACGAGGAGCGTCTCGTCCCGGGCGCCGGCTTCGACGAGCATCCGCACAGCCACACCGAGATCGTCACCTGGGTGGTCGAGGGCGAGCTCACGCACCGGGACTCGGCCGCGCACACCACGGTCGTACGGGCCGGTGACGTCCAGCACCTCAGTTCGGCCGGCGGGGTGCGGCATGTCGAACGCAACGACGGGGAACTGCCGCTGACGTTCATTCAGATGTGGCTGGCACCGCTGACGCCCGGTGGGGAGCCCTCGTACACGCACGTCGCGGGGATCGCCGACTCGACGCCGTACGCCCTTCCCGAGGCGGGCGCGATGCTCCACGTGCGGCGCCAGTCGGCGGGCGAACGCACCGCGGTGCCGGACGCGGTGGGGGTCTACGTCCATGTCGTACGCGGCCGGGTACTCGTCGGCGGCGAGGAGCTCGGGCCGGGCGACTCGGCGAGGATCACGGAGTCCCGGGGGCTGGAGCTGGAGGCGCTGGAGCCCGCCGAGACCCTGCTCTGGGAGCTCGCCGCGGTGTGAGGGCGCCGGGCCCCGGGTGGCCGGCGATACCGCCCACCCGCCGGGGGATCCCGGTGTTCGCGCCCCGCTGCTTCCTACGGGCACCGGCGGAAGCCGATGAACTCATGGATAACGCCAGGGCCACAGCCACCGTACCGACTACCGGAATGCGTGCGATCCCACTGATTTTCCGTTTCACGATCAGTCCACTCCATCAATCTGGACAGTGATATTCGTAAATCACTACGGCGCATGCGGTCCCTGCGGACAGGCCGGTTCGATCTTTACCCGGGAAGGCCGAAAGCCTTCCGGCCATGACGGCTGACCAAGCACCGCTCGCCGTCGGCGCCTGCGAGCGCCTCGTCGGGGGCCTTCGACCCGCTGCCGGGATCGCCGGAGGTGCGGTGCGGAGCCTGGCTCCGCCACCCGCGCGGTCACACACGACGAAGCCGGTCCTCGCGGCGTGGCCCGGGGTGCGGTAAGCACTCGATCACAGTGCGTCGCCCGGATCATGCGGGCGGTCCGGCATCGGCGGGATCCGGTTGCGGCGTCGGCACCGCACCACAGGCCCGGTTCCATGGCCGGCCCGGGTGCCGGTGCGGGATTCCGGACGGCCGTCCCGGTCCACCTGGCGGTCCGCGGGGCCCGAAGTCCGTGCCCGGCCGGTCTCGGGGGCAGGGGCGGGACGGGTTGCCGTCGATGTGTGAACCGTTGGCACGACGAGACCGTTGCAGCTCACGTCATGCCCGTCAGCGTATTCGGTCAGGAGAGGTGAGATGGCGTCAGAACGCGCCAGGGAACTGGAACAGAAGTTGGAAAACATTGAAGACGACATGGACCGCGTCGGCGGATGGCAGCAAAACCATGCCGATGCGATTACACAAATGGGTCAGTATTTCGATTACCAGGGAAACGGCCAGCTCCGCCAGGCTTACGATGCGGAACAGGCCACCGGTCAAACATATGGTGAATCCAGAAGCGTCACCGGTGTTCTGCGTGAGCGCGACGAACAATGGCGGCAGTCCTACCAGCAGGGAGGCGCGTCAATGGCAGACGTACAGCAAGTCCATACACAGTACGTCACTTCCCTGGCGGGAACAGTGGAGGCCGCCCGTGCCCACGAGCGCAACATGCGTCGCCACGAAGCAGTGCAGCAAGGCTATGTAGAAGCGGTGAGAAACAACATCTTGGCCGAGGAATCCAGGCAGAGAGAGATGGCGAAGCAGGACAGGCTCGCGGGGCACGCGCGCAACTACCTACCCGGCGACAATTCGCACGACCCGGGCGGGCCCTCATCCAGCCGTCGCCATGACCCGAGCACCCGCGGGCACGGCCACAAGAAGAAGAAGCACGGCCGCTGAACAACAAGACCGAGACGGGAGGTGGGTTGCAGCGGCCAGTACGGACCGGGCGCCGGTCGGTGGCCGCGCGTCACTGCTTGCCGGTGCCGACGGGGTCGACCACGACCTCCTGGTCGGCGCCGTCGGAGACCTGGAGGCGGAGGGAGACCGACAGGACCTTGGAGTGGGTCTCGTTGGGCGGGGTGACCTCGATTGCGCTGACGTATGTGCCCGATCCCTCGGCCGGCGGGTAGTGCAGGGTGAAGCGGGTCGACTCGCCGGTGTTGACGACGACGGCCGGCGCGGCGCGGTCGCTGCGCTTGGCGCTGAGGGGGCCGGAGGCGTCCTGGGACCTGAGGTCGACTCCGGGGAAGCCCTTGAGCGAGCACGCGTCGCCGGTGTTCTTGAGGCTGACCAGGAGGTCACCTTCGCCCATGCCGTGCGAGCTGCTGAACTCGAGGTTCGCCGTCTTGCACGGGCCGGTGTTGACCTGCCCGCCTCCGCTGCCCTCGACGGACTTCGTGGCTGTCGTGTCCTTGTCGGCAGCAGAGGTGTTCTCGTCGGCCGCACCGCTGTCGTCGGAGTTGCCGGAGGAGGCCGACGAGGAGGACGCGGCCCCGGAGTCGTCCGTGCTCGCGGCGGAGTCCTCGTTCCCCTGGCAGGCGGTGAGCGAGAGGCCTGCGGCGAGGGCCAGGGCGGCGAGGCTGAGGTTCTTGCGGCGCATCGTGTCTTCCCTTGCGGTCGGTGCCGTCTGCCCGGCACGGTGAGCGTTGCTGACCGAGAGGACCGGCCCCGGACGGCGGGACGTTGCTCCTGATCGCCGCCTAATACATGCCTGTTACAAGCGATCTTCGGTGTGGGGCGGTGGTGCGGTGGTGCAACCGCCGGGCGCACCACCCCGTCGCGGCCCCGCCACGGCTTTCCGTCACGGCCGACGGCTGCGACAGACCTGTGACCCGCCGACCCTTGAACATCACCGGCGGCACAACCCCTTCACCTGCGCCACACCTCTCCCGACGTAGCGCCGGTCAGGGCGGTCCGTGACTTTTGTTCTATTCCGTATGAGATTCTTCGCGGGAAGCCGAGGCGACGTGTGGCCGGGCCGGCAGGGCGGGGAATCCCGTCACCGGACGAAGGAGACGCTCATGCAGGACGGGAAGGAACCGACGCAGGACAGCCTGCCGGGGCGCAGACTGTCGTGGCCCTGGTTCCTGGTGGTGGTGATCGTGTACGCCGCCGTCATCCAGGGTGTCGGACGGTTGACCGGTGTGGACACCAGCTACTCCGACAGCCAGTTCCCGACCACCGAGTCCCTGGTACGGAACGCACTGATCCCGATCGGAGCGTCGATCGTCTTCGCCGCGGCCGTCGTCACCTGGCTCCGCTGGTGGGGCGAGGTCCTCCACTACCGTGCGCCCGTGCGGAGTTGGGTTCGCTGGGTGCCGGTCTCGATGATCGCCGTCGCCCTGATCGGCCTGAACTACGGCCACCTCGCCGATCAGAGTGCCTCTCTCGTGGCCTGCCTGCTGCTGCTCGGGCTGTTCGTCGGCGTCGGCGAAGAGCTCATGTTCCGAGGTATCGGCGTGCATGTCTTCCGCCGGGCCGGACTCACCGAGGGCAAGGTAGCTCTCTACTCCTCGCTCGTCTTCGGCCTCGTGCACGTCAGCAATGCCTTCGGCCAGGGAGCGCAAGCCCTCGTGCAGGCTCTGGTGGTGTCCACCTCGGGCTACTTCTTCTACCTGTGCCTCCGCGTCGGGGGCGTCATCCTGCTGCCGATGCTCGTCCACGGCCTCTGGGACGTCAGCCTGATCTCCAACCTCGTGGGCGACGAGCCCCAGGCGTCCCTGGGCATGGTCCTCGTCATCGTCCTCCAGGTCGTGCTCATCGTGGTGCTGCTCGTCAGGCGCCGCAGCATCGAGACCGCGCCCCCGGGCCTCCCGAGCTGACCCCCTGCCCGGAGTCCGCTGCCGCTACCGGGGCCTGCGTACGGAGAACTCGTTGCCGTCGGGGTCGAGCATCAGCGCCCGGACGCCGTCGCCCTCACCGATGTCGGTGCGCGTCGCGCCGAGCGAGACCAGGCGGTCGACCTCCGCCTCCCAGTCGGCGCCGGCGGGGAGCGCCAGCTCGAAGTGCAGCCTGTTCGTGCCCGTCTTGGCAGCCACCGGGGGACCACCCCAGGTGATCTTCGTACCGCCGTCCGGCGACTGGATCGCGGTCTCCTGGTCCTGGTCCCAGACCAGCGGCCACCGCAGCGCCCCGCTCCAGAAGTGACCGACCTCCCGCGTACCGTCGCAGGCCAGTGCCCCGACGAAGCCGGTGTCGGCGAGGAAGTTGTTGCCTGCCTCGATGACGCAGAACTCGTTGCCGTCCGGATCGGCGAGCACCACGTGCCCCTCTTCCGGGAGCTGGCCCACGTCGATGTGCGACCCGCCGAGTTCCAGTGCCCTGGCCACCGTCCGGGCCTGGGCCTCCGGGGAGGCGCTCGTCAGGTCGAAGTGCGCCCTGTTCTGGCCGGTCTTCGGCTCCCGGCCCGGCAGGAAGCGGATCCGGAACCCCTTGCCGTCCGGGGGCAGGATCGCGAGATCGCCCTCCTGACCGGCGTCCAACTCCCAGCCCAGGAAACCGGACCAGAACCGCGCCAGGTCCGGCGGTCGGGTGGCGTTGAAGCAGATCGCGAACAGTTGACTTGTCATACCCGGTGCGTCTCCGATCCACTGACGGCCGATGCGGCGGCTCGCACTGCCCTCGGGTGCAGCCTAGGCGTGCCGTCTCATGACATTGGTTCTTCGCCTGTCAGGCTTGGCGGGCATAGGACGTGAAGCGATCGGCGAGCGCGATGACGAGGGCGCGGAGTTCATCGGGGTGCTCGATGGTGAACGGCCGGTCGAGTGAGGCGAGTACCGGAGGCAACCAGTCGAGCCGCTCCGCCCGTAGCTCGACGCGCAGCCAGTGCTCGGCCTCCGGGTCCTGGCCGGCCGCGGGCTCGTGTTCCGCCAGGCTCGCGACGCCGGCGGGGAGGTGGGCGCGGATCTGCTCAACTGTCCCGTGGATCCGCAAGGTGACCTGATGCCTGTACTCGGCCGTGGCGAATCCTGACAACACGCGTTGTGCCGGACCGGGACCCACGCGCGCTTCGAATGAGCCGGGCAGGGCCCTCGCGGCTGCGATGCGATCGAGCCGGAAGGTTCGGTCCTCGCCGACCTGGGCGTCCTTGCCCGTCACGTACCACCGGCCCGCATGGGCGACGATCCCGTACGCGTGCAGTGTGCGTTCGCTGCGCCGTCCGTCGCGGTCGGTGTAGCGGATCGAGACCGGTCGGCGGTGGCGCACCGCATCGGCGATGGTGAGCAGGAGCCCGGCGTCCGGGTGGTCCAACTCGCCGGGCTGATCCGTGAAGGCGAGAGCTTCCAGGAGTGTGTCGAGCCGGCGGGCGATGTGCTTGGGCAGCACCCGCCGGATCTTCGCTGACGCCGTCTCGTTTGCCGTGCGCTCCGTCGTCGTCAGCCCCGCCCGGCGGCCGGCGACCAGGCCGAGCAGCACGGCCAGCGCCTCGTCGTCGCTGAGCATGAGCGGAGGCAAGCGGTACCCGGGAGCCAGCCGGTACCCGCCGTAGCGGCCGCGCACCGACTCCACGGGCACGTCCAGGTCGATCAGCTGGTCCACATACCGCCGCACAGTGCGCCCTTCGACGCCGAGACGGTCGGCGAGCTCGGCCACAGTCCGGGTGCCGCCCGACTGCAGTAGCTCCAGGAGTCTCAGCACGCGGCCGGTGGGTCGTGACATGTCCGCAGCCTAACGCGAATACAGGACCGATTCTGTCCACTATTTCTCCTAGCCTGAGGCTGCACGCCCCCAGCACAGCCAAGGAGATACCCATGGACTTCGTCTCGATCCGCATCATCACCAGCGACGTCGCACGCCTCGTCGAGTTCTACGAGCGAGCTACAGGGATGCAGGCGATACGGGCCACCGAGGACTTCGCCGAACTCAAGACCGCGGGCGCAACCCTCGCGATCGCCGGCACCCGCACCGTCCCGCTGTTCGCCCCGGGCTCTGCCCGCCCGGCGGACAACCACAGCGTGATCATCGAGTTCCTCGTCGACGACGTGGACCGCGTTCACCAGAACCTGACCGGCTTCGTCACCGACTTCGTCAACGAGCCCACCACGATGCCCTGGGGCAACCGGTCGCTGTTGTTCCGCGACCCCGACGGCAACCTCGTCAACTTCTTCACCCCCGTCACCCCGGAGGCCATCGAGAAGTTCGCACGCTGACGCCACGCACAGCCGCTCACGCGGGAGCCCCGAAGTCTCAGGGGCTCCCGGTGAACGCGGCCGCCGAGTCCAGGAGCGCCACCAGCACATCAGCCGGACCTCCGGCAGCGACTACCGCATCGTGTTCGACCAGCCGCCGAAGCCACTCGACACGATCCCGCAGCAGCTCACCTTCGAGGACGCCGTGGAACCAACGTCCTGAGACACCACACCTGGGCGTGTCCGCGTGGAGCCCGCACCCGGGTTACCGTGCGGGTCGGCACAGCCCGTCCACGAAAGCCTGCCAGGCGCCCGCGCCCAGGAGCAGCACGGGACCGGCCGGGTTCTTGCTGTCGCGGACGGGGACGGACGCGGAGCAGCCGTCGGCCACCTCTACGCAGTCGCCGCCGTTGGTTCCGCTGTAGGAGGACTTCCGCCACGTCGCGCCGCCGGTGACGGTGCACTCGACGCATTCGCCGCCGGTGTTTCCGCTGTAGCTGGACTTACGCCATGCCGTGCTCTTCAGATTCGGGCCGGTTGCCATAACGCTCCTCCGTCACACGGGCGATCAGTGCCGCGGAGTCCTCGATGGAGAGGGCTGCGGCCTGCAAGTGAGCGTAGCGGCGCGCGGCCTCTCTCGTGGTCTCGGGGTTCGCAGTCATGTGGCCGGAGATCAGGTCCTCCGTGTAGATCAGGTCCGGGTCGCCTTCGAAGCGCATCGCCGTGAACGACCCAGCAAGGCTTGAGTGTTCACCCGCCGCGAAGGGCAACACCTGGATCCGCATCCAGCGGTGCCTGGTGAACTCCAACAAGCGGGCGAGTTGGTCACGCATGACCTCGCGGCCACCGATCGGCCGGTGCAGCACCGCCTCGTCCAGGATCGCCCAGGCCAGCGGCGGCTGTTCGCGCTCCAGGATGCGCTGGCGCTCCATCCGGGCCGCGACGAGCCCCTCCAGGTCGTCGGGCATACCGGTGGCCAGGACGGCCCGCGCGTACTCCTCCGTCTGTAGCAGCCCGTACACCAACTGCGCCTGGTACGTGGAGATGTACGTCGCCCGCGCCTCCATCTCCGCGTAAGGCTGGAACCAGGTCGGCAGTCGGCTCCGCAGCACCAGGCCGACCAGTCGCGAGAAGACCCCGTCCGTGCCCAGTGCCGCGTCGAGGCGCTCAGAGAAGTCGCGGGTCGGCACCTTCTTCGTGGTCTCGATCTGGCCGACCAGCGAGCCCGTGCAGAAGATGATCTCGCCGAGCTGGCCCTGCCGAAGGCCGTTGGCCTCTCGTTGGCGGCGCAGTTCCCAGCCGTAGTAGTCCAGTGGCGAGGCGCTGGGGTCGAGTGACTGCACGTTGGCCACGGCGGGGGCCTCTCGCTCAACGCCTGGTGGCGTTCGTTTCAGGTCGTGGCCGAGAGTAGTCAAAGCACTGCACGCTGATGGCATGAATCACGCATCCGGCACCCGGACCGGTGACGCCGAGGCCGCGGTCTACCGCGCCGAGCTCGCGATGGGCGAGCACTCCGCCCGCCATCTGCGCCGCATCCTGCGGCTGTACCTCACCGGCTGGGGTCTACCCGAGGTCGTGGACGCGGCCGAACTCGCCCTCACCGAGCTGATCGCCAACGTCGTACGGCATGTTCCCGGCCGCCGCTGCCAGACGCTCATCATCCGCCTCCCGGGCGGAGGCGTCCGTGTCGAGGTCGCGGACGCCTGTCCCCGGCTGCCCCGCCCGGTCGCCCGTGACGCGCTGGACGAAGGCGGGCGCGGGCTGCTGCTGGTCGACGCCGTCACCGACGCCTGGGGTGTGGAGGTGCGCGGGGACGGTCGCGGGAAGACGGTGTGGTTCGAGTGCGCTCAGCGCGCGTCGGCGAGCTCCGCCAGCACGGCGTCGGTGAACGGCGGCCAGACTTCGGCCGCCCACGGCCCGAAGGCGCGGTCCGCCAGTGCCACGCAGGCCGCGCCCGCCGCCGGGTCGATCCACAGGAACGTGCCGGACTGGCCGAAGTGGCCGAAGGTGGCGGGGGACGACGAAAGCCCCGTCCAGTGCGGGGACTTGGAGTCGCGGATCTCGAAGCCGAGTCCCCAGTCGTTCGGGTTCTGATGGCCGTAGCCCGGGAGCACGCCCTTGAGGCCGGGGTGCACGACGGTCTGCGCCTCCAGGACCGTACGCGGGTCGAGCAGCCGCGGGGCCTGCACCTCCGCGGCGAACCGCACCAGGTCGTCCACGGTCGAGACTCCGTCCTTGGCGGGGGAGCCGTCCAGGGTCGTCGCCGTCATGCCCAGGGGCTCCAGGACCGCCTGGCGGACGTACTCGGGGAACGGGATCTCCGTCGCCTTCGCGATGTGGTCGCCGAGCACCTCGAAGCCGGCGTTGGAGTACAGCCTGCGGGTGCCCGGAGCCGCCGTGGTCCGGTGCTCGTCGAAGGCGAGGCCGCTGGTGTGCGCGAGGAGGTGGCGGACGGTCGAGCCCTCGGGTCCGGCCGGCTCGTCCAGCTCGACGGCGCCCTCCTCGTACGCCACGAGTGCCGCGTAGGCCGCCAGCGGCTTGGTCACCGAAGCCAGCGGGAAGCGGTGCGCGGTGGGACCATGGGTACCCAGGAGCGTGCCGTCCGAGGTGACGACGGCGGCTGCCGCGGTGGGGACGGGCCAGTTCTCGATCATCGCCAGGCTCTGCATGCGTACGAGCCTAACGGGACCCGAAACCGAGATCGCCACCCGTTCGCGCTTGCTTGGAGTGCACTCCAAGGTTCTAGCGTGGAGGCATGACGGTGATGGACAGCACTTCCGCACGGACGGACGCCTGCGCGTCCGCCCCGAAGGCGCATCCGCGCCCCGAGGGCCAGGACCGCTACACCATCAGCGAGGTCGTCGCCCACAGCGGGCTCACCGCCCACACGCTGCGGTGGTACGAGCGGATCGGGCTGATGCCCCACGTCGACCGCTCCCACACGGGCCAGCGCCGCTTCAGCAACCGCGACCTGGACTGGCTCGCCTTCGTCGGCAAGCTGAGGCTGACCGGAATGCCGGTCGCCGACATGGTCAGGTACGCCGAACTCCTCCGCGAGGGCGACCACACCTTCGCCGAACGACAGGAGCTGCTGGAGGCGACCCGGCGCGACGTGAAGACGCGGATCGCCGAACTCCAGGGAACCCTGGCCGTACTCGACTTCAAGATCGACTTTTATGGCGGCGCCCGTGCGGCGTCGGAAAGGGTCTGAACCATGAGTGACACCGGAAAGATCGCGACAGCGGAGCTCGGCGGCGGCGGTCCGCGGGTCGGTGTGCAGGGACTCGGATGCATGGGGATCAGCGAGTTCTACGGGGACACGGACGAGGCAGCCGCCCGGGACACCCTGGAGGCGGCCCTGGAGGCGGGCGTGACGCTCTTCGACACCGCTGACATCTACGGGAGCGGGGCCAACGAGACGTTCCTCGCACCGTTCGTGGGGGCGCACCGCGACGAGATCACGCTGGCGACGAAGTTCGCCATCGAGCGGAGCGACACCGACCCGAACCACCGCGCGGTGCGCAACGACCCGGCGTACATCCGCCAGGCCGTCGAGGCCAGCCTGCGCAGGCTGGGCACCGATGTCATCGACCTCTACTACATGCACCGCCGCGATCCCCTCGTGCCGCTCGCCGATTCGGTGGGCGCTATGGCCGACCTGGTGCGGGAGGGCAAGGTCAAGCAGCTCGGGCTGAGCGAGGTGACCGGGGCCGAACTCCGTCAGGCCCATGCCGTACACCCGATCGCGGCCCTCCAGTCCGAGTGGTCCCTGTTCAGCCGCGACGTGGAGCACAGCGCCGTCCCCGCCGCCGTCGAGCTCGGGGTGGCGCTCGTCCCGTACTCGCCGCTCGGGCGGGGCTTCCTGACCGGCGCGTTCGCGGACGCGGGCAAGGAGCTGAGCGAGGGTGACTTCCGCAGGAACCAGCCCCGCTTCAGCGGTGAGAACGCGAAGACCAACGCGGCCCTGCTGGAGCCGGTGCACAAGATCGCGGCCGCGCACGGTGCGACGGCCGCGCAGGTGGCTCTTGCCTGGGTGCAGCAGCGGGCGCTGGTGCACGGCCTGACCGTGGTGCCGATCCCGGGAACGCGCAAGCGCAGCCGTCTGCTGGAGAACGTCGCGGCGACCCGGCTGACGCTGACGGAGCGGGAACTCGGCGCGTTGGAGCCCATCGCGGGCCAGGTGGCCGGCGACCGCTACCCGGACATGAGCAGCACGGCCACCGCACGCGAGTAGCCGGCGTGGCCCGGTGCGGTCTTCGCGTTCTCAGGCGAGCCGGAGCGCGAAGACCGCGAAGCCCGCCGCGAGCAGCCCCGCCACCGCCCGGCGGGCTTTCCCGGCACTGCTGCCCGTCTCCCAGGGCGCCTCGAACCGCCGGGCGTACCGGGAGATCAGCACCAGCACGGCGGCGAACAACGGCATCCACGCCAGCCGGGCCAGGATCCAGCCGACCGAGTCCGGGCTCGTCGTCAGGCCCGGCACCACGCCGGTGAACGCCGCCGGGACCGCCGCCGCCAGCATCGCCGTCTGGTGCCAGCACAGGATCGTCATCGCCGACAGGTTGACCACCACCACGGGCGCCCACAGCACGGGGCGGCGCAGCACCCTGCCGATCCGCCCGTGCAGCAGGATCGCCGCACCGCTCTGCGCCGAGGCCAGCGCGAGGACCAGCAGCGACGGCGGATGCGAGTTGGTCCGCGCCTCACCCGGCACGCCGACCATCGACGCCGGGTAGTGCAGGACCGCCAGCAGCACCGCGAACAGGACCGTACCGCCGACGAGCAGGAACCGGGCGCCGCGCGGGGAGAGGCGGCCCCGGCCCCAGCAGACGCCGAGTTGGTACGCGAAGAGCCAGCCGGGGAGGATGTTCAGCACGCCGAGCCAGGACGGCACGGCGTCCGCGTACGGTCCGTAGCGCAGGAAGTCCACCGCGGCGACCGAGCCGAGCAGCGGAGCCGCCGCCCAGCCGCCGAGCCGCCCGGCCACCAGCACGCAGTACGGCGTGAGGACCGTGACCACGGCGTACACCCCGACGAACCAGAGCGGCTGGATCACCAGCTTCGCCCCCGTGCGCAGGGTGGCCTCGGGCACGCCCACGGCGTACAGCACCGGAACCACCAGCGCCCACACGGCGGTCACGCCGAGCACCGGCCTGCCCAGCCTGGTCATCCGGCCGCGCAGCCACGCCCCGGTGGTGGACGGCCTGCGGTCGTAGGAGAGGACGGAGGCGTAGCCGCCGACCAGGAAGAAGACGCCCAGCATCTGGAGCACCCAGCTCACCGGCGAGAACACCGCGAACGTCGAGAGCGGGCTGGCGTTGTGCAGACCGCCCGCACCGTCCAGGTCGAAACCACCGAGCAGCCAGTGACCCGCCGGTACGGCCATCAGCGCCAGGGCGCGCAACCCGTCGACCGCACGGTCCCGGTGGGCCGGGGTGGCCGCGTCGATCCGGGAGGCCGACTGCCGCACGCTCATCGGGATTCCCCCTCGGCGATGGCGGCGAAGGCCCGGAGGGAGTCCGTGCCGGGAGCGAAGTAGCCGGTGTGGCCCGCCGCGTCCTCGGCCGGCACCCGGCGCGCGCCGAACTCCGGGTCGGTGGGGTCGGGACCGTGCCCGAGGCCCGCCACCTCGACGTGCGGCACGTCGTCGATCCAGTCCGAGTCGTCCTTGGCCGCCCAGACCCGCGCCCCGGTACGCAGATCCGCCACGTCGTCGGCGCGCATGCCGGGGGAGCCGAGCACGACCAGGTCCGTGGCCCCGAGCCCGGAGGCCGCGAGTCCGCACACCACCGAGCCGTAGCTGTGGCAGAACACGACCGGCGAGGGCAGCCCGTCGGCCGCCAGCCCCGCCGTGAAGCGGGTCAGACGGTGCGCACCCGCCTCGGCCAGATCTCCCGTCGCCGCGTCCAGGCCGACACCGACCGGCGTCGTGTAGCCCGCCCAGGCGATCACCGCGCCGCCCTGGCCCGTCTCGGCGTACAGCGACCTCGCCATGCCCGCCGGAGTGCCGTACACGTCGCCGCGCCGGTCGAAGGTCCCGGCGTCGATGTCCGACCCGGGCACCACGACCGACACGTGACGTGCGGAGCGCAGGTCCCCGAACACCTCGGCGACCTGGCCGCGCCCTCGCGGGTCGAACGCGAGGATCTGCCGGCCGGGTGCTGCGAGAGAGGCGTACCGGGAGTCGTGGAAGGCCCGCAGGGCACGGGCGTTGGCGCGGTAGCGGAGCTCCAGCGGCACTCCGTCCAGATTGCCGACCACCAACGGGTGCCGTTCGAGCAGCTCCTGCTGTTCGAGGGTGCTCAACCCTGAGAAGAAAACGTGTACTTGACGGGCAGTCACCGAAGCGGGGTCGGGTAGCTCCCGCCCCAGCACCCCGTCGGCGCGCCACGAGGCGCTGCCGGGCGGCGGCCCCGTCACCGCCCGCTGAGTGGTTCCGGACGCCCAGCCGGCCGTCCCCGCCACCACCGTGGTCGCCAGCGCGACCGCGGCCAGCGTCCTCGTGAATCGGCGCATGGTGCCCTCCCCGTATGACCTGTGCACGCCGTTCGGTGTGCCGGGGAGGAAAGTAGGAGGACGAGGGGTGGCGGGGCGTCACCCCTCGGAGCCAACCTGCCGGTGATACCGCGGTAGGGGGTGTACCGGGGGCCGGCCCCACGCCACGTCGGGGGATACCGGGACAGCCTCACACCGTGCAGGGGAGAGGGGCAGGGGACAGGCGACAGGGACAGCGGGGCAGACCCGCACCGCGTCCGGGGACGCCGGGTCGGTCCTCAGGCCTCCCCGGGAGCCACCAGCCCCGACTCGTACGCGAAGATCACGGCCTGTGCGCGGTCCCTGAGCCCGAGCTTGGCGAGCACCCTGCCGATGTGCGACTTCACCGTCTGCTCGGCCAACACCAGCCGCGTCGCGATCTCCTGGTTCGACAGGCCCCGGGCGATCAGCTCCAGGACCTCCGTCTCACGCGGCGTCAGGCCGTTCAGCCGCAGGGCGGGACCGCCCGACGGCGGTGCCGGCCGTTGACGCGCGAAGTCCGCGATGAGCCGCCGGGTCACCGACGGCGCCAGCAGCGCGTCACCCGCCGCCACGACCCGCACGGCCGAGATCAGGTCCGCCGGCGGGGCGTCCTTCAGCAGGAACCCGGACGCCCCCGCGCGCAGCGCCTCGTACACGTAGTCGTCGACGTCGAACGTGGTGAGCATCAGGACCTTCGGGCGGTGGACGACACCCACCGGCGGGCTCAACAGCTCCCGTGCGGCGGCCAGTCCGTCCATCTCCGGCATCCGCACGTCCATCAGGACCACGTCCGGGTGCGCGGTCCTGCTGACCTCGACGCCCTTGCGCCCGTCGGGGGCCTCGCCCACCACGTCGATGTCGCTCTGCGCCGCCAGCAGCGCGGCGAATCCGGCCCGCACCATGGCCTGGTCGTCGACGATGATCACGCGGATGGCCACGGTTCCTCCGGAGTCAGGGATGCCGAGGGCGGCTGGGGCGGCGGCAGCGGGAGCCGCGCGGCCACCCGGAACCCCCCGTCGGGCAGGGGGCCCGTGTCGAGTGTGCCGCCGGTCAACCGTACGCGTTCCCGCATGCCGACCAGCCCGTGTCCCGTCCCCGACGTCTCCAGCGGCGAACCCTCCTCCGGTGGAGCGCCGTTGACGACCAGTACCGTCAGACGGCCGTCGCGAGCCGTGACCGACACCCGCGTCCGCGCCCCCGGCGCGTGCCGGACGACATTGGCCAGTGCCTCCTGCACGATGCGGTACGCCGACAGGTTCACCACCTGCGGCACACCGCCCCGCTCCAGCGCCTCCACCACGTCGGCCGCCAGCGACAACTCGGCGGGGAGACCCGCTCGTACCGTCGCCTCCACCAACTGCTGCACCCGGTCGAGGCCCGGCTGCGGGGCCAGCTCGCCGGGGCTGCCGTCACTGCGCAGCACCGACAGCAGCCGGCGCATCTCGGCCAACGACTCCCTGGCACCGGCCGCGATCGACGCGAACTCCGCCCGCGCCTCCTCGGAGAGCCCGCCGACCCGGTACGGAGCCGAGTCGGCCTGCACCGTGATCACCGACATGTGGTGCGCGACCACGTCGTGGAGCTCACGGGCGATCCGGGTGCGCTCCTCCAGCAGCGTCCGCCGCGCCCGCTCCTCCTCGCTGATCGACTCCTGCTCGGCCAGTCGGCGCTGAGCCTCGCTCCGCTCCCGTACCGCGGCCCCGATCACCAGCACCACCCCGCCGAGGACGAACAGCAGGAGGGCGCCGCCGTCGCTGCGCGAGGGAGCGATCAGGTGCAGGAGGAGTCCGGCCGCGCCCGTCGCCAGCCCGACACCGATCACGGTCCGCCGGCTCTCGCGCAGTCCGAGGGCGAGCAGCACGAAGAGGTAACCGACGACGGCCGGCGGGGTCCACGGCCAGATGCTCCCCTGGTCGGGCCGCCCCAGCAGCACCAGGGCGCCCACGATGTCCGCGGTGAACACGATCCACCAGGCCCGCAGCGGGTGGTGCGCCAGCATCAGGAGGGGGGCGGCCTGCCCCACGGCCAGGGCGCCCGCCACCCCGCCGCCCACCCCGTAGTCGCCGGTCAGCACCTGGATCGTGACGGGGAGGAAGACGCCGACGAGGGCGAGTACGACGGCGTACGGCAGCAGCCGCAGCCAGCGCCTCGGGGACCCGGCGAACAGCGCGGTCGGCGGATGGGACGGGTGGAACAGCCCGTGGGCGAGCTCGCGCAGCTCGCGGCGGGCGGCGCCCGGCGGACCGTCGGCGTGAGAAGGGGACATGGTCGGGTCAGCGTAGGCGCGGCGGGTGCCGTCCCGCGTCATACCGGGGGCGGGGCGCCGCGCGGGCCCCCCCCCGCGGGGGGCGGGGGGGGGGGGCCGGGGGCGGCCCCCCGCGGGCCCGCACGGCCCGGCCAG
>NZ_JBFALP010000022.1:0-111995 GCF_040660235.1 Streptomyces sp. NPDC049970 | reverse complement strand
GGCACCGCGAGCACCGTGCTCGACTCGGGCGTCACCGTGGCGGCGCTGGAGGTGGCCAACGCGGCCGGCTCGGCGCTGGACCCGGAGACGGGTGTGCTGTACGGGGAGTTGTTCCAGGGCCGGGTGGAGCGTCCCGCCCCGCGGGTGCACCAGGCCGCGCGCCGCCGTCTCGCCGAGGTGGCCGCACGGCAGACGACTCCGCCGCTGAACACCACGCTCGCCGTGGTCGCCACCGACGCGGCCCTGTCGAAGGCGCAGGCCCAGAAGCTGGCGGGCACCGCGCACGACGGCATCGCACGAGCCGTGCGTCCGGTGCATCTGCTCAACGACGGCGACACCGTCTTCGCCCTGGCCACCGGCGCACGCCCGCTGGACGGGGAGCAGCCCCTGGCGCTGAACGACGTCCTCGCGGCGGGCGCGGACACGGTCATCCGCGCGATCGTCAACGCGGTCCGTGCCGCCGAGTCGGTGGACGGGCCGGGCGGCGTCTGGCCGGCGTACGAGGAGCTGTACGGGCCCAGGTGACGGTACGGGCCCCCAGTGACGGTGGGATCCCGCTGACGGCGGGACCCCGCCGTCGGTACGGCGGTGAGTCCCGTGGACGCGGCCGGGCCGCTCCAGGCGGCGTCCGCCGCGCACCGCGGGTTTCCCGTCCGGGCGGCCGGCCGGAAGGCGGCTGCGCGGAGCATCCCCGTGGCGAGCCCTGCGGACCGGCGAACCGACGGGGCGTCACATCGGGATTGTCGCAGTTTCGTCACGCGTGCCCTTCGTGGCGGCTTCCGGCGGAACCGTGGGGGGACCGGCCGCCTCTTCACCTACGCAGTGCAGCCGATCATGACCTCACACCGAATCTGGAGCAGCCCGTGACACGGTCCGACATAACAGCGCGGCGCCTCCTGGGGGCCTGTGCCGCCCTGGTGGTCGGCACCCTCACCCTGACCGGTTGCGGCGGCGACGCCACGGCCGACGAAGGGGGCAAGGACACCGCCAAGACCTCCGAAGCCCGTATCACCATCTCGGCCGAGGACGGTTCGACCGGCGCGTCCATCAACACCACCGGCGTGAAGGTCAGCGGCGGCAAGCTGACCGAGGTGACGATGACCGAGGCGGACTCCGGCGAGACCGTGCCCGGCACCCTGTCGGCGGACGGCACGACGTGGAAGCCGAAGGAGCAGCTGGAGCGCGGCACCAAGTACCGGATCTCGGCGCAGGCGAAGGACGCCGAGGGCCGGCCCGCAGCCGCCAACTCCATCTTCACCACCGTCACCACGGACCACAGCTACATCGGCACCTACACGCCGGACAACGGCACGACGGTCGGCGTCGGCATGCCCGTGTCGTTCACGTTCGACAAGGCCATCACCGACAAGAAGGCCGTGCAGTCGCACATCTCGGTCACCTCCAGCAGCGGCCAGCAGGTGGTGGGGCACTGGTTCAACGCGCAGCGCCTCGACTTCCGCCCGCAGGAGTACTGGAAGGCCGGCTCCAAGGTCACGGTGAAGATCGACCTGGACGGCGTGGAGGGCGCCCCCGGCATCTTCGGCGTGCAGAAGAAGACGGTGACCTTCACCGTGGGCCGTTCGCAGGTCTCCACGGTCGACGCGAACACCCAGACCATGACGGTCGTGCGGGACGGGAAGACCGTCAGGACCATCCCGGTCTCCACGGGCAGCCCCCAGCACACCACCTACAACGGCCAGATGGTGATCTCGGAGAAGTTCGCGCAGACCCGCATGAACAGCCAGACGGTCGGTCTCGGCGGCGAGTACGACATCCCGGACGTGCCGCACGCGATGCGCCTGACCACCTCCGGCACCTTCATCCACGGCAACTACTGGTACAACAAGGGCAATCCGCCCTTCGGCCGCGAGGGCACCAGCCACGGCTGCGTCGGCATGCGCGACGTGCAGGGCGCCCAGGGCGACACCCCCGCCAAGTGGTTCTACGACCACTCCCTCATCGGCGACGTCGTGATCGTCAAGAACTCCCCCGACAAGACGGTCACCCCGGACAACGGGCTCAACGGCTGGAACATGCCGTGGAGCGAGTGGACCGCGGGCAGCGCCGTCTGAGGCGCGCACCACAGATCGCGCAAGTCCCCCTCGAAACACTGTGAACAAGCCGCTGAGCAGCGGATTTCAGCCGTTCCGGGCCGCGCGGGAATTCCTCGCGCGGCCCGTCCGTTTCTCCGCATCATGTTTCCCCGGTTCCCGGACATGAGGCGGGGCCGAGGACTACGGTATGCACCCATCAGGTGACATGCAGCAACGCCAGGAGATGCCTTGAGCGTTCCGTACGAGACGGCGCAGGAGCCGGAACGGTCGCCCGAGTCCCCCGAGGACCATCTCACGCGGCTTCTGGGCCGCGCGCTGAACTCCTTCGAGCTGCCCGACGAGACGATACGGCGTCTGGAGTGCGCCCTGGCCTACGACGGCTCGCTGCACTCCGCGCTGCACAGTGCGGGGCTGCGCCGCGAGACCTACCGCCACACCTGGTTGCTGGCCGACGGGTCCGCACTCACCCTCTGGGAACTCGTGCACACCACCGTGCCCGGCGCGGAGCCGCAGCACGAGGTGTACGTCGACGAGGAGGAACTGCGCACCGCCACCGAGCGGCTGCCGCTCCCGCCCGACACCCCTGCGCTGGACCTCGCGGCGCTGACACAGCTGTCCGTCGTGCCCAGGATGCGGCCCGCCTACATCAGGGAGAACTCCGCCGACCACGCGCGCCGGCTGCTGCGGCGGGCGGAGAACGCCGACCGGCCCGGCGCCGAGATTTCGGCCCTGCTGGCGGCGGCGGCCGGACACCGGATCACGCAGGCGTTCGGCCGCCCCTCCCGCACGTCCCGGCCCGGGCTGCGCTTCTCGCTGTACGCGCACGCGTTCCTGCTGGACGGCGGCAGGGAGCTGACCCTGTGGGAGGTGGAGCACACCGCGACCCCCGACGGCCGGCACATGTGCGAGGTCTACGAGACGGAGGACGCCGCCCGGAACGCCATGGAGCGCAGGGCGGCGCAGGTGCCGTGAGCGGTGCCGGGGCCGTGCGGGAGGACGGCCCCGGCCGACGGGACGGCGGGCCGGACCGGTGCCGCCGTCCCCGCGAGGTCAGTACCCCTCGCCGAGCTGCCGCGCCAGGCCCGCGAAGGCGGCCCGCTCGGCCGGGGTGAGGTCCACGTACTCGCGGTGCGGTCCGGCCCGGCGCTGGGCCGGCAGGACGGGTCGGACGATGCCTCCGGGATGCCTGTGGCGTATCTCGAGACGGAGACCGAACCGGTAACCGGCCAGTCCGACCGCACAGAAGAGGACCAGCGCGGCGGGCAGCACCACACCGAACAACAGCAGGAGCGAGACATGCGCAGGCATGTCTCCAGTGAACACCACGATTCGGGACGACAACCCAGGATCGTGACGTACATCGCAGGTGACGTGAACTACTCACAGCGCCGCAAAGGGACAGCCCGGCGTGCCGTCCGTCACACCGTCGCCGCGTCGCCGCCGGGCACCGTCACCGCGGCACCGCGGTGCGCCGCCATCGCGCCACCGCCGTACACCGTCACCACGTCCCCGCCGTGGGCCGCCTCCGCGCCACCGCCGTACACCGTCACCACGTCCCCGCCGTGTGCCGCCTCCGCAGCACCGCCGTGAGCGGTCCCCGCACCACCGCCGTGAGCGGTCTCCGCACCACCGCCGTGGGCCGCCTTCGCGTCACACCGTCACCGGCTGCGCGACGTCGGCGGAGTCCTCCTGACCGGTGGTCGCCCCGGAGGCGCCTGCCGTGGCGTCCGGTGCGGGCCTGCGCAGTGTCTTCAGCACGATCACCAGGGCCGTGGTCGTGACGACACCTGCGGCGATGGCGACCAGGTACAGCAGCGGGTTGCCGATCAGCGGGACCACGAAGATGCCGCCGTGCGGGGCGCGCAGCGTGGCGCCGAAGGCCATCGACAGAGCGCCGGTGACCGCTCCACCGGCCATCGCCGAGGGGATGACGCGCAACGGATCGGCCGCGGCGAACGGAATGGCGCCCTCGGTGATGAAGGACAGGCCCAGCACCCAGGCGGCCTTGCCGTTCTCGCGTTCGGTGCGGTTGAACAGCCGCCCGCGCACGGTCGTGGCCAGGGCCATCGCCAGCGGCGGCACCATGCCCGCCGCCATCACCGCGCCCATGATCTTCATCGCGCTTCCGGACGGGTCGGACACGGCGATGCCCGCGGTGGCGAAGGTGTAGGCGACCTTGTTGACCGGCCCGCCGAGGTCGAAGCACATCATCAGGCCGAGCAGGGCGCCCAGCAGGACGGCGTTGGTGCCGGTGAGGTCGCTCAGCCAGTCGGTCATCGCCCGCTGCGCGGTGGCGATGGGCTTGCCGATGACGACGAACATCAGGAAGCCGGTCACCGCGGAGGAGAGCAGCGGGATCACCACCACCGGCATGATGCCGCGCATCACCGCCGGTATGCGCACCCGCTGAACGGCCATCACCACGCCGCCGGAGATGAGGCCGGCCGCGAGGCCGCCGAGGAAACCGGCGTCGACGGTGAGCGCGACCGAGCCGCCGACGAACCCGGGCACGAGGCCGGGGCGGTCGGCCATGCCGTAGGCGATGTAACCGGCCAGGACGGGGACGAGGAAGGCGAAGGCGACCTGACCGATCTGGAACAGCAGCGCCGCCCAGCTGCCGGCCTGCGTCCACACGAAGTGGTCCACGACCGAGGGCGCCTTGTCGATCCGGTAGCCGCCGATCGCGAAACCGAGCGCGATCAGCAGGCCGCCCGCCGCGACGAAGGGAACCATGTAGCTGACGCCGGACATGAGCCAGGTGCGCAGCTTGGTGCCGTAGCCGTCGCCGCGTTCCCCGCTCCGCTCCACCGGAGTGCCGGCCCCAGCCCCGCCGGCTCCCGCAGCGTGTGCGGCGGCCGGAGTGGTCTCGCCGCGTGCCGCCTTGCGCCGTACCTCGTCGATGAGTTCGCCGGGCCGGTTGATGCCCGCGGCGACCCGGACGTCGACGGTGGGTTTCCCGGCGAAGCGGTCCTTGTCCCGCACGGGGACGTCGTGCGCGAAGATCACCCCGTCCGCGGCCGCGATCACGGCCGGGTCGAGCCGGGTGAAGCCGGCCGATCCCTGGGTCTCGACCACCACCTCGACGCCCGCCGCCCGTCCGGCGTTCTCCAGCGCCTCGGCCGCCATGTATGTGTGCGCGATGCCGGTGGGACAGGAGGTGACGGCGACGATCCGGAACGGCTCGTCGGCCTCCTCGGCCGTTTCCTCCTCCGGCCCCGGTCGGTCAGCCGCGGAGGGGATCCGCTCGCCGCGGATCAGGCCCGCGGCGGCCGCGGGGTCGCCCTCCGCCCGTAGCGCACCGGTGAACCCGGAGTCCGACAGCCGCCGCGCCAGGCTCGACAGGATGGCCAGGTGGTCGTCGTCCGCGCCCGCCGGCGCGGCTATCAGGAAGACGAGGTCCGCGGGCCCGTCGGCGGCGCCGAAGTCGATGCCCCGTGCGCTGCGGCCGAAGGCCAGTGTCGGTTCGGTGACGTGCAGGCTCCGGCAGTGCGGAATGCCTATGCCGCCGTCCAGACCGGTCGGCATCAGGGCCTCGCGTGCCGCCACGTCGGCGAGGAAGCCGTCGAGGTCGGTCACACGGCCGGCCGCGACCATCCGTTCGGCCAGTGAACGGGCGGCCAGGCTCTTCGTCTCGGCGGACAGGTCGAGATCGACCAGTTCCGCGGTGATCAGCTCACTCATCGCGGGGCTCCTTGCTCGGCTACCGCCCGGGGGGACGGTGCGGGGGACGGGTACGTCGTGCGGCTGGACGGGGGTACGGCGGTCAGGAGTTCGGCGGTCGTGGTCGGGAACAGGGCCGGTGTGACGCCGGTCAGGGCGCCCGCTCCGTAAGGGCAAGGTCCACGGGGATGTCGGCGCTGGTGAAGACGGCCGACGGATCGAGGTCCGCCGGTGCCGGCATCACACTTCCCGGCAGCCGCACGGCGGCGGCCCCGTGCGCCACCGCGGCGCCCAGCGCGTCCCGGCCCTCGCCGCCGGCGGACAGGAACCCCGCGAGCGAGGCGTCCCCCGCGCCGACGTCACTGCGCACCGCGTCGACCCGCGCTCGTGCGAAGAACGCCCCGGACGGTTCCACGAGCAGCTGCCCGACGGAGCCCAGGCTGGCCAGTACGGACCGTGCTCCGCGCTCGCAGAGCTCCCGCGCCGCTCCGAGCGCGTCACCGACCGTCGCGAGCGGACGGCCCACGGCCTCGGCGAGTTCGTCCCTGTTCGGCTTGACCACGTCGGGCCGTTCGCCCAGCGCCGCCGCCAGCGCCGCACCGGAGGTGTCGAGCGCGATCCGTACGCCGGCCCGGTGGCTGCGGGCGACCAGCTCGGCGTACCACCGCGGCGGCAGCCCGCGCGGCAGGCTTCCGCAGCAGGCGATCCAGTCCGCGCCGGCCGACCGGTCCCGGACGGTGTCGAGCAGCCGCTCGGCCTCGGCGGGGGTGATCTCGGGCCCCGTCGCGTTGACCTTGGTGAGCGTGCCGTCGGGTTCGACGAGGGTCACGTTGACCCGGGTGCTGCCGTTGATGGGTACCCCGGCCGCCTCGATACCGTGTTCACCGAGGAGCCGGGAGAGCAACGCGCCCTCGGGCCCGCCCAGCGGAGCGACAGCGACCGTGCGGTGTCCGGCGGCTGCGACGGCGCGGGAGACGTTGACTCCCTTGCCGCCCGGATCGACGCGGTCCGTGGTCGCCCGCAGGACGGTGCCGCGGATGAGCCCGGGCAGTTCGTACGTGCGGTCCAGGCTCGGATTGGGGGTGACGGTGAGGATCATGCGCGCACCACTTCCGTGCCCCGGCTCTCGATGGCGCGGGCGTCCTCGGGGCTCAGCCCCGTATCGGTGATCAGCAGGTCCACGTCCGAGAGATCGCCGAACCGTGCGAAGTGCTCCTGACCGTACTTGCCGGAGTCCGCGAGGAGGATCACTCTCCGGGCCGCCGCGATCACCGCTCGCTTCACCGCGGCCTCGGCAAGGTCCGGGGTCGTCAGGCCGTGCTCGGGTGAGAACCCGTTCGTGGCGAGGAGGACGACGTCGGCGTTGATCTCCGCGTACGCGCTGAGCGCCCAGGCGTCGACGGCGGCCCGGGTGCGGTGCCGGACCCGGCCGCCGACCAGGTGCAGTGCGATCCCCGGGTGGTCCGAGAGGCGTGCGGCCACCGGCAGGGCGTGCGTGACCACGGTGAGAGAGGAGTCGACCGGGACGGCGGCCGCCAGCCTGACGGTCGTCGTCCCGGCGTCGATGATGACGTTTCCCTCAGCGGGGAGCTCGCCCAGCGCGGCTGCGGCGATACGGTCCTTCTCGTCGGCGGCCACGGTGTCGCGTTCGGCCAGATCCGGCTCGAACCCCGGCCGCCCGGCCGGAATCGCACCGCCGTGGACCCGGCGCAGCAGCCCAGCCCTGTCGAGGACCTTGAGATCCCGCCGCACGGTCTCGGCGGTCACCTGGAACTGCGCGGCGAGGGAGAGCACATCGACGCGGCCGCTCTCGCCGGCGATACGGAGGATCTCTTGCTGCCGCTCCGGTGCGTACATGTGGTTACGTTTCCGTTTCATGCCCGAGTCTGTGGTTTCACCGGCAGACTACGGTCCCACCTCGGGAAAGTAAACACATTCGGGCGAGGTGTGGGCATGAGCGGACTTCAGGCGAACCGGCGGCGGGCCGGGAACGGCGTCACCCCTCGCGACGCCCGGCCGCCCCGGGGCTCAGCGGGCGGGCGAGCAGCGGCACCCCCAGAGCCTGGTGGCCGCCGCTGGCCTGCATGCGCACCTCGCCGCGCTCGCTGATCTCGGCGCGCACGATTCCTGTCTCGTCGGCGTAGACGGGGTAACCGCCCGCGCCGGAACGCGCCGTCAGGTGGACGACCACCACGTCGTCCGTGGCACCCGTCGCCTGGAAGATGAGTTCGTAACTCTCCGGATAATCCATGATCGACCTCCGACCGGGCGCGGCAGCATCCGCTCGCCCGTCACCTCCATTGTTTCCCACCCGCGCCCGCTGCGCCCGGGAGCGCGGACCGTGTGACCTTCGGTGACTGGGGATGCGGAATGCGTGAGGCGGAGCGACCATCATCTGCAAGGGATCGGACGCGTGCCGCCGGCTTCGCACGGCCACCCGGGGGACGCCAGGCGGAACCGCCGGCGCGATCGGACTTCGTCGGTGCGGGGCCCACGGGCTCCCGGCCGTCCTGTGGAGAGGAACTGCCGTGCTGATGGCCAATCCCGCAACGCTGCGGAGTCTCGTCAAGCGCTACGAGGCACTGCGTAGCGCCCACGCACGGCTTGGTACGTCCGAGAGCGTCCGCCGGCTCGAGGACGTCTCCTACACCCTGTGCGTCACCACCGGCACGCGGACCGTCCCCGACGCCCTCACGGTCGCTGCCGCACAGCTGCGGGGCGTGCCGTCCACGGGCTCACCGGGCCCGGCGCAGGCACCCGCCGAGGTCCAGCTGACCGCCTGAGGCCGCACCCCCGTCGCACCGGCCCCGCGCGCGGTCGTGACCTGGCGAAGGGACTTCGCCGTACCGACGTGGACGACGCCTGTTCCCCCGATCCGGCGTCATCCGTATGCCCGGACGTCCCCGGTCACGAGGTGCCGGCCATGGCGAACGGGCGGACGGCGACGTCGATCGGGTGATACCCGCAGGTCGGACAACATGACTGTTCGCCGAGGCGGCTAGGCATGCGGGTATGAGATTTGAGACCCGTCGAAACAAGACCGTTTCCCCGCGCACGCGCCGCCTCCGCGTCGTCGGCGTCCTGTGCGCCGCTCTTGCCGCCACCCTCGTGACCGGTTGCGGGCAGGAGGGCGGCGACAAGACCGCCGCCGCCACCTCCGAGGCCGCGAAGGTCCTTCCGAAGCAGACGACCTCCCCTTCCGGCAGCGCCAGCCCCTCGGGGACGGCGCAGCTGACCGAGGAGCAGACGAAGCGCAAGGACCTGCTGTCGACCGTCAAGGTCACGTTCGACAAGGCCGCCACGACAGCCGTCGGTGAGGTGTCCGGTGGCAAGCTGACCGATCTCGACCTCGAGGGCCTCGACGACGACAGCGACGACAGCGCCAGCCCGAGTCCCGAGGGCAGTTCCAGCCCCGGCGCCAGCCCGAGCGGGACCGGCAGCCCGAGCCCGAGCGGCAGTTCCACCGGTCCCAAGTGGGTCGCCGAGGTCGCCGAGGCGGACGGCACCGCGCACGAGGTCACCGTCGACGCGGTGACGGGGAAGGTCATCGACTCGGGGCCGGACGCCGAACAGAGCGATGCCGACAAGCAGAAGCTCGCGGACCAGCTCGCCCAGGTGAAGCAGACGCCCGAGCAGGCGGCCAAGGTCGCCACGGACAAGCAGGACGGCACCGTCACCTCCGTCGCGCTCGACGAGAACGACAGTCAGGTCCTCGTCTGGCAGGTGGAGGTGGTCACCGCGGACTGGAACAAGACCACCTTCGACGTGGACGCGGCCAAGGGCACGATCACGGACGAGCAGGTCGACGACGACTGATCACGGCACTCCAGGAGCCGCACCCCCGGCGGCGTACCGCATCGCGGTGCGCCGCCGGAGTGCGTCACGGGCGAGCCGGTCGGGGGCTCGGGTCCGCCAGGTCGCGGGTGAAGAGCAGCCCTGGCTTTCCCATCAGCGTGATCGCGCCCGCCTCCGCGAATCCCGTGCGGGCGAGCACCGCCCTCGAACCCGCGTTGTCCACCGTCGTCCGGGCCCGCAGCGCGGTCAGCCCGTACTCGGCGAAGGCCAGTGCACAGACCTCACGGACCGCCGACGTCGCCAGACCCCGTCCGGTGGCACGCTCGGCGACGCGGTATCCGAGCTCGGCCGAACCTCCGGCGACACCGACCAGGTTGACCCGTCCCAGCACGGTCCCGTCGTCCTCGGCCAGGACGTGGAAGTGGTCCGTCCCGGCGGCCTGTTCGGCCAGCAACCCGGCGTGACGCGCGTCGAATCCGGCGAAGAACTCGTCCCCCCTGTCGGGAACCGAGGCGGCGAAGAAGGCGCGGTTCTCACGCTCGAAGGCGAGCAGGGCCGGAGCGTGATCGGCACGCAGGCGTTCGACGGCGGTCATACGGCGACGATACACAGCCCTCAGGGAGCGATTCCGATGCCCTCGATCCCGCTCCACCCCCTCTCCTGGGCCCGTGTCATCGCGGGCCAGTGCGTCGCACCGGGCCGCGGGTCCACCCGAGAGGCATACGGGGCGGGGACGTGGTCCGGCCGGAAGAAGCAGCCGGTCCCGTAGACGGCGTCGAAGGCGGGGCATCGGGAGGCGACCGACTCCGGCGACGGCTTCCGGCCGGTCCGGACCCACGCCGACAGGGCGGAGACCGCACCGGCGTACTCCGACGTGCTCAGCCCGCTGTGCTCGCTCTCCTGGGTGAAGGTCTGAACGAGGTGGCGCTGTCGGTGAGTTCCGGTGAGGCTGTCCAGGTAGGCCGCCTCGTGCTCGACGAAGGCTGTGGGGTCGTCGATGGCGTGCAGGGTGAGTACCGGAATTCCGACCGCTCCGGTCAGATCGCTGTCGTACGAGAGATCACGCCGCGCGGAGGGGTCCGCGGCGAACCTCTCCACGCCGGCGTTGAGCGCCGCGTCGTCGTGGGAACCGCTGTAGCGCACGTGCTCGTTGCTGAAGGGACTGCGCAGGCCGACCCGCTTCACGATGTCGCGGAAGGTGAACGTCGCGAAGCCGAGGTGCGATTCGAGCGTGCGCTCGGGGATCTTCGTCACGGCCAGGATGTCGTCCAGGTTCCGCTGCTGGACGGGCGTCCGGTCCGCCGCCGGCGATGCGTAACCCGTGCACTCCTCAAGCCTCGCACGCAGGCCGGCGTGGGTCATGGCCGAGTCCTCGCGGAGCCCCTTCCACAGCGGGTACGACGGCTCCGACGGACGGGGATGGTTGCGGCAGTAGTACTGGTACACGACGCGGAGGTCCACCCGGTAGTCGTAGCCCCGGGAGCCGCCCGCGAGAACCCCGTTGGTGAGCAGGGCGCCGTCATAGGGGGAGTGGGCTCCGGTGCCGTACATCTCGATGGTCTTCGCGGCCACGTTGCCGCCCCAGGACTGCCCGTGGACCAGCGTGGTCGCAGGACGGCCGAACTCCTTCGTGAACAGCCGGCGCAGACTCTCCGTGTCCGAGGCGGCCATCCGCGTGCCGTATCCGCCTCGGCGATAGGCCGAACCCGCCCAGGCGTAGCCCTGGTCGACCATCACCGACCAGCGCGCGAGGTCGTCCGAGCTGCGCCGCGGGTCCGATTCCGCGCCCAGGTCGGGTCCCCCGTGGGCGTGGAGCACCAGTGTTCGGTTCCACTCGCGGGGGACGGCGACCGTGTAGTGGGCGCCGTGCGCGTCCTGTCCCGAGTAGCACCTCGCCCCAGCCGTGAGCTCCGCCGGGCAGGGGGTCGGCGCGGGTGCTCCGACCGCCGCCGCCGAGGGATGCGCCGGGCCGACGAGACACGCGGCGAGGATGCCCGCAACACAGCCGGCCGACATGGTGCGCGCCCGGCGGTGGGCGGTCCGTCCCCGCGAGAAACGGGAACCCTTCCTGAGGAGCAAGGTGGACACGCTGCTGCTTCCTGGCTTCTCTGTCCTGTGCATGGCCGCTGATGCTAGCCACGCGCGGTTCATCGGTCAGGGGTCTGGTCATTGCGTTCATATCGTTCACCCGGCGGGGCGTTCGCGCCCCGCCCCACTCGTCGGAACGGGTGGTGACCTCGCGCCCCCGCGCGCGTTGTACTCGATGTGCCTCCTTCCTCGCCCAGCTCGTCCCACGCTCCCGCGGCCCCGGCCCTGAGGAGCGCTCCGCCTTCCTTCCTGCTCACGCCCGGCCAAGGAGAGGCCGCGCGCGTGCTCCTGGCCTATGTGAGTTCGCTGTCCCTCGAGGACGCCGACGCGCAGCTGCTCGCTCTCGTCGTCGCGATCCGCGCGGCCCGTGGCGGCATCGGCAACATCACGGGTCAGGACCTTCGCTCCCTGCGCCTCGCAGATGCCGAGGCAGCGGTCACCGCCGTCGGCGCTCTGGGCTGGCAGGGGCAGGAACGGCTCCTCGGGGACGATCTCGTCACGCCCGTCGCGGTCAGGGTCCCGGACCTCGCGGACCGGCCCGAGCGCCGGCTCCCCTTCGGCAAGGTGATGCGCTCCCGCGTGTCGGGGTGGGCGAGCCGGACCGTGTCCGCCAAGCCCGTCAAGAAGACCTCCACCGCCGCCCGGCTCGCAGCCCTGTACCTGGCCGCCCACTGGCCGGTGGACGAGTACGCCACCCTGCCCCGGAACATGCCCGAAGGGTGCCGGGCCGCCGTTCCCGAACTGCTCGCCAAGGGCTTCGTGCTGGAACTCGAAGGCGACCGTTACCTGTTGGGGGAGTCGGTGCGGCATCTGTCGGGGATGCGGCCGCTGCCCGTCATCGCGCCACGCCCCCTCGAAGAGGTGCGACCGCAGAGCTGGGACGAGTGGAAGGCGGGGGTGAGCGTTGCCCTGCGGCGCCACGTGGCGGCGGTCGAGGGATGCCCCGAGTGCGCCCTGTCGACCGCCAGGGTGTCCGAGGCGTTCATGCGCAAGGCGGTTCCCGCCCAGTTCGATGAGAAGGTGCGTGCGGCCTGTGCGGCCTGGGAAGTCAGGTATCCCGAACAGGGCCCCGTCGCAGCCGATTTCGCCGCCGCGTTCCGCGTGGCACATGGCCACGGTCCTTCCGTCAAGCAGCTCTGCAAGGGGCTGGGCTGGGGGAAGATGTCCCGAGACCTGCGGATCTTCGTCGTCCGCCGTCTCATCGCCGACGGGTGGCTGACGAACACCGATCCGGTTCCGTGGACCCTGCGCCCCGGCCGTGCCGCTCAGGCCGCGTCGGCGGCTCCCGCTCCCGCTGCCGGACGGTCTCGCTGAGCGTGCGGGTCTGCCGACCCGTCAGGGTGTGCTGCCCGCGCGGCGGCTGACCACCCGTCGCCGCCGGTTCCCCCACCTCTCCGTCGCCCTGCGGGGTTCGATGCGAATGCGATGGGCATGCCAAGCGTAGTCGCGTGTCCCCCGCCACGCGCCGACCGGGAGGACGAAGTGAAAATCAGCGCACCGATCCGCAAGGCCTCGCTCGTGGTGAGCAGCGCCGTCGTGCTGGTCGTCGGAACCGCAGGCAGCGCGCTCGCCGCCCCACCGGGCGCGTTGCCCGCGAACGCGGACGCGATGGAGCAGACGTTCCAGCCCGCCTTCGACTACGACACGGACGGCTGCTATCCCACACCCGCCATCGGTACCGACGGAACGATAGCGCCCGGCCTTAAAACCACCGGTGCCGTCAACGGGAGTTGCCGTGACGCCGTGGATCTGGACAACACCAACGGCTACGCCCGATCGAAGTGCAACAACGGGTGGTGCGCGATCATGTACGGCCTCTACTTCGAGAAGGACCAGGCCGTGGCCGGCAGCGGACTCGGTGGGCACCGGCACGACTGGGAGCACGTCGTGGTGTGGGTGCAGAACAACGAGGCGCGCTACGTGTCCACCTCCGCCCACGGCGACTTCGACGTACACGGGCGTGAGGCGATCCGCTGGGACGGAACACACCCCAAGATCGTCTACCACAAGGACGGACTGGGCACCCACTGCTTCCGTGCCGCGAACGCCAACGACGAGCCCCCGGAGAACCACTACGGTACGTGGCGGTTCCCCGCGCTCGTGGGATGGAACGGCTACCCGGCCGGGCTCCGGGACCGGCTGAGCCAGGCGGACTTCGGCAGCGCGGTCTTCGGCCTCAAGGACGGCAACTTCAACAGCCACCTGGAGAAGGCCGAACCGGCGGGCATCCCCTTCGACTCCAACGCCTGACGCGGGCCGGACGAAGCCGACGGGGGCGGGGCCTGCACACGTGACCTGTGCACGCCCCGCCCCCACGGGTCATGCCCCGCACACCTGGCCGGACGGACGGTCCTGGCGAAGCCGGGGCACGGCCCCGTCCGACAGGTCAGGTCGCGGCCTGGGAGCTGTCCCGGAAACCACCCCAGCCGTGCCAGCGATCGATCTCGATCCATGCGCTGACCCGGCCGCGGTCACGCTCCGCGTACGGCTGACCGAGGTACTGCTGGGACAACCTGTCGATGTCGGCCAGGCCCTCGTCGTCGCGCATCTCGGTGACGCGCCCGATGAGGGTCACATGGGTGTACCAGTCGCCGTCGTCGATGACCGTCAGGGTGACCCGGGGATCCCGGCGTACATGGTCGAGCCGCTTGCGGCCCTCGTCCATGTTGACCAGCACCCGGCCGTCGTCCCAGAGATACCAGGTGGCCGTGGACACGGGCTGTCCGTCCGCACGCAGGGTGGCGATGACAGCCGGGTTGGGCTTGCGCAGCATGGCGATCGCGGCGTCGGGAAGCGGGGGCTTCGACATGTTCTCTCCTCGGTCTCGTGCTGCGCCCCCTGCGGGTGCGAACGAACCACGCCGGGTGGTTCCGAGGGCGCGCCTCCACGCTGCCACACCGCGTGCGCGGCATCCGTGACCGCCCCTCGGCGGCGGGTGCGCCGAACCGTTGCGCCGCCCCGCGGCCGAAGGCCCCCTCACACAACCTCGCGACGCACGATTGTCGGTGGTGGCTGTGATGCTGGAGTCATGGACGAACTGATGAGGCTGCGTGTCTACGGCGCAGACCACGACGACCCCGATCCGGGGCCCAGGCCCGGCCACGTCTACGCGCAGTTGGTGGGCGGCCCGCTGGACGGACTGCTCCTGGACGTGACCGGCTGGCCCGAGGACCGCCGCGCGGCGGGAGCCGTGCTCGGCACGGAGCTCGGGAGGTTCGGCCCGGGCGGACGCGCCGTCTACGGCCCGACAGCCGCCGACCCCGACCGGTGGGCGTGGGAAGCGGACAGCCCATGACGCCGGCCACGGCACTCAACCACACGGTCGGCTTGCCGCCGGACGGCCTGCTCACGATCCAGGTCCGGTGGACGGGTGTGGTGGACGCGCGTCCTGCGGCGGCCACCACACCCGTCGCGTGCCTTTCGGTCAGCCCCGCACGATGTTCTGTGCCTGAGGGCCCTTCTGCCCCTGGCCGATGTCGAAGGTGACGTGCTCACCCTCCGTCAACTCGCGGTAGCCGGTCCCGTTGATCTCCGAGTAGTGCGCGAAGACGTCGGGGCCCCCGCCCTCCTGGGAGATGAAACCGAAGCCCTTTTCGGAGTTGAACCACTTCACGGTGCCGCTCGCCATACCGTTCTTCCTTCGGTCCATGCCGGGAGCAGCCCCGCGTGGAGCCTGCTCCGGCTCCTGCGACGACAGGAGCCACCAGCCGTTCTACCCAGGCTCCGGTCCGCTTATCCGACGTACGGCTTCGGCGTCGAGAGGACCGTCGCCGTAGAGGTCCTGGGCCCATGTGCCCTGGTACACGGTGTCGAGGCAGCGCTCCCCGAGGTCCACCGCCACCGCGGTGAGGTCCCGTCCCCCGGCGGGACAGCCGGTCGACCGCCCGCTCACCACCGTGCCGGTCGAACAGCCGAACAGGGAGCCCCGCTTCGCCCGTTCATCCCAGGAGAGCGGCGATGGTGATCAGTGCAGGGACTGATACGGCGGTGGACAGCAGGATGGACTCCCGGGCGAGCTGTTCGGCCACCTTGTACTGCGAGGCATAGGTGTAGAGGTTCTGGGCGGCCGGAAGCGCGGAGGTGACGACGACGTCCAGCAGTGCCGCGCCGTGCAGATGGAAGACGCCTGCCCCCAGGCTCCAGGCCACCAGCGGCTGGGCCGTCGTCTTGAGGGCGGCCGACAGGGCGATGGCCGGCCGGTTGTCCCCTCGTGCGGGCAGGCCGCTGCCTCTCAGGGAGATGCCGAAGGCCAGCAGGACCGCCGGTACGGACATGTTGCCTATGAGGGTGAGGGGTTCGAGGGCCGGTTGCGGGACGGTCCACCCCGAAGCCGCGACTGCCGCGCCCGTCAGCGAGCCGACCGCCATCGGGTTCCGGAGCGGGGTCGTGAGGCGACGCCGGAGCGGGACCCGCTCACCGCTCCGGTTCAGGTCGAGGACGGTCAGCGCGAGCGGTGTGACGATGATCTGCTGGAAGAGGAGTATCGGGGCCACGAGGGAGGCGTCGCCCAGCACGTAGACGGCGATCGGGATGCCGAGGTTGCCGGCGTTGACGTAGCTGGAGCACAGGGCGCCGATGGTGATGTGACCCGTGCCCCAGCCCCGCAGGAGTCCGATGGTGATGAACACGGAGGCCGCGGCTGCCGTACTGGCAGCGGTGACGAGGAGCCGTTCGGAGAGGATGACCGACAGGTCCGCGCCCGCCAGAGTGGTGAAGAGCAGGGCGGGGGTGGCGACGTTGAACGCGAGACCGGTCAGAACCGGTCGTGCGTCGTCTCCCAGACTCCCGCGTCGCCCGAGAAGGTAGCCGACGGCTATGACGACCGCGATCACCGCGAAACCGGTGAGGACTCCCTGCATGACTTCCTTGCTGCTGGATCCGGCACCGTCGGCCGACGCGTGGAGCCCCGGTCGGTCCGGGCTCCGGACAGCCGCAGCCGCCCGCACCGCGGCCTGCCCCGGAGCCCCGAACAGCTGTGAGCGGGCTGGACGGCCGACCCTCCCGTCTCGTCGCCGACCCCTGTGCCCCGAGGAGAGCGCGACGGGATCAGTGGCTCCGCAGAGCGCCCCCGCGGCGTGAGCTGCGGCACCTCTTCCCCGGCCGCAGCCCTCAGAGCCCGACGGGCCTCGGCGCTCGCCGGCAACGCGCACACCGGAGTCACCGTGCGGTGGCTGTCGGGCCCGACAACGACGCCCCGGCAGTCGGCGTCGACCCCGGTGGGCTCGGTGAGCAGGACTCCCGGCGCTGGCGCAACTCCACCGCGGATACCTCGGAGACCGGGAGTCGCTCCCGCAGGGCGACCAATCGGTCCTCCCGGTCCTCGGGAGCGCTGAACCGCGACCGACGCACACGGACGGTGCGGGCGACGACGGTCGGCCGGGCGATTCCGGTGGAGCTCCCCTGTTCCTACACCCTGCTCGTACACCACCAAGGAATCGAGGGTCGATCCCCACCTCTGCGCCGCCTCGGCCGTCATCTGATCCGCCCCCGTCCGCATCGGTCGAAGCCTACGCCCGCACGGTCCGCGGATCCGCGTCGAGTCCCGAGCGGTCGGCCCGGTCGCTCACTGCCCGGCAGCCGCCGGAAATCGCCTGGCGTGGTGGCCCGGTAAGGCGGAGACTGTCGTCCCGTGACTGACATGGGGGAGTTCCGGGAAGCGGTCACCGCGTGGGCGGCCGGTGGCGACGGCGATCCCGCACGCGTCCTCGCGGACCGACTGTACGTCAGGTCGGCCGTCCTGCTCGAAGGACCGAGTGACGCCGCGGCGCTCAGCGCGTCGGCCGCGCGCCGCGGCAGGAACCTGGCCGCCGAAGGTGTCTGCGTCCTGCCGATGGGCGGTGCGATGAGTGTCGCGCGGTTCGCCCACATCCTGGGGCCACCCGGGCTGGGGCTCCGCCTCACGGGACTGTGCGACGAGGCGGAGCGCCGCTACTACGCCCGCGGTCTTGAGCGGGCCGGAGCGGGGGAGCAGGAGTTCTTCGTGTGCGCGGCGGATCTGGAGGACGAACTCATCCGGGCGCTGGGTGTGAGCCGGGTGGAGGAGCTGGTCCGGGCGGAGGGCGATGTTCGCGCCCTGCGGACCTTCGTGCGGCAGCCCGCCCAACAGGGCCGCGCCGCGCACCAGCAGTTGCGCCGCTTCCTGGGCACGAAGAAGGGACGCAAGATCCACTACGGCCGTGTGCTCGTCGAGGCCCTCGAACCCGACCGCCTCCCCGCTCCACTGGAAGACCTGCTCACCAGTCTCTGAGCGCTGCCGTCGCCCAATCAGTTCAGGTGCCGCTGCCAGTCCGCCGGAACGGCCCCTGCCGGTCCGGGAACCGGCTGCTCGGGAGGGTGCGAGGTGGGGGAGGCGAGCGGCGGCCCCTCGAAGACCTGCTGCGTCTCGAAGCTGTAGTACCAGTCCTCGCCCGGCTCGAAGCTGGCGATGAAGGGGTGCCCAGCCGTCCGGAAGTGCTTGGTCCCGTGCTGGGAGGGGGAGGAGTCGCAGCATCCGACATGCCCGCACTCGGTGCAGCGCCGCAGGTGGAACCACCACCCGGGTCCGTCCCCGGACACACAGTCGGCGCAGCCCTCGCCGCTCGGGGCCACCTGCGGGTTGATACCGGTTACGGGTTCGTCGGACACCGGTGCGCTCCTCTACACGGTCGGCGCCGGAACGACCCAGGTCGACCGACGCGGGACGGTACGCCCCCTCCAGGCTGCATCCGCACGCGGAGCACCGCCACCCGAGTGCGTCGGGCCTCCTGGAGAGACCCGGGAAGCGACCCCGGAAGCAACGCGGCGGTGGTACGTGAACCGTCCTCGCGGCGCCGAGCCGTCGACCGCAACAGTTCCTGGACACCGACCTCGTCGCCACCCTGTATGCGGCGGTCCCTCCGTGGAACCCGGATCCGGTTCACGCCTCCGGGAGTCACCCGGCGAGCCGCGTGACCGCTTCCACCTCGACGTCGTACCGAGCGCGAGCGGCGTGACGCACCCCCCTCTTCCGGCGGCGGTGATACGCGGACCATCGAAGGCCGCGTCTGGCAGCGTGGCACCTGCCTTCCGGAATTTGGAGACCCTGTGACCCGTAGCGCTGCCCCGACCGAGCAGATCCGTGCCCGACTCGCCGGATACCAAAGGCGGTTCCCCCTACTCTTCGAGGAGTACTTCCGGAACCTGAGCAGCACGCTCGACGCGCCGTCGTTCAGCCGCTTCACCCCCGAGTGCCTGGGACTGCTGAAGGATCTGTCGCTGCGCGGCGGCAAGCGGATGCGCGTCGCCCTGCTCTTCGAAGCCGCCGGCCTGGTGACCGACGAGCCTCTCGCCGCGCTGGACGCAGCGGCCCTGAGCATCGAACTCTTGCAGACGCACGCCCTGGTGCACGACGACATCATCGACAACAGCGCCGTACGCCGGGGCGGCCCCTCGACGTACTACGCCTACCGCGACAGGTTCCCCGACCACCCGCAAGCCGCCCTCGGGCTCGCCCTGCTCGCGGGTGACCTCGCACTGACGTCGGCCCTCCAGGTCCTGCTGGATTCCGAGGCGCCCCTCGCCGTACGCCAGGCGATGGTGGAGGTTCAGACGAGAGCGGCCTCGGCCACCTTCGTGGGCCAGATCATCGATATGGAGCGCGACTTCACGGCCGATCCCGGCGAAGAGATCCTGCACCAGGTCGCGGACTTCAAGACCGCCCGCTACTCGGTACTCGCCCCCATGCGGTTGGGGTTGCTCGCCGCAGGCGAGCAACCGGACACCTTCCAGGCCGAGTTCCGCCGCTACGCGCGGCTCGCGGGAATCTGCGGGCAGATGCGCGACGACTACCTCGACCTGTTCGGCGACGCGGAGACCATGGGAAAGCCGACGGGCACCGACATCCGCGACGGGCGACGCAACTACACCGTGCACGCCATCCTGAAGGCGGCCGACGAGACGGAGCGTGCGGTGCTGCGGTCGGGGCTCGGCGATCCCGCCTGCAGCGAGGAGACCATCGGCTCCATCCGCGACATCGCCCGGCACCACGGTGTCCACGAGACCATGCGGGCCGACATGCGCCGCTGCGCGGAGCTGGCCTCCGGCGAGGCGGCCGGCTGGCGCTCCCGATGGCGTGCGGAGGCGGTCGCGTTCTTCGAGTACCTGCCGATCTGGAGCGTCGAGCGAGCTCTGTGACGGCGATTCCTCATCCGAGCGCGGCCTTGGCCCCCGTCTGCTGGTCGGCGACCGGTACGTCGAGGGGCCGGGCGAGGCCGACCACACCCTCGTCCAGCCGCTGCAGGTGACGCAGGACGCGGGACGTCACCGTACCGGCCGGAAGAGTGCCCGACCCGTCGTCCCGGAGCGTCGACGCGATGCTCGCGCCGGACCTGACCTCACCCCCGGCCCCCTCGTCCGCGACATGCGCGGCCAGTACCTCGATGTTGTGCGCGATCCGCCGCCCGGCCCGATGGAGCCGGGGATCCGCCGCGATCGTCCTGCTGTGCGGCAGCAACTCCGCGGTCGCGGCGAGGGCGCGGGCCTGGTACGCACACGTCTCCAGCAGCGCCACGAGATAGCGCACGGTCTGCCGCCGACCGCGCAGGGGAGTGATCGGATACGTCAACGGCGTGGTGGATGACCTCAGTTCGTCCAGTGCCGTGTCCAGATCCCGGGCCTTGGTGAGGAGATCGGACTGAACCCCGCCGCTGAGCTGCTCCACCGAGGCGGAGGCCACGTCACCCAGCCGGTCCAGGACCGTGCCCAGCAACTCGTCGGTGCGGTGGTCGGTGTGCACCGGCAGCACCAGTACGGCGGCCACGACACCGCACGCCGCACCGATCGCCGTCTCCTCGATACGCAGGACCAGAACGTCGAAGCTGTAGGAGTTCAGCAAGGTGTAGAGCAGGCCCAGCATGGCCGTGACGAAGAACGACATCACGGCGTACGACAGCGGGGCGGTGAAGAACATCGCGAAGATGAAGACCAGGACCAGCGCGAACGCGAGCCAGGTGTGGCCCCCCACCACGCCCGCCAGCGCGACGCCCGCGACGGCACCCAGCAGCGTGCCCAGAAGCCTGCGGTAGCCCTTGACCAGGATCTCGCCGGTGGAAGCCGTGTTGAGGAAGACCACCCAGCACGTCAGAACGGCCCAGTACCAGCGCTCACTGGAGAGGAGCTCGCCGCCGATGATGGCAAGGACCGAACCCACCGACACCTGGAACGCCGCCCTCGTGGTGGGACGCCGCAACCCGGTGCGCTCCTCGTCCTTCGACTCCTCGGGGGCGGTGAGAGCGATGTCCTCCGCGTCGAACTCCTCGCGTGAGCGCGTCGTCGCCGGCGAGTCGTCGGACTCGTCCTGGGGCCCGTCCAGCGCCAGGCGCAGCCCCAGGACGGATCGGGCCGCCTCACCGATGCCACGGAAGGCGTCCTGGATGGCCGCCGACGCGGACGGGAGGCGTTCCTCCTCGCGGTAGCCGAGCAGCCGGTTGCGTATGTGGGCCACCGCCGTGCCCTCGTCGTTCGACGTGGGCCTCACCACCAGGAGACGCAGCGCCGCCAGATCCCTGCGCAGGGCTATGGTCGCGTCGTCCTCGGCCGGCCTCCAGTCCCCGGTGAGCGGTACGGGCGCGTGCGGCAGGTGAAGGGTGAGGGTGTCGGCCCGCTCGGCGCTGCGTGCGTTCAGCAGGAGCATGCCCAGTCGCTCCGTCGCGATCTCGGCCTCCGCCACGCGGCGTTGCAGCAGCGCCGCGTTGTCCGCGTCCCGGGTGCCTTCCTCCAGGCGGCTCTGAATCATCAGCGCCGCCTCGTGCAGCCGTGCGGTGCGCCGTCGCATGTCGTCGAGCACCTTCTCCAACTGCTCCGGGCCCGCGTCGAGGAGCTGGATCTGGTTCGCCACGAGCTGAGCCAGTCGCGTACGGAAGGCATCACGCAGTCGTGTCAGGACACGGCGGGGTGTCTCCGGGACGACGGCGAACCTCACCACCGCACTGCAGACGAAGCCGACGGCCAGTGCGGCGAAGAGACTCGGCAGGGCGTCTGTGGTCGCCCCGACGAACAGGGAGAGGAAGTAGATCTGGAAGCCCATGAGGCCGAGCGCCGTGCCACGATCGCCGAATCTCCGGCAGTAGACGGCGCCGAAGATGAGTGCGACGAAGAACAGGTCGCCCACGACGACCTGCGACGTCAGGAGGGCACCCAACGACGTCGCCGCGAGCCCCACCGGCATCCCCAGCGCGAGAGTGATCGCCTGGTCGCGGACGAGCGTGTCCTTGACGGCGAAGGTGGCGGTCATCGCCGTCATGGCACCGGCCACCAGATGCGTGACATCGGCGCCCAGCACGACAAGGACGATCAGGGTGAGCGCGATGGCCGAGACCGTCCGCAACCCGGCTGTCAGTCTCAGGAGTCCGGGATCGGACGCCGCGAACCGATCCCACATGATGGCCCCGCCCCGCCGCCGCACTGCCCTCACCCTGCCGTTTCGCCCGGTACCGTCCTGATCCACGTGCCCGGTCAGCATCGCACGGCGGGCAACTCCGCGGCCAAGGCAGGTCGGCGGCCGTGACGCTTCCGGTACGGGTGCTCCGCCCCGGCGGCCGCGTTCCCCGTGACCACCGGGGCCACTCGTGAGGGGGCGTCCGCTCCGACAGATCGTACGAAATCCGTGTGCGTGCCCCGCGGGAACCCGGGCATGCGCGGATCATGGCAATTCTCAGGACAGCCGCCCGACCCCTGCTCGCCTCCGTCTTCATCTCCGGCGGACTCCGCACGCTCCGCGATCCGCACTCCGTGACAGCGGCCGCCGATCCCGTGGCCCAGCTCGCTGCCGGGCGCGTACCGCAGCTGCCCAACGACACGGTGCGGCTCGTGCGGATCAACAGCGCCGTGCAGGTCGGCGCCGGGGTACTCCTGGCCACCGGCCACGCCCCGCGCGTGGCCGCCCTCGCACTGGCGGCCTCGCTCGTGCCCACCACCCTCGCGGGACACGCCTGGTGGAAGACCGAGGACCCGGAGGAGCGGGCCCGCCAGCGCGTCCAGTTCACCAAGAACCTCTCCCTGTTCGGCGGGCTCCTCATCGCGGCCGCGGACACCCACGGCAAGCCCTCGCTGGCCTACCGCTCCCGGGCCGCGGCCACCGCGGGCCGACGAAGCGCCAGGAAGGCCGGGCAGGCGGTGGGCACCGCCGTCGCCGACAGGGCGGAAGAGGTACGGTCGGCCGCCGACAGCGTGCGCGGGCACCTCCCGATCGGCTGACCGCCGCACGACCGGCCCGGGCGAGCACCTCCCGGCCACTGCCGAAGAGGGGGAGCCACTACCGTCAGCTCCCGCCGCCGTGCGGGCCGGCCGTCCGCAGCAGGCGCCCGACATGACCTGACGCACCGTAAGGGTGACGGGAGGCCGGCCGGGCCACCCTTGCGCGCGACGGCGACACCCATCCGTCGGCCCGCACGGGTTCCACGGGTCCGGTCGGCCGAGAACAGCTCGGCAGCCCCGTCCGCGTCGCGGATTGATTCGTTTCAAACCCTTGTTCGCGCGTCGCTTCCACGCTTAACGTCCCTCCGAGAGAACCCCTCGAAGGGAAGCCCGCATGATTGCCGCATCCGCCGTTCCGTCCAGCGCCGCACTGGAGCGCATCACCCGCCGTACGACCCGTGTGGGCCTGGTCTCCGGTGGCCTGGGGGCCTACTGGCCGCAGTTCCCCGGGCTGTTGCCGCAGCTCCAGGACTCCGCCGCATTCGTCACCCGCCGGCTGGAGTCGATGGGCTGCGAGGTCACCGACGCGGGCTTCGTCTCAGATCCGAAGGAGGCCGCGGTCGCCGCGGACGTACTCCGGCGCGCGGACTGCGACATCATCGTCACCTTCCTCACCACCTACCTCACCTCCTCGATGGTCCTGCCGATCGCCCAGCGCAGCGGGTCCCCCGTGCTGATCATCGATCTGCAACCGACCGAGGCGATGGACCACTCCACCTTCGACACCGGCAGATGGCTCGCCTACTGCGGCCAGTGCCCTCTGCCCGAGGTCGCCAACGTCCTGCGACGCAGCGGCATCCCCTTCCGCTCGGTCTCAGGCCACCTCCGCGACGAGAACGCCTGGAACCGGATCGGCCGCTGGATAGGCGCGGCAGGCGTACGGGCTGCGCTGCGCCACGGCCGCCACGGGCTGATGGGCCACCTCTACCCGGGGATGCTGGACGTGTCGACGGACATGACCCTCGTCTCGGCGCAGCTGGGCGGCCACGTCGAAGTACTCGAGTTCGACGACCTCCGGGTCCGCGTGGACGCGGTCACCGACCAGCAGGCCGCCGAACGCGTCGCTCTGGCCCGCGAGGTGTTCACCCTGGACGCCTCGGTCGACGGGAACGACTTCGACTGGGCGGCCCGGGTCTCCGTGGGGCTCGACCGGCTGGTCGAGGACTTCTCCCTGGACAGCCTCGCCTACTACCACCGGGGTCTGGACGGCGAACTGCACGAGCGGCTGGGCGCCGGCATGATCCTCGGTGCCTCGCTGCTGACCGCGCGCGGCCTGCCGGTGGCCGGCGAATACGAGCTGCGCACCAGTCTCGCGATGCTCGTCGCGGACACCCTCGGTGCCGGAGGATCCTTCACCGAACTCCAGGCGCTCAACTTCCGCGACGGCGTGGTCGAGATGGGGCACGACGGACCGGCGCACCTCGCCATCAGCTCCAAGGACCCGCTGTTGCGCGGGCTGGGCGTCTACCACGGCAAGCGCGGCTGGGGCGTCAGCGTGGAGTTCGACGTCACGCACGGCCCGGTCACGACGTTCGGCCTCGGACAGGAGGCGGACGGCAGTCTCGTCTTCATCGCCTCCGAGGGGGAGGTCGTGCCGGGGCCGCTGCTGGAGATCGGCAACACCACCTCCCGCGTCGACTTCGGCGTGGATCCCGGCGAGTGGACCGACGCCTGGTCGGCCTCCGGGATCGGGCACCACTGGACGCTGTGCACCGGCCACCGGGCCAAGGACCTGAAGGCCGCGGCCGACCTGCTCGGCCTGCCGTTCCGGCTCGTCGACGGCACCGGAGTCCTCTGAACTCCCGTCGCCGACCAGTCCACGCGTTCCTCCGCCCCCGGGGGCCCGCGCGGAGCCGTTCGGCAGTTCCCGCCGCCGGGCCGCACCCGGAGGCGTGCACGGGCAACGCACAAGCGGAGCATGTCGCTCGGAGCTGCTGTGCTGACGGCCGTTCCGGCCTTTCGACCCGCCCGAGCGGGTGTTTCGGCGCGGGTCGGGTATGTGATCGGTACGGATTCGGAGACAGGTCCGCCGAGCCGACAACAGTGCCGGCACGTCGGCGGAATTCCCGACGCGCCTCGCTCACCTAGGAGTCAGCAAGTGGAGTCAGGCGAGGATGTCGCTACCGGCGACCACCAGGCGCAGGTGATCGTGGTGGGTGCGGGGCCGGCCGGTTCGGCCGCGGCGCTGTACCTGGCCAGGGCGGGCGTGGACGTGGTGCTGCTGGAGAAGGGCACGTTTCCCCGGGACAAGGTGTGCGGCGACGGCCTCACCCCCCGAGGCGTGCAGCAGTTGGTGCGTATGGGGGTGGACATCGACGCCCCGGGCTGGGCCCGCACCAAGGGCATGCGGTGGGTGTGCGGCGGGCGTCAGGTCCACATCGAATGGCCCCGCACGGGCAGCCAACCCGATTTCGGTCTCACCCGCTCCAGGTACGACTTCGACGACATCCTCGCCCGACATGCCGTGGCCGCGGGAGCCCGTTTGTGCCTGGACACGAAGGCGACGGGCCCGTTGACCGACCGCGCGGGGCGGATCGTCGGCGTCAGCACGGTGAGGGGAGGCGACGGACAGCCGAGGAACTACCGTGCCCCCGTGGTCATAGCCGCCGACGGTGCTTCGGCCCGCACCGCTCTGGCCATGGGGCTGGAGCGGGACCCGGACAAGCCGATGGCCACCGCCGCCCGCCGCTACTACCGGAGCGAAGCCCGCACACACGACCCCTACCTCGAACTCTGGGCCGACCTGCTGTGCTCCCGCACCGGTCGCGACCTGCCGGGATACGGATGGATCTTCCCGCTCGGGGACGGCCGTGTGAACGTCGGCCTGGGCGCACTGCCGCACCGCAGCCACGGGGCGGTCGATCTGCGGGCCACCATGGACCAGTGGCTGGCCCGCCTGCCCGCCCACTGGGGGCTCCGCGAGGAGAACGCCGACTCGCCGTTGCGCAGCGCCGCGTTGCCCATGGGTTTCAACCGCAGACCGCAGTACGGCCGTGGCCTGCTCCTGGTCGGCGACAGCGGCGGCATGGTCAGTCCGTGGAGCGGCGAAGGAATCGTCCAGGCCATGGACGCGGGCGAAGTCGCCGCCGAGACGGTCGCCCTCGCCCTGCACCGCCCCGACGGCCCCCGACGCGAGCAGGTTCTCCACCGGTACGCCGGTGAAGTGGACCGCCGCTGGGGGCGCTACTACCGGCTCGGCAACACCGTCGCCGAACTGGTGCTCGCCCGCTACGGGTACCGGCCCCTCCTGAACCGGCGCGTCATGGACTCACCCGCGCTGGTGCGGACCCTCGCCCGTCTGCTGATCCAAGGAACCGACGCGCCGTCCGACGACCTGATCGACACCGTCGTCCACGGCCTCGTGCGGATGGTTCCCGGACCGAGCCGACGCGAACGAGGTCGGGTGGCCCGTCACCGGTAGACCCTTCACCGACGTCGGCTCGCACGGCGGCGCCCGTCCTCCCTGGCCAGGGCCGGCCGAAGCCGCGCCCTCCCGACGCGACACCGGCCGGCGTGCACGCCCTACGAGAACCTCTCCGTCCCGGCGACACGGCGAGACCCGGACCTGAGCCCGTTCGTTCATGAGGGGGTCGCGGTGTCACACCGGGTGATGAGGAGAACGCTCCGTGCGGCAGGCTGTCGGCGCCACCGTCGTGGTGCGCGATTCTGCTTGGCGGCGGGCCACGCCGTCGGAGACACTGGAAGCGGTGGCGCCGAATGCGGACGAACCGTAGGGACACGTGGCACGACGACTACCGCCGTGTAGCGCCGTCGTCCCGGGCCGTGGGTCCATGTCCGTCTCGGAGCCGGTGCGGCGGCTGTTTCCCGCAGCCCGGGCGATTCACGCGTACCTCATGGCGCGCCACCGCACCGACACGGCAAGGAGACGGCCATGGTGCATCACCACAAGTCCAACAAGGAAGTCGAAGGCGACCCGGACCACGGACACGGGCGCGGCCTGCCGAGGCGCCCGAACGATAAGGAACTCGCCGATCGAGTGGCGGAGGACCGCGAGGAGATGGGGCTGCCGCCGACCCGCGGTCCCGCGGACTGAAACGGACACCGGCTCATCACCGACCACCGAGATGGGCGTGGCACCGACCGAGGCTTGGTGGGCGTGGACGGGGCCTCGCTTCCGCTCGGCGTGGTGAGCGAGGCGAGGGGAGAGCACCCGCTCGCCGGAGTGGCGAGACGAATTCGATGGCGCATGCAAACGCTAATATCGGAGGCGTCGTTGACGCCCCCGATCGAGATGGTGCTTTTGCACGATGGACCATGACGCTCGCTTGTTTCTCCTGCCTGACAGCTACCCCCGAGTAGGGGCAGCCCTCGGTTCAGTCGGCCCCTTGGCATGCGCGGAGACACCAGCCGTCCACGGGTGGTTGCAGGCTCACGGGGTCTCCGCTTCGTCGGAACAGGTCAGAATCCTCCCGGCCGACGCGGAAGCGCTGCTTCCCGAGGACGCCGAGAGCCTCCCCGTTCCGTTGAGCGAGGAGGAGGCGCTGCTCGTACACCGGGAGTGTGCACCTCGCGCGGTGGCGGACCTGGAGGCGGAGCTGTCCGGCTTCCGGGAGATGACACAGGGCTGGGAGGCCCTCGTGCACCGTGCGTTGACGGCCGGTGTCCCGGCCCCGCGCATCGCCGAACTCACGGGCCTGTCCCCGCGGGAGATCAGCGGCCTGGTCCAGGCCTGAGGGCTGTCCCGTACTCCCTGGCGGGCGGACGACGACAGCGGCGGCGCCTCGCCGTGTCGTCGGAACACCCGAGTACATCCGGTTTGCGGGCGTGTCCGCGTTGCGAGGTGCCGCATCCGACGCCGCGCGCAGATCCACCAGGGATTACGGGACAGCCGTTCGCGGTCAGGGCCGGCAGATAGTGAGCGAGGCGGCCATCGCCCCAGCTCGACGGCTGCCCGCGGCACGCAGTCCGCTCAGGCCGGCCGCGAAACGGATGCCGCTGTCCGACACCCGCTCGGCACGGCCCTGCGACACGACCCGGCGAGCTGGCAGAGGAGTTCGCCGGGTCGTGATCCAGTCGACCGCCGGCCCTGATCCGGCGGAGGGGTCTCGGACGTCAGCGCGGTCCGCGTACGAGGCCCGCTCCCTCTGCGGGGCGGAGACCCGAGGGCCACAGGACGTTGCATGTGCTTACGTGCCCGCCAAGGTTCCGTCCAGCAATCCCCGCCGGGCTTTCGACGACAGCTACGGCGCCTCGCCGCGTTGCCGGAACGGCCGAACGCATTCAGTATGCGAGCGCTTCTCCGCCTTGCGATCCACCGCATCCGACGCCGCGCGCTGATCCATCACGGATCACGGGACAGGCCTCAGTACGCGAGCCGGGCGCGAATGGTCTTGCCCGTGCTGGGCCCGTACGTGACGGTCAGTTCGGTGGCGAGACGGCGGACCATGTGCCAGCCGAAGCCCCCACTGCCACCGTTCAGGTCCGGCGCCCGCTCACGCGGGGGCGTCGTGCTGGGGTCGCTGACCGCCGCCGTCACCGAGTCCGATGTCGCGGAGAGCTCGAGCGTGTACCGGCCGCCGCCGTGACGCACCGCGTTCGTGGTGAGCTCGGAAACCACGAGGACCAGGGAGTCGGCCGTGCCGGGATCCGGGCCCGGGGTGAGGTTGTCGGTGAAGGTGCGAGAGGCCTCGCGTGCCCGGTGAATGCTGTCGGAGCCATTGCCCCGCACCCTCGTCCTCGTCGGATCGGAGGGTGTCGATGCGTTGGTGATCTTCTGGCCGTTCATGCGAGTTCACCCACCTGTTGTCCGTTGTGCCGCTTTGCAGTGACAGAGAGTGTGCCCTCCCACTCCGCCTCCACACCTCCGCGTACCCTGGGCCCCTCCGCGGCGCGGCAACCGCGGCTCCGTCCGGTCCGGCTCAAGCGGTATCGGCTTCCCGTCTCGGAGCGCAACGCACTCGATCCGGACGCGAGGTTCGGATGCGCGCTGAGTAACGGCGTATCAGCCCGTCGACCCCGGCGGAGGCGAGTGCGCGCCGCTCCCCACGCGTCCACTGCAGGACAGCCGCAGTCATCCCTGACGGAAGCGCATGGCCCATACCCTGCGGAGCGGGCCCGGATCTCACCCGAGATCTATCGGCCGGACCGAGGCGGGCGGCGATTTGTCCTCACGCGCAGGCAGACGAACGGAGTTGGTGCCTCCGTCCGTTGCGCGTCCTACCAGGCTGCGTGGCCGGCTTGATCATCCTGGAGCCCGTCGAGCATCGAGATCTCCACGCGGATTCGCTTGCCGACCGGTTCCCGGCGGACCTCGAAGCTCTGGCAGACCGCCAGAACGATCTCCAGGCCATGCCGACCCGCGCGCGCGGGATCGGCCTGCTGGGCGATGGGGAGTACGTCCCCCGAATCCCACATGGTGATGCCCAGCATCCGCCCGTCCACCACGAGATCGAGCAGACACGGGCCAGGCGCGTACTTGCAGACATTCGTGGCCAACTCGCTGACCACCAGTTGCGCGACTTCCGACACGCGCGAGGGCACGGCCAGCTCGTGAAGGGAGTGCGCGTCAAGCAGAAAGTCACGTACGAAGCCGCGAGCACGGTAGATCTCACCCGAACTCATGTCGTAGGCGGAACCCCGCGACAGGACACCCGCGGACCTCTCCCGCCCGTCCAGTTCGACCGTGCTGATTGTCGCCTGCTGATCCATGCCACGTCCCCCGTCGGATCAGCTGCACCACGCAGCTGAGTCGCCACCCGCCTACCCGCCGTCACACAACTCACTCCCGGTGCGGACGACGGGACCGCGGACAGAGAAAGCCCGGGCCGGCTCTCCGACTTGCCGGCTCGCGGCGTGAGCCTCGCACGTGCCGCGCGCACTCCTACCGGCAGGGACTCTCGCACGCATGACCTGCATGCCCCCTGAGTCCTTCCGCGCCACCGCCCGCAGCGCGGAGGGTCAGTCCTCGTCCCCTCCGTAGTGTTCCTCTGCGACCCCTCTCTCGTCACGGCTGCAGGGCACGATCTCCACGGGGCACCGCGAGTGGTGCAACAGTGCGTGCACGACATGCCCCACCCCCAGGACGGGGCCACTGCGCCGCTCACGACTCCCCATGACCAGGAGACCCGCCTCCCGGCTGGTCTCGACCAGTGCGGACGCCGTGGACCTCGCTGTGACCACCTCGGTCTGCACGCTCAGACCGGGACTGTCGACGCGGAGTCGGGAGGCGAGGTCCTTGAGGAAGTACTCGCCCGGACCCGCAGGCTGTCCAGCGCCTTCGGGTGAGGCCGCACGGCTCCCCGAGGTGGCGAGCTTGTTCCGTACATGGAGCAGAAGCAAGGGGCGGTCACGTGCCTGTGCCTCGCGGACGGCCCGTACCAGCCAGACCACGTCGTGCTCGTCCTCCACAGCGGCCGTGACCGGTGCGCCGTCGTCCCTCTCCGGCTCACCGCGGACCACGACGACGGGTACGGGGCTGCCGATGACCGCCTCCAGCCCGACCGATCCGAGCAGCAACGGGCCGAATCCACCGCTGCCCCTGCTGCCGACCACGATCGTGTCGCCGGGGCGAGCGGCCGCGTGAAGCGCGGGAACGGGCCTCTTGCGGCTCAGCTTGACGGTCAGGTCGAGCTCGGGGAAGCGCTGCCGAATCTCCTGCGCCGCCTCCGCCAGGAGGGTCTCCGCCTTGTCCCGGACGTGCTCCGAGGTCTCGAACGAGGAGAACCGGTCGAGACGGTCGAGATCGGCGGCGTGCACGAGACGCAGGCCGTGTCGATGCCGGACGGCCGTCGCCGCACCCCAGAGCGAGGCTGCCCGTCCTTGCTCCGAGCCGTCCACCCCGACGACCGTTCTCGGCCCGTCCGTGCTGTCGGCCGAATGGATACGCATCGCTTCTCCTCCTGCCGCCCGAGTGTCCGCCCTTCCATGCTGTCACTTTCGGACGGATTGCGGCGATCGAAGGTGAGCGTGTTCGGCGAGGACCCCGAGGTGGATCAAGAGGATCTGCGTCCGCGCCGCTCCGCGTCCGCCCCCCAGTGCATCGACCACATTGCCGCACGGTGGCGCGACGCCCGTGGCTTCGGCGGGCCGCTCTGAGACGGTCTGTGCTGGTACGGCGACTGTTGTCTGGCCCTTGGGAACGGCCGTGCGCGTGGGCTCACCCGACTGGCGGCGCGAGTGGTGTTGTTGCTCTCTGGTGGGAGCCGGTTCCGGCATGTAGCGTTCTGCCAGATGTCGTGGTCCGCCTCATCCGCCCGCGCTTTGGTGCGGGCCTTTTGCTGTGTCGATGCGGACCAGGACATCAGTACCCCCGAGCCGCATGGTGTGGTCCGGGGCCCCCGTTCTCGCGTGGTGCGGGTTCGGGACATGAACAGGAAGGCACCAGCATGGCCAGCGGAACCGTGAAGTGGTTCAACGCCGAAAAGGGCTTCGGCTTCATCCAGCAGGACGGCGGTGGGCCGGACGTCTTCGCGCACTACTCCGCGATCAACGCGACCGGTTTCCGCGAGCTCCAGGAAGGCCAGGCCGTCACCTTCGACATCACCCAGGGCCAGAAGGGCCCGCAGGCGGAGAACATCACGTCCGCCTGACCCCGTGAGCCGGCTCGCCCCGGGACCCGGACCTTCCTTCCGGACGTCCCGGGGCGAATCCCTCTCGACACCGCTCGAACATGTTCGGCTGCGTCCATGATCCGAGCACGGGCACAGCGGAGTTCGGACGTACGTCAGTCCGATGTGTCCGGCGACGCGCCCCAGGTGCTCGCGAGCCCGTGCAGCCAGGCCGGAGGCAGCTCGGCGCGCTCCCACTCAGTGCGGAGCTGCGAAGGCGCGGCGGTCAGACGCTCGAGTACCGCGATGCTCGTGGGGGAGTGGAGCAGGGAGTAACGGCTGTGCACGGCGGTGCGGCTGCCCGGCCCGTACTGCGCGTACAGGTGGGCCAGTCGCTCACCGCAGGACTTGGTGAACTGCTCCAACTGACCGGCGTACCCGACCCGGCCCACGACGCTCATCGTGCCGAGCACCGCGGTCAGTACCTCGTCCGACACCTCGGGATCGAGATCCGACTTGTCGCTGAACTCGAGATAGAGCGGCGTCACGGCGACCTTGGCGCGTTCCACGTCCACCCTCCCGACGGGATGGCTGTCCTGCGCGGTGGACACTCCCACCGAATCGGACATGGCAGGGCCGATGGCACGTTCAAGGGCTCCCTCGGCCAGCTGGACGAGTTCGGCGCCGACTGCCTGGGCGCCGTCGCGCCAACCGTCCCGGTACGACTGTCCGCTCCCGGCCTGGGCTCCCTTTGCCTCACCGACCCCGCTGACCTCGCTGTGCGCGTCCGAGATCGCGCCCGCCTCTACCAGCGCGATCAGTTCCTGGGCCTCCCTCCGGCACACTCCCGCGCGACCCAGGAGCTCAAAGAGGGTCTCCTTCGCATTCATCACACTGGTGGATTCCAGCGCGTGCCGACCCATTTCGGCGGTGTCGATCGTGTCCTCCTCGTCGGCGTAGGGCCCGTGCTTCACAGGCACGCGGCGGCATGTCGCCATCCAGGTGCCTCGGCCGGGAGATGCCCACCTGCGGCGAAGGCCGCCCAGCTCCTCAAGTCTCCCCGACGCGGACGGTCTTTGCTGCACCCGGAACAGTTCGGTTCCTCCCGTGTCCGTACGCATGCGGATGCGCGGGGTCGTATCGGAAGCCGCTCCGGCCCGGTGTGCGGCGTCGCCGGGCTGTGACCACCGGCGGGTGTACCGCCCGGGGGTGTTCGATACCGATCCCGCGCTCGATCGACGGCCCGGCCTCGTCGAGCCGGGACCCAGACAGTTGTCTCAGGGAAATTATCGTCACTCCGGGTGCTGTAAAGAATACATAAGCTCTACGGGTGTGGAGTCCGGCCGGCCGGGCACGCGGGGCCTTGGAGGTTGATATTCATGGTTCCCATCGTTCTTGTTCTCCTGCTCGCCCTGATTCTCTTCGGTGCCGGTTTCGCGCTGAAAGCCTTGTGGTGGATCGCCGTCATAGTGCTGGTCGTCTGGCTGCTCGGCTTCGTGATCCGTCCCGCTGCCAAGGGCGGTAAGCGAGGACGCTGGTACCGCTGGTAGGGCGGATCCAACAGGATCACTGACATGCGGATGGGCCGCGACGAAATCTCGTCGCGGCCCATCCGCATGTCAGTGACCGATCGCGACGAAACTTCCGGGTGCGGTGCGGTGCGGTGCGCGGATCGGAAGCCGAAGGTAATGGTCCTCATGGTTCAGGGCACGCGGGGTAATGGGCGGATCCATGGCTCCGCGTCACAGATTTTCTAGGACGAACCGGTTGCCAATATTCGTGGGATGCGAAATGTGTGGCACCCGGAACGGGGGGCACGCGGTCCTCTGAGAGCGCGTCACCGAGTTCCTCCGGAGGCGCTGACTCGACTCCATCGGATCACCTGTGGAGCAAGAAGTTTTGATAGGGAGACGTCTTATGAGTGACAACATCTGGGGCTACCAGCCGACTGCCGGCCACACCGCTGGCACCGACCTGATCGGGTTCAAGGTCGAGGCGACCGACGGCAGCATCGGCAAGGTCGACAAGCACTCGGACGACGTCAACTCCGCCTACCTTGTAGTCGACACAGGAGTCTGGATCTTCGGGAAGCACGTCCTGCTGCCCGCCGGCACCGTGCGCACCGTTGATGAGGCCGAACGGAAGATCTTCGTCGACCTCACCAAGGAGCAGATCAAGGACTCTCCCGAGTTCGACAAGGACAAGCATGTCGGCGACGCCGGCTATCACGAGCAGGTCGGTGGCTACTACAACAGCCACCGCCGCGCCTGACCTCGACGCACCACCCCGAAAGTGGGGGCCGTCCGGAGACACTCCGGACGGCCCCCACTTTTCGTGCGGGGTCCGAACGCCGAAGGCCTGCCTCAACGCGTCGCGAGCCGATCGTCTCCGCAGGTACTCGGCAGGCTTGAGTCAAAGGCTGCGGAGTACAGGACCGCTGTCATCCGCAGGGCTCGGTTCCGGAACCCGACGCGACTGTTGTGGGCGTTTTATGATGTTCAAGGTGAGAATCTGGTTTCTGCTGTGGGATTGTGATCCGATAGAGGGAAGTCGGCGGTGACCAAGCGAACGGGGCGCCGCGCAAAGGGATTTACGGGGGAGTGACATGCGCAGATGGAGCAGGATGGGCGCGGTGGTGGCCTCAGCCATGATCGCGGTTGCCGTGGTGGGAACCACCGCACCGACCGCAAGCGCTGCCGGCGGGTGCTGGCAGGGCAGCGGCCACTGGTGGTGCAACAACGTGTCGGGTGCGCCCGTCTACGGGACCATGGGAGCGAGCACGCAGTACCCCGATCCGAGCAGGATCGTCGGATACATGAATTCCAACCCCAGCTGGTTCATCTGCAAGATGGACAATCAGAACTGGGTGGGAGGGCCGCACCCGACCCGCTGGGAGTTCACGGTCGCTGACAACGGGCAGTACGGCTGGATGAAGGACACCGCGATCTCCAGCGAAACGGACCCGCTGCCCAACTGCTGAATCCGTGCGCTCAGATCCGGCCGGGCTCGGCTCTACCAGGGTCCAGCCGAGCCGAGGCATGTCCTCGACGTCCCCCTCGACAGTGGCAAAGTCGACTGTGGAGTAGTGCCGGGGCCGGCTGCTGCCGAGGGTCGTCCGTCCGCCGTACGAACTTCTTCTGCTGCCCCGGCACTGCGGGCTCGGATTTCTCTGTCGCCATGCAGTGCTGGTCGGTCCTGAGGGCGGTCCCGTAATCCCTGGCGAGCGCACGACGGCAGCTGCGGCACCTCGCCGTGTTCTCGGGACACCCGAATACATCCAATCCAGTACGCGGACGCCCCTCCGGTGTGCCAGGCGCCGCATCCGACGCCGCGCGCTGATCCGCCAGGGAGTACGGGACAGTCCTTGGGTGCCTGTTTTTTCGCAGTTGCGAGAGCTGGTTTAGCTCGACTGACATAGGTCAGACGGAGGATGACACTGTTCCCCAGTACGGCAGGATGTGAGTGGTTATGACCGCGGACGAGAAGGCTCAGGCTAAGGGCGAGCAGGCCAAGGGCAAGGTCAAGAAGGTCGTCGGCGGAGCCGTTGGCAACGAGTCCCTGCAGGCCGAAGGCCGCGCTGAGGAGTCCAAGGGTGATCTGCGCGCGGCGAAGGAAAACGCCAAGGACGCGTTCAAGCCCAAGTGACTGTTCCTGACTGATCCCGGCGGCCGAGTTTTCTACGGTCGCCGGGATCATTTCTGTTCTGGCAGCGGCAGTGGTGTACGCGCCGGCCGCATTCGAACCTGTGGACACACAGTTCGTGGATAGCGGATCGTGCTCGTGAAGTCACTTCCGCCCGTTCCTCGCGCCTACCGTGCCGGCGTCCGGGTTCGGCCTGGCCCAGACAGCGGTGCGGCTGCTTCGCGGCTCGCTCACCGCACAGTTCCTGGCAGCGCCTCTTGCGGTCCACCTCAGCCACGCGTGGGACGAGCCTTTCCGCGCAGCGGTGTAAAGGAAGCGGACCAACAGCACTGTCTCCCCCGCGCTCACGGTTTCGACCGAGCCTTCTGTCTGGCGCGCTCCTCGGGCTCCTGCATCTACAGAATCCGGAAGACGTGGGCGCTCGCATGCTTCCGCGCGCTTCCACCGGTGAACAGCGCGGCACCCGCGACGGCGGGGGCGCAGCGAGGAAGCCGAGTGCCAGCAACTCCGGCCAGTCGTGCTCGGAGCTGTACAGACGTTGTGCGCCGTCGCTGTACGACGTGCTCTCGCCGGCGTAGAACACCGGTGCTTCGCATGCGATTTCGTCGTGGGAGTCGTACACGCTGAACGGCAGCAGAAGCAGGTATCCCAGCCGGAGGAACAGGGCTGCCGAGACCGCCATGAGGCAGGCACCCCAACTCTGCTGTCGTCCGGCCCAGCGGTCGATATCCTGGCGGGCGGCCCATTGCACAGAAGATCCCCGTTGGTTGTCCGGCTCGCTTGCTCCGGCGGAGATCGTACGTGCCTTGCACCACGCCGACGTCGTGCGCCTCCGCACGTCGCTGCACCGCGAGTTCTCCGCAGGCCTGTGCGTCCCGTCTTCACCTGGGGGACCACGCCGAAACCTGCCGGACTACGGCGCCCCCGGGAATGCCCGAATGCAGCACCTGGCCACTCTGGCCATGGCGGTAGAGGCCACCGTCGTCACCGGCTTCGGGACGCGCCGAGGTCTTCGGCCAGGCGCATGACTACTCGTCTGCCAGTAATTGACGTGTCATCAATTCACCCCAGTGAAAGTGGTACTCACCTGTCGTCAGGAAATTCATCGAGAGAGGTGCACTGTGTCCGACCGAAAGACGTGGCGGTCCGTCAGGCAGGTCGATGCGGGGACTCGCACCTGGCGTGAAGCCCTCATCGCCACGTGGTGTCAATTTGGAGCCGTCGGTAGTTCAGCGGGTTGCCCCAGGAAATAATCTTGGTAGGTCTCGATCGCAGGGTCGCACATAGCGGGGTGTCCGGTTCGGGCCGGCGCGCTTCGACGTTCTGACCACAGGTCTATCGCGGCTGTGACATGTCTCATGGGCTTGTTCGGGGATTTCCGGATCTATCGTCTGTCCGGCCCGGGGCCCTGGTGCCGCGATGATCCCTCGGTCGGTCGGGAAGCCTGAAGTCGTTTGTCGGTCAGCTTGTTTTCTCCTCCTTGGGTGTGCACCAATGGGCGGGACACATCCAAAGGCGAGACAGTGCAATCGATCCAGTAATCCATGGGTCGCTCCGGCGATACGCGGGAAGGGAGCCATGGCTACTGCTGAGAAGGTCGAAGGGCTCTGTAGGGAAATCCGAAAGACCCGCCGATGAGAGTTGACGGGCTCGGTGCCTCTCGTGAGCAGATTTGCTCCGGGCGGCGTGAATCGGAAAATGGGGGATGCGTATGCGGGCGCGAAAGTCCCCCCTCACACCCTGCCTTCCGCGTGACCGGTCGTACAGGTTGCGCACGAGGCCGCCGGGATCACCGAGGTCGGTTGCTGGCGCGCCGGCCTTGGACGGAAGCGCCCTTCGGCCATGGGCCGTGAGCTCCTCGTGGGGACGCGCGAGGAACCAGGAGATCGACCTTGTCCAATCGAACTTCATTACGTGCGTGAAGAGTTGATGAGTCGGCAGGTATCTGGGCGACTCGTGGAACACGTACAACGACCGACACCGAGGTGAACACGGCATGATGACCAACGGCAAGATAGCCACAGCGCTGGTAGGCGGGTATCTCCTCGGGCGTACGAAGAAGGCCAAGGTGGCCGTCGGCCTGGGGATGTTCCTGGCCGGTAGGAAGCTGAGCCTTGATCCCCGGCAACTCGGGCAGCTCGTTGCGGACAGCCCGCTCCTGGGCGGTGTCACCGATCAGCTCCGATCAGAGCTCATCGGGGCCACGAAGTCAGCAGCCGGTTCGGCCCTGACCCGGCGCATGAACCGGCTCTCCGACTCGCTGAGCGACAAGGCGCAGGGGCTGGACGCGCGGACGACGGGCGACGTCGACGAGAGCGCGTCGGAGTCGCACGACGATGCGGCCGACGAGGAAGCGCATTCCGGCGTGGGCGAGAGGTACGAGCGGGAAGAGGAGAAGCCGCGCACTCCCTCCCGGCCCACGGCGCCCAAGGCGGATGCCAAGGCGCCCTCTGTCGGCGGTACCGCCAAGAGGCGCGCCACGTCGGCCGCACGTAGCAGCGCCGAGGGCTCGCGCCCGAGCCGCCTTCAGAGCCGCGGTGCGGCGACGAAGGGGCAGCGCAGGACCGGATCGACCGGGAGCAACGACGGCGTGGCCAGGGCCTCGCGATCCGCGCGCACGAACCAGGAGGAGAAGGACCGTGGCTGAATCCACTTACGCCCAACTCAAGAACTCGATTGCCGACAGTCCCGCGACCGACCGCCTCAAGTACGAGCTGAAGAACTACCTCGCGGCCCGGGCCCAGCACACCGTCTCGCACCTCGGACACCGGCTCGGCGAGGGCGTGACCGCGCTGGGCGAAGGCGGCCAGGGTGCAGGCATGCTGAACAGCCTGGCCAAGGGCGGCCAAGCCCTTGCCGAAGGCAAGTCACCGGCACAGGCCGCGCTCTCCGCCGGTACAGAACATGTCAAGGGCATGGTCAAGGACAAGATCAAGGGCGTCTTCGGCGGCGGCAAGAGCGGCGGCGGCAAGTCCAAGTCGGTGCTCATCAGCGAGGACATCGACGTCGGAGTCCCGATCCGCGAGGCCTACAACCAATGGACGCAGTTCCAGGAGTTCAGCGCCTTCGCCAAGGGCGTTGTCAGCGTCGACAAGACCGACGACACCTCCAGCAACTGGACGTTGAAGGTCGCAAAGTCGACACGGAGCTGGAAGGCCGACGTCACCGAGCAGGTGGCCGACGAACGCATCTCCTGGACGACCGAGGGCGCGAAGGGGACGGTCAAGGGCCTCGTCACCTTCCACAGCCTCACTGAAGATCTGACGCGCGTGCTGCTGGTGATCGAGTACTTCCCCAAGGGCCTGTTCGAGAAGACCGGCAACATCTGGCGGGCCCAGGGGCGGCGTGCGCGGCTCGACCTGAAGCTGTACCGCAAGTTCATCATGATGCGGGGAGAGGCGAGCGATGGCTGGCGCGGTGAGATCCGCGACGGCCAGGTCGTCGTCGAGCACGACCAGGCGGTGGAGGAGGAGAACCGCGCGGAGGAGTCCTCTGCTGACGAGTCCCATGACGGAGAGGACTTCGAAGGCTCCGAGGGGGAGTACGAGGACGGAGACGATGAGGAAGAGGGCGAGGGCGAGGAGTACGACGCCGAAGAGGATCTTCTCCATGAGGACGAAGGCGAGGACGAGGACGAGGACGAAGAAGTGCCTCCGCGGCGCCGGCAGTTCTCGGCTCGACGCTGAAGAACACCACTACGGGCCGAGTGCACCTGCTCAGGCCGAGCGCTGTCGGCCAAGGCGGGGACGGCCCCGGAGGGCGCCGTCTCCGGGGCCGAGAAATACGCGTGCATGGGCGGCTTGGAGTGGGGCACACGCAGGATGCACGACAGAGACGGCGGCCCTGCAACGGTCGATCGCGCGACGGCCCGGTACCACCTGGCACGAGTCGCGCGGCTGACGGGAAGAGGGTGCTGCGTGTCTGTCGTACGAAGACCTGTTACACACCGAAGAGACTTTGAAGATCGGAACTGAAATGATTGTTCTTGGCGCGATACTGCTCATCATCGGCATGCTGGTCGGAATCTCGCTCCTGACCACGGTCGGCGGTGTCCTCGTCGTGGTCGGCGCGATCCTGTGGATCCTCGGTGCGAGCGGACGCAAGATCGGCGGGCGCAAGCACTACTTCTAGACATCGCCCTCGGCAAGGGCACTCGACGTGCGCATGCATAGCTGAGGAGCAGACCGGGCAGGGGCTCCACCGGAGCCGAACGCCTGCCATGGTTGTCGACGCCACTTCATGCACAGCCCCGGGCCCTGCGGAGAAGTCCTTCCGCCGGGCCCCGTCGGCGTGCCGTCTTCGGCACCTGCGTGTCCGAGGGCTGTCCGGTAATCCCTGGCGGGCGCACGACGACAGCTACGGCATCTCGCCGCGTCGTCGGGACGCTCGAATACATCCAGTATGCGGACGTCACCCCGCCTCGCGAGGTACCGCATCCGACGCCGCGCGCTGATCCACCAGGGATCACGGGACCGCCCTCAGGGCCAGCCGGGTAAGGAGCTCGAGGCCGCCTCCTGCCCGGTCCGGCCGGAGCCGGGTGCCGCCGACTCTCCGCTGACTCTAGAACCAGGCGTGGACACCCCTAGGTCCATCCGTCCCCCTTGTCCTCTGCGTGCACAGGCGTGCCCGCTCATCACATCTACGATGTCCTGAACCTGAGAACAGGACGTCCTGAACCTGAGAACAGACGTCCACCGACGATTGCGAAGTCCTTCTTGTCAGCACTTCCGGTATGCACGGTGATCCCCTCGCCCCGTGCGACACCTGCTACCCACCGCCCCACCCCCGCTCGCCGAACAAGGGCGCTCCTCCGCCCCGCGCCTCGCGAGGACAGATCGTGACGTCCGCCCCGCTGACGGACCGCGAGATCTCCCTGGTACGCACCAGCCTGGCGGTGGTCGCGCCGCAGGCCGGGGAGATGACCGTCTACTTCTATGCCATCCTCTTCGCCCGTTACCCAGAGGTGCGGGGGTTGTTCCCCGACAACATGGACGTACAGCGTGACCGGCTGCTGCGCGGGCTGTTGCGCATCATCGACCTCGTCGACGACGTCGACAACCTCGTGCGGTTCTGCTCCCGGCTGGGGCGGGACCACCGTAAGTTCGGCGCTCTGGAGGCCCACTATCCGGCGGTGGGCGAATGCCTGGTGTCCTCCCTCGCACGCTATGCGGGAACCGCCTGGAACGACGAGGTCGCCGCTGCCTGGACCCGCGCCTACACCGCTGCCGCCGGGGCGATGATCGCGGCCGCCGAAGACGACGCCCGCCTCCGCCCGGCCTCCTGGGACGCGCAGATCATCCGGCACGAACACCGCGGCCACGGCATCGCCGAGGTAACCGTGCGGACCGACCGGCCGTACCCGTACGTCGCGGGGCAGTACGTGAGCATGGAGACCCCCTGGTATCCCCGTACCTGGCGGTACTTCTCCCCTTCTCACCTGCCGCGCACGGACCACACGCTCACCTTTCACGTCCGGGCCGTACACCAGGGCCAGGTCAGCACCGCGCTGGTTCACCACGCTGCCCCGGGGCACAAGGTGCGACTGGGCCCGCCGCAGGGCGAGATGACCCTCGCCGCGGCGGGGGACCGCGACCTGCTGCTGGTGGCGGGCGGAACCGGCCTCGCACCGATCCGAGCCCTGATCGAGGACGCCGCCGCCTCGGGAATGCGCCGCTACGTGGACCTGTTCGTCGGAGCCCGCACTGCCGAGGAGCTGTACGGTCTCGACGACATGCTGCGCCTTGCCCAACGCCACCACTGGCTTTCCGTCCGGGCGGCTGTCTCCCACGAGAACATTCCCGGTCGGCAAGGCACACTCCCGCAGGTCCTGCGCGAGTTCGCTCCCTGGGACCGGCACGAAGCCTTCCTGTGCGGTCCGCCGGACATGGTCACCACTGCTGTGCGCACTCTCCTGCACCAGGGCACCCCCCGCGCGCACATCCACCACGACCCGCTGGACACCCCCGTCCTCACCGCCCCTCTCACACGACCCGGTCAGGAGATCGACCAGCTGTGACCCGCCACGACGCCACCCCCTCGCAGGGGGAGCGACTCCTGCAGACCCACCTGGGCACCAGCGAACGCGCCGACGCGTTCTACGGCCGGCAGGTCCACCCGTACCTCACCGCGGCCATGTGTGACTTCGTCCGACGGCAGTCGATGGTCTTCCTCTCCACCGCCGACGCCCGCGGCCACTGCGACGCCACCTTCCGGGCCGGACCTCCCGGATTCGTCACCGTGCTGGACGACCGGACCCTGGCCTACCCCGAATACCGCGGGAACGGGGTTCTGGCCAGCGCCGGGAACATCACCGAGAACCCGCACATCGGTCTGCTCTTCATGGACTTCACCCACGACCACGTCGGACTGCACGTCAACGGCTCCGCCCAACTCCTCAGCGACGAGCAACTACGAGCCGGGAGCCCCTGGCTACCCGCCGACACCGCCCCCGGACGGCACCCGGTGCTGTGGACGCTCATCACCGTGCACGAGGCCTACGTGCACTGCTCCAAACACATCCCGCACCTCGAACCCGCCCCCCGCCCCCTGGGCGCGCCGGGCACCCGACGCAGGGACGCCGACTACTTCACCGAGCCCGCTCCGGCGCCCGTGACATCCGGCCCCGGGCCGAACCTGGTCCCCACCGGCCGTGAAGCCTCCGACCACGCGTACGCAACTCCGTCCACGCATCACCTGACCGGCTCGGACGCGCCCATCGAACCGCGTTGACGATCCGGCCGGGCCGACTTCGCGACAGCATGGATCCAGCCTCGGGAGACATCGGAGAGACGGCACGGAGAGCGGCCCCCGGTTCCATCGGCCCCGGGCCGTGCGCCCGTCCTGACAGAGACACGATGCACTGGAGGTGCGATGGACAGCGGGGCAGTGTTCGGCACGGCGAGCGGCCGACGGCGCGGTAGCGGTGCGCGAAGACGGGAAGGCGCCGGAGCACGGCGGCGATGGTGGGCCCGCTGTGTATGGCCGGCAGCGGCCGCTGTCGTCGTCGCGATACTGTCGGCCCCCACGGCGACCGCAGCGCCGGCCGCCGTGCCGGCGCCCTGTCCGCAGCTCCCCTGCGAGGGCGCGGATCCGGGCGATGTCACGGGATGGCAGTCCGGCGGTGCGCCGAAGGTCATGAAGGAGGCGACGCTCGCCTCGGGTACCCGGATCACGCTGTACACCGGCAAACCGGCCTGGGACGCCAGCCGTACCTATGCCTGGGCGCAGGTACGGCTCGGGACCGGGGTGACGAAGGGGCGAGCGTGGCTGAGAGCCGAGGAGAACTGGGGCGACGGCATCAACACCACGAAGACGCTGGAGCACCCGCGTTCGTACCGTGATACCACCGGCACCACCGGCATGTTCCAGTACTCGACGACGGCCCCCCGCAGCGCGTACACCAACAGTGCCTGCGTGGCCGACGGCGCCGAGCGCGGATGCGTCAACTCGTACGGTGCCGAGGTGGTTCCGATCGGATCGTGCGAGGGCTGGTGTTCCGAAGCCGACCCGGACGCGATCCCCGCATCCGACTGGTCGTACGTCGAACGCTCCGAATACGACAGGGTCGAACTGCCGTCGGGTGCGTTCGTGCAGAAGGCCGACGGACGGCTGAAGCAGGGCACCTACCTGGGCTGGGCCGAGGGCGGACTTCCCGCCGGCGGCCGCATGTGGCTGGAAGCCTGGCAGGGGCAGGGCCGCTGGGGGCAGGTCTACACCGAGTTCACCCCCGAGGGCGCCTCCCGTACGACGACGGGCTCGACCCGCGCCTACTCCTGGCTCCCGGAACTGCGGGCCTGCGTCAGTGATTCGACAGGCACCAAGTGCACCAGGGACAACGACGCGACGACCACGGCCCCGACCCAGGCACCGTGCGCGAAGCTTCCGTGCACGGGCATCGACCCGGCGTCCGTCACCGAGTGGATGCCGAACTACGATCCGCGCGTGGTGGAGGACGCCAAAGTCTACCTGGGCGGCCGGTTCACGATCTACGAGGGACGACCCGCCTGGGACCCGCACCACCTGTACTACTGGGGCGAGGCCGAACTCCCGCCCGGCCGCGACGATGTCTCCGCAACTCTCATGCGGCATGCGTCCGGCGGCGCCGATTTCCGTACGTCCCGGCCCGAGCCACTCGCCGGCGCACGACTGACGGCATCGGGCAAGACGAAGATGGTGGCGCTCGACCCGCTCTCGGATGCCGAGATCGCCGGGCTGGTCGTGGACGGTAAGAAGTGGGCGTTCGCCACTCAACAGGGCAACAACATCTATCAGGAGTCCACCGAAGGCCCGATCGGCCCGTGCGCACCGGGTGAAGCGTGCGAAGGGGTCGCTTCCGGCAGCGTGACCGCGTGGGCCTCGGTGGCGACCGACTGGGCGACGGTGGCGCTGCCGAGCGGTGCCCGGGTCACCCTGGCCGGCTCCCGGCCCCAGTGGTCGGTCACCGACTACTACGCCTGGGCCCGCACCGACGCCCAGAACGTCACAGCGTGGCTGGAGGACAAGGCCCCGGGCGGTTCCTACGCGAAGGTCGCCGACGCCGGCACGATGAAGGCGACGGACGGCCGCTCGGTCCGGGCGTGCCTCAGCGACGGTACGACGACGAAGTGCACGACGCCCCTGGGGTGACACACCGGGTGGGCCGAGCTGCGAGCTCGGCCCACCCGGTTCCCGGCAGGGGAACCCGGCCGAGCCGGATCCGTGGTCCTCGCCCTGCTGTCACCTTCTGGACACTGTCGAGGGTCCGCGTCAGCGGCGGGGCTTCAGGAGGCAGCCGATACGGCGGACTTCGCAGCCACTCGCAGCGGTGGGCTCACGAGGCGCCGTCAAGGACCTCGCGCAGCCGATGCCCGAACTCGTCCGGCTTCCCCGGATAGCCGAACTCCCCGTCGAGGAAGCCGCCGTGGTGGCTCGGGAACGTGGTCACCGCCAGATCGAGCAGCCCGGCGGTCGCGACGGAGGTACGCCCGGTCTGCACGCCCTCGGATTCCTCGCCCACGGCGATCACCACGCGAGTCGCAGCCGCAGTGATCGCTTCCGCGTCCGGTCGGTAGCTGCTGATCGCCCATGACCGGTCGGAGAGCAGAGGATCCTCGCGCGAGCCGTCATCACCGGCGGGCATGCCGAACGTGGCGGGATCGGCATCGGGCTGTGCGAAGAACGCCTCGGTGAATTCGCCCTCCCACGAGGTCATCGCGACGAACGCGGCCATCCCGGCTCCCCACCCCCGCTTCCCGTACGCCTCCAGGACACGAGCCCGCGCCCGCACGGCCGCGGGGCCGTCCGGCGTCAGGGTGATGAGCGGCGGCTCGTGCGCGACCAGGGTGGTCACGTCATCGGGGTACCTCGCCACGACCGCGAGCGCGGTGACCGCGCCGCCACTGCTGGCGAACATCTCGACCGGCCCGCCCCCGAGCGCCTCGACGACGGCGTGTACGTCCTCGGCCTGGATCTCCGGCGTGTGGTCGACCCGCCCGTCCTTGCGGACGCTGCGACCGAGCCCGCGCGGGTCGTAGGTGACGACGGTCCGCTCGGGGAAGCGTGCCGCGAGCGCGGCGAAACCAGCAGCGTCCATGGGCTGCCCGATCATCAGCAAGGGCGGGCGTCCGTCATCGGTCGGCGACGGCCTGCGAACGTCGTAGACGAGATCCGCGCCGGCTGCCCTGAGTGTGTAGGTCTCCATACCAGTGCAGACCGGCCGTGCCCCGGAAACTCATCTGTACAGGAAACCTTTTCCGGCGATCACCTTCTCCGGCCTGCCGTCGTCCGTCGCGCCGGACCGACGCCGAGGCGGGCAGGTCGCAACGCCATGGCGGTCCGGCACATGCTCGGAGAGGTGCAGACGCGCGGGCGGGAGCGGCTGGACCTGGTGGCGCACCGTACGCGTAACGTTCGCGAACCGACTCTCTGCTCAGTGGCAATCATGAGGGTCGCGTTCCGGCACAGGCTGTCATCATGTGCCTGACATGTTGTCGACTTCGCGGGAGCGCCACCGATCATGCGTATGACCCATCTTGCCACCGCAGCCCTGGCCACCGCGCTCGGCTTCGCAGGTGCGCTCGTCACCGGCCCGACCGCCGGCGCCTCAGCCCTGGCCGGCTGCCAGTACAAGGTCGTGTGGCCGACCGCCGGGGTGTACGAGAATCCGAATCCGAACAGTGCCGTCGTCAAGACGAAGTACGCCGGTGACGTCGTGGGCGCGTCGACCTGCGAGGGTGCGTCCTACGACGAATACGGCTACGTGCTGGTCGCCAGCGACGCCGCAGCAGACGGACGGGGCTGGATGAGGGCCGAGGCGGTTGTCCCCGTCTGACAGATCCACGCGCACGCCGTAACCGGGCCCGCCGCCACCCGCGGGCCCACGCGTCGAGGCGTTGGAGCCTTGTCTCACCCGACGGGCGGGAGCGTCAGTTGCGTCGCGATCCGCGGCCCTGCGCGTCGACTGCCGGTGCGCCGGACAGCCGCCCGACGGCACAACTCCAGTGCACCTCAGTAGGAGTTGTCCTGTAATCGGTGGGACGAGGCCGATCCTGATGAAGTCTTCGGTGCGGCGACGACACCGAGGGCTCCGGCGGCGCGCAGCCGGAGCTGGAAGAACCGGCGGGTGCGAGCACACTCGGGCCTGGGCACGCGGGTTGGGTCTCAGCAGGGAAACCGGGGCGTTCCCCGATCGTCTGTAGTCGCATGTCGGAGCAGGTGATGCTGTCCTGCGCGGAGCGTCCGACATCCGGGCGGGGTTCGATGCCGAAGCGCTCCGGGGCGGCAGCCGCGCGGGGTCCACAAGGGCCGGCCGGCCAACGTACGCCTCTTCACGTCGGTGACACCGCCTGATGCGGCAACCCGGCAGACAGGCGGCGCGCACCATGGCTACCGCCCATCGACCAGTGCTCGAAACGGCGAAGGCTTCTCGGCAGTGCACCAGCAGCTCGCGCACAGAGGGGTTATGCGCTCCCTTCCAGATCAGATCGAGCAGTGCTGGTGTCTCGACATCGTCGACGGTTCGGACGGTGAGCCGATCACGGTAGCTCTAGGCCATCAAGGTGCTGAGGTTCGCCGAGCCCGGTGATCACGGCCGGCCAGCGCGGCGATCGCCACGCGATACGACAGGCTCGCGGTCCGCTTCGAGGCAACCCTTCTCATCGCGGCCATCAATGATTGGCTTAACCACTCAGGCAGCGCGTTGCATGCACACCAGCTGATCCCGCTCATCCCATGAGCCGGTGACAGTGAAGCCGAGTCGTTCGTACAGGGCAATGGCCCCGGTCCGCCATTCCCACACCGAGAGCCGGACGGTGTCCACGCCGTTCTCCGCGGCATGGGCGAGCGCAGCGCCGAGCAAGGCGGACGCAATGCCCCGGCCACGGAACTCGGGGTCGGTCCAGAGCCTCTTGATCTCCGACGACTCGTTGGCCGGGGAGGTCAGCACCAAGCAGCCCACAGCGGCATCCCCTAGGAGAGCCACCAGCACAACGTCACCGGCGAACGAGGTCCGAGGGTCGGTGATCTCTGCTCGGTAGCGATCCGGCAACCCGTCCACACGGGTAACCGATTCCCCCTTCTCGGCCTCAGTCCGCAGATGGTAGGCCGCCAGCAAGGCGGCCAGGCCGTCCTCGATCGGAGGGGCCTGGCCTGGCCAGCGGACGATGGCAACCTCGCGATGATCAGTCATGACACCAGGATCACATGACAGGAACCACGTTCCGCGGGAGCCCCGGAGGGGCATTCCGACACGCCCTGGCAGGTCCTTGCTCCCATGGGCGGACTCACCGGCCAGCGCTGTACGCCAGGTGGTTCCGAACGAAGCTTCCCACGTGAAGCATCCTGCGCTCGGCTGCGTCGTCATCGAGGTCGACGACGGACCGGGAGGATGGTCACTCCGGAGACAGACCGAGTGCCGGCGGGAACTTCGACCGGCGAGGAGGACACATGGGAAAGGTCGCCTGGGGATTCACGTGCTCGATCGACGGCTTCATTGCCGGGCCGGGGCATGACATGAGCTGGATGGCCGCGGGGGAGCCACTGGCCGAGGGCACCGTGGAGCGACTGGCGGGAGATGTCGCAGTGATCGTCTCCGGCCGTGCCGGCTACGACGCGGCGAAAGCGCAGCAGGGCCGGCGGGACGAGATGACGTCGGAGGCATACGGCGGCGCTTGGTCCGGGACCGAGATCATCCTTACCCACCGACCGGAGGAGATCGCTGACGACCCGACCGTCGTCGCGCTGAACTGCGACATCGAGGAGGCGATCCGTCGCGCGCAGGAAGTCGCAGGCGACAGAGACGTGCAGATCATCAGCGCCGACATCGCCAGGCAGGCGCTCGAGCACGATCTCATCGACGAACTGCAGGTCTTCGTCGCCCCGGTGTTCCTCGGCGACGGTGTCCGGATCTTCGACGTCCCGGGCGGGCGACGTATCGACTGGGAACTGGTCGAAATCTACGAGGACAGTCCGCGTAGCTTCGGGCGGACCTACCGCCCGAAGCAAGGCTGAAGGCTGTCCCGTCGCCCGACCACGTCCTCGAGACACCTGAGGAAGCCGACGGGCCCGCACATACGCCGATGACGCCGACGTGGTGCGCATCGTGGTGCGGATCAGCGCCGGTGCGCCCCGGGCGGCCGCTCGCGGCGGCTGTCGCGCCTGCGCGGACCGCGTCGCCAGGCACGGCTGAAACACGTCGGTACCCGGGCAAACATCGAACGGACGCGATCATCGCATCGAGTTAATGTCGGCAACTTCCCTTGGTTCAGGGGGCGGAGCGAGCCTTAGTGTTCCTAGGGATCTGGACGGGTTCCCGGTCACTTACACCGTTTCCCTCCTCATGCCCGGTGGCGTCCACATACGCGCTTCACCGCCCTGACCAAGGAGAGCGTGCCCGATGACTGTTGAATCGACCCCGGAAGCGGGACTGGAGCTGCCCCGGCAGTCCAGCCTGGGCACGGCCGCTGCCCGCAACCTCGCCACCACGACGAAGTCCGCTCCGCAGATGCAGGAGATCACCTCCCGCTGGCTGCTCAGGATGCTCCCCTGGGTGGAGACCCAGGGCGGGGCCTACCGGGTGAACCGCCGCCTGACCTACACCGTCGGGGACGGGAGCATCGACTTCGTCCAGGACGGTGCGGACGTCCGGGTCATCCCCCGCGAGCTCGGCGAACTGGCCCTGCTGCGCGGCTTCGACGACGAGGAGGTGCTGACCGCCGTCGCCGATCGGTGCGTTCAGCGTGACTTCCGCGCCGGCGAGACGCTGGTCGAGCGGGGCACGCCCGCGGACAAGCTCCATCTGATCGCCCACGGCCGGATCAACCGGACTTCCGTCGGCCAGTACGGCGACGAGGTCTCTCTGGACGTGCTCGCCGACGGCGACCGCTTCGGCGACCATGCCCTGTGCGACGAGGACGCCCGATGGGAGCACACCGCCACCGCCGAGACCTCGGGCACGCTGCTCACCCTGTCGCGTGCCGACTTCGCAGCCGTGCTGTCCTCGGCGCCGAGTCTGCGAACCCATCTCGAGGAGTTCTCGTCGCTCTCCAGCCGGCGGCAGAACCACCGCGGCGAGGCAGAGATCGCGATGTCGGCCGGCCACATGGGTGAGCACGAGTTGCCCGGAGCGTTCGTCGACTACGAGCTGAAACCGCGCGAGTACGAGCTCTCGGTCGCCCAGACCGTTCTGCGGATCCACACGAGGGTCTCCGACCTCTACAACGGGTCGATGGACCAGACCAAGGAGCAGCTCAGGCTCACCATCGAGGCGCTGCGCGAGCGCCAGGAGCACGAACTGATCAACAACCGGGAGTTCGGGCTGCTCCACAACGCCGACTTCAAGCAGCGCATCCAGACGCACTCCGGCCCGCCGACGCCGGACGACATGGACGAACTGCTCTGCCGGCGACGCGGCACCAAGTTCTTCCTCGCGCACCCACGGACGATCGCGGCCATCGGACGCGGGTTCAACGCGCACGGGCTCTACCCGGACCACGTCGACCTCGGGGGCCAGCGGGTGCCGGCCTGGCGCGGGGTCCCGATCCTCCCCTGCAACAAGATCCCCGTCACCCCGGAGAAGACCAGCTCGATCCTCGCCATGCGTACCGGCGAAGAGAGCCAAGGCGTCATCGGGCTGCACCGGACCGGTCTGCCGGACGAGTACGAACCGGGTCTGTCGGTCCGCTTCATGGGGCTCGACGAGAAGGCGATCACGTCCTACCTCGTCAGTACCTACTACTCCGCCGCGATCCTGGTGCCGGACGCCGTCGGCGTACTGGAGAACGTGCAGATCGCCCGCCGGCCCCGGTAGCCGGCCTCGCCCGAACGGCCTGGTGCGTGCCCCCGACGACCTCGGGGGCCGTCGCCCATGCCCCCGAGGGCTTCGGGACAGCCGCCCACCCCACCAAGGAGCCATGGATGCCAGCGCCTGAGCCGCCACCATCACAGTCGAGCTGCCTGCCCGAGGCCGTTTCCCACTTCAGGGCCGGCCCGCTCGCCTCCGCCGCGGCCCGCGCCTGCGATGTCAAGGCCCCCACGGGCGGCCCGCCCCGCAAGCCTTCCACGCCTGCGCCGCCCGCCCCCTCTCCGGCCACCCTCGCGCCCTCCGCGGCCGAGGCGCCGACAGCAGGCGCCGGTCTGGAACGGATCCTGCGCGGCCCCAGCGGTCTGGGCACCGCGAGCCTGCGCCTGATCCCGCGTGAGGAGCCGCCGACGCGTTCGGCCCCGTCGGCAGGTGCGGCGGCGGGCACACCTGTCCCGGGCCTGTACCACCACCCGGTGCCCGAGCCCGACCCGGTGCGGGTCGAGGAGGTCGGTCGAAGGATCAAGTCCTGGGCAGTGGACGAGGTCAACCTGTATCCCGAGGACTGGGAGGAGGAGTTCGACGGCTTCTCCGTGGGCCGCTACATGGTCGGCTGCCATCCGGACGCCCCCACCGTCGACCACCTGATGCTCGCCACACGCCTGATGGTGGCCGAGAACGCGGTGGACGACTGCTACTGCGAGGACCACGGAGGCTCTCCAGTCGGCCTCGGCGAGCGCCTTCTGCTGGCGCACACCGCCCTCGACCCCCTGTACACGACGCAGGAGTACCAACCGAAGTGGGCGAAGTCGCTCCACGCGGACGCGCCCCGCCGGGCCTACCGCTCCGCCATGGAGTACTTCGTCCGAGCGGCGAGCCCCTCCCAGGCGGACCGCCTCCGGCATGACATGGCGCGGTTGCACATGGGGTACCTCGCCGAAGCGGCCTGGGCCCAGCTGGACCATGTTCCGGAGGTGTGGGAGTACCTGGCGATGCGCCAGTTCAACAACTTCCGCCCCTGCCCGACCATCACCGACACCGTAGGAGGCTACGAACTGCCCGCGGACCTGCATGCCCGGAAGGAGATGCAGAAGGTCATCGCTCTCGCGGGAAACGCGACGACCATCGTGAACGACCTCTACTCGTACACCAAGGAGCTCGACGCTCCCGGTCAGCACCTGAACCTGCCCGTCGTGATCGCCGAGCGTGAGGGCCTCTCCGAACAGGACGCCTACCTCAAGTCGGTCGAGGTCCACAACGACCTCATGCACGACTTCGAGAACCACGCCGCCGCCCTGGCCGAGGCCTGCCCCGTCCCGGATGTGCAGCGCTTCCTGCGTGGCGTGGCCGCATGGGTCGACGGCAACCACCACTGGCACCGGTCCAACACCTATCGCTACAGCCTGCCCGACTTCTGGTAGGAGAAATGGACGCATCCGTGACCAGCACCGAACTCGGCACCCCAGCCACCCCTGCCTCCCGGGGCCCGCTCATTCCCCGCCCTGCGACGCCCTACCAGGGGGACATCGCCCGCTACTGGGACGGGGAGGCCAGGCCGGTGAACCTGCGTCTCGGCGATGTCGACGGCCTCTACCACCACCACTACGGCATCGGCGACGTCGACCAGGCGGCGCTCGGCGGCGCCGAGGACACGGCGCGTGAGAGGAAGCTGATCGCGGAGCTGCACCGACTGGAGTCCGCACAGGCCGAGTTCCTCCTCGGACAGCTCGGTGACATCGGCCGCGACGACACCTTGGTGGACGCCGGCTGCGGCCGTGGCGGCTCGATGGTGATGGCGCACCAGCGCTTCGGATGCAAGGTCGAAGGTGTCACCCTGTCGGCCAAGCAGGCCGACTTCGCCAACGGCCGCGCCCACGACCTCCGTATCCAGGACCATGTCCGCGCCCGTGTCTGCAACATGCTCGCGACGCCCTTCGACACCGGTTCTGTCGCGGCCTCCTGGAACAACGAGTCGAGCATGTACGTCGACCTGCACGACCTCTTCGCCGAACACTCCCGCATGCTCGAGGTCGGAGGTCGCTACGTGACCATCACCGGCTGCTGGAACCCGCGGTACGGCCAGCCCTCCAAGTGGGTCTCGCAGATCAACGCGCACTTCGAGTGCAACATCCACTCCCGCCGGGAATACCTGCGGGCCATGGCCGACAACCGCCTCGTACCGCAGGCGGTCATCGACCTCACCCCCGACACCCTGCCCTACTGGGAGCTGCGGGCCACGTCCTCGTTGGTCACGGGAATCGAGGAGGCGTTCATCAACTCCTACAGGGACGGGTCCTTCCAGTACCTGCTGATCGCCGCCGACCGGGTCTGACCCGTCACCGACCGGGGAGGACCCGACCGGCGGAACGGGTCCTCCCCGCCACCGTGGCCCGACTTCGCGGGCGGCGGTGGTGGGGCCGAACACGCGCCCCCGCGGGCCCGCTCAGGTTCGCGGGCCCCGGGATCCGGCCGGGTGTATCAGCAGTTCGGAACGCCGGGCAGCCAGCTGTCCGCCACGTCGATGAATATGTTGGAGATGTATCCGCCGTAGTCCGGCAGGTAGGACCACGCGTCATTGCTGTGCCCCTCGGCCTCGACGAGCTGGCCGTGTACCTGGCACTGCACGCGCACGGTCGTGGGGCCTGGCAGCTGGGCGACTCGGGTGGACGCGCCGGTGGGCTGCTGACGGATGTTGACGGCGGTCCCCCAGGTCGGGAACGACGTGGTCGGAGCACCGGTGCCGGTCCACAGGTACGTGACGGTGACCCAGCCGTTGTTGTTCAGGCCGACGTTGTAGAACGTTCCGTCGGCCAGGTCTATGCCGGCCGGGTTGAGCACCCGGCGACCCGACCCGTCCAACCCGCCGTTGTAGCCGTTCTGGTAGGCGGCCTGTGCCTCGGGCCTGCCCTGCGGCAGGTCCTTGAAGGTCTCGCGGACGGACGAGGGATTCCAGTAGTCGTCGCGGGTGTTCCACGGGCCGACGTCCCACACCGGCGCGGTCTCGCAGCGCACCGGTCCGCAGACGCGCACCGAGTACTGCCCGCTGTTCTGCGGGGAGAGGCCCCGCCGGGAGGGCAGCGCCACGAAGTGGTCGTTCGGGACGATCACGTGCCCGTTCGCCGTGGTACCGCCGACCAGGCCCTCCCGGGTTGCGTAGACGCTGGTCGTGAAGGCCTCCTCGGCCTCGGCCTGCTCGGGCGTTGCGTCGAGTTCGGCACTCAGGCGCAGTGCGTTGACGGTCGGTGCGGTGCCGTTCGGCGCGGAGGTCAGGGTGATCCGGGTCTGCACACGGGTGACGGCCCGGGGCAGCAGGGCCGGGGCGTCGTCGCGCGCCTCGCGCCACTCCGTCCACCGGCCCAGCCCGTCGCGCCCGCGCACGTCGACGGCGACCCGGGCTCCGGCAGGGACGGTGGCGTCGAGGTCAGCGGTGACGAGGTCGACGGCGCGGTCCAGTACACGTACGGGCAGCAGGACCGTCCCCTGGCCACGGGCGGAGCGCGAGGAAGCAGGGGAGAGACCGGGATCGCGCAGGCGCAGATCGCCGTCCGTGTGGCGGACGTTGCTCGCGTCCCTCGTCGGCGCGGACAGGTCCGCCCGCCAGCTGATGCCCCCGAGCGGGACTTCGCCGTCTCCGGCGCCGTGGGCGGCGGCCGGCCCGGCGGTGAGCGCCAGACCCACGACGGTCAGCAGGGAGACGGCCACAGCCGTCCCTCGGCGGAGGCGGACGGTGGGGACGTCGGGTCTCTGATCGTGGCGCACGGCGCGCCTCCTTCTGTGGGTGACGGGGAAGGCGATTACGGGCAACGAGGCACGCCTGGAAGCGTGTTGCCGGAAGAGGTGATGTAGATGTTGGTGATCCAGCCGCCGTACTGGGGCAGATACGCCCACCAGTCGTTGACGTAGGGCGGGACCGAGACCTGCCCGCCCTGGCGCTGGCACCCGACGAGGACGTCCACCCCGGCGGGCAGAGTCGTGAGGGCGTCGGAGGAGGTGGTGGCGGAGGCGCGGACACGGACGCCACTGCCCCAGGTGGTGAAGCGGGTGCCCGGCGGGCGCACGGCTCCGGGGACATCCAGGGAGCCGGTGAGAGCGGTGACCTTGCTGTACGCGGCGCCGTACGGAGTGCCGTCGGGGTGCAGAGTGAGGACGGCGACCACCGTCCGGTCGTCAGGGCCCACGGTGCCGGTGGTGTGCAGAGCGTCGGACGTCAGATCCACCACGGCGGCGGAGGCGCCTCCGGACGGAGACGTGTCACTGGTCGACCTCCATCGGGATCCGGGCCCCTCGACGCCGTCCACCGGCATGGGACGGCGGGGACCCGCGTCCGCGGCACGGCCGGGTGCGGCGGCCGCAGGCTCGGGGGAGACGCAGCCCCCGGAGGCGAAGCCGGACCACCCCTGCTTGACCGCCCCCGGCCCGTCGAACGCGGAGGGCAGCCCGAATCCCTGGCCGAAGCCGTCGGCGGCACACCTCTCGGACCGGTGCAGAGCTCCCATGACGAGGTCCCGGACCGGCGTCGGTGCCGTGTCGAGGAGGTACCGGTAGACGCGGACGGTGTCCGCGGCGGTCGTCGCCGTGTAACCCCAGTAGCCGGGGTAGCCGGTCGGTGGCGGGGCCGTGCCGGTGAGCCCCAGACGAGGCACCATGCGCGAGACCACGGCGCTGCCGCCACCCACGGACCAGTAGTGATTCGCGGCGGCGTCGTCACTTCTGCTCAGCATCGCCTCGATCCGCTCCCGGTCGGCCTGCGGCAGCTGGTAGTCGGGCCCCCGGTCCCACAGGAAGTCCAGTGCGAGCAGCAACTTGACCACGGACGCCGAACGGAAGGCGCGGTCCGCCTGGAGGGACTCGGTGAAGCGGCCGGTGCGCCGGTCGAACACCGCGACTCCGGCCGTGACGTTCTCGGGAATGTCCACGACAGTGCGGCCCTCCGTCTCCTGCGCCTCCCGCTCGGCCTCGGAACGCCCTACCGCGGGACCGCCGGGCGGGAGGGCGACGGACGCGGCGGGGGATGGGCCGTAGCGGGCGGCGGCATGGGCGGACCCGACCGGTAGGGCCAGGGCCGAACCGGTCAGCGCGAGCAGTAGCCCGACAGCGGTGAGAGCGGCGCCGGGAAATGACGGGCTGCGGGCGGTACGTAGCGAAGACATGGGAGTCGGGGGCTCCTTCGGGGCACGGACGCACCGAGGCCGGCGGCCTGGTGACGCTGTGGCACGTGCGGGCCACGGTGGCGCGGGCCGCGGGGGAGGCGCAAGCAATTCGTCCCTGGTCGAAGGAGCCCGGCGCGCTCTTGTCAGCGGTGGGGGCCCTCGCTACGTTCTCCCCACATCTCACCCGTGCCTCGACCCGGCTCGGCCGGGCCGCCTCCCCACCTAGGAGCATTCGTGAGGTTCCTCAGACGACTTCCAGCTCTGTTCGTCGCCGCCCTGATGGCCCTGGGCGGACTGTCGGCCGCCCCGGCACAGGCAGGGGAGGCCGGTGCGACGGCCGCACCCGTCTTCAAGGCGCCCTACCCCTGCGGCCAGCGCTGGACGTACAGCCACCACTCGGCCGAAGTACGCCGGGCGCTGGACTTCGTGCGTTCCGACGGGGGCCCGACGGCAGGCACCCCGGTGCTCGCCTCGGCGGCCGGCACGGCGACCCGGTACTCGCAGCCGAGCGGTGCCGGCAACTACGTGGCCATCGACCACGGCGGCGGCTGGAAGACGTACTACTTCCACCTCTCCGACTACTCCGTCCCCAGTGGCGCGGCCGTCGCCCAGGGGCAGCAGATCGGCGTCACCGGCAGCACCGGCAACTCCTCCGGGGCGCACATCCACTACGAGCAACTGCTCAACGGGGTCGGCCAGAACATCGTCATCAACGGGGCGGGCCTCTCCTACCCCGGCAGCTACAACCAGGCGTACCTGACCAGCGACAACGGCTGCGGCGGCGGCGGCAGTGGCCTGGCGTTCAACACGTGGGGCAGCGGGGTGAACGTCCGCTCCGACGCCCGCGTCAGCGCGCCCGTCGTCACGACCCTCGCCGGTCCGACGGCTGTGCGCGTGCTGTGCCAGAAGCAGGGCGACACCGTCAACGCCGAGGGATACAGCAACAACTGGTGGAGCAAGCTGCGTGACCAGAACGGCTTCATCAGCAACATCTACATCGATCACCCGGACGCGAAGCTGCCCGGCGTCCCACTCTGCTGAGCAGCCGCAGCGGGGACAACCCCAGGCGGTCCGGCCGACGCGCGGTTCCGGCCGGACCGCCCGCGCTTTCCGGCCGAACGGGCGCCCGGCCACAACCGAAACATGGCATGCATGCGTCATGCCGTTGATGCGCGTAGAGTCTCGCTGGACGGGCGTCACCAGCGCCCGTGACCGCCGGGGGTGCGCGTGCTGCGGGTGGACTTCACGAGCCAGGAACTGGTCCGCCTACGGGTCGCGTCCGGCGTGGACCCGCTCTGGGAGACCGCGCTGAGTCTGCACCTCCTGCAGAACCGCCAAGCACCGCTCGCATTCGGTACATGGCGCAGGGAGGTGGGCGCGGCCCTTCGGCGCTCCGGCCTGGTCCCCATGGCACGTGCCCTGATGCGGCTCTGCCCGGACGGTTCCTACTTCCCGGACTTCCTCACGCCCGGCCGCGGGGACACGGATCTGGAGACCGGGCTCGACCGGCTTCTCTCGACACCCCGACACCGCCTCCGCGCCGAGATCGTCCGGCTCCACGCTCATACGTCAGGCCCCGTCCCGGCCGGACTGCACACACTGGCCGACGGGTGCCCCATTGCGCTGCACCGCCTGGGGACGGCTCTGCGCGCCTATCACCAGGTGGCCGTCGAGCCCTACCTCACCACGATGCGCACGCAGGCGGCTGCCGACCGGACCGTACGCGCCCAAGCCGTCCTCAGCCACGGCGCGGAGGGTCTGCTGACCGGGTACGACCAACTGCCCGGGTGGCGCTACCGGGAGGGAAGGCTGCGCGCCCCGTACCCCGTCGAGCGCGAACTGACTCTGCGGGGCAGGACCCTGACGCTCGTGCCCGCCTTCTTCTGCGTACGCGCCCCGCTCGCGCTTGTTGATGACAGGCTGCCGCTGGTTCTGGTGCATCCTCTGTCGCCCGCGCCCGGCTGGCTCGAGCGCAGCCGCTCCGGCGGGGACGCCCCGGTGGCGCAGCTCATCGGGGCCTCGCGTGCCGAACTCCTGCGGATGCTGGACCGTCCGATGACGACGATGGACATCGCCGCGGCGCTGCGCCTCGCGCCGTCGACGGCCAGCCGGCACGCCACTGTGCTCCGCGAGGCAGGACTGCTGCTCTCCCGGCGTGAGGGTGTGCGGGTGTTTCACTGTCGGACAGGGCTTGGGCGGGCGGTGCTGGCGGGTGCTGTGGAGTGAGTTTGCAGGGGGCGTGATTCGGGTCGTCGCTCAGTAGACGTGTCCGGTGTGGGCGAGGGCTTGCTTCAGGAGCACACCTTGGCCGCCCGGCATTTCGTTCTGTACGGCCGGTGAGGCTGCTTCTTCGGGGCTGAACCAGACTAGGTCCAGTGCGTCCTGGCGGGGACGGCAGTCTCCGGTCACGGGTACGACGTATGCGAGGGACACGGCGTGCTGGCGTGGGTCGTGGAACGGGGTGATGCCCGTGGTGGGGAAGTACTCGGCGACGGTGAAGGGCTGTAGCGAGGTAGGCACGTGTGGCAGGGCAACCGGGCCGAGGTCCTTCTCCAGATGGCGTAGCAGGGCGTCACGGACGCGCTCGTGGTGCAGGACGCGGCCGGACACGAGGGCGCGGCTGATGGCTCCGTCCGTGCCGATCCGTAGGAGCAGCCCGATGCTGGTGACGTCGCCGCTCTCGTCGACGCGAACAGGGACGGCCTCGACGTACAGGACGGGCATCCGGGCCCTGGCCATGTCCAGTTCGTCGGTGGTGAGCCAGCCGGGCGTGGTTTCCGTCGTGTCAGACATCGCTTGATCATACTTACCCGGTGGGGATTGTGGTCAGGTCTCTGCCTCTTGGATCTGCTGCCGGAGCCAGGTTCCTGGACGACGGGGCCGGTGCCGAGGGCCGGGTGGTGTACGTGTCCGGCGGGTGCCAGGTCCGCTCGGCCGGGACTTGGTCCGGTCTACTTCCAGGGCTGGTGTCCGGGGTTGAGGGATGGCCTGGCAGGTGTGCTCGGAGGCCTTGACCCGTCGCCGGTGCATGGCCTGGTGGCGGGCCCGTCCGGGCCGGCAGGCGGACCCGTGTCGTCGAGGGACTTCGGTTGGGCGTGCAAGGAGCCTGCCGTTGGTGGGGCAGGGGTGGACGGGTGGTCATGGCCCCTGGTCTGTTACCGGCCGGGTCGCTGTATCCGGTGCCGGCTCAGGACCGGCAGAGGCATCCGACCGGGTTGCGGTCGCGTGGATGGCGAGACCAGCCGGCCGGTGCGCGGGCTGTTTTGCCGTCCGTGCTTGCGCAGGTCCTTCCAGGCGGCGTGTGCGGGGGCTGCTGCTGGGTCTACTGGGCGTCGCGTCGTCGCCCACGTGCGCGTTCGAATTCAGCGGCATCCGATATCCAGGGACCGTGTTGTTCGAGTGCGGCGCAGCCGCCGCGGACGAAGGCGCTCACGAGGTTCCGGTATTCTCCGATCCCGTCGACCAGGCTGTACTCGACCCGGTACTCCGGATCCGACCCGCCTTCCCCCTCTCGGACCGTCGTGACCCGGGCGACGGAGTCCGCGTAGAAGTGGAGCTGGATCCCTTCACCCATCTCCTCGTCCTCAATGGTGAACACCTCGTTGTCCCCGGCAGAGCGATCAGCGACGAACTCCCAGAACTCCGCGGTGGCAGTGCGGGGACTGTCCTGGATCCACTTCTTCTCGACGCCCTTGTCATCGGTGAACGACAGTGCCGTCTTCCGCGCAGTCTCGCCGAAGTCGGCGCGGTCGCCGGCGGCTTCCCCGTCGTCCCCCACGGGCGTGTTCCTGGAGCGGTCGGCGGCCTCCGAGCACATCAGGAAACTCACGGTACGAACCGCGTCATCGACGAGCTCAGGATGCGCACGGTGCACGGCCGCGTCGACGGCCGTCGCCATCCGGTCCCAGTCGCGCTTGTCCGTGGCGCGCTTTCCGCGTCGCGGATCGCGGCCGATCCGCATCCCGGCGCCCGCCTGCTCCGCGGTCGCGATCACACGCAGGACTTCGGGCAGCAGCGCGGGCTCGACGGCGTCGGGGTTGCGCTTCGGTACCGTCGCTCCGTGCAGGTACTGGCCCGTGTACGTCAGAACCGCGGCGTCGAGTGGACCGAGCACCACTCCGCGCGCGGCGCGACGGCGGTCGGCGTGGTACTTCTGAGCTCGCTTCTGGTCGGACGTCTCTGTCGTCGCGCGCATCGCCGCGCAGACCTGACCGCGCTCGAGCAGTTCGATGTCAGCTCCGTGGGCGATGAGCCGGCCCTTGTCCCACCGGATGTGCCCGAAGAGCGCGTCGACGTCCGCGGGCGCGGAGAGGAGAATCGGGTCCAGGAGCGCGACGGCAGCGTTCTCGTCGAGCCGGCCCCGGGTTCCGGCGTCATCGCACAGCGGAAGGACAGCGCTCCACAGCAGCAGGTGTCTGGCCAGATCCTCCCGGATCACAGCGAGATGGGCTTCCCCGATCGAGAACGTGAACGTGCGAGGCTCATGGTTGGCGTCGGCCCCGGCACCGAGCATCAGTCCCAGCTCGCCGTCCTCGCGGATCACGTTCGGGATCCAGCCGCTGCTGCGCGTGAAAACGACGTCTCTCATGGGACCAGTCTTCACCATGGGACGAGTGCCTTCGAGATCAGGCGTCGAAGGGCTCGGTTCGGCACCATGGGCCGCAGTGATCTGATCGGTGCGGCAGGTCGAAGTCGGCGGCGGCGGTCAGCCGTAGCCGGCGTCAAACGGGCGTCATGCGGGGTGGTACCTGACCGGACATGGTTCCCGGTGCGTACGTCCAGTGCTGTGACCGGGAGAGTTCACCGGGTAGCCGGGCGTTAGCGAGGGTCCTGGAGGAAGGCGATGAGAGCGGCTGTGAGTTCGGCGGGCGCGTCTTCTTGGACAAGATGGCCCGCACCAGCGATTGGCTCAAGTCGCGCGCCCGGGATGCGGGCGGCGAGCTCCCGTCCCTTCGTCAGGGGAATCCAGGTGTCGTCCTGGCCCCAGCACACCAGCGTCGGGATGCCGATCTCGCCGTACCGGTCCTGCACCTCGTCGGTGTAGAGCTGGTCGGCCTGGGCGATCTGCCGGTAGAAGGCCGCCTGGCCGAGGTCGCCAAGCCAGGGCCGGACGAGCCGGTCGAGGACTGCCGGGTGCAGGCCAGGGCTGCTGGCCGAACTTACGTACTCGCGCACCAGGGCGTGGTGCAGTGCGGGCGGCAGCTGCTCGAAGACCTCGGAGTGCTCACCGACAAGCCGGAAGAACGGGGACCCCCACGGCGCCAGCGCGACCGGGTCGACCAGAGCGAGCGCGCCGTAACGGGCGCCGTGCAGCAGATGCGCCCGCAAGGAGACGGCACCGCCGAAGTCGTGGGCGACGACCAGTGGTTTCTCCAGTTCCCAGTGCGCCAGGAGCTCGGAGAAGACCCTGCCCTGGGCAGCCAGTGAAACATCCTGGCCGGCGGACATCTCCGATGCCCCGTAACCGGGCATGTCCCACACGAACACCTGGTAGCGGCGGGCGAGTGAGCGGGCGACAGCGCGCCAGACATACGAGGAGAAGGGTGTGCCGTGGAGAAGGACAACCGGATCCTGGCCGGGTTGTCCGAGACTGCCCCAGCGGACGTCGCCAGACGTGCTGCGGAATGTCTCGGACAGCTGCCATTCACTCACGGGTGCTGTTCCTCTCGGTCGTGCCTCCGGCCCAAGCGGGCTGATCAAGCCGGGTTCAGTCCGGACGGTACCGTCACAGGCCGGCCGGCAGCGCCGCGCTCGGACAACGAATCCACCTTGTGCCTGGTCACGCGGCTGCGGGCGTGAGCGGTCTGCCGCCCCAGCGGATGCCTTTCTCGCTGCGGAACCGGGCGCGCTCCTTGAGTTGGGCGGCCAGGACGTCGGGGTGGCGGGCGTGGGTGTTGCGCCGGCGCAGGTGACGGTGCTGCTCGCGGGTCTGGGCGGTGTGGTTGGGGAGGTGGGAGTTTGGCGAGGGCGAACTGCCGCAGCGGTCCGAAGTGCGCTTCGATCGGGTTGGTCCAAGAGGCATTGGATCGGTGTGAAGCACAGCTCCACCTTTTGCTTCTTCGCCCAGGCGCGGATCTTGGTGCCCTTGTGCGCGGAGAGGTTGTCGATGATCACGGAGATCGGGGCGCCGTCCGGGCGGGCGGCACGGATCCGCTGCAACGGCTTGACGAAAACCGTAGGGGCACGTCACCGGCAAGGACGGAGCTTCCGCGCTCTACGCCGACTCCGTCAACTCATCACGACCAGCTACAAGAACGAATACGAGACTCGGCGGCATGGAAGTGGTCCATGATTTGAGTGGAGTAAGGCCAGCCGTGCACCTCGAGCTTGTGCGCCGATGGCCGGGTGCCCAGAGCAGGCACCGCGGCATCGAGCAGGCGTCCAACTGTTCCCGGCTCGTGGAGGTTGCGCCAAGAACGGTCGGGGAGACGTACGACCGTGCCCGCCTCGAAGCACGAGGTCGAAACAATTCTGTCCGGGCCTGGGGAGAAGACCAAGGTCACTCGGCGCCGAGGGCAGAGGTTCGCTGGATCAAGGCCCGTCGAATCCGTGGGGCAGAGTGAGAAGCCCTGCAACCAGGGCGAAGGGCCACGGGGCGGAGCTCTTGTTCAGTCTCTATTCCAAAGTGCTGGCGTGGTCCGTTTACTGAAGCGTTGCAGGAGTTTTCGAGCGGGTTTGGGATGTTTGCCGTCGGGGGTGATGTGATCTTGCGTGGTGGTCAGGGCCGCTGTCGGAGTGGGGTCGGAGACTGGCTTCTCGGGGGGCTGGGCGCTTCGTCTGATCCGGTCCCGGACGGTGTGGGCCATGGCGTGGTGGGATGGTTCGTGGAGTAGGCCCTCTGCGGACAACCGCTCCCACATGTGGAGCAGTTCTTGACCTCGGGTTGCTACCTGGCTCTTGTCCTGCAGTCGTTGCCATGCTGCGGTGGCTCGGGCGACTTCGGGGACGGCGCGGTTGAGGTCGGTGCCGCAGCGGATGCGTGCGACGGTCAGCGCGAGAGTGGTTGAGATCAGGTAGTCGCCGCGGAGGTAGGCCATGTAGGCCTCGATCGCTCTGGCCTCCAGCGACAGTTCGTCTTCCGCGCCGCGGCGCAGCGTCAGGTGTTCGCGTAGTGCGCTGGCGAGAACGAACGCGGTGTGGAGTTCGTTGCGTTGGGCATGTTGGATGATGCGTTCGACGCGAGCGAGCGGGGGGAACGACTCTTCTTCCGCGGCGGTTCGTTCGAGGCCGGGCGGTAGGTCCTCGCCTTCGGCGATGGTCCGGCTGGAGCCGTCGGGATACACCCGAAGCCGCGCGATCTGCCGGGCCCTGCGGTCGATCAAGGTCGCTGCCACCGGGGCCCCCAGGGTCCGGGCGAACATGGCTATGGCGTCGAGGATCGCCTCGTTGGACGAGCGGACGCCGCCCATTTGCACTAGGTGGCCGTTTACCACAGTGGATCCGTCCTCAGCCACGTACGCGTCGAGACGGATCGGCGGAGGTGCGGCGAGCGCGGGCAGGTTTCCCGTGTCGCGGGGTGTCAGCGATTGAGGCATTCGCTCAGGCTCCGAATCGGGACGGGCCGGGGCTGGGCATGGTGGCATCGGGCATTGTCGTGACCGTGCGTCCGGGCGGTGGAATGTGGACCATTTGCCCGCCTCCGATGTTCACGCCCATGTGCGTGGCGTCATTCTAGTAGATGATCAGGCCGCTGGGCTGTGTGGTTGCCGGGCCGACCCGGTCAGTGCCTGCCGCTAGCTCCGGGCCTGCGAGGTACGGGGATGGAGCGTCCCGGAGTCGCCCGTCCCGTGGAGGTGAGGGACGAGCAGCTCTCGATGAGGGATCCGCGGCATCCCGCACGTTGGTGATCGTATGGAGTGACGTTCCGTCGGCGCGCGAACTGTTGTGATCGAGCTGGAACAAGCCGCCGCACGAGACCACCAGGCCAACGTCTCCGAACCGCTCCGGTCCAACCCCGCCCGACAACACCTCCGAGGCGAAGGCATCGTCCGCGGCGGCTTCCACATCGACTACGACCGAGAGCAGGTCATCTGCCACCAGGGCCAGGTCAGCCGGGGCTGGTACGGCCCCTACCCGACTTCCTCACCCACCGCAGCCACACTCATCGTGGCCCGGTCCACCAAGAGCCAGTGTCACCCCTGCCCGGCCCGCGCCCAGTGCGCCACCTTCTGCGAAAGCAACCGCATCGTCGGCAACAGACACTCGACTGGAAGATCCGCGACGCGGTCCGCTCCGGAGTGGATCGAGCCGTGCACGAGTTCGCCCACGGTTACGGCATGCACTGCTACCGAGGTCAGGGAAAGGTCCACCTCCAGCACGTCCCGACCTTCATCGCCATCAACCTCGAGCGCCTCAGCGGCCTCCCAGAGACCGAGGATGCCGCCCGACCGCCTTCCAGACCTACCTCGGACAGCACCGGATCCCCCGGCGAAGTCCCGGCGCACTCCATGCGCCTGATCTCAAATCAGGCGCTCGGTGTGACGGCAGTGGAGTCCTGGATCGGTCTTGCTCCGGAGTGTGTGAACTCGCCGGGTGGTGGGCCGGAGCTGTTCCACGCGAACGTGTCGCCGCCCGGGCGGCGCCTGAGCGGGGATCCGGGTGTTTCCTCGCCGGTCGGCACGTTGGATGTCAGAGTTCGGGTGGCCACTCGCCGGCTGACCGGTCCCATCGCGTATAGCGGCGATCGCTATATACCGTGCTCCTTGGCCCTGCGCGGCTTACGTGGCGCCTTCCCCCAGGGTCCGGCAGGCCGTTCCTGCCTGACTCCGGCCACGAATTCGGCACGGGTCGAAACGGCCCTTGGCTTCGGGCGCAGGAGCGACTCTGCGTCCCATGGCTCGACATCCGTCCATCCGAATCCGAGGACAATCTCGTCGAAGACCGGTGCGAAGTCCGCACCGACCAGGTCCGGCATCTGGTGGCGCAGCCCTCGAACCCGTTCAACGAAGGTTGCGGGCAACGGCACGTGGTACACCTCCAGGTAGTGCGCAAAGTCCGCGCGCCATACCCATCTACCATCGGATACCAGCGACGAGCAGCCGGAGGTGTGCCGGTGGACCTCTCCCGTGACGACATCGACCCCCGCCTCCATGAAGTACGTGAGGTGATGGCCTGCGTCGAGATACTCGACGATTTCCGCTTCATCCGGTTCGGCGGACGCTTGCACTTGAGCCAGCAGCGGTCCCTGAGTCAACTGGCTCGAGTAGCCGAAGTCGTCGAAGAAGCCGAGCAGCCTCAGCACGCCTATCCCCTCTCAACCCTTCTGCGCAACAATCGAGGCGAGCATACGCAGGTTCGTGGACGGCCAGTCCGGCGCCCGCGTGAATCAACCGGCGAGCAGATCAAGGAGACACGCTCTGTAGGACTGACTGACCGGATGACGAGCGTGCCCTTCCTCACCCGCCGTGGGCGAAGTACCGGCAGTGGAAGCTGTGGACGCCGCTGAGAAAGCGGTTCGGGTCACGTCGATGCCGTCGAGATGGCCTCGCCGGCCGGAGGGGGCCGCCGCTGGGCAGCGGGAGCGCTTGCGGTGGGCAGTCCGCGCGTTGGCCCTACCCGGCAGGGTGGTTCCTGGCAACATCAATGGGATTCGAACATAGGGGGGTTCCATGCGTTTCGGTGTCCGCTTGCTCACTGTCGCCACCGCTACCGTCGCCACCGGAGTGCTGCTCGTCGGCTGCTCCGCGACCCCTGCCGAGGAGTTGGGAGACTGGTGGTCTTCGGGGGGTGACGACAGGGTCAAGGCGCTGTCCGACAGCTCGAGCAACGTCAACACGGCGAGCATGCAAGTGATGGACGACAAGCGCACCGCTTGTCAGGAGTTGCTGGCAGCGGTGGCCAAGGCGAAGAAGTACGGCACCCCTCCGAGCGAGAAGGCGAAGGGTTTCTGGGCGGAAGCCCTTACCGACTTCGAGCACGGAAGCAACGCGTGCGTCGCCGGGGTCGGCCAGGAGGACGAGCCCCGGACCAACGAGGGCATCCGCGAGGTGCAGAGGGCTATCGGCATCCTGGCTTCCGCGGTGTCCATGATCAGGAGCGACTTGGAGGCCAAGTGATCCGGTGATCCGCCGGGATCGCCCGAACCGCTGATCGCCAAAATTCCGGGGGCGCCCGGCCGGCGCCCCGGAATTTTGGCGATCAGGCCGGCGTCGAAGCGCGGCCGGAGTCACCGTGCCATGGAATACGTAGGCTCGTTTGTCGTACCGAGTCGCCACGGCCCTGGATCCTTTGAGCGTGTTGAGGCACCGCTCGACCTCGTTTCTGCGGGCATACCGGGACAGGTCGAAAGCAGTGGGGCGACCGCCTCGGCTCCCGCGTCGTCGGCGGTTGGCTCGTTTGTCTCGACGCTCGGTGATCGTGTGCCGGATCTGCCGTCGTCGCAGGCACTGGCGGTTTCGACGCGAGCTGTATGCCTTGTCCCCGCATACGTGGTCCGCTCTCGTACGCGGGCGGCCACCGACTGGACGCGGAACGCGGATGCGATCCAAGACCGTGATCAACTGCGGAGCGTCACCCCACTGTCCTGGGGTTGTCGGAACGGACAGTGGACGGTCGGCTCCCGTCACTGGCCAAGCGAATCTTCGCCGTCAGGCCACCCCGTGAGCGGCCGAGCGCCTCGTCGGAGCGATGCTCTGGGGGCTGCGGCGTCGCCCCGGCACACATGCCGGTCGGCGACGGGCCCCGGCGGCATGTTGGTGAGCCCGGCACACTGCGGAGTCCCACGCTCACCACCGTCCGGTCGATCCGGTCCGGTGTCAGCGGCGGCGAGGACGGCACGCAGGATCCTCTCCCACGTGCCATCGGTCGACCACTTGCGATGCAGGTCATGGTCCGTCTGCCACTTCCCGAAGTGAGGTGGCGGGTCCCGCCAAGGCAGGCCGGTCCGCAGTCGGAAGAGGATTGCGTTGATCACGCGTAGATGACAGTGCCAACGCCCGCCTCGCCCGGTGTTCGCCGGCAGGTGCGGTTCCAGCTGAGCCCACTCGGCATCGGAGAGATCACCACGCCCCACATCAAGCGGAACGGTTCACTCCTCAGCGAGTCGCTCGACTCATCGAGCACGGCCTCGTTTCCTGTCCGTGCCAAAGCACCAGGATGAGACCAGGGCGGCGTACAGCGGGGGCGTATGTACTGGTGGACCGTCCTGATCCCGATGCGGAGTCCTGCTGCGAGGCGGGCGTAGGTGTCGCCGCAGCGCCAGGTGGGCCAGGACGAGCAGGGCCTGCCGATCGCAGGTCAGGCGACGCCACCGTGAGCCGATCCGACGGCGGTGACCTGCGAGGAGGCCGGAGAGGTGTGGCAGGGTGCGGCTGGACAGATCGATGCAATGGGGGCTCCCCTGCTCGAGCGGAGCCGAGAGCTCGGGGAAGGGTAGACAAGCACGCGAAGGCTCCTGGCGGACTGGTGATCTTGGTCGTGAACCCGTCTACCAGGAGCTTTCTTCATGCCCGCTGCCGGGGTGCCCGTCCAACCACCCGTCAGGTTGGAAACGGCTCACTGAGACCCTGTTGTCGCAGGCGGAGTACTACGAAATCGAGATTCCTCACCAAGCCGAGATCGTCGAGAAATCCATTCGGAGGCAGACCGGCGGCGGCAAGGCTGGCGTGGGCGCGTTCGCGCTGGAAGGCTTTAGGGGGAGCGACGTTGAGTTCCGATCCACCTACAGTCTGCCCCCGAGCAGAAGGCCACCTTCAGCAAGTTGATCGATGCGCTGATCAATGACGCTGGCGCGGTCAAAGTCGACCCGGACGGTGAAACTCCCCTCGTCAGGGACGATCTGGTCCAGATCGAGGGATCGACGAGGACGGCGACGGCTGGGACAGCCGCCGCGAGGTGCTCCCGGCCGAAGCCGTACCGAAGCCGGATCAGGGAGAGCGGTGCGCGATCACCGGGAAGATGCGCCCCTGGCTCCGGTGGCACCAGGACGGGGCTGTTGCACATGCCGTAGCGGCATGTGGTGGGGTCGGGGCATCACGCACGAAAGGCTCTGTCTGCGATGTACCCCTCCTTCACGCCTCCCCGGCAGGTCAAGATCGGTGATGCCGCTGCGTTCGCCGGGACCACTCCACGCGCTATCCGCCACTACCACGAGATCGGTCTGCTGCCGGAACCCGAGCGCGGTGGGGACGGCCGCCGCCGCTACGGCCATGACGACATGATCCGCCTGCTGTGGATCCGCAGGATGGCTGATGCCGGTATCAGCCTGGACGACATGCGGGCCGCCTTCAGCGAGGCCCGGGGCGAAGCTGGATACGAAGCCTTGGACCACACCCCGCATATCGAATCGGTCCTGAGCAGGCTGGAGGAAACCTTGGCGGCGCAGGAGGCCGCCATCAAACGTCGGCGCGCGGCTGTCCAGCGCCTGCAGGCGGTGGGCAGCCCGCTGGGGCTGCTCTCCGAACTGGTCACGGACCGGCTCAGCCACCTGCCCCCGGAAGCGTTGCGCCCCTCCGATCTGGACGCCCTGCTGGTCACGGAACGGATCTTCGGGCCGCTCGGCGCCGCCATCCAGGCCGGCACGTTCATCGTGCTGGCCACCCACCCCGACCTGCGGGCCGAGGAGGACCGTCTTGAGGCGGCCGAGGCCGCTCTCGACGACGGCGTCGAACCCGACGACCCGCGCGTCGATGAGCTCGCCGTACAGCGATGCGCTCACCAGATGGCCCTGAATCAGGCTATCGAGGCAACTGGTCTCGACGCGGCCGAGGAGAAGATCTTCGAGATCTACGACGCCGACCTGAAAGGGGAGGAGAGCACAGAGATGAGTGCCGCCGCAGCGATCACCAAGATGCCCTACGACTTCTCTCCTGCCCGGATGCGCTGCGCGGAACTCGCCGGACGATTCTTCGGGGAGGCCCTTGCCGACGCCCACCTCGCGGGCAGTTGATCGCCTGTGCCCGGCACCGACGTGGCCGCGACCGTGCACGAGCCGATGCGTCCTGGAAGATCCAGCCCCAGTGCTCCTCCTCGACAGCCCTGCCTGCTCCATCGCGGAGGATGCGCCACCTACCCCGACCAGGTCGGCCTGGTCTCCCGAGAAGACGCCATGGTGGCACTCGCAGATGCCGACATCGAGCCCTGCGACATCTGCCGGCCGCAGACCGGACTGCTGAGCTGAGCTGACACTGCTCTGCCCCGCCCCGGCCGCGCGCCTGCCCCCCACCCAGGCCGGCCCGGCAGCTGCTTCCGCGGGATGGTCATGCCGCACGAGGCCAACGACCGACGGCCGAGTGGGCGGCTGCCGAATCACTGCGAGCCGCCCTGATGCCCCTGGTTTGCCGCGGGGGGACGAGAGCCTTCGCCGCCCTCCCGTGGCATTTCGCTGGTGTGGGGTAGTCGGTCGTGGTGAGGTTCGGCCAGTCGAGGAGAGGAACGTCTTTCATGCGTGCTCGGAACATAGGTGCGTCAGCCGCCACGGCGTTGGCGCTGGTGGCCGCCCGCGACCTCGTGCAGAAGAAGCACGCACTGCTGAGGAACTTCCCCGTGGTGGGGCACGCCAGGTACTTGCTGGAGAAGATCGGCCCCGAGCTGCGGCAGTACGTCGTGACGTCCAACGACGAGGAACGGCCCTTCAGCCGTGACCAGCGCAGCTGGATCTACGCGTCGGCGAAGGAGGAGAACAACTACTTCGGGTTCGGCACCGACAACGACGTCGAGCACGTCCAGGGTCACGCATACGTGAAGCAGCGCACGTTCGCCGGCCGGCTGCCCGATCTGCGCGACGCGCAGGCGCCGTTGCCCTCGGCCAAGGTGCTCGGCGGACCACGAGGCCGCGCGAAGGCGTTCCGTCCGGCGAGTGTGGTCAACATCTCGGCGATGAGCTTCGGCTCGCTGTCCGGCGCGGCCGTCACGGCGCTCAACAAGGGTGCGGCGCTGGCCGGGACGATGCACAACACGGGCGAGGGCGGCCTGTCGCCTTACCACCTCAACGGTGGGGAACTCGTCCTCCAGATCGGTACGTCGTACTTCGGCTGCCGCAACGAGGACGGGACGTTCAACCTCGACAAGCTCAAGTCCGTGGTCGCGAGCGGGCCCGTCAAGGCGATCGAGATCAAGCTTTCGCAGGGTGCGAAGCCGGGGCTCGGCGGCATGCTGCCGGGTGCGAAGGTGACCGACGAGATCGCAAGGATCCGCGACATCCCCGCGGGCAAGGACTGCGCGTCGCCGTCGCGGCACACCGCGTTCCACGACGTGGACTCGATGCTCGACTTCGTGGAACTGCTCGCCACGGAGACCGGACTGCCCGTCGGGATCAAGAGCGCCATCGGGGAAATGGGCTTCTGGGAGGAACTCGCCACCCTGATGGAGCGAGGTGATCGAGGGGTCGACTTCGTGACCATCGACGGAGGCGAGGGCGGCACCGGGGCTGCTCCCCTGATCTTCGCCGACTCGGTGTCCCTGCCGTTCCGCATGGGCTTCTCCCGCGTCTACAGCGTGTTCGCCGAGCGCGGGCTGACCGACGACATCACCTTCATCGGCTCCGGCAAGCTCGGCCTGCCCGAGAACGCCGTCGTCGCGTTCGCCCTCGGCGTCGACATGGTCAACGTGGGCCGTGAGGCGATGCTGTCCATCGGCTGTATCCAGGCGCAGAAGTGCCACACCGACGCATGCCCCACCGGCATCGCCACGCAGGACCCGTGGCTGACGCGCGGCATCGACGCACCCTCGAAGGCCATCCGGGCCGCGATGTACCTGCGCACCCTGCGCAGGGAGTTGCTGAGGGTCTCGGGCGCCGTCGGCGTCGCCCACCCCTCGCTCATCACCCCCACCGACATCGACATCCTCAACGGCGACTACGACGCCCGTACCCTGGCGAGCGTCTACGGCTACAAGGACGGCTGGGGCTCGCTCGGCCCCGAGCTCGCCGATGAGATCGCCGGGCTGCTCACTGCCTGAGCACGTCCTTGCCCCCTCGTCGGGTATGCGGAGATACGACTGCGGCCCGATCAGCACGCGACGTGACGAGTCTGTGCAGTCCTGTCCGGGGCGGCTCGGTGTCGGGAGCCACTCGTCCTGAGCGGTGGGGCGTGACCGCCTCAGGGATCTTCGTCGGCATCAAGCGCCGGCCGCGGGGCTGGGGTGGTCTCTGCGCTCGGGCGCGGCGCCTTGCGGCATGCTTTCCCCGCGGGTGCGTCCCGCAAGGCGCCTCTTCCCCTGGCGGTGACGCCTGAATTGTGGACCGGTTCCGACGGGTGGAAGATGACCCCCGGTCCGTCAGTCGATGTTGTTCATTCCCTGGTGTCGGCTGCGGGAACCCGTCCGAGGTCGCGGCCGCGCATGCGGTAGGAGTCGCCCTTGAGGGAGATCACTTCGGCGTGGTGGACGAGTCGGTCGATCAGCGCGGCGGCGACGGTGTCGTCGCCGAAGACCTCACCCCAGCGTCCGAAAGGCTTGTTGCTCGTGACGATCACGGACGCGTGTTCGTAGCGGCCGAGATGAACTGGAAGAACAGGTTCGCGGCCTCGGGCTCGAAGGGGATGTATCCGATCTCGTCCACGACGATCAGCGGGATCCGGCTGAGCCGGGTGAGTTCGTCGGCCGGGCGGCCGTCGGCATGAGCGTCGGTGAGGCGTGCGACCTGCTGGGCGGCGGTGGCGAACGCAAAGCGATGACCGGCCCGGCAGGCCCTGATCCCCAGCCCGGGCGCCAGGCGGGTCTTGCCGGTTCCGGGCGGCCCGAGGAAGATCACGTTCTCCTTCCCGACCACGAGATCGAGCGTCCCGAGGTGGGAGATCGCCTCTCGCTCCACGGACCTTTGACGGTCGAGGTCGAAGTCCTCCAGCGACTTGCGGGAGGGGAGCCGGGCGGCCCTGATCCCTCCCTCAGCGCCGACGGCGGTCGCGGCCGGCCTGATGATCAACAAGCGGATGGGCTGGAGCCCGCCCTTCACCGAGTTCAAGCGCGCCTGTCTCCACGCGGCTCGATCCGGCCGGTCTCGGTGCCGTGCTGGTCGCCTCGGCGGTCTCGATCACCGCGTTCCTCGGGGCGTTCGGGCCCTATGCGCAGGCGTTCTCGACGTTCCTGGCGTGCGGGCCGGCGCTTGTGCCGTGCCCGCTGATCGCCTGGCTGACCAAGGGCCGCTTCCACCTGGCTCGGACGAACACCGTCAACAGGCCCGGGGTGGACATGCCCGACGTCACCGTCACCCCACGAGTGCGTGGTGTGCCGCACCCACTACGCGCTGCCCGACATCGCGGACTGCCCGGCCCACGACGGTCCGATCTGCTCGCTGTGCTGCTCGCTGGACAGCCAGTGCAGGGACGTGTGCCGCAAGGAGCCCACTGCCGTGCCCGCCCTGCTGCCGGTGCCCCTGCCGCCCTCCTCGGGGCGGGACGCTGCGCGTGAGGCGTGACAGCGGCCCGGGCAGCGCGGCCCGTACGGGAGCCGGGCCGCGCCGCGCGGGCGGGTCAGAGCACCGAGTCGAGGTGCCCGAGGTGCTCGATGAGGTTCATGTTCTCGGCGTAGTCCACCGGGCAGTTGATGATCGACACGCCCGGGTCCGCCAGTGCCTCATGGAGCGTCGGCAGCAGGTCCCCGGCGGACTCGATGTGGTAGCCCTTCGCGCCGAAGCTGCGGGCGTACTGGACGATGTCCGGGTTGCCGAAGTCGGTGTTGGAGTTCTCCCCGACCTCCAGATCCATCTTCCACTTGATGAGCCCGTAGCCGTTGTCCTCCCAGATCAGCACGGTCAGCGGGATGTTCTCGCGGACAGCCGTCTCGATCTCCTGGGAGTGCATCAGGAACGAGCCGTCGCCGACCGCCGCCAGCACCTTCGTCTGCGGCCTGGCGAGCTGGACCGCGAGCGCGCCGGGCAGCGAGAAGCCCATGGTGGACAAGCCGTTGGAGATGAGGCAGGTGTTCGGCGCGTACGTCGGGTAGAGCCGGGCCATCCACATCTTCAGCGCGCCGGTGTCGACCAGCACGATGTCGTCGCGACCGAGCGCGGCGCGGGTGTCGGCGATGACGCGCTGCGGGGCGAGCGGGTAGCGCTCGTCCGCGGCGCCCTGCTCGAGTTCCTTGGCCAGCAGCGCGCGGGTGGCCGTGGTGTCCTCGTCGTCGATGGTCCAGCGCAGGCCGTCGAGTTCGGTGGCGAGGGCGTCGAGGGAGGCGGAGATGTCGCCGATGATGCCGACATCGACCGAGTAGCTGTCGTCCACCTCCGCCGGGAAGCGGTGGATGTGGATGATCTTCTTGTCACCATCCGGGTTTATCCGGGACGGGTCGAACTCCTGCAGCTCGTAGCCGACGGCGATGACGACGTCGGCCTCCTCGAACCCGAAGTTGGTGTAGTCGCGCCGCATGAAGCCGAACGTGCCGGTCGCGCACGGGTGGTCGTCGGGCAGGACGCCCTTGCCGTGGAAGGTGGTCGCCGTCGACACGTCGAGTGCGGTGGCGAACGCCGTCAGCGACTCCTCGGCGCCGCCGCGCGCCGCGCCGTGTCCGGCCAGGATCACCGGCCGGCGGGCCTCCCGCAGCAGCTCCACCGCCCGCTTGATCTGCTTCGGGGACGGCGCCTCGGGCTGCACGACGTCCCTGCGCAGCGGGCGCAGGTCCGAGCCGTCCGTCGCCTCGTCGACATCCTCGGGCACGGCGAGGTAGACGGCGCCGGGCCGCTCGGACTCCGCGGTCTTGAACGCGCGCCGCACCATCTCTGGGATGGCCCGGGTGGCCGGGACGTCCGCCGACCACTTCGTGACCGGCGCGAACATGCTCACCAGGTCCACGAACTGGTGGGACTCCTTGTAGTTGCGCTCCTTGCCGACCTGCGCGGTGATCGCGACGACGGGTGTGCTGTTCGTCATGGCGTCTGCGACGCCCAGCATCAGGTTGATCGCGCCGGGCCCCAGCGTCGCGGACATCACACCCGCCGAGCCCGTGAGCCGGCCGTGCATCTCCGCCATGAAGGACGCGGCCTGCTCGTGCCGGGTGAGGACGTAGCGGATCTTCTCCGAGCGGGCGAGGGCGTTGGTGAAACGGATGTTCTCCTCGCCGGGCACGCCGAACACCACCTCGACGCCCTCGTTCTCCAGGCAGCGCACCAGGAGTTCGGCCGCTCCGTCGGGGGTCTGCTTCCGGTGCTCGACGTCGCTCACGCTGATCGTTTCCTCTCCTGGGTTTTGGCCGCGCCGATGGGTCGGGCCGGTCAGCCGTCTACCCCGGCCGGCCGCCCGGACGCCTGCGGACCGGGTCTTACGAGCCAGACCCCTTGCAGGGGGTCAACTTTCAGGTGTCGTTACCGGTTCACTTTTCGGCCGTCGCCGACACCTCTCCGCCGTCCAGTCCGAGGACACCGCACTCCTCAGACGTGGCAGGGCTCGTGCTGCGTTGCGACGGCGGCAGCCCGGCGTCCATGTTGGCATTCCAGCGGCTGGTCGCCCAAGCCGTCCAGGCGCAGGGGATCGCCATGCACTATGCCGACGAGGACGACCCTGAGGCCGCCGGTGAGGCCATGGGGCAGGCGCTCAGCGCGGTTGCCCTAGGGTTCGCTGCGGCGGCGCTCACTGGGCTTGCCGCCGATACCGGCCTCAACTTGAGCCTGGAGCAGAAACTGCGCAGCCAAGTGCTGCGCGCGCCGTTCCGCCCGCTCCGGGTTCTTGCCGAGGCCGCCTTTTGCGGCGGAGGTTGGCCAGGTGCTGTCCGATCGGTACGGGGTCTCCGCCAGCCGGGTCGTCCCACACCTGGTCCTGCCGGGGTGCGAGGTGCCCGCCGGCCCGCCGGTAGGAGCGGAGCGCGGCGAGCTTGTTCTCCCACGCCGCCTCCTCGCCCGGCTCCCACACCATTCCGGCTTCCGGCGCGTCCAGGAGCGTCTTGCGCCGCTCCTCCAGCTCACCCGCCCGCAGGGCTTTTCGCTGTTGATGGACCCATCGGCCAAGCGGGAACGCCTTCGTGACGCCGACCTCTACCTCAACGTCGTAGGGAACGGCGTGGACGCCGGTGATCCCGTTCTCCGCCCGCCACCGGATGCCCGCAGCATCTGGGCGACCTGCTCGGTGCCGCCGAGCTGCTTGACGCGGCACCGCATCTGAGCGCCCGCGGATTTGGGTGGTGGGCGGGTGAACGCCTTCTGCACGGCGGCGTCCAGGCCGTCCCCGATCAGGCTCATCGCCGCCGTTCTCCCCGCTCGCTGCTGTGGGTGGCACGGTATCCGGAGTTACTCATCGGTCACCCGGTCTGTCCAGAGTCCGAGTCTGTGATCCAGCGCCCTTCGGCGGAGTCGTGCACGTACGCCGGCCTCCCCCTGGTCCCGCTTGTGCGGAACGGCTTCCCGCCGTCCGTGATCCGCACCGTCCCGGTCCGGCCCCCGGCGCTCCACTCCAGCTCCAGGTACCAGCGGCAGTCGCAGCCCGCCGTCCGCGCGGAGACCAACAGCTCCTCGGGGTCGGAGGAGGTGACCTTGTACGGGAAGGAGACGGCCGGGATCTTCCGGACCTCGGCGCCGGAGGCGTCAAGGCCGTCGACGGGCCTCGCGAGCGGGCGCGGCCGGTCGAGGTCCACGGCGAAGTGGCGCGGGGTGACGGCGCCGCCACAGCCGTTGTCCATCCGGTACGCGTTCCACGGCAGCGGCGCGGCGCGGTCGACCAGGCGCACGTGCAGGGCATGGAGGACGACGGCGTCGGACGGCGACCGGCCATGGACCGTGATCCGCACCAGCGCCTCCCCGCCGTGCACGGCACCGTGCGTCCCGGCCCACGCCCCGGAGTCGGCCGCGACCGGCGGCGGGGCGACCGCGCGGGGGGCCCGGTCCACGAGGTAGGTGTGCCCGCAGCCGCCCTCCCAGAGCTGGGAACCGATGCTCCAGGTGAAGGGGAGGGGGGCCGGGGTCCGCCCCGGAGCGGTGGAAGCGGGAGCGGGGGCGGAAGCCGTACGGGTGGGGTGGCCGAACAGGGCGGCGGCGAGGGCGAGCATGACGAGGGCGACGGCGGCGGCGACGAGGAGGGGGGCGGGGGTGCCACGACGGGGTCGGGCGCGGGGCGCCTCCGGCGCGGACGGATCCGCGGCGCTCGGGTCCGGGGCGGGGCCGGGGCCCGGTTCCGGCGCGGACGGTTCCGGGTTCGATTCCGGCGCGGCCGACACGGCCGGCACAGACGTGGCCGCGGGCGAGGCCGCTCGGCGGCGGGCGCGGTCCGCCTCAGTCCAGGCCGCCTCCAGGGCCCGCCGTTCCTCCTCGTACGCCCCGCACAGCAGGGCGAGGCGGTCGACCACGGCGAACTCCTCCGGGACGGTCGCGCCCGAGCAGTAGCGGTGGAGGGTGGACGCGCTGACGCTCAGCCGCCGGCCCAGCGCCTCGTAACTCCTCCCGTCCCGCGCCTTCAGTGCGCGCACGAGCCCCGCGAACTCCTCGACGGCGGCGTCCTTCGGCATTCCATCCCCCTCGACCCTGCGTCCCATCCTTCACGTCCTTGCACGTCAGCTGGGGTGGAATGGTTCCGGGACGGCTGGTGGGCGCGTGCTCGTTGCAGCCGGCGGGCGCCGGCCCCACGCTGGTTGAGCACTGACCGAACGAACGACCCGACGGGGGATCCATCACCATGAACAAGCTCCGCACCGCACTCGCCACCGCAGCCGCTGCCGCACTGGGCCTCGCGGCTCTCGCCACAGCCCCGGCGCAGGCCGCTGCCCAGCCCGCCTTCCTCGCCGCCTCCCAGATGCCGCCGTCGTCGACGCCGTGGACCGCCACCCAGGTCTTCACCGGCGTCCCGGAGAACGGCGGCGTCCTCTGCGCCCCGTACAAGATCCCGGCGCAGAACACCCGCTACCGGGAGTTCAGCACCGAGCTCGACACCAACGGCGTCCAGGTCACCACCGTCGCCCGTACCGAGGCCGACGCCGTGAAGCTGGTCGACACCCTCCGCGGGGCCCTCGCCGGCTGCGGCCCCCTGCTGGAGCAGCAGAACCCGGGCCTGCAGGCCGTCAGCGCCTCCCACGGCAAGCTCGCCGTCGAGGAGGGCGCCTGGGTCTACAGCCTGGACACCGCCGACCCGCAGATCGGCATCTCCGACATCCACCTGTTCTCCGTCGGCCGCGACGGCCGCACCGTCACCCTCGTCCGCTGGGGCCAGATGGGCGACCTCGAGGACGCCCCGCTGACCGCCTTCCGCACCACGACGAAGACCGCCGTCAACAAGCTCCACTGACCCGGGGGCTGACCACAGCTCGACAGCGGTGCGGCCGGAACCCGAGGGCGCCGCTGTCGTGCCCACCTGCTCCGCCGGCGGCGGAGAGGGGCCGGACTGCTGCCGGGATTCCGCACAGCCGATGTGCGGTCACCGCGCGACGAACGAACGCCCGTAGCGGTACGCGTCCCGCCCCGCCGGTCTCACCGCCACCACAGCGCGAACCACAGCTCCATCCGGACCTCCGCGTCGTCCAGGTCCATGCGCGGCCGGGCTCGGAAGAGAACTGATCCGTCGGCGCCATGGTCATCTGAGATCCTCTCGATCGTGTCTTCGGGTTTGGTCGGCTGCCAGCACCGACCAGTGGGAGTTCGACCGCCACGTCACCGGGACTCCCACCGGGGAGCGCATCGCGCTCGGGTTCGTCCGCGTCGCCCAAAGGGACGGATGGACGCTTACCGGCCTCGGCCGCCTGGACTGGGACGGTGCCCAGTTGACCGGGGTCACGTCGGAAGCGTGACCCCGAGGGGCCCGCCACGGCGAGCCCCTCGGCCTGGGTGGCGCAGGGTGCCGACGGGAGGCAACGCCCGTTCTGGCGATGCGCCCGAAATGGCCTGACAGCCCCTCAGGCCCGCACCATTGAGGGAACGATGTAACCGCAGCGGGGCAACGACGCAGGACGTTGTTGCCCCCGCTCCATTTCGAGTGCAGGCGTTGCCATGGCCAGGATTACGACCCTCACGCCACCGCTGCCGACGTCACGGCGCAGCTCGGCTAACCCGGTCCGCCCGCTCATCTCCCGCCGAAGGACAGCGGCCGGGCGCTCGGCTCAGTAGTCGTCGCGTTCGGAGGGCGGTCCGGTACTCCTCGATGAGGTCGCAGGTGCACGTGCCGCCTTCGTAGGACGCCTTGTCGCGTTCGTCGTGGTGGGTTCGCTGTGGCGGGCCTGTCGGCGGTGCGGGCTGCAGGGCGAGTCGCGCGGGGGCGGCCTCGATAGCCGGTGGCGGTCCGGCCCAGTCCATGCCCAGTTTCGCGAGGGCGGCGAGCTGGTCGGTGTCCAGCCGGTCCCTTCTGGATTTGGTGTTCGAGATCCATACGCCCAGCTTCACGACCGCCGGCTCCGCCTCGCCGTCGACCACGATGATCTCGCTGTGCCCGCGAGGTACCGGCCGGTCGGCGCCTTCCCGTGCGACCCACTGCGTGAGGGCTGCCAGGCCGCGCTGGAACGCCTGCTGCGCCTTGCTCGGGCCCTTCGTCGCACGCGTGGTTGCCGGGGCGGGAGACGGTGCCTGGTCGGGTTGTACGCCCAGCGTCGACAGCCGCTGTTGCTGCTCGGTCGCCAGCTGCCCCCAGGTGCCCGGATTCTTCTGCCTCCGGAGCCACTTGCCCAGGTCGTCGCCCTCGAACAGCACCCCGGGTTCGATGGCCGGCAGGACGCCGTCGGCGTCGACCAGGTCGGCGAGGACCCGGTAGTGCCGTTGCCAGTTCAGCGGCCACGGGCAGTCCCAGTCCGGGTCGATCTCCGTCAGCTGCTGCGCGCGTGCGACAGCCCGCTGCGGGTCCTTGCCCAGGCCGCCCTTCCGGCGCAGGTTCGCCATGTGCTGCCCGACCGGCATCATCGCCTGACCCTCGCCCCACACCGCGTCCTGACGCGGCGCGAGGTGCCCGGTGGCCCGCCGGTAGGACCGGAGTGCGGCGAGCTTGGCCTCCCAGGCTTCCTCGCCTGGCTCCCAGAGCATCCCGGCTTCTGGCGCGTCCAGCAGCGTCTTGCGTCGTTCCTCCAGCTCCCCGGCCCGCAGCGCCTTCCGCTGTTGGTGCACCCACCTGCCAAGCGGAAAATCCTTCGTGACGCCGACCTCGACCTCGACGTCGTAAGGCACGGCGTGGACGCCGATGATCTCGTTCTCCGTCCGCCAGCGGATCAGCGCCTGATAGCCCTCCAGCCAGACCAGGGACTCCGGCCGGTAGACCCGGGTCCGCAGGAACGCCGCGATGGTCGCCGCGTCGCGCGGGCTGGAGAAGTGGAGCAGGGCCGCTTCGGCGGCGGCCTGCGTGTCGTCGTCGTGCTCCTGGTCCCGCCGTCACCCTCACCACCAACCCCGGCGATCCTCCCGTCTTCATCGCGCCGGACGTGTACCTTGCGCTTGCCGCTCGTGAGCGCCCGGGAAGCGAGCTGCTCAACAAGTCGATCATCATGAGAGCGGATCCCCTGGAGGACCGCTACAAGGGGGCGGAAACTGGCGCTGGCGACCATGTCGGTGGGGTCCTCGCCGGGCTCCAGGAACACCGGCACGATGATCCTGGCGACCTTGGTGGAGCCGTCCTTGTTGAGCCTCAGCGCCCGGCCGATGTTCTGCACGATCTCCACCTGCGATCCGCGGGTGTCCGCGAAGCACACGGCCTCCACGCCCCGCTCGCCGGTGATGTCCACGCCCTCCCCGAGGACGCGAACGCTGGCGAGGAACGCCCGGTGCACCCGGCGCCCGGCCGCGTCGATGCCGTTGGCGAACTGCCGCAGAGCCTCGCGCCGCTCACTGACGAGGTGGTCGCCGCACAGCCACGCCGACCACACGCGGTCTGGGGGTACGTGGCGGCCGGCTTCCAGCTCGTAGAACTCCGCGTCGATCGACGACTTCGGCAGCTTGTCAGCGGCGGCCAGGTCGGCGTCGGACGCGTCGTTGACGTACAGCTCGGCAGCGGTCTCCGGCAGCTTTTCCGCGAACGCGGCGGCCTCCTCCATCTTCTGGTGGAACGTCATGACCGTACGGAGGCTGTACGCCGCCGCGTGCTCCAGGAGCGCGGTCTGCAACAGGGCCAGGCGCCGGCCCCGCCGCGCCTCCTCCGACTCCCCGAGAACCGGCGAGGGATCGCGGATCTCCAGTACGTCGATCTCGAACCCGGCGAGGATCTCCCGCTCGATGGCCTCGCTCAGCCCGAGCTCCGCGAGCCACGCGCCGTACGTGCCCTCCGGGTCGTCGGCCATGCTCGCGATCTCCGCCTCCTGGCCGCCGGCGCCCCGCTGCGGGCTGGCCGCAGCGAGGATGCGTGGGGTCGCCGTGAGGTAGAGCCGGAAGTCCGCCGGGATCCGGGCGTTGTCGTGGATCGCCGCCCACGGGCGGCCAAGATCACCAGCGGTTCCGTGGGCCTCGTCCGTTTTACCGAATGCCGTCGTGTATGACATGTCGCTGATCTGGCAGTCCACGTGCCGTACGTGTTCGTCATGGTCGGAGTGCCGTCATAGGACAGGCTGTGGGGATACGAACTCCCGGATAGCGTCGGCATGTGGCGGGCCTGTCGCCGACGGGCTGAACGGGGTGCAACGGGAGGCGGGGCGCAGGCTAGGGCCGGCCGACGAGCCCTGGCCGAGGTGCGCCGAACCGGACCACTACAAGCCGCTCGACGCGCCCGTAGGGCCGGAGCCGGTCGCGATGGTCCCGGTTAGTCCAGCTGTATGCACGGGATGTGCCCGGACTTGTCTTCCCCGCCAATGCTGCCTCGTTTGGAGCGCGGGGTCATCTTTGCCAAAAGCCAGTTGAGATGGTGCCCTTGGTGGGGAAGGGTCTGTGGTCATGGAGTTCTTCTGCTACCACCGTGATCGGCCCGGCTCTCTCGCGTTACGCGAGGAGTTGCTGGAGGAGCACTGGTCCTACATGGACCGGTACGCGAAGGAGCTGATCGCTCGCGGCCCGACCTTCGCTGATGATGGTGAAACACCCACCGGCAGCGTGCACATCGTCGATCTGCCCGATCCCGCCGCTGCCCGTGCGTTCGCCTTCGACGAGCCCAACTACCAGGCCGGCGCGTACCGGGATGTGCTGTTGCGCCGGTGGCGCAACGTGCTGGGGCGCACCATGTGGGATTTCCCCGGTGGCCCAACCGGTGGCAACCGGTACCTGGTGCTCGGTCTCGGCGAGGGTCCGGCCGCCGATCTTGTCCTGCCGTTCGACCGGGACGAGCTGGTCGCGTACGGGCCGTTGCTGTCCGGCGACGGCGACACCTGGCTGGGTACGGCGGTGCTGCTCAGGGCCCCGGATCCGGAGACGGCACGAGCCGTCCTGACTGCGGACCGGTACGCGGACATCGAGGTCCACGACTGGGAGTTCGGCGGGCGCCGATGAGCCGTGGAGACACCGGGTCGATGTCATCTCCGGACCACATTGACCTGGGACAGGAGCGGTGACGGTGGCGCTGCGGGCGGTCCCGCTCGTGGGCGGGCCGGTGGAGTTACGGGGCGCGCTGGACCTGGAGACCACACAGGCAGGGGTGATGCCGCGCCGGTTGCCCGCGTGGACCAAGGAGCAGTACCAGGACCCGTCGGTCTACGGGGTGACCGTGATGCCCTCGGGGGTGCGGCTGGTGTTCCGCACCGATGCGCACACATTGGAGTTCGAGGTACTTACCTCCACCGGCCAGCTCGATTCCGACCCCCACCCTCGCCCGACCGGGATGCTGGAGTTGCTGGTGGACGGCGCCTTGGCCGGGCGCCAGCAGGCGCCGGTGGGCAACGTGCTGCGGATGGCGGGCCCCGGGGCCGTACAGCGACTCGTCCCGGGCGAGCCAGCAACCGTACGGTTCGCCGGGCTGCCGGCCGGCATGAAGGGTGTCGAGTTGTGGCTGCCACAGCAGACCCCAACGGAACTGGTGGCCCTACGCGCAGACGGTGACGTACTGGTACCGCTGCCGGACGGGCGGCGCCGCTGGGTGCACCACGGCAGTTCCATCAGCCACTGCATCGAGGCCGACGGCCCGACCGGGACCTGGCCGGTGGTGGCAGCTGCGCTCGGAGGGGTGGAGGTGATCAACCTCAGCCAGGCGGGCAATGCGCTGCTGGATCCCTATGTCGCCCGGACGATCCGCGATACGCCCGCCGACCTGATCAGCCTCAAGGTGGGCATCAACATCGTGAGCCTGTCCGCCTTCCGGCTGCGGACGTTCGGCCCGGCGGTACACGGGTTTCTGGACACGATCCGGGATGGGCACCCGGACACCCCGCTGCTGTTGATCTCTCCGGTGAGCTGTCCGGCCCTGGAGGAGGCTCCCGGTCCGGCCGCGACCGGCCCGGACGGCAGGCTCGCTGCCCTGGGCGACCCGGCCGATGTGGCCGGCGGGGTATTGTCGCTGGCAGTGGTCCGTGCCGAGCTGGCCCGGATCGCTGCGGCACGACAGGCGTCCGATCCCCACCTCCACTATCTCGACGGACGCGAGCTGCTTGGCCCGGACGAGGCAGATGACCTGGCCGACGGCCTTCACCCCACCGCCGCCGCATACCGTCGAATGGGCAAGCGCTTTGCAGCCCACGCCTTCGCGACCGACGGTCCCTTCCGCGCCTTCGCGACCGACGGTCCCTTCCGCTGAGTGAGCTGGGCTCCGCACCCTGCACCAGGTGTGGAGCTTCCACGCTCCTCCGGCCGGAGATGGGCGGTGGGGGATTCAGGGCACTGCTCGCCAGGATGGGTTCGTGTGATCTCTTCCTCTGGAACGTCGTTGTCGCCGTTGGGGCAGCGGTTGCGCGTGCTGCTGAGTGCAGAGCGTGTCGTCGGTGACCTGCGGCGCTACTTCGGCATTGGCATGCCGCCCGGCGGGGTGGCGTTCACCGGCAGTCGGTTCGAGCATCTGGCCGGCGGGGGAGACCGGCCGGGGATCGCCGATCGGATCACGGCGGAGGATCTGGTCGCGGTGCAGACCTTGTCAGTGACCGTTCCGGCGCCTGTCGCGCTGGACATTCTGGAGGGCCGCCTCGGCGCGCAGCTGTCCGGTCTGCTGCACGCCATCCCCAGGGACATCGACATGGCCGATGCCCCAGCAAATGTCTTGGCCGATGGCTCGCCGGCGGATCAGGCCTGGCATCTCCTTCGTGACCAGCCCGATGTCGGATGGGTGATCGCGGGCAAGCTCCTGGCCCGCAAGCGCCCGCGGCTGCTCCCGGTCTACGACCGCGTCGTCCGCTGCGCTGTCGGCCGACCACCGTCATTCTGGCTCGCCCTCCATGCCGCGCTGCGCGAGGACGATGGCGCTGTGCACCGTCAGTTGCTCGCGCTGCGGCAGATCGCAGGGGTGCCGGAGACGGTGAGTGCTCTGCGGGTATGCGATGTGGCGGTGTGGATGGGGCACCGGGCGGAGGGTCACGCCTGTCCTCGTTGACTTCTGCAGCGAGGTTGCGCCTGCGGCGTTCTGGCGTGTGAGGGTGACGGACTTTACCAACCATCACCGAAGTGTGTGGGACGTTCGTGTGAAGTGGTCCGCCGGTGCGGGGGAGGGGTGTGGACTCGGGGCAGGAGTGCTGCCAACGGGGCGGTTCCCGGTTCGGAGGGGACGGCACATGATGGATGGCCGGTTGGTGGTGGGCGAATTACGGGTGCAGGAGATCGTCCGCGGGGACGGTCGGGTGTCCTACACGGTCGTGGACACGGACTGCATGCTTGTGGCGGAGGCGGACGGGGTTCCTGCGTTCTTGCCGGGCGGGTACGGACCGTACGTACGCGTATGTGCTGGTGGATCATCTGCGGTGGCTGCGGTTCGCGGGTCTGGATACAGGCGCGGTGTCGCTTGAGGACCTGCGGCACTACATGGCGGCTTTGGGAGCGGACTACCCGGGGCCCTTCGGTCTGCCGTGGCGCGAGGGGAAACGCCCTTAGAGCTCGTAACACGATCATGATCGGGCCTTCTTGAGTCGTCTCCAGCAGATGAGGCTGCAGGCGAGGGAGATGAAGGCGTCGTGGAGTTCGGTGCGGCGGTCCCAGCGGATGGCGAGGCGTTTGAAGTGGTGGAGCAGGGCGAAGGTCTGCTCCACCACGTAGCGGAGCTTGCCCAGGCCTTTGATGTTGGGTGAGCCCTTGCGGGAGATGACGGGCAGGATCCGTCGGTGACGGAGCTCGTCTCGGTTGGGGTTGGAGTCGTAGCCCTTGTCGCCGAGCAGGGCGTCGGGCCGTCGGCGGGGGCGGCCTGGACGGCCCGAGACGGGCGGGATGCCATTGACCAGGGCGAGGATCTGGGTGACGTCGTTGACGTTGGCCGCGGTCGTGATGACCTTGAGCGGGATGCCGCGTCCGTCGCAGATCAGGTGGTGTTTGCTGCCCGTCTTCCGCCGGTCGACCGGCGACGGACCGGTGTCGGCGCCCCTTTTTTCGCGCGGATGTGGGAACCGTCCACACACGCACGTGACCAGTCGAGCTCGCCGGCCGCGTTCAGTTCGGCGAGCAGGACCCGGTGCAGCCGGTCGAAAACTCCTGCCTTCTGCCACCGGTCCAGCCGCCGCCAGCATGTCTGTCCCGAGCCGAACCCCAGCTCCAGCGGGAGCAGTTGCCAGGCTATGTCGTTGTAGAGGACGAACAGGATGCCCTGGAGGCAGAGCCGGTCCGACACCGGCCTCGGCCCCGGCGACCGCTCCGGCCACGGCGGCAGCAACGGCTCGATCAACGCCCACAACTCATCGTCCACGATCCACGGTCGAGTACCCACACCTTCACGAACGGCGGAATCGTCACACCGGTTACGCCCCACCAGCACACTTCAGCAAGATCGTGTTACGAGCTCCTAGGCGGAGGAATAGCCGGCGGCCTCTTGGGTGGTTCGGCGAGCCTTCTTCCGAAGTAGAAAGGAAAGTAAATGGGCATAGGGCTGTTAGCGGTCGTCGTAGTTCTGCTCGCACTCTGGAGTGCTGTGTTTGGCAGTTCCGCGATTGCTTATCCGGTGGGGGCGAGGGACTAACCTCCCGGGGCGCGTTATGACCGGCCCTCCGACAGGAAAGCATGTGGTACTTCTGAGGGGATGCGGAGTAGTTCTCGTATTAGGAGCCCTGTGTCTGACGTTTGTGTGAGGAGCTGACCGAGCGCGTCGGACATGCTGCGGGGCCCCGGGGGAGCAGCCATGACGTTCCCGGGGCCCGGCTTGCTGGACTCGTAGGGGGCGACGACGGGCCGCCGCTATCTGGCACGCCCTGGACATGAACCAGCCGCCGCCGTGCTCCACCGACCCTGGCGGCGGCGCGTACAGCGATAGCTTCCCCGCCGCCTACCTCGGAGTGATCTGCGGAGACTCCTGCTGGCCGACCAACCTTGCGACCTGTCGGCACAACGTCACTGTCGACCGCGTGCGCCACCCGATGTATGGCGCGTTCACCGTCAACATCCGGCTGTGCGCGCCTTCTGGCCCGCCCCCGCAGAGCTGAAGATGAGGATCACCGCCCGGAGATCCTCCGACGTGCTCATGGTGCAAAACCTCCGCGATCCAGCGACCCCGCTGTCCGGGGGTGATCCGCACGCGCCGGGCCCTCAGTGAACGGGTCCGGACCCGGGCGGAGCTCCAGAGGACGGCGGCGGAGCGCCAAGCCCGCGCAGAGGCCGACGCACTGGAGTCGGCGGAAGCCGCCGCCCGCCGCGACGCCGCCCAGGCCCAGGAACAGGCCGCCGAAGCGAGCTCCGCACCGCACGCATCCGCGAGGAGGCGGCGCGCACCACCGCCGAGGCGGAGCGCCGCGAGCAGGAAGCGGAGCGCACCGCCGCCCAACGCGCCGAACACCGCCGCCAGCAGACCCCGGCGGAACACCAGGCCGCGGAGACAGAACTGCGCACCGCCCAGCTCCGCGAGCAGGCCGCCCGCATCGAGGCCACCGCCCAGGACACCGAGGACTACGCCCGCCTCACCCAGCACCGGCCGCTCCGGCGCCGGCATCAACGCCTTCAGCGCCCGCTGAAGGTCCGCGATGTGCTCGCCCCGCGCCGCCAACTGCTCCCGCAGGGCTGCTTAATCAACGCAGTAACGATAAAAATCGACACTGTGTAGACTTCTTGTTCAAGGGAGCGAACTGGCTCCCGGCAAGACCTCTGGAGGAACAGTGCGGAAGCAGAACTGGCTCATCACCGGCGTCAGCACCGGTCTCGGACGTGCCTTCGCCGAGGCCGCCCTGGCCGCAGGTCACACCGTCGCCGGCACAGTCCGCTCGGAGAAAGACCTGCGGGCCTTCGACGAACTCAGGCCCGGTAACGCTCACGGTCGTCTGCTGGACGTGACGGACGACGACGCCGTCCTCGGCGTGATCGCCGAGGTGGAGCAGAGCGTCGGCCCTTTGGATGTCGTCGTCGCCAACGCCGGCTACGGCCTGGAAGGAACCTTCGAGGAAACCCCGCTGGCTGAGGTGCGGCGGCAGTTCGAGGTCAACGTGTTCGGGGCCGTGGCCACCCTGCAGGCGGCGCTGCCCCACATGCGCCGACGTCGCCGCGGACACCTGATGGCCGTCACCTCCATGGGCGGACTCATGGCCGTGCCCGGCATGTCCGCCTACTGCGGCAGCAAGTTCGCTCTCGAAGGCATCCTCGAGGCGCTGGGCAAGGAAGTCGCGCAGTTCGGCATCAACGTGACGGCGATCGAACCCGGCTCCTTCCGCACCGACTGGGCCGGACGGTCCATGACACGCGCCGCGCGGACCGTCGACGACTACGACGAGCTGTTCACCCCCATCCGCGAAGCGCGGCAGAAGGCCAGCGGCAACCAGCTGGGCAATCCGGCCAAGGCCGGGGACGCCCTCGTGCACATCGCTTCGCTCGAGCGCCCGCCGGCCCACCTCGTCCTGGGCTCGGACGCGCTGCGACTGGTCACCGCCGCGCGCACGGCCGTGGACGAGGACATCCGCGCATGGGAGGCACTCTCCCGTACGACCGACTTCGCCGACGGGGCGCAGCTGTGATGCCCGGTCACCATCCCGCGCGGAGTCGTCGCGCCGCCGAACGCAAGGGGGACCTCCGGGAGCAGGCCATCCTCGACACCTGCGAGGCCCTATTGGCGGACAAGGGATACGACGCCATGACCGTCGGTGACATCGCCCAGGGCGCCGGCATCACCCGCGGCGCGTTGTACTTCTACTTCGGTTCCAAGCAAGAAGTGGTCACGGCACTCGTGGCCCGGACCGTGGAGCACCTGTGGGAACGATCCCGGGCCACCGCGCAGACGGAGGAGCCGCGCCGGGCCGTCACGGCCGCCATGCAGCGCACGGTCGAGCTGTGGAACGAGCACGGCCTGGTCATGCGCACGGCTATCGACCTCTCATTGACGGTGCCTGAGGTCGGCAAACTGTGGAACCACACGGCTGACCTGTTCATCGCGGCCATCACCGCCGTCCTGGAACGTGCAGGGATCCAGGCGGGCACCGCGCCGGACCAGGCCCCGGCGATGGCACGTGCCCTGTGCTGGATGATCGAGCGCACCTTTTACCACGCCTCACAGGAATCCCGCGAGCAGCTCCACCATGCCTCGGCGACGTGCGAACACATCTGGCTGACCAGCGCCGGCCTGACCGCTTGAGGTAACCGCCGTAGCCGCCATGAAGCGCGGTCACCCATCCCTACCGATCCAGCCGCCAATGATCCAGCTGACCGCTATCAACCCCGTGGCCCGCCGCCTCACCCGCGAGACCACCCCCAACTGGCGTGACACCGAGACCAAACGAAGCAGACATCGGGTGAAACCCGCACTCACAGCTCTTGGCCCACCGCATGGAGGCCCAGTTCAGGGCCCTGCGTCAGTTCGCCCTCGACGGAACCGACCACGCCACCCACAAGGAACAGGGCAGCATGCTCCGCCGCTACATCATCTGACGGAACAAGAACGCCGACGACAAGTGCCTCACTCTCCTCGCCCACAGGGTGAACGCCGCCTGACCCGCGCCGTCAGCGTCTGTCTCGGGTCGTCAGGTCCGGGTCGGTGGCGCACTCATCGCTGCCGTCAGGAACGTGATCGCCCATTGCCGGGCCGCCTCGCCCGCTACCGGGGGCGTGCAGCCTGGGGAGGGCTGCTGGTGGACCTCGAGGCGGTCGACGGCCATCACGGCAAGGATCCCCCGCATCCGGAACCACAGCTCCTCCGGGGAAAGGCCAGGCCGTGCGCGTGCGAAGGCTGCGAGGTAGCGCTCACGGACCGTTTCCTCGCCCGGTCCGGTCCAGCTGCGCGCCTCCTCGGCCGGGTCGCTGAGGATCGTCACGATCAGCCGGGACGTCCGGGCGCCGCCCTCGTCGTCGGCCGACATCTCGTCGAACAGAGGCCCCGCGAATGCCTCCACCAGCTCGCCGACCGGCGGGTCGGGGGTCCGGGCGAGCAATGTGTCTAGCCCTGCGCACTGGGCCGCGTTGATGGGCTCGATCACGCGGCGGGCGACCGCGGCCATCAGCTCCGCCTTCGACCCGAAGTGGTAGCCGACGGCGGCCAGGTTCGCTCCGGCGAGTTTCGTGATCGCGCGGACCGAGGCGCCGCGGTATCCGTGCTCGGCGAAGAGGTGCTCGGCCGCGTCGAGAAGCTGGGTGCGGGTGTCTGAGGTCGCCACGCGACGGACTCTACATATGTTTGAATGAAACGAACGTATGATTAAATCGAACGGGTGAAAGAAGGCTGTCATGAAGCTGCTCGTGTACGGCGCCGGGGTTTGCGGCAGCCTGTTCGCCGCCCGCATGCATGAGGCCGACCACGACGTCTCGCTCCTCGCCCGGGGTGGTCGCCTGACCGCTCTACGCCAGCACGGCGTGCAGCTCGCCGAGGAAGACAGCCCAGCCGTCCGGCGGGTACCGGTACCGGTGATCGAGCACCCGGGCAGCGAGTACGACCTGATCACCGTCTTCGTCCGCACCCACCAGGTGGACACTGTGCTGGAATCACTCACCGGCGTCCAAGGTGATGTGCTGTTCCTGCTCAACTGGGCAGCCGGCCCGGAAACGCTGGGCGCGGCGATCGGCCACGAACGGGTGCTACTCGGCTTCCCGGTGACGGGCGGCACGATGGACGGCGACGTGATCCGCTACCGCAAGGGCAGTTTCCTCACCCGTCGGGTCGCGATGCCGATCGGCGAACCCGACGGCCGCACCACCCCGCGACTGGAACGGATTGTGGGGACGTTCCGAACTGCCGGGATCAACGCCAAGGCCGAGCCGCAGATGGACGCCTGGCTCAGGACGCACGCCGCATTCGAGGTGCCTCTAGGACAGGCGGCCCACGCTGCGGGCGGCCCGGTAGCGCTGGCCGACGACCCGGACGCGGTCCGCAACATGCTCCACCTCATGCGGCAGAACCTTGCCGCGATGGAGACACCGCCGGTACCACGCGCGTTCGCCGCGTTGCGGGCCCTGCCGCAAGGACTCCTCGTGGCCGCGCTCCGGCGCTTCCTGAAGAGCCCGACGGCCGTGCACAGCGGACTCAACGACCCCTCAGCTGCCATGGCGGCCGAACTCGAGCAGCTAACCGAACAGCTCCGCGCCCCTGCGAGAGCCCGCTCCCACATTCGGCCGTTTGCCGAGTGACCTGCGCAGACACGCACGCGTTCATGCACGATGGCAACGGCTAAGCAGGGGGCCGCGGTCAGAGGCGGATCAACCGCCGGCCAGGGCCATGAGGAACTGAGTTTCCGCGTCGTCCCTACCTGCGCACACTCTGGGGACCGCAGTGAGGACGCTCAGGGCTTGGCACCACCCCAGCACACGTTGAGGAGACAGAGCAGGAACCAATGCTGCCAGCTCCTCGATCCTCTGCTCCAAAATGGCTAGATCCGCGACTCCTTCAAGTATCCAGTCCACAGCGTCGAAGTCTGGATCGCCCCACGTCGGTCTCGGATCGATCGCCACCATGCGGGCGCCCGGACCAGACAGCACGTTGGCCGGATGGAGATCACCATGAACGAGCCCCACGGGTCCACTGGCTGCAAGTTCCAGGGCCGCCGCTCGGGCCTGACTAAGCACCGTCGGGGCAACTGGGCCGTTCACGCGAGCTGCAGCCAGCCTGCGGTCGGTCAAGTCAAACACGAAATCGATCCGGTGTGAGAGGGGCCGGAGGACCGAATGCTCTCCAGGTGCGGGAGAAGGGACCCGCAGATCCCGCAACAGCGCCGCGACCTCGAGCAAACTCCAAGTGAGCTGCCGCACCGGCACTCCCGGTTCCACATTCTCAAGCAGCAGGGCCCCGGCGGCGAGGTCCTCTGCCAGAAGAGTGACAACCGACGGCGTTCCCGCCCAGGCCCGCAGAGCTTCAGCCTCCTCACGGGCAATCCCGGACTCCGGCGTGAGCTTCAGCCACACCGAGGTGCCGGTGTCACGTCTCAAGCAGCGGAACACCCGCGAGGTGCCTCCGCCACTCGCCGCGACAGGTTCCAAATCCCAGTGAGCAGCGAGTTCACTGAGGAGAGCCGGCAACTCATCACACCAACCGAGCACATCAGCGCCGAACCGAACGACGAGTCGATCCCGGACCTCAGGAGCGACGCAGGCCAACTCTTTCAACGCGTTCCCCTACAGGTGGTCGATGCAGTCCCAGGGCATCCTAAGAGGGCGGTTCGTGATTCTTTGAGTTTTTCTGTCGTCGCCTGATGGTGTGGGTGCGGGCGGAATCCGCTGGTCCGCGGCCGGTGGTCTGCTGGGGTGGCGGGGTGAGTGAACGGAAGCCGTACCCGAGCGACTTATCGGATGGGCAGTGGTCGTTGATCGAGCCGGTGATCACAGCCTGGAAGGACCGCCACCGCTCGGTCTGCGGCCACCAGGGCGCCTATGCGATGCGGGAGATCGTGAACGCGATCCTCTACCAGGGCCGGACCGGCTGCCAGTGGGCCTACCTCCCCCACGACCTGCCGCCGAAGAGCGCGACGTACTACTACTTCGCCGCCTGGCGCGACGACGGGACTGACCAGGTCATCCATGAACTCCTGCGCTGCCAGGTCCGTGAACAGGCCAGCCGATTAGAGGACCCGACCCTGGTGGTGCTGGACACCCAGAGTGTCCACGCGGCTGCCGGGGTCCCCGCCTCGACGACCGGCCGGGATCCTGCGAAACGGGTGCCGGGCCGCAAGCGGGGGCTGGCCGTGGACGTGCTGGGCCTGGTCATCGCCGTCATCGTCCTCGCCGCGAGCGCGCATGACAACGCCGCGGGCATCGCCCTGCTCGACCAGGTCGCCGAGAACGCCGGAGGCGCCGTCGAGAAGGCGCTGGTCGACCAGGGCTTCAAGACCGCCGTGGTCGCCCACGGCGCCCTCGTGGGTATCGATGTCGAGATCGTCGAACGCAACCCGCAGGACAAGGGGTTCGTCCCGCAGCCGAAGCGGTGGAGGGTCGAGCAGACCTTCGGGATCCTGATACTGCACCGGCGCCTGGTCCGCGACTACGAGCACCGCTCGGCCTCCTCCGCGTCCCGCGTCTACTGGGCGATGACCCAGGTCATGGCCCGCCGGCTCACCGGCGCGAGCACTCCCACCTGGCGCGACCCGCAGACGGTGACCGCGTGAACATCCAGCCCCTCCTCGACGCGCTCGGCATCCAGGAGGACGCCGACCGGGCCCTGGCCGACGACCTCCGCACACGGATCGTCGAACTGCAGACTCGACTGCGGGAAGCCGAGACCCACCTCGAACACCTGGCCATCACCCGCAAGACCGTCACCGCCCTGGGCGAACGGCTCCCCAACCACCCGGTCTCGCCCGACCTGCCCGAGCACCCGGACTACCCCCGCATCCTCGCCGTCTTCAACGAGGCCACCGGCCAGCTCCGGGCTCGCGATGTCTGCGAAGCCCTCGACCACGAACTACTGCCCAAGAACATCGAGGGCACCCGCGCCAAGCTGAAACGCCTGGTCAAGCTCGATGTCCTCACCGAGATCGACGCCGGCAGCTTCACCAGGAAGCAGTAGCCGACCGAGCGCCGTGACCAGCAGCCCTGCCCCAGCCCCACCCGGAAATGGACATCAATTCACGAACCGCCCACTAAGAGGGCGGTTCGTGACTCTTTAGGTGCTTCTGCTATCACCTGATGGTGTGGGCGTGGGTGGAATCCGCCGGTCCACGGCCGGTGGTCTGTTGGGGTTGCTGGGTGAGTGAACGCAAGCCGTACCCGAGCGACCTATCGGACGAGCAGTGGTCGTTGATCGAGCCGGTGATCACGGCGTGGAAGGACCGGCACCGCTCGGTCAGTGGCCACCAGGGCGCCTATGCGATGCGGGAGATCGTGAACGCGATCCTCTACCAGGGCCGGACCGGCTGCCAGTGGGCCTACCTCCCGCACGACCTGCCGCAGAAGAGCGCGACGTACTACTACTTCGCCGCCTGGCGGGACGACGGGACCGACCAGGTCATCCACGAACTTCTGCTCTGCCAGGTCCGTGAGCGGCCCGCCGATTAGAGGACCCGACCCTGGTAGTGCTGGACACACAGAGTGTTCATGCGGCTGCCGGGGTCCCCGCCCCCACGACCGGTCTGGACCCGGCGAAACGGGTGCCGGGCCGCAAGCGGGGCCTGGCCGTGGACGTGTTGGGCCTGGTCATCGCCGTCGCCATCTTCGCTGAGAACACGCACGACAACGCGGCAGGCATCGCCCTGCTCGACCAGGTCGCCGAGAACACCGGTGGCGCTGTCGAGAAGGCTCTGGTCGATCAGGGCTTCAAGAATCAGGTCATCGTGCACGGCGCCCTCGTGGGTATCGATGTCGAGATCGTGGAACGCAACCCGCGGGACAAGGGCTTCGTCCCCCAGCCGAAGCGGTGGAAGGTCGAGCAGACCTACGGGATCCTGATATTGCACCGGCGTCTGGTCCGCGATTACGAGCACCGGCCGGCCTCCTCCGCGTCCCGCGTCTACTGGGCGATGACCCAGGTCATGGCCCGCCGGCTCACCGGCACGAACGCTCCCACCTGGCGCGACCCGCAGGCGGTGACCACGTGAACATCCAGCCCCTGTTTGACGCACTCGGCATCCAGGAGGACGCCGCCCGGGCCCTGACCGACGACCTCAACGCGCAGATCGCCGAACTGCAGTCCCGGCTGAGGGAGGCCGAGACCCATCTCGAACACCTGGCGATCACCCGGAAGACCGTCACCGCCCTCGCCGACCGGATCCCCACCCCGGTCGGCCCGTCCGACCTGCCCGAGCACCCGGACTACCCCCGCATCCTCGTCGTCTTCAACGACGAGACCGGGCCGCTGCGGGCCAAAGACGTATGCCAAGCCCTCGACCACGAACTGCTACCGAAGAACATCGAAGGCACCCGAGCCAAGCTGAAACGCCTGGTCAGACTCGGCATCCTCATCGAAGCCGACACAGGCAGCTTCACCAGAAGGCGATAGCCGACGGAGCCTCCACCAACCACCCTGCCCCAACCTCACCCAGAAACAGACATCACCTTACGAACTGCCCTCTCAGTAACTCCTATGCCGGCGGCGCCTACGGCAATTTCGTCCAAACGGCTCGACTGGCCGACAACGACGGATTCTGGCTCAAGGTCACATCATCCTGACCCCGAGGTGAGATTCGCTGCCCATCGTTCAGCTCAACTGTGAGGACACGAAAACGGTGGGCAGCGGCCCCTTGACAGCACCGGCTTCCACTCGAAGACCGAACTCAGTCTCCACCGCCTCCAGAGCAGCACGGGCGTCGTCAAATTCCTCCGGCTCATCCTCCAGGAAGAAGCCGGCATGCCGCAGAGCTGTATTGAGGCGGTCGGGGTCCGACCCGGCCGCAGGCTCGAACAGCCACGTGCTGCACGTCGCGATGACCTCCCCATCGCGAGCCTGGGTCACATGCGTGGTGGAGTCGAGAAGCGACCACACACTGATCGCCTCCGTACCCCGCGACAGCCGCCGCAGCACCGGCTCCATGTGCGCGACACCCGTCTGCCCGTTCACATCGAACAGGTAGATCCACTCAGCATCGGCGGGCTCATAGATCCGGACACCCCAGCTATCGAACCCCAAATGCTCGATCGCGTTGTCCAGCCGGTACTCCCGCAAAGCTCCCTGGACCACGATCTCCAAGCGGTCAAGAAGGTCCTGCTGGGTCAACCCCCGGACCGCCGTCACACAGAAGTACTCACTGCTCAGCACCCCAGACAAACGGTCCACGTCAACTTCATCCCCTCAACACCCCGACAGCACCCTGCCACGACAGGGTAATCCGGTCCTGCCACCTCTGTGCGAGCGGACGGACCGTCAGGGGCACCCTCCGGGGCCACGAAGGGGGTCCGGGGGGTGGGCTGGCTGCTCGTGGCCGTGGCCGCTTTCGGGGTGCCCCTGGTGGGTGTGATCGGTTTCGCCGCGTCCTATCCCACGTTCAAGAGGTTCGCCGTCGACAACGGGTTGCCCCGGACCACCGGTCTCCGGATCTGGCTTCGTTGATCTCTATGACTGCTCGATAAAGCCACTGCCGAAACCGCCGACCCGCTCAGGCTGATGCGGCTCTTTGGGATCACAGAGAAGACCGCCATGCATTACGTCGGCACCGCCCGCCCCGAGCGCACCGCGGGGCTGCCCGGGTGACGCTCAGAGCCTGGAGGTCCTGCTGGAGCCGTGTCGACCAAGATCAATGTCAGGCGACGGTCAGGCGCCGCAGCGGTACTTCTTGGCGAGCTTGGTGGCGGCCTCCTGCACCACGGCCGCATTGTTGCGGATCGCGGGGGCGTCCCGGTCGACGAGGTCCTTCTCCTCCTCTTCCCCCTTTTTCGAGGGCGCCATGAGCGTCACCGTGATGTTCGGCGCCGTCGAGCCCATGCGGGCGGCACAGCCGGCGGGCAGGTTGGCCTCGGCCTTATCGGGAAGCGCCCAGCCGGTGAAGCCGGGGCCGAGGGGGACAGAGTTCTTGGGCTTGTAGTGAGGGTCGTTCCGGTTGTCTTCGATGATCAGGGTGTAGACCCCTCGGGGGGAGTCGCTGTCCGCGTTGGCACGCAGCACCTGGCACCCCTTGAACACCGCGTAATCGGTGCTCTTGCTCTTTCTCTTCCACTCCTCCGTGCTGACCTCGCCCCCCTTGCCATCGTCGATCAGTTCCGCCGTCTGCCGGCTGAGCGCCCCATGACACAGCGTCTGCGGTAGCGGCGGCTTCTCGTCGTCAGGCCAGAAACTCGCCGTCACGACGCCCACCCCGGCGGCGCCGAGCACGATGGTCAGCGGCAGCCACTTCCTGTCCATGTCTACGGCTGTCCCATCTTCTTCTGGGCGTCCTCGATACCCTGCTGGTACCAGTTCTCGGCAGTCGTCTGGAGACCGTCCTCGTACTCGCCCGGGCTCGCGTCCAGTTCCTCCGTCGTGATGCCCTTCTCGGTCGCCATCTTCCGCATCATGGCGTTCATCTGGTCCTCGCCGTTCTCGAAGTGGTTGACCATGTTCTTACGAGTTTCCTCGTCGACCTTGGCGTTGAGCTCGTTCATGTACCCGGCCGTGCCGGCGTCGACCGTGCGCTGGAGCGCGTCGCCGACGACGGGGATGGCCGTCAGGGGTGCGCCGATGGCGTGGTAGTTCATCCTCTGGTTCCAGGCGTTGGTGTCCTTCTCCGCCTGGCCGAGGTCATAGATGACGTCGCCGCGCACGCCGTCGAGGTGGCCGAGAACCGACGCCGACTGCTTGACCCAGGCGCGCATCTCGGGATCCTCCTTGCGGTACGAGTCCGGCGGAAAGCCGTTCAGTCCCTCGGCAATCACCACGCTCTGAGAGTGGTGCATGACACCGAACGCCTTGGGGTCCTCGGCGACGCCGCGCATGAGACGGGTGAGGTCGCCCCGCTCGATCGTGAGGTTGTTGAAGTCGGTCGGCCCGTCCATGTTCTTGCCGAGGATCTGGTGCACGTCCGAGGCGTAGTCCCCGATCATGTTGCCCATGCTCGTGCGCATGGCCAGGGGCACGGAGCTCTGGGTCCCGTAGGTCTGCTCGCCGGTGTACTCCTTGGCGATCCGCTCGAAGATCGCGGCCTGCGCGCCGTCGTGCTGGGCGGGGACGCCGTGCAGCGGACTGCCCGGCTCACGGCCGGTGGCCGCGGCCTCCAGGGCGGCGCCGAACTCGGTGCGGGCCGAGGTGCGCTGCGTCTCCTCGGGCATCCTGAACTCGACCTCGCCGCCCGGCCACTTGCGGTCCTCCAGGAAGTACTTGAGGTTGTCCGTGGTGTTCGGGTCGAAGTAGTGCGTGGAGGCGGAGGGGTTGCGGCTCATGGCGTTCATCAGACCCTTCACCGGGTCCTCCTGCGTGCCCTGCCAGTTCTTCATGACGCCGTCGTAGGCGTCGTCGCTGTCCGTCTCCCACTCGCGGATGGTGTCGCCGACCTCGTGCAGAAACGCCTCGCCATAGACCGGGTCGCCCTTGTCCTTGTCGTACGGGGACGCGCTCTTGTCGTTCGGGTCGTACGCCTTGCGCCGGCGTCGGCGGCCATCAGGTCCGTGAGGTCCTTCAGGGGCGCGGCGCCGCCCCCAATGGCGCCGGGGTGGCGCGTGGGCAGGCCGTTGCCGTCGCGGGCCGTGGTGATGAGCTTGTCGGTCCAGGCCGAGGTGACACCGCCGGGGGAACCTATCGAGGAGTCGGGTCCGGTGGCGGTGGCAAGGGAGCCGGACAGGGCCTTGTAGAGGCGGGCGTCGGCGGCGGAGAGCTGGCCGTCGCGGCCGCCGTGCTCCAGATCACCGGCGAGCAGCAGCACGGCCTCCTGCTGGTCGCGACCGTTGTAGCTGAGGTTGGTCATCAGCTGCTCGGCGAAGGCCGGCGAGTCCTTGCCGCCCTCGGCCAGCTTGAGCAGCCGCTCGCGCTCCTTGTCGTCGAGGTGCTCCCAGCGGGCGTACAGCTTGGCGGCCTCGCGGCCGTTCTCGGCCTGCTGCTTCTCCTCCGCACGCATCGTCTTCGCATCGGCGACCCCGCCGAGGTCGGTGCTGCCGAAGTCGTTGGGGTGATTCTTGATCAGCGCGCGCAGGCCCCAGGCACACAGCTCGTCGGCCTCGTTGGCCCGCTTCAGGATGCCTTCGATCTTGCCGCGCAACGCCTCGAACTGCGCCTCGGTGGCAATCGGTTCGGTGCTGTCCTTCGACCGGCGGTCGGGGTGGACACGATGGCTGAGCACGCCGTTCTGGTAGATGGTGATGCCCGGCGGAGGGGTCTCGTACGTGGCCTTGAGGTCGTCATGGGCGGTCTTGAACAGAGTGTGGGCGTCCTGGAGAAGGTCGCGAACGGATTCCGCCTCGATGACGGCATCACCGAACTCCTTGGCCGTCTTCGCGACGAACTCCTTCGTCACGGAGGCGTTCTCACCCCGCCAGGTGGACTTGTCGGCCTTGCTCTTCATGGCCGACGCATCGGTCTTGAGGCGCGTCAGCTTGGCGATCATCTCGGTCCATTGAGTGACCGCGGTGTCCATCGGACCAAGCTTGGCATTCAGGAGCTGCTCGAACGTGGGCATCGCTGGGGCTCCTTACCGGAAGAGCTGGCTGATCTTGGACGCGGACACGGCACCCTCGCTGCCCGGCGCAACGGGTCCGATGATGCGCAGCTGCGCTCCGATCCACTCGTCGTTGGCCTTGCTGGACTTCTTCGTGTAGTCGAGGTGGTTGGAGATGTGCGCGCATGCCTGGAGGAGGGTCTTCGCCTGCGTCTCCCAGGTCTTGTTCACCTCCGAGAGCGCGGCACCGGTGTCGAAGCCGTCACCCTTCAGGCTGCTTCCGGCACTCTCGCTCGCCGCGCTTGCGTGCTTGCCTGCGGGCTCCAGGCCGTTGAAGAGCCCGTTGGCGGCATGGCCGATCTCGCCGAGGTCGTCGTCTTCGACCACGTAGTCGGCCGAGCCCGGCGTCGTCGAACCGCCTGTACTGCCGGCTTGGTTCAATCTCATGGTCACGGCTGCCTTGTCCGCGGCCCACTCCTCTTCGAACGACATCGTCAGCACCCCCGTGTTGCTGGGCGTAAACCTGCCCGTCGGCCACGCTACCCATCTGGGTGACGAACGGCCACAGATGATCGATCATACGTACGGGTTCCCTGGGATCGAGCGCCGCCGGGGGCTGGCCAGGTCGCAAGGCTGCCGACGTCCCAGTTGCGAACTGCCCAGGCGGGCCGAAGAGTCTGGTCCGGATGCCGCACCGTGACCGGATCCGCAGACATCAGCGGCTCGATCCGGTCCCACTAGGGAGACCTGGGCTCCTGGCCCGCGTCTCCTTCGAGATGCCGGTCGCCGGGAAGAACATGACCGTCGAGCAGTTCCGGTGCCGCTCTCACTGGGTGAGTGGACGAGACGAGGCGGACCCGTCTGGCGGCTCGGCACCGAACTCGCACGCGACACCGCACTTGACCACTGTGTGGCGCGCGGGTTCCGTGCTGGTCAGGGACAGGATCCTGCCAACTCGCTCGCTTCGCGGAGGCCAGCGCGGAAGCGTCCTCCGGCGCGCAGATCCTCGATGAAGGCCGCCACGGTCTGGCGGAACTTGCGGCGCTGTTCCGGGGTGAGGCGGCCCAGGTCGGCAGCGAAGCGCGGCAGGGTCTCGTACGTAGGCACGGTGAACCTCCAGGACGCACGAAGCCCCCGACCGGTCGGCCGGGGGCGGTGGTGGCTGTTCGTGTTGAAGGGCGTCGGTGACGTGGTGTGCTCAGCGGTGGTGGGTTGTCGGGGGTGCGGTGCAATGGTGCGTGCTCGATGACGGTTGGAGTCGGTTGCCATGCGTTTTCGTGGCTGGTGGTGCTCGTGGGGCGGCGCGCAGCATTCGCACGGCCGGGGTCAGCTCTCGTAGCGGGCGCGCATCAGGTCGGCCCACTCCTGTGCGCGGGTCATGTCGCCGGCGCAGTTCTCGCAGTGGGGCACCATGTCGGTCCGGCTGCGGTACGGCGTGTTCGAGCGGACTTCGACGGTCGTACGCAGCGTGAGGGGGCGACGGCACAGCGGGCAGAGGTCTCCGTGGAGCAGCTTCGTGTTCATGCGGCGGACTGTGCACACGTCGGCGGCTTACCGTCTCGGGCTGGTGTGACGGCCCGCCTGGCGGGCCCCACGGTAAAGATTCGGTGATGGCCTCCCGCCCGGCGGGAAGGACTCCGGATCGCGCTTTTCCGCAGGTCAAAGCCGGTGTTCCATGGCCCGGTGATCAGCAAATCGGAGGTCCGTCCGGGTGACGGGTGGCGGTACTACTTCCGCGGCGTGATGGTCGGCGATGGCCACCGCCCCGCGGGTACGCCGCTGCGCGTCGCCCAGGACGAGGCTGGTGTCCCGCCCGGGATCTGGAGGGGCCAGGGCCTGGCCGCGGTCGGCCTCACGGCCGGGGACGTGGTGACCGAGCGGCAGGCCGAACTGCTCCTGGGGGAAGGCCGGCACCCGGACGCCGACCGGATCGAGCGCGAGCGCCTGGAGGCGGGCGACGATCCGGCGAAGGCCCGGCGGGCGACCGTGCTGGGCAGGCCCATCGAGCACAACCGCTCCCCGAAGACCGAGAAGGCCAAAGAGCGCACCCCCTGGCTGGGCATGGACCTCACGTTCCGGCCGCCGCCGACGGCGCACATCGCGTGGGCGCTGATGGATGACCAGCGGCGCCTGGTGCTGGAGTCGTGCCAGGACACCGCCGTGGACAAGACGCTGAAGTGGCTGGGGGAGTCGGTCGCGCAGATCCGCTGGGGCAGCGGCGGCAAGCACCGCGCCCCGGTGAAGGACGGGCTGATCGTCGCGGTGTTCCGGCACTACGAGTCCCGAGCTGCCGAGTCGAAGCCGCTGCTCCACGATCACGCCGTGGTGTCGATCCGCGCCCGGCGGCCGGCCGGGGCAGGGACGTGGGGCAACGTGTCGGCGGACACGCTGCTCGCCCACATCGTTGTGGCCGACACCCTGTACCTCCTCTACTTCATGGAGGAGGTGTCCGCCCGGCTCGGATGGGCGTGGGAGCCGCGAGAGGTGACACCCGGCCGCCGGCCCGTCATGGAGATCGCGGGAATCGACCAGCGGCTCATCGGCTGGCAGTCGACGCGCCGTCAGCAGATCGAGGAAGCGCTGTTCGTCCTCACTGCCCAGTATGTGGAGGAGCACGGGCATGAGCCGGGGGAGAGGGCCGCCTACGGGCTGGCCTGCCGGGCCGCCGACCGGACGCGCCCGCCCAAGCGTAAGGAGCCGCGGTCGCTGTCCGAGCTGCGCGAGGGGTGGCGGGAGTCGGCCATCGCTGCGTTCGGCGCCGACGTCGTGGACCGGCTCGCGGAGCGGGCGCGGGCGGCGGCCGCGGCGGTGTGGGCGCGGGTGCGGCCGGTGGTCGACGTCGTCCTGGCGGCCGTCGACACCCTGGCCGTGGTCTACGTGATGCGTGGTGCGTTCAAGCGCCACCACCTGCTCGCCGAAGCGCGCCGCTACCTCTCCTACGTCCTGCGCGGCCGCCCGCACCAGCCCGGCCTGGACGAACGGATCGTGCAGGCGGTCGTCGACGACTACACCCGCCCCGTCGGCCGGGGCTTCAAGATGACCGCCGACCTGCACGCCCTGTACCCGCGCGACACGGAGGACCAGGCCGTGCTGCGCCCGCTGACCCGCAACCGGATGCTCCCCCTCTACGCGAGGGCCCGGCTGGCCGCCGACGCGCTCTCCGCCCGGGTTCACGCGGTGCGCCGCTCGGAGCGTCTGGGCTCCCGTTTCCGTCCGCACACCGTCGCCGTGCCCGGCGCCTCGAGGTCCGTCCCGCGGCTCTCGCGTGCGGACCGGAAGGCCGGCCGCGCCCAGGAGCAGGGGACCGATGTTGCCGCGCTGGAGCAGACCCGGGCCACGATCGAGGCCGCCGCCAAGATGGCCGCCAAGCTCCAGGACGGCGTCAGGGAGCGCGCCGCCGCCCTCCACTCCGCGCCGCAACCCGCCCCGGCGACGTCCCCGCCACCGCACACCCAGCAGCCCGGCGTGCAACAGACGCCGGGCCGGACACCCACTGGAGGAGTCGCATGACCACACCGGAGGAGAACCCGGAGATCCCGGGAGTAGAGGACGCCCTCGCCCGAGCCCGCGCAGCCCACAAGAAGATGGCCGCCGCGCTCGACGAGGACCAGGGGCCCAAGCTCGACGCGGACCTGGGGTGGCAGCCGGTCTGGAAGCGGCCCCGGAAGCGGAAGTCGAAAGCGGCGGAGAAGCTGGAGCTGCACAAGCAGCGGCGCCGGCTCCAGGACGCCGGGAAGCGCCGCCTCGCAGTCGCGCCGGCCCCGCTCCCCGCAGAGCCGGATCGGCAACGCGGCCGCGCGCCGCGATGCCCGCGCCCTGTCCCGGGGTGCGGCACTCCAACGCCTGGCTGTGGTGACGATGCCCGGCATCGTCCACCGAGTGGAGCCGACGATGTTCAGCATCCAGTGGCGATGCACGACATCGAGTGGACTCCACCGTGGTGCGCACCGGATAACGATGGACGCCACTCCGGTGCGCACCACGAAGTCCGCCACCGCACCCGGTGCGCTTCGCGACGATGCCCGGCATTCTCGCGCGCACCACGATGTTCGGCATCCGATGCTCCGCACGCACCCGGTGCGCACCGTCCGGGTCGTACGCATCGGCGGCCCGACCCCTTGTCCGCCTCCGGGCGGGAGGGCAGCGACCCCTTGTCCAGGTTCGGGCGGGCGCACGTTTCCCCTAATCCAGTGCGTAAGCAGTCGTCCCGGGCCCATGCAACGACCCGGGACGACTGCTCGCACAGGACAGCAAATGCCTGGATCCCCCCTGGCCGTCAAGGCCTCCTCAAAGAGCGGCATCGCTGTCCGATGCGGGGTTCGCGGTGATGACGCGGGCGCCGGGCTGATGCCTCCGTTTCCCCGGGCCCTTGAGGCCTCTGTCAAGAGCGGCGCAGCCCGGCGCCTCCGTGGTCACCGCGAAACTCCCGGGGACTGCCCGGACGTTGACCGTCACGGCGCGAGCCCGCTCCAGGGTCAACCTCTTGTTTATCCGCGAGCCCGCGAGCTCTGCCGAAAGATCGAGCCCCTGGAGTGCGCTGGTGTTGCGAACGGCTACTGAGATGGCGGACCAACGAGTCCTTGGATTAGGGCGCCGCGTGACCCGCATGTGCTCGTGACCTGCATAAACAGACGGATCTAGGAGGATAGTTTGACCGTGTTCTGCGGGATCGACTGGGCAGAGCGCCACCACGACGTCGCGCTCGTCGACATAGCTGGCACTCTGCTCGCAAAGGCCCGTATCACTGACGACGCGGCCGGCTACGACAAGCTCCTGGCCATCCTGGCCGAGCACGGTGACAGCCCAGAAGATCCGATACCGGTGGCCATCGAGACCAGCCACGGCCTCCTGGTCGCGAGCCTGCGCACCGGCAGCCGTCAGGTCTTCGCGATCAACCCGCTCGCCGCCGCCCGCTACCGGGACCGCCACGGCGTCAGCCGCAAGAAGTCCGACCCGGGCGATGCCCTGGTCCTCGCGAACATCCTGCGCACCGACATGCACGCCCACCGGCCCTTGCCGGCCGACTCCGAACTCGCCCAAGTCATCACGGTCCTGGCCCGAGCCCAGCAGGACGCCGTCTGGACTCGGCAGCAGGTCGCCAACCAGGTCCGCTCGCTCCTACGCGAGTACTACCCCGCTGCTCTGCTGGCCTTCCAGGGCAAACAAGGCGGTCTGACCAGGGCTGACGCCCGCGTCATCCTCACTCTGGCCCCAACCCCCTCCAAGGCCGCGAAGCTCACCCTCGCCCAGTTGCGGGGCGCCCTCAAACGCAGTGGCCGCCTCCGCGGCTGCGACGCGGAAGCCGAGCGGCTGCGAGACGTCTTCCGCGCCGAGTACGCCCACCAGCTGCCCGGCGTCGAGGACGCCTTCGGCCACCAGCTCCTGGCCCTGCTCAAGCAGCTGGACGCCACCTGCGAGGCCGCGGACGACCTCGCGAAGGCGGCCACAGCCGCCTTTCACCAGCACGCCGACAGCGAGATCCTGCTCAGCTTCCCAGGCCTGGGTCCCATGCTCGGCGCCCGCGTACTCGCCGAGCTGGGCGACGACCGGGTACGGTTCGCCGACGCCAGGGCGCTGAAGTCGTACGCCGGATCCGCCCCCATCACCCGGGCCTCCGGCAAAAAGCGCTTCGTCGGCCGCCGCTTCGTCAAGAACAACCGCCTCATCAACGCCGGCTTCCTCTGGGCCTTCGCCGCCCTCACCGCCTCACCCGGAGCCAACGCGCACTACCGACGCCGACGCGAGCACGGAGACTGGCACGCCGCCGCACAACGGCACTTGCTGAACCGCTTCCTCGGCCAATTTCACCACTGCCTCCAGACCCAGCAGCACTTCGACGAACAACACGCCTTCGCACCCCTCCTCCAAGCTCCTGCGGGACCCAGAAGCCCGGGCAGCGGCGATGTCAGTGCAGCCGTCTAGAGTCCCCGCGTGACTGAGCCTTCTTACCTGTCTGAGGTCCGGGAGTCATACGACACCGTGGCCAACGCCTACGCCGCCCTCGTCAAGCCCCCATCAGAGCTGGACCCGTTGTCACGCTCGATGCTGACCGCGTTCGCCGAACTTGTGCAGGCATCTGGCCTCGGACCGGTCGCAGACCTGGGCTGCGGCCCGGGCAAAGTGACGGCGCACCTCGCCGGGCTCGGGGTGTCGCCGATCGGCATCGACGTGTCCCCGAAGATGATCGAACTGGCGCGCACCGCCTTTCCGGACCTGCCGTTCTCGGTGGGCTCCATCACCGCCCTGGAGTTCGCAGACGACGCGCTCGGCGGTATCCTGGCCTTCTACTCCACCCATCACACGCCCCCCGAGCTGCTGCCGCTCGTGTTTGCCGAGTTCCACCGCACCCTGGCACCCGGTGGGCATCTTCTCCTCGTGGGTCACGTCGGTTCCGGTGAGCACCGTCGTCCTACACAGGCCTATGGCGGCCTTCCCGTGTCCTTCGAGTCCTATCGCCTGCCTCCAGGCCAGCTTGCGCAGTTGCTGAACCGGGCCGGGTTCACCATCGACGCTCAGCTGGTGCAGGAGCCCGACGAAAAGCTGACATGGAAGATCGCCAGCTTCCTTGCCCACAAGCCGATCTCCCAGGAGGCCAGCTTGACTTCTTAGCCCCTGAGATGTCTTGACACGGGCCCGTGTCAAGAGGAAACGCGCCGCACCGGGCGCACCCGGAACACCGCATCGAGTGGGCTCCACTCAGTGGAGCCCACCGCGTGGAGGTGCTGGCCGCACCGGGTGGGCATCCACTCGGTGCGGCCAAGGCGCGGCTACTGGTGGGCGCCGGCTGGGGGGTGCATCGTCCGGGCGCGGTCCCGGTGCTCGTCCCGCATCGTCTCCAGAGTGGTGGCGGTGTCCTCGTCATCGGGGTCCGGGATGACGTCCAACGTGAACCGGATGATGGTGCGGGCGATGCCCAGCGCGCCGGTGGTGGGGGAGTCCCGCGCCCAGTCCCGCAGCGCGGACAGCAGGATGCACCCGACCTCGTCCAGGGCGAAGGAGTCCGAGCACGGGTCGTCATCTTCCGAGACGGCGGTGGCGGGGAAGACGATGTCCTCGGCCAGCCGCAGCAGCAGGAAGGGCAGCTCCGGGTCGGCGTCCGCGCGGCCGGCGACATGGCTCCCACCGCCCAGCTGCAACGCGATGACGTAGTCGAAGGCGCGCTCCACCTGCTCCTCGGTGAGCGGCGTACGGGGCGGGATCAGATACGGCATGAGATCTCCTCAACTGCGGTCACCGCGTGAATCACGACGACTCCCCAGCAGGATTCAGCCGCGCCCCTGTGGACAGAGACCAGAGATTTCTCCCCCACTCCAGAGAATGTGATCAATCGGTCCGCCAGGGGCAAACCCGGCCCCCTTGTCCAGCTTTCGACTCGGACGCAGGCCCTGGCGGCCGACCCTTCGTCCAGGTCGGCCGTACTGCCGCGAGCGCCGCGTTTTCCCTTGACCACCCTGGCTAGCGGCCGCGATCAGACAGCGGACAAGGGGTGGCTCTGCACGATGGCGCCGGCCCTGGCGCGTACGGCACCGCTTCCTGCTGTGCGCGCCAGGGCCGCGCCTCTCGTCCGAGGGGTGCGGAGCCGACCGGCAGGAGAAGACCACCGTGACGACCACCGCCCACCCGATGCCCGAGCCGGCCTTCACGCCGACACACAACCTGTCCCAGGACCCGAAGACGCTGCCCGGACAGGGGCACACTCACGGACCCACTCACGGGCCCGATGCCGGACTCACAGCCGACGCGGGCCCCGAGAGCGTTGTGCCTGCTCGCAAGGGGGATTCCCCCTTCGTCCGGGGTGCCGACTCCTCCCTAGTACCTGCTTCCACCGAGTACGGAGTGGAACATGATCTGCGGATACTGCAGCTGCTCGCCTGCACCCGGGTCGCCACGCCCCACCAGCTCCACACCTGGCTGACTCCGATGGCGACGGACTCCAGCACCATCCGCAAGCACCTGCGCAGCATGGCGAAGGACGGCCTGGTGGCCGCGAACACCAAGCGGCGGCCGCACATCTGGTTCCTCACCGACGCCGGCCTCGCGGAGGCACGCCGCGCCGGGCTCGCCGAGCACCGCACCACGACGGTGACCGGTGAGCACGTCGCCGCCTCTCCGGCCTTCGCGCACGCCCTGGCCGTCACCGACACGGCCATCGCGTTCGGCCGCGATCTGGCGCCGGACACCAGATTCGGCACGGCCCTGGGCGAGGTCGGCGACTGGGAGGTCGAAGTCGCCCACCCGCTGGGAGCTGGCGGCCTGCTCATCCCGGACGCCGTGCTGCACCTGCCCGTCCAGAACCTGCCGCACGTCTTCGTCGAACTGGACCGCGCCACCATGTCGCTGGGCAAGCTGATCAACAAGGTCGCCGCCTACGACCGCTACCGCCACTACACCCACCGACCCACCGGCCCGCGCCCCGCACGCCCCACCGGCGCGGGCCCCGCCGGACTGCCGGACTGGTTCACCCGCTACCCCCGAGCCGGAGCAGAAATGAAGTTCCCACCCCTGCTGATCATCCTGGCAGACAAGAAGAAAACCGCCCTGGACAACCGAACCACCGACACCCTCACAGGCATCCGCACCCTGCGTGGCATCCGCCGCCGCGAACTCGCCGTCGGCATCACCACCCTCCCCAACCTCCAAGAACACGGCCCCCTGAACCCGATCTGGCACAGCGCCACCAGCGACAAGCCGCTGCGCCTGGCCACGCTCATCAACGGACGACGGGAGCACGGCGGCGGGTGACAGCCCGGCCCCGCAGATCGTTGATCCCACATGCGGTACCAATCCGTGGATCAAGATCCCCGGCACGGCCTTCGACATCGCCGCGGGCGCCGACGGCACCGTATGGCGCGTCAATGCCGGTGGTTACGTCTACTGGTACACCGGCGACCAGCCGAGCTGATCCCCGTTCCGTCACACGTGTGGGCCCGAACCGGGACGGGATCGGGGGCCCACGCCCATCGGCGGAAGACGAACGAGGTCCAGAGCCTGGGCTCAGCAGCGGCCAGAATCAAATCCTCGGGCTGGTGCATTCGAGCGCTGCCCTCTTCGCGGGGCCGGACTGTTCAGAAAAGTAGGTTGCGGGCGGGGTGAACTGTGACCTCGGCACTGGGGAAGAGAGCCTGGTAAGGGGCCGGTTCCAGTCCTGTGGAGTGCTGTTCCGAAAGCAGCTGAACTGTGCGGACCTGTGGGCAGGTGTCGGATAGTGGCGTGAGGTCAGTGTCTTCTCGAATGTTCGTCACGTACACAGCCTCGAGTGTGGGCAGGTGCGGGGCGGAGAAGAGACCGGGGAGGTGCTCCACCGCGATGCTTATCGTGCTGAGACGCGGGAGTGTGGCGATCTCGGCCCAGTCGCTGGGGTCCAGGTCGCCCATATCGTTTTGGATGTTGAGGAATTCCAGCGCTGGCCAAGCGCTCAGACCGCGCAGTCCGGTCTCTGCGACGGCGTTTCCTCCCAGTGACAGGGTGGTTAGAGGAGCATCCTGCGGGAGGGCGGACAGCCCGCCTGGCAGGGGTGTCGAGGTGGTGAGATTTTGGAGTGTGGAGAGGTGCTCCAGCCCGACTGTCCCGCCAAGGTCCCGGATAAACAGCGAGGTCAACCCCGTCTCCGTCAGAGGCGTCAGGTCCTCAACTCCTGGACAGCTCACTAGATTCATGTTCCGGACCGAGGGTAAAGAGGCGAACGGCCGCAGGTCGCTCAGCAGGGTGTTTTCGTAGAGGCCGAGGTACTCCACCCGCTCGGGCAAGGCCCTCAGTATGTCTGCAGGAGCGTGGTCGCCTGTAACGCCGATTCGTGTCCGATTGCCGAGGCGTGGCAGGGCGCGTACCTGTGAGGGCGAGGTGGCGAAGAGGAACAGGTCGTGGGTGTCGACGTGGGCCATTACCTCGTCGGCGTACACCTCTGCATCGAAGAGATTCCACGCCCGCATCAGATTGATCCGGACTCCCTGCGCGGAATGGTTCCGGTATCGCGCCAGCACTGGCACCGCCGCGTCCGTGCCGACCAGCGCTGCCGTCGCCGTTACCGCCTCGGCTTCGTCGTCGGACAGTGCCCGCGGGCCTGGTAGCAATTCCAGGATCAGCGGACCGGTCTGTGCCAGTTCCTTGACCTCAGTGTCCACGCGGGGAGGCAGCAGCGTCGCCGCCGCCTCCTGGACCCTGCGCCGCACGGCCGGATCGAGCTCTGTGGCGTGTTCCAGGCACGCCATGGCCAGCAGGTGGACACGCTTGTCAGGGGAGGCCGTCAGTAGATTGAGTAACTCGGCCCGCTCACGCGGCCGGCTCTGTGCCACCGCCATACGGATGACATCCGCCCACTGGTCGTCGGCGGCGTGCTCTACCAGCAGGCCGAAGTCGCCGGCTTCCACAGCCGCCCGCGCCCCCAGGTAGTCCTGGAAAGTACGGTGTACGAAGTGGATCGTGTCCGGGCCCGGGGAGAGCAGCAGACCGGTGCGAATCAGGAAGTGGCGCAGCACGGCAGCTGCGTCCCCGACGACTTGCGCCGCCGGAATCGCAGGCAGTACCTCCGCGATGATGCTCTCTGCCCGGCTGCGGTCCATCTCTGTACGGCCGTTACGAATGAGCCAGTGCGCTAGTCGCTGGAGGAGCTGCAGCTGAGGCTCCTCGCTCAGCTCGGGGGATGCCATGTCGCGTTCGCGGTCGCGGCGGACCAACAGCAGGGAGAGAGCGGAGTCGTACAACTCCTTGCGGCCATGTGGGAGGTAGCCACGCCGGTCCCGGTGCAGGGCGCAGATCAGGCCGCACATCAACGGATTTGTGGCAAGGCGTCCCAGGTCCGGTTTGGTGCGGACGGCGTCGCGCAGCTGGGTCTCGTAAGTGGCCAGGACGGCATCTTCGTCGGGTGCGCCGGTGGCGGCCGCACGGTGCCAGCGTTTGATGAAGGCTGCCACATCCGATGGGCTCATTGCGGAGAGGCCGAGTTCCGCGAAGCCGTCGGAGGCGAGCCAGTCCTCGCGGACTGCGGAGGGGCGTGAGGTGACGAGCCACCGGTTGCCGGGGTAGGTCTGCACCAAATCGCGCAGCCAGGTCCGTGTACGTTCGCGTTCGGGCTCTGGCACCTCATCGAGGCCGTCGACCAAGACGAGTCCGCGCCCACTGGCCAGGACGCGGTGCTCCCAGCCCTCCGGCTGACTGCCGGCCAGAGGGCAGCCGACGGCGGCAAGGAAGCGCGCGGGGGAGGGCAGGCGTTCGCCGTGCCGGGTGAGAGTGCGCAGAGGGAGCACGAAAGGGATCCGGCCGATGAGGTAGGTCATATGGTCCGCGGGTTCGGTCGCCGCCGACACAGCGAACCACTGGATCAGCGTGCTTTTGCCCGAGCCTGCAACCCCGCGCAACAGCACTCGGTCGTGGTCGGCCAGCGTCTGATCGGCGGGGGCAGAAGAGGAGACAGGGGAAGCCGCCTCTGGCCCGAAGCCGAGTTCTTCCCGGTGACCGATTACATCCAGGCTGAGGTAGGCAGCGTCCAGCGGCCATCGATCCGGCGAGTTGCTGAGATCGATGCCGTAGATCGTGAGATTGCCGTGCTTCTTGGCAATGTAGTTGAGGTAGCCGCGCTCGAAGGCTGTGTCCCGAGCACCCGGGCGTGGGGTACGGGAGAGCACCTCATCGACCTTCGCGACGAGGTCAGCCTGCGTCCGAGTCTGTTCCACCAAGGTACGAGCCACGAAAGTCGAGCGGCGGGTGAAGAACTCCAGGATCTGCAGGCAGGCCCACTCTGTCGCGGAGTCGAGGAAGAACTGAGCATCGGATGACAACCCATCTGGATCGGGCCCCTCGTGACGCAATCTGTGCGCCATTTCCCGATGACCGAGCCGCACGGCCTGGACATCGCTCATGTCCAGATCTCCTAGGGCGAGCAACCTTCGGGCCAGTGCATCGGCCACGGCACCCCGCTCCTGAGTGTGGAAGGGACGTTCGCCTGGCGAGTTGATCGCTTCCTGGACCAGATGCTCCGCGAGCTTGTGCACGTCCTTCTCACCTAGCGTGCGCTTCTCACCACGAAACGAGACCAGGTCCTTCATTCGCACGGGCTTGTCAACCAGGCCAGCACCAGGCCCGTCCGCCACGAAGAGTTTTCTGATCAGTGAGCCGACTAGACTGGAGGCCAGCCTGCCACCGAGGACCACAGGATCCATCCGCCACCCCCATGTATTACGGAATGGGGGGAGCCTAGACGGTGGTCACGACAGCTGTCCCTATACTCCCGTAGCTCGAACATCCCTCGTCGCCGTCGGACAGATAACGGCAGTGTTGCCGCTATCCGGGACGGCCGTGTCCCCCTCGTTCGTGCGTATGCTCCAAGCAGAGGGAAGCGCTCGTGAGCCACATATTCGCGCACGTCTACGAGTAGCGGCCGGGGCGAGATTCTCGGCACCGCCTACAGCGACCACGACCTGGTCGTGTTCCTCGATGGCGCTGGCGTCGCCGAACCCGAGGCCATCCTGGACGACCCGCAGTGGGTGGAGTGGCGCGGCGGCCCCGCCCACCAGTTCCACGCCGCTTGACGGAGGCGGTGGGGCCGGGCGCAGCATGTGCAGCGGCCCCACCGCCGGTCAACCGATCAGCTTGTGCAGCACGGGAACGCTGCCCCCAGCGGCCACCAAGCCCGCCGCGACGGCCGCGGGCACGGACTTGTCGTGGAGGAACATGAGGCCGCCCATGACGAGGCCGATGATGACAGCCGCCAGGAACACCACGGCGGCGTGCACCGACAGCAGTGGGGTCTCCGACAGCATCCCTGCGCTGGCCAGGCCGAGCGGTTCGGGTCGGATGGGTATGGGGGAGTGCGGGTGCGGGTCCCGAGACATCGGGAGTCTCCTACGAGGCGGAGGAACAGAGGCGGCGGACACCTGTGGTGGTGTCGTCCGCGTGGAGGTGGCGCGCGCCTCGCGGTCGGCGTTCCTGCTGCGGCTCTCTGGAGAGCGTCCCTGTGGGGCTTCGGCCCGGCCCAGGGTGGGTGTGTTCAGCGTAGCGGCGATCGGCGCGGCTGTTGCCCCGGTTGTCTGGCGGGTGGTCATCGGTACTGCCTCCGACGTGAGTTCGACATGGCGAGCGGGACAGTGACAGGACTCAGGTGCTTGCGTCTCGTCCTGGCGGGCACGGCTCCCCCTTCACCCCGTAGGGCCGGAAGCCGGGGCTCGAACAGCAGCGATCGGGAGAAAATATCCCGGGCACGACGAAGGCCCGGGCACCTGGTCCGGGCCTTGCGCTGTCGAAGTCCTCTATCGGGTCGGATGCCAGTAAGGGAGTCGGTTACCTTCTGTCTACTCGTGCTTCCCCGGGGCGGTTGGCGACTGGGACTGGTCCGATGACCCGCTTCGACCGCCGACGGGTGACATCGCGGCCCAGCCGTTCATTGATCCCACATGCCTGTACTGCCTGCCGTCACCTGAAGAGATCGAAGCCGCCCGCACGCCCGCCGGTGGCTGGAAGCGCGACCAGCTCGCTGAGTGGGGTGTTCCGTGGCCACCGCACAAGGGCTGGAAGGGTGAGCTGATCAAGCGCTGGGAAGTCGCGCGCCAGGACGGCGTACCACCGCCGTCCCTGTCCAGCCCGGCCTCGGCCGAATTCGCACGGAGACGGTTGACCTCGGCTGACGGAACGAGGGTCGGGTCGGCCAGGATCTACCCTGTCCGGCCCCATTCGACTGTTAACCAGGTGGATTGTGATCTTCAGTAACGTGATGCTGACGAACGTCTGATTTCAGTCATTCTCGCCAACTCTGTCTCTCCTTGCCGGCTTCTCTGGAACCGTTCTTGATTGCAATGAGTGATCGTTAAGTCACTCGGTGGATCTTGGATGGGGGCGAGGGCCGTGTTGGAACAGGCACAGCTGGTGGGAATGGCGGGGGCGGCCGCAGCTGCACTGGTCGCGGAGATGACCAAGGAGAGCTGGGCGTCGATGCGCTCTCTGGCAGCGCGACTTTTCCGGCGCGGTGGCCAGGAGGAGGAAGAACGCCAGCTCGCCCGGCTCGACGCTGACCAGGTGCAGGCGGCCACGCTGGATCAAGCGGCCCTGCGGGAGAGGTGGAACCGGCGGCTGCTGACCCTGGTGGAAGACTTCCCCGAAGCAGCCGACGACCTGGCGGCGATGGCACGGCGCAACCCGGAGGAACAGCAGGGCGGGGTGAACCAGAGCGCGGAGAACAACACCGGCTCCGTCATCCAGATCGGCAGGGACAACTCCGGCAGCTTGAACACGGAGCGAAGGTGACCACGCCAGACGGGCAGGGTTTACCCCAGCCACGCACCAGCCCGCCGCTATTCGGGCAATCCGCTGTCGGCAACCTTGGCCCGACCGTCCAGGTCGGAGGTTCCAACACCGGCAACATCAACATCACGGGCCGACCAAAACTACCGGTCATCGCCATTGCACGCGGTGACCGAGAAGCAGCCCTGGAACCGCTCTGGGCACACACACCCACGCCGCAGCAGGCCGCAAATCTCCTTGCTGCACATGGCCTCGCCGTCATCGTGGGAGAACGCGGCACGGGACGGCGTATCTCAGCAATCCGGGCCCTGCACACCCACCTTGCTACCCCCGCAGGCGCTCCCCAGCTCTATGACCTCGCAGCCGACTGGGAGGACGACGAGGTCCCGGAAAGGGAAGTCCTGCCTGACCCGATCGCCGGGCACGGCTACCTGATCGATGCTGCCTCGCGCCTGATGTCCGAGAACGCCGCCCGTGCCCTCATGGCCTGGGCGGAAGAGCTGCACGCTGTTGGCAGTTGCCTGGTCATCACCGGCAGCCAGCGGGACTGGCGCGGGGACAACCGCTTCGAGATCGGCGCGGTACGCCCTGACGCAGTCCAGGTCGCACGCAATCACCTCGCTCATGCCGGCAGTCACGCACAGGCGGGGTGGCTGCAAGCGGATCCCCAGCGTGCTGCGACACGCGGCCTGCTACGCCAATCCGCCACCGACCGGACCGTGGGCATTCTGTCCGACCTCATCACGCGCACCGTCAGCCCCGGTGACGCGGTCGCGATCGCCGGACGCCTGCGCAACATCGACCCCGATCGACTCGCCCGTGCTGCCGAACACAAGGAACGCCCACCCGAGTCGCCGGAGTACCAGCAGGGGGTCAGGGAACTGCGGCGCATCCGGGAGGAGGTCCTGCTGTGGACCAACTTCCTGGAGGAGAAGCTCGCCGGCTCAGGTACCCGTGGCCCGGACCGGATGATGCTGCTTGCCGCTGCCTACCTCGAAGGCGCCCCTCTCGAACTGTGCATCAAGGCGGCCACCGCGTTCGGCTCCCGCGATGAAGCGCTCGCACGCCGCTACCGGGAAGGCCGCAGCCCCCGGCGTCGGCTGGCTGACGTCGGTGTCGAAACGGCCGACGACACTGCTGCCTTCCACAGCCGCCCCGGCTTCGCCCTCTCCGCCATCCGTACGGACTGGCACCACTGGGCCGATGAACGAGAGGAAACCAGGGACTGGCTCGCCCGCATCACGGCCCCTGACGGCATCGCCAAAGACTGGGCCGAGCAGATCGGATCCCGGCTGCTGGACCTGTCCATCACAGCGGTGGAATCCCCCTTCTTCCCTATCCTCGACACCTGGACCACCACCTCCCCCGACGAACAACGCCTTCGCATCGTCACCGCACTCATCACCCGAGCCGCGGAGACCGAAGAACTCGCGCGAGCCGCTCACAAACAACTGCTGGACTGGGCGACAAAGGGCCACTCCCATCGCCGAAGGGTCGTCGCTCAGGCCTGCAGCGGCCGCTACGGGATGCGATGGCCGCACATGGCCTTCGTCCGGCTACGCCACATCCTGGCCCTCGACGACGAAGCAGCCCACATCGCCGCCGGTGCCCTGAGCACACACGCGGCCGCGAGTACCGACGGGTTGCAACGAGTCGTCGACACGGTTGAGACCTGGTTCGAGAGATACCCGACTCATCTCGCCGGGCCCCGGGCTTTCCTAGCGCTCACCGACCCCACACACAGCGTCCTGGACGCCCTCATGAGCGCGGCACAAGCAGCCCCAGCCATCCGGGACTTCTTGATCAACGGCTGGATGCAGACCCTGCGACAGCCGGACGTGCGCGACCACGCCCACCAGATCCTCCTCGGCTGGGCCCGAGCCGCCCACGAGGGCCGGCTGAACCGCACCACGACGTTCGGCATCCTCACCGACGTTCGCAACGCCCACACCCCGCTCGATGCCATGTCCCGCTTCCTGTACGGAAGCCCGGACCAAGACGACAAGGCACTGATCGAAGCGCGCTTCGCCCTGGCTAACCTCCGGTGTGAAGTGCTGTTTAAGTGTCAGTGGCTGAATGTCATTTTGCTGGCAGCGCTGGAACCTGAGGTTGCTCATCTGGCCTGGTGTAACTACCCGCG
>NZ_JBFALP010000021.1:0-113495 GCF_040660235.1 Streptomyces sp. NPDC049970 | reverse complement strand
CGCCCGGTTACATTCCGAACCCGGAAGCTAAGCCTTTCAGCGCCGATGGTACTGCAGGGGGGACCCTGTGGGAGAGTAGGACGCCGCCGAACAATCTTTCAAGGGCCCTTGGTCCCAGCGTTCATGCTGGGGCCGAGGGCCCTTTTGTTTTTCCGAAGCGCGTCGGATGGTCGGCTGCGCGAGAATGTCTGTGGTACCCGATGACAGGAGTCACCCCCATGTCCACCAACTCTTCCGACGACCGTCCGGAGCGCGAGCCGCGTCGCCGGGACGGCGGTGACAGGGGCGGCTTCCGAGGAGGCCGCGACGACCGGTCGTCCGCACCTCGACGAGACACCGACCGTCCTAGCGGTGGCGGCGGTTTCCGTCGTGACGACAGTCGTGGTGGTAGCACCGGTGGTGGCGGTGTCCGCCGCGATGACCGTGCCCCGCGCCGTGACGACAGTCGTGGTGGCGGTTCCGGTGGCGGTTTCCGTCGTGACGACCGTGCTCCGCGTCGTGACGACGACCGTGGTGGATACCGCGGTGGTCAGCAGCGTGACGACCGTGGTGGCCGGCCCAGTGGTGGTGGTTTCGAGCGCCGCGACGACCGTGCCCCGCGTCGTGATGACAGTCGTGGTGGCAGCACCGGTGGCGGCGGTTTCCGTCGTGACGACAACCGTGGCGGAAGCACCGGCGGTGGTGGTTTCGAGCGCCGCGACGACCGTGCCCCGCGTCGTGATGACAGTCGTGGTGGCAGCACCGGTGGCGGCGGGTTCCGCCGTGACGACAACCGTGGCGGAAGCACGGGTGGTGGCGGTTTCCGTCGCGATGACCGTGCCCCGCGTCGTGATGACAGTCGTGGTGGTAGCACCGGTGGTGGCAGTTTCCGCCGTGACGACAACCGTGGCGGAAGCACCGGCGGTGGTTTCGAGCGCCGCGACGACCGCGCCCCGCGCCGTGACGACGACCGTGGTGGATACCGCGGTGGTCAGCAGCGTGACGACCGTGGTGGCCGGCCTAGCGGTGGTGGGTTCCGTCGTGACGACAGTCGTGGTGGTAGCACCGGTGGTGGCGGTTTCCGCCGCGACGACCGCGCCCCGCGCCGTGACGACGACCGTGGTGGATACCGTGGCGGTCAGCAGCGTGACGACCGTGCCCCGCGTCGTGATGACAGTCGTGGTGGTAGCACCGGTGGTGGCGGTTTCCGTCGTGACGACAACCGTGGCGGTAGCACCGGTGGTGGCGGTTTCCGTCGTGATGACAGTCGTGGTGGTAGCACCGGTGGTGGCGGTTTCCGTCGTGATGACAGTCGTGGTGGTAGCACCGGTGGTGGCGGTTTCCGTCGTGACGACAACCGTGGCGGAAGCACCGGTGGCGGCGGTTTCCGTCGCGACGACCGTGCCCCGCGTCGTGACGACGACCGTGGCCCGCGCCGCGGCGACCGGCCGAGCAGCTTCCGTCGCGATGACCGTGCTCCGCGTCGTGATGACGACCGTGGTGGATACCGCGGTGGTCAGCAGCGTGACGACCGTGGTGGCCGGCCCAGTGGTGGTGGTTTCGAGCGCCGCGACGACCGCCCGCGCGGCCCGCGTCGTGATGACGACCGCACGGGTGGCGGCTTCCGCCGGGACGACAACCGTGGCGGAAGCACCGGCGGTGGCGGCTTCCGCCGCGACGACAGCCGGGGCGGCGACCGTGACCGGGCGCCGCGTCGTGACAACGACCGGCGCGACGACCGTGGCGGATTCCGCGGCCGTGACGACCGTGGCGGCTATCAGGGCCGCGACGACCGTGACCGGGAGCCGATCAAGCGTCTGCCGATCCCGGACGACGTCACCGGTGAGGAGATCGACAAGGATGTCCGTCAGGAGCTGATGAGCCTGCCGAAGACCCTTGCCGAGGACGTCGCGAGGAACCTCGTCATGGTCGCCCGTCTGATCGACGAGGATCCTGACCAGGCTTACGCCTACTCCCGTATCGCCCTGCGGCTGGCGTCGCGCGTCGCCGCCGTGCGTGAGGCCGCCGGGTTCGCGGCGTACGCCACGCAGAAGTACGCCGAGGCTCTGGCCGAGTTCCGGGCGTCCCGTCGGATGACCGGTTCCGTCGAGCTGTGGCCCGTCATGGCCGACTGCGAGCGCGGACTCGGTCGGCCCGAGCGGGCAATGGCCATGGCCGGCGAGCCCGAGGTGCAGAAGCTGGACAAGGCCGGACAGGTCGAGATGCGCCTGGTCGCCGCCGGTGCCCGCAGGGACATGGGGCAGATCGACGCCGCCATCGTCACGCTTCAGGGCCCCGAGCTCGCTTCCAACGCCGTCCACTCGTGGACGCCCCGCCTGCGTTACGCCTATGCCGACGCGCTGCTGGAAGCCGGCCGCGAGGACGAGGCACGTGAGTGGTTCGGGAAGGCGCTGGAGGCCGACAAGGACGGCGCGACCGACGCCTCCGACCGGCTTGCCGCACTCGACGGTGTGGACTTCGTCGACGCGCTCGGCGATGACGAGGAGCAGCCCGCAACCAGCGTCGTCGCCGATGGTGCGACGGTCGGTCGCGACACCGATGCCGTGGACACGGACGGCCGGGACGAGCTGGACGACGAGCGGAACGATGTCGGGCCGGACGACGAGCAGGACGACGACGTGGATGGATCCGCGAAGGCCTGATCGCCGCTGATCCACTGGATACGGAAGGGCGGCACCCGCGGGGGTGCCGCCCTTCCGCGTTCCCGGGCCCGTGCAAGCCGCACGACCGCACGACCGGCCACGGGCCGACCCGGTCCCGGATCCCGGCCCGGCCCTTTGCCCCGACCCCGGCTCAGCCGGTGCCGAGGCTCCGCAGGACCAGCCCCGTGGCCGGTTTCGGGCCGAACGAGGTCGACTTGCGTGGCATCGTGACGCCCTGCCTGGCCAGATCCCGTACGACGTCCTCGCGTACCGGATTCATCAGGACCGCTGTGGCGTCGTTCCGCTCCGCCTGTTCCACCGCTGCCGAGGTGTCGTGGATGTAGGCGATGTGCTCCGGGGCGTCCGGGATGCCCCACACGTCGTCCAGGAGGGTGGAGTGCAGCACGGTCGCGTCCAGCGTCCGCCAGGCCGCCGGCCGGTCGGTGCGGATCGTGCGGGCGAGCAGCCCTTCGTCCGGCCGGTCGGCCAGGTGGAAGCGCCCGTCGCCCGCGAGGAGGAACGCGTTCCCCTCCGTGGCTGCCTCCGCGAGCGCGTCGAGCGCCCGGGGCAGCGGCACGTCGAGTCGGCGGACGCGGAAACACCCGTCGAGGGCGTGGAGTGCCTGAGCGACCGGAAGCCGGTGCAGCAGGCGGTGGATGGCGCGGACCCGCAGCGGGTAGCGGGCCGTGTCGACGAGGAGTACGAGGCCGAAGTCCCAGGGCCCCGGCTCCGACCGTTCCCGCTGGAGCCTGAGGTAGGTGGCCCAGCGGTGGTGCCCGTCGGCGATCAGCGCCTGGCGGTGGGAGAGATCGGACTCGATCTCAGCCCGTTCCCCGGCGTCCGTGACGGCCCAGAGGCGGTGGCTGAAACCGTCCTCGGTGGTCGTGTCGAGCAGCGGCGGCCGTTCCACGACCCGTTCGATGACCGCCGTCGCACTGTTGGGGCCGCCGTCCCCCGCATAGCTGAGGAGCAGCGGTTCCAGATGGGCCGCCACGGTCCGCATCAGGTCGGCCCGGTCCTCGACGACGTCGGCCATGACGTCCTCGTGCGGCAGTACGATCCCCTCCGACGCGGGGGAGAGCGCCAAGGCCCCGATCACGCCGCGCTGCAGGGTGTCGACGGACCGTTGCTCGTAGACGTAGAGCACGGGCACCGGGTCCGGGGCGAGGACGCCCTCCGCGAGCCACTTCCTCAGGGTTCCGGCGGCCTGGCGGTGACGCTCGGCGGCGGTGCCGGCCTGCGGGAGGATCAGCCGCACGATGTTGTGCGGGTCCGCGGACTCGAGATGGTGCAGCCCGTCGGGCCGTACGACGACGTCGTACGGTGGCGAGGTCACCGCCGCCAGGCTGCCGACCTGTTCGGGGACGTAGCGCAGTCCGCGGAAGGGGATCAGCCGCAGCCCCCGGCCGGCGTCGAGCCCGGATGTGTTCATTCGGGCATCGTATGTGCGCTCGCGCGATGCGCGATGATCGGGGGAGATGCACGGGAAGAGGAGCGCAGGCATATGAGTCAGCAGTACAGGTCCCGGCCGCTCGGGAGCAGCGAGGCGCTCAGCAGGGCGTACGACACGGCCCTGCTCGATCTCGACGGGGTGGTGTACGCGGGCGGGCACGCGATCGTCCACGCCGTCGAGTCTCTCGGCAGTGCGCGGGACGGCGGAATGCGGCTGGCGTACGTGACGAACAACGCCCTGCGCACGCCGCACGCCGTGGCCGAGCACCTGACGGAGCTGGGTGTGCCGGCCGAAGCGGCCGATGTGATCACCTCGGCGCAGGCGGTGGCCCGGCTGATGGCCGATCAGCTGCCTTCCGGGGCGCGGGTGCTCGTGGTCGGTGGTGAGGGGCTGCGCGTCGCGCTCCGGGAGCGGGGACTTGTGCCGGTGGAGTCCGCGGACGACGCCCCGGTTGCCGTGGCGCAGGGGTTCGGCGGGCCCGACCTCCCGTGGGGCCGGTTCGCCGAGGCGGCGTACGCGATCTCGCGCGGGGCCGTGTGGTTCGCGTCCAACACGGATCTGACGATCCCGGGAGCCCGGGGCATCGCGCCCGGCAACGGCGCCGCGGTGGAGGTCGTGCGCATCGCGACCGGTGCCGAGCCGCAGGTCGCGGGCAAGCCGCTGCCCCCCATGCACCGCGAGACGGTCCTGCGGACGGGCGCCGAGAGGCCGCTGGTCGTCGGGGACCGGCTGGACACCGACATCGAGGGGGCCTTCAACGGCGGCGTCGACTCGTTGCTCGTGCTGACCGGGGTGACCGACGCCGTGCAGCTCCTCGCGGCTGAGCCGAAGTACCGGCCGACCTATGTGGACCGGGACCTGCGCGGGCTCCTCACCGGACAGCCCGAGGTGTCGGCGCAGGACGACGGCTTCCGCTGCGGCGGGTGGACGGCGGGCGTGCGCGGTGACGCGCTCGCGCTCGACGGTGGCGGCGACCCCCTGGACGGGCTGCGAGCCCTGTGCGGGGCGGCGTGGACGCACGCCGGGGACGGACCGTGCGGACTCGACGCCGGGAAGGCCGTGGCCGCGCTGGACCTGTAGGTCCCTGCGCCGTGGGCCGGCCGGGCTCCGTGGCAGGCCGCCCGCTCCCGGGACCTGTGCGGTACCGGGGAGTTGAGCAAATGGGAGGATAGGCTAACCTAACCACGTGTTGGTCGAGAGTCCCCCCGAATCGAGTCCCGGCTCCGAAGCCGCACCGGACAAGTCCTCGCGCGCCGGGCGCCATGCGCTCCGTGCCGCGGGTCTCCTGGTGGCTGTGGGCGTCCTGGTGCTGGTGTGCCTCGCAAGTATCGCGATCGGTGCCAAGGCGCTCCCGCTGTCCGAGGTGTGGCACGGGCTGTTCCACTACTCCGGAACCAACGGCGACGTCCTCGTCAGGGACGTGAGGGTGCCTCGCACCGTGCTCGGGCTGATCGTCGGAGCAGCGCTCGGTCTCGCAGGTGCGGTGATGCAGGCGCTGACCCGCAACCCGCTCGCCGAGCCCGGTCTGCTCGGCGTGAACGCGGGCGCCGCCGCGGCCGTCGTCTCCGCCATCACCTTCTTCGGCGTCACCTCCCTGACGGGGTACGTCTGGTTCGCGTTCGGCGGTGCCGCACTCGTGTCCGTGGCCGTCTACCTGCTCGGCGGCAGCCGTTCCGCCAACCCGGTACGGCTGGCGCTCGCGGGCACGGCGGTCACCGCGGCCCTGTTCGGCTACGTCAACGCCGTGCAGCTGCTGGACTCGGCCGCGCTCGACCGGCTGCGCTTCTGGACCGTCGGGTCACTGGCCTCGGCGAACACGGAGACCGTCGGCAAGGTGTGGCCGTTCATCGCCCTCGGCGTGGTGCTGTCCCTGCTCATCGCCCGGCCGCTCAACGCCCTGGAGATGGGCGACGACACGGCCAGGGCACTCGGCGCGCACCTGACCCGTACCCGCGTCCTCGCCATGGTGTCCGTCACCCTGCTCTGCGGGGCCGCGACCGCCGCCTGCGGACCGATCGTCTTCATCGGGCTGATGATCCCGCACCTCGTCCGCACCGTCACCGGTCCCGACATGCGGTGGATCCTCCCGTACGCGGCCGTTCTCGCGCCCGTGCTGCTGCTCGGCGCGGACGTGGTGGGCAGAGTCGCCGCCCGCCCCTCCGAACTGCAGGTCGGCATCGTCACCGCGCTGCTCGGCGGGCCCGTGTTCATCCATCTGGTACGACGCAAGAGGATGGCCCAGCTGTGAAGGCGACGCAGGACACGACTGCCCGGGCCGCGCGGGACACCACCGGTGGGACCGCGCGGGACACCACGAGGACGGTCCGCGCCGTGCGGACCGCCGGCGGGCTCTCCTTCCGGGTCGACGCGCGGGCGTTCGCCGTGATCGTGCTGCTCCTCGCGGCGGCGGCCTTCGTGGCCGTGGTGCTGATCGGCAGCGGTGACTACGCGATGTCGCCCGGCGAGGTCGTCACCACACTGTTCGGCGACGGCACCTTCCAGCAGGAGTTCATCGTCACGGAGCTGCGGCTGCCCAGGGTCCTGGTCGGCCTGCTCGTCGGCGCCGCACTCGGGGTCGGCGGCGCCGTCTTCCAGAGCGTCTCCAGGAACCCGCTCGGCAGCCCCGACGTGCTGGGCTTCGGCCAGGGCGCCGCCGTCGGCGCCCTCACCGTGATCGTGCTCTTCCGCGGCGGCCCCACCGAGGTCGCCGCGGGCGCCGTCGCCGGTGGCCTGCTGACCGGCGTCGCCGTCTACCTGCTGGCCTGGAAGCGCGGGGTGCACGGCTACCGGCTCGTCCTCGTCGGCATCGGCGCCGCCGCCATGCTCACCGCCGCGATCCACTACCTGATCACCAAGGCCGACCTCGTCGACGCCACCCGCGCCGTGGTCTGGATGACCGGTTCGCTGGACGGCCGGGACTGGGCCCAGGTCTGGCCGCTGCTCGCGGTCTGCTGCCTGCTGCTGCCCGTGATCCTGGGACACGGCCGGCCGCTCCGCATGATCGAGATGGGTGACGACGCGGCGCACGCCCTGGGCGTACGGGTCGAACGCACCCGGCTCGTCCTGCTCGGCTGCGCCGTCCTCCTCGTCGCGGTCGCCACCGCCGCCGCCGGCCCCATCGTCTTCGTCTCGCTCAGCGCGCCGCAGGTCGCCCGCCGCCTCACCCGCGCCCCCGGCCCCAACCTGGCCGCCGCGGCAGGTACGGGAGCGGCCCTGCTGCTCGTCGCGGACTGGACCGCCATGAACGCCTTCGGCGACCGCCAACTCCCCGTGGGCGTCGTCACCGGTGTCCTCGGCGGCTGCTACCTGCTGTGGCTGCTGGTGTCCGAACGCCGGGCGGGACGCATATGAGACCGCGCACGCCGGACGCCCCGCAGACCGCCCCCCTCGAATCCGGGAGTACGACCATGCAGCGCCTCACCGCGGACTCGGTGACCCTCGGCTACGACCAGCGGGTCATCGCCGAGAACCTCTCGGTCGAGATCCCCGACCACTCGTTCACGGTCGTCGTCGGCCCCAACGCCTGCGGCAAGTCGACCCTGCTGCGCGCCCTGTCCCGGATGCTGAGGCCGAGCGGCGGCGACGTCCTGCTGGACGGGCAGTCCATCCACCGGCTGCCCGCGAAGAAGGTCGCCAGGACCCTGGGTCTGCTGCCGCAGTCCTCCATAGCCCCCGACGGCATAACCGTCGCCGACCTCGTCTCCCGCGGCCGCTACCCCCACCAGGGGCTGCTGCGCCAGTGGTCGCCGCAGGACGAGCGGATCGTGCGTGAGTCCATGGAGTCGACCGGCGTCGGTGAGCTCGCGGACCGCTACGTCGACGAACTGTCCGGAGGCCAGCGCCAGCGTGTCTGGATCGCCATGGCGCTCGCCCAGCAGACCCCGCTCCTGCTGCTCGACGAGCCGACGACGTATCTCGACATCCAGCACCAGATCGATGTGCTCGACCTCTGCGCCGAACTGCACGAGACGCAGGGCCGCACCCTGGTCGCCGTGCTGCACGACCTCAACCACGCCGCCCGGTACGCCACCCACCTGATCGCCATGCGCGAGGGCGCGGTCGTCGCCGAGGGCGCGCCGGGCGACATCGTCACCGCGGAGCTCGTGGAGGAGGTCTTCGGGATGCGGTGCCAGGTGATCGAGGACCCGGAGTCGGGGACGCCGCTGATCGTGCCCGCGGCCCGCCGCAAGCGCACGGCGGCCGCCGTGAGGGGCCTGTCCGGTGCTGAGCGCTGAGGCCTGTCCGGCTCAGAGCAGGGACTTGAGCTTCAGCAGGTCGCGGAAGCCCGCCTCCAGCCGCACCCGCCCGGAGGCCCAGGCCTTCGCGAAGTTGAGCTCGCCGTCCACCATGGCCACCAGGTCGTCGCCGGCCATCGCGAGCCGGATCTCCGCCTTCTCCCGGGGCGGACCGTCGAGCGTGTCCAGCACCCGGATGCGGCCGTCCGCCAGCCGTCCGGTGAACGTGACGTCGAGATCCCTGATGTGGCAGCTCAGCGAGCGGTCGAGGCCTGCGGCCCCGCGCACGTCGCCGTCCGCGCCGGCCAGGTTGTCGGAAAGTGTGTCGAGTGCGCTGCGGCACTCCGCCATGGTCGCCATCGTCACCGACGGTACACCGGCCCTTCGAGGTAGCGTTCCCGCATGAGCGTGAGCGACAGGATGCCGGGGCCGGACACGGCGCAGCAGGGTGGGACGGACGACGGGGCCGCCCCGCCCGCCGTGTCTCCCGCTCCTTCCTACGACCCCGCCCCGCCCGCGCCCCTCGGCCTCGCGCGCACCCCCACCGGGCACGCCGGGGTGGACGCGCGGCTGGAGCGGCTCGCCGACGCCGACCACCTCGCGGCGGACGGACACGCCGAGGTGTACGAGGATGTACACCGCGGGCTGCGTGAAGAGCTGACCGCGCTGGACGCCCGGCCCGCACCGACGCCCGCGCACGACAACAGGAGCTGAACGAGAAGTGGCAGGAGTGGCACGTCGCCGCCTCGACGCCGAGCTGGTACGCCGCAAGCTCGCCCGCTCTCGCGAGCACGCGAGCCAGCTGATCGCCGCGGGGCGGGTGACCGTCGGCGGCAACACGGCGACCAAGCCCGCCACCCAGGTGGAGACCAGCGCCGCCGTCGTGGTCGTCAAGGACGACAGCGACCCCGAGTACGTCTCGCGCGGCGGGCACAAACTCGCCGGAGCCCTCGCCGCCTTCACGCCTCTCGGACTGAAGGTGGAGGGAAGGCGGGCCCTGGACGCCGGAGCCTCTACCGGTGGCTTCACCGACGTGCTGCTGCGGACCGGAGCCGGCCACGTCGTCGCCGTCGACGTCGGTTACGGCCAGCTGGCCTGGTCACTCAGGTCGGATGAACGCGTCACCGTCAAGGACCGTACCAACGTACGTGAGTTGACGCTGGAGCAGATCGACGGGAAGGCGGTGGACCTGGTCGTCGGCGATCTGTCGTTCATCCCGCTCGGCCTCGTGCTGCCCGCTCTCGCGCGCTGCGCCGCTCCCGACGCCGACCTGGTGCTCATGGTCAAGCCGCAGTTCGAGGTGGGCAAGGAGCGCCTCGGCACCGGCGGTGTGGTCCGTAGCCCCGAGCTGCGGGCCGAGTCGGTGCGCGAAGTGGCCCGCCGGGCCTGGCTCCTGGGCCTCGGTGTCCAGGGGGTCACGGCGAGCCCGCTGCCCGGGCCGTCGGGAAACGTCGAGTACTTTCTGTGGCTGCGGGCCGGCGCACCTGAGCTGGATCCCGCGGATGTCGATCGCGCAGTGGCGGAGGGGCCTCGTTGACGACGCATGCGGCACAACCCGGTAACGCGGAACGAACTGTCTTCCTGCTCGCGCACACCGGCCGCCCGGCCGCCATCCGCAGCGCCGAGCTCGTGGTCCAGGGCCTGCTGCGCAACGGCCTCGGCGTCCGGGTGCTGGCCGTGGAGGCCGAGGACCTCCCGCTGCCGCCGTCCGTCGAGACGGTCACCGACGCCACACCCGCGGCGGTGGACGGATGCGAACTGCTGATCGTCCTCGGCGGGGACGGGACGCTGCTGCGCGGAGCCGAGATCTCGCGCGCCTCCGGCGTCCCGATGCTCGGCGTCAACCTCGGACGGGTGGGCTTCCTGGCCGAGGCCGAGCGCGACGACCTGGACAAGGTCGTGGACCGGGTGGTCACCCGCGCCTACGAGGTCGAGGAGCGGATGACGCTCGACGTCGTCGTGCACAGCAACGGCGCCGTCGTGCACACCGACTGGGCGCTCAACGAGGCCGCCGTGCAGAAGGTCTCGCCCGAGCGGATGCTGGAGGTCGTCCTGGAGATCGACGGCCGCCCGGTGACCGGCTTCGGCTGCGACGGGATCGTCTGCGCCACGCCGACCGGATCGACCGCGTACGCCTTCTCGGCGGGCGGACCCGTCGTCTGGCCGGAGGTCGAGGCGCTGCTCATGGTGCCGATCAGCGCCCACGCGCTGTTCGCCAAGCCCCTGGTGACCTCGCCCGACTCGGTGCTGGCGGTCGAGGTGCAGCAGCACACCCCGCACGGCGTGCTGTGGTGCGACGGGCGCCGGACCGTCGAGCTGCCCGCCGGGGCCAGGGTCGAGGTGCGGCGCGGCGCCGTGCCCGTGCGGCTGGCGCGGCTGCACCACGCCTCGTTCACGGACCGCCTGGTGGCCAAGTTCGCCCTGCCTGTGCAGGGCTGGCGGGGCGCTCCGCACTGAGCCCGGGGGCCGCTGCTCACACCCGCGTGAGTGAACCGGTCACCGGGGCCCGTCGCACACCGGCCTTCGGACCTCGTAAGGTCATGTCCGTGTTGGAGGAGATGCGGATACGGTCGCTCGGAGTCATCGACGACGCGGTGGTGGAGCTGTCACCCGGTTTCACCGCGGTGACGGGCGAGACCGGCGCGGGCAAGACCATGGTCGTCACCAGCCTCGGGCTGCTGCTCGGCGGACGTGCCGATCCCGCCCTGGTGCGGATCGGTGCCAAGGCCGCGGTCGTCGAGGGGCGCATCACGGTGTCCCCGGGCGACGCGGCGGCGGTACGGGCGGAGGAGGCCGGGGGCGAGATCGAGGACGGTGCGCTGCTCATCAGCCGTACCGTTTCGGCGGAGGGGCGTTCCCGTGCCCACCTCGGAGGGAGATCCGTGCCGGTGGGCGTGCTCGCCGAGCTCGCCGACGAACTCGTCGCCGTGCACGGCCAGACCGACCAGCAGGGGCTGCTCAAGCCCGCCCGGCAGCGGCAGGCCCTGGACCGTTACGCCGGTGGCCGTGTCGAGGGGCCGCACACCAGGTACGCCGGGGCGTACCGGCGGCTGCGCGCCGTCGTCACGGACCTGGACGAGCTGACCACGCGGGCCAGGGAGCGGGCCCAGGAGGCGGATCTGCTCCGCTTCGGCCTCGACGAGGTCGCCGCGGTGGAGCCGCTGCCCGAGGAGGACAGCGAACTCGCCGCGGAGGCAGAGAGGCTCGGCCACGCCGAGGCGCTCGCGTCCGCGGCCGCCCTGGCGCACGCGGCGCTGGCGGGCGATCCGGAGGACCAGGAGGGTGTGGACGCCACCACGGTCGTCGCCGCCGCCGGACGTTCCCTGGACGCCGTGCGCGCACACGACCCGGCGCTGGCCGCGCTCGCCGACCGGATCGGCGAGATCTCCATCCTGCTCGCCGACGTCGGCGGGGAACTGGCCGGGTACGCCGACCAGCTGGACGCCGACCCGCTGCGGCTCGCCGCCGTGGAGGAGCGGCGGGCCGCGCTCGCCGTGCTCACCCGCAAGCACGGCGGGGACATCGCCTCCGTGCTCGCCTGGGCCCAGGAAGGCGCCTCCCGGCTGACCGAGCTGGAGGGCGACGACGACCGGATCGGTGAGCTCTCGGCCGAGCGCGACGCGCTGCGCGGCGAGCTCTCCGCCCTCGGGCAGGAACTGACCGACGCGCGGACGGAGGCCGCGGCACGCTTCGCCGCCGCGGTCACGGAGGAGCTGGCCTCGCTCGCGATGCCGCACGCCCGGGTCTCCTTCGCCATCCGGCAGACCGAGGCGCCCGACGAGGCGTCCGGCATCGACATCGGCGGCCGGAGCGTGGTCTACGGGCCGTCCGGCGCCGACGAGGTGGAACTGCTGCTGGCGCCGCACCCCGGTGCCCAGCCCCGGCCGATCGCCAAGGGCGCGTCGGGCGGTGAGCTGTCCCGCGTGATGCTCGCGGTCGAGGTGGTCTTCGCGGGGTCCGATCCCGTGCCGACGTACCTCTTCGACGAGGTCGACGCCGGTGTCGGCGGCAAGGCGGCCGTCGAGGTCGGCCGGCGGCTGGCGAAGCTCGCCAGGTCCGCGCAGGTCGTCGTGGTCACCCACCTGCCGCAGGTGGCGGCCTTCGCCGACCGGCAGCTGCTGGTGGAGAAGACCGTGGACGGTTCGGTGACCAGGAGCGGGGTCACGGTCCTGGAGGGCGAGGACCGCGTCAGGGAGCTCTCCCGGATGCTCGCGGGCCAGGAGGACTCGGAGACGGCCCGGGCGCACGCCGAGGAGCTGCTGGAGACCGCCCGCGCCGACGGCTGACGGACCGACGGGGCGTCACCTTTGCGCCATCCGCCTCACTCGTAGGAGTGAGGCGGGCCGTCCCGCTCTCGCCGCGCGTGCGGGTGCAACGTTTCTTCGGTGCCGGAACGTGCGTACGGACTGGCATCCTTGGCGCTGTACATTCCACCGATTCGGGCGCTCCGGGAGCAGATCAAGGTGTCACAGCTGCGTACGGTCCAAGTCCTGGGCGGCGGTGCCGGAAGCAGCGCTCACGTCAGCTCGCTCGCCGCGGGCCTGATCGCCAGAGGGGTCCAGGTCACCGTCTGCGCCCCCGACGGCGCGGGCCGCGCCCAGGGCCTGCCCGCGACGGGTGCCCGCTTCGTCGCGGTGCCCCGGCGCAGCGACCCCGCCGCCGTCGCCGCCCTCCGTACGGCCTGCGCAGGCGCGGACATCGTCCACGCCCACGGTCTGCACGCCGCCGTACGCGCGGGAATCGCGATCAGCGGACGCGGCACGCCGCTGGTCGTGACCTGGCACTCCCGCGTCCACGCCGAGGGCGCCCGCGGCCGACTGCTGCGCCTGCTGGAGCGAAGGGCCGCGCGCGCGGCGGCCGTTGTGCTGGGCACCTCGTGGGAGCTGGTCGACCGGGCCAGGCGCAGGGGCGCCAAGGACGCCAGGCTCGCACCCGCGGCCGTCCCGGCGAGCCGGCTCGCGGGCACCGCGGACCCGGGCAAGACCCGCGCCGAACTGGGCGCGGTGGGAAGGCCCCTGCTCGTGTCGGCGGCCCAGGACGGACCCGACACGCTGCTCGACGCCGTACGTGCGTGGCGTGCGCTGGACCCCGTGCCCCTGCTGGTGGTCGTGGGGGAGGGCACCCGGCTCGACGCCCTGCGCCGCCGGATCGCGGACGAGGGGCTCCCCGTCGTCCTCGCGGGTGGCCCCGAGGACATCGGCGTACTCCTCGCCGCCGCCGACGCGGCGGTGCTGTCCGGACGCGGCGAGGCCGGGCCGCTGCTCGCGCAGGAGGCGCTGCGGCTCGGTGTCCCGCTGGTCGCCGCCAGGACCGGCGGACTGCCCGAACTCGTCGGCGAAGCGGCGGCGTTCGTACCGCCCGGGGACGCGGCATCGCTCGCGGGCGCCGTCGTGCGGCTCCTCGGCGACCCCGGGCAGCGGGAGCGGCTCGCCGACGCGGGACGCGCGCGGGCCGCGGCCTGGCCGACCGAGGACGACACGATCGCGCACGTCCTCTCCGTCTACGACGAGCTGGCGCGGCCCCCGGCGGGCGCGCGCGGCTGAGAGCTGTCCCGCAACCCCCGGCGGGACAGTCAGTCCTCAGCGGGTGTGCCGACGGGCCCGCAGGGCCAGACTCAGGGCGAGCACCGACTGCGGGTCGTCCAGGTCGGTGCCCAGCAGCTCGCCGATGCGGGCCAGCCGGTTGTAGAGCGTCTGCCGGTTCAGATGCAGATCCCGGGCCGCCTCCGCCTTGCGGCCCGCATGGGCGAGGTAGGCCTCCAGAGTGGGCAGCAGCACGGGCCGGGACGTCCGGTCGTGCTCACGCAGCGGCCCGATCGCCCGGTCCACGAAGGACTCCAGATCGGGATGGTCCCGCAGCCGCCACAGCAGCAGGTCGATGTCCAGGCTCCGAGCGTCGTACCAGGGGCGTTCCCCGAGCCCCTGCGCCGCCGTCGCGGCCTCCGCGGCGTGCCGCAGTCCCGGACCCGCCGCCGCCCAGCCTCCGGCCGCCCCGACCACCACGACGACCGGCGTGCGGTCACCGGCCCGCTCCAGGCCCGCCCGCTCCGCCCCGGCCCGCAGCGCCGCCGCGACCCGGTCCGCGAGGGCCGTGCGCGTGGTCCCGGGGCGCAGTGCGAGCAGCAGCGGAACCCTGTCCTCCACCGGCCGCACCCCGACCAGGACCGGCGCCCCCACCGCCGCGAGCTCCTCCGAGACCGCCCGGGCCAGCAGCGCCCAGCTGCCCGCCGGCGCCGATTCGGGGGCCAGCCGCATGACCACCGGCAGCAGGGGATCCTCGTCGGGCCTGAACCCCAGCACACGGGCCTGCGCGGGCGCGTTCCGCGCCGCGACACGGCCCTCGGCGAGATCCGTGAGGAAGTCACCGCGTCCCCGCGCCGCCACCTCCTCCTCCTGGCGGGCCTGCATCAGCACGACGGCGAGGATGCCCGCCGCCCGCTCGGCCGCCATCCGGTGGACGGTCAGCACCGGGCCCGACACGGCGAGCAGCACCAGTCGGGCGCGTACGGCCCCGGCGCCCGCGCCACCGCCCGGCACCTCCACCAGGACGGCTCCCGCCGGAGGCGTCTCACGTGCGGTACGCGCCCCGCGGAGCCCCTCCCACACCTGCAGCGGATCGGTACCCACCTGGGCGTTGCCGGTGCCCGCCGCGAACAGCAGCCGCCCGTCCGGGGTCTCCAGGAACACCGGGTTGGCGGCGAAGTCCGCCAGGATCCCCAGCACCTGCGGCACCCCGCCACCGCCGAGAACCGCCTGCGTACACCGCCTGTGCACCTCCTCGGCCCGCTGGAGGAGCGCGTAGTGCCCGTTGACGATCTCGGTGTGGATCTCCTCCGTGACCGCCACGAACGGCACCTCACGGTGCAGTTGTACGAGCGGAAGCCCCGCCGACCGTGCCGCGTCCACGATCGCCGCGGGCAGCCGGCTGAAGCGCGGACCGAGCTCCACCACGAGGGCTGCGATGCCTCGGTCCGCGAGCCGGCGGACGAAGGCGCGCTGCTCGGCCGGCCGCGTCCCGAGCCCCAGCCCGGTCATGAGCAGCAGTTCCCCGCCCTTCAGCAGCGCGGGGATGTTCGGCGCCTCACCGGCGTGCACCCAGCGCACCGTGCGGTCCAGCCGGTCCTCACAGGCCAGCACCTCCGGGAGCCCGCCGCGCAGCCCCGGCAGTTCCAGCGCCCGCCGTACGGTGATTCCGCCCTCTGTCTCCACTGACTCCGGCCTCGTGCTTCCACTCGTGCGCCCGCGCGCTTGTCCACCTGAGACGCGAACGCCCCGGCCAGGAAGCTACCGGGCGGCGCCGTGGCCCGTCACACCAAGGCCACGGCGGGCCTGACGTTGTGGTTGAGGTGGAACACGTTGTCCGGGTCGTAGCGTGCCTTGACGGTGGACAGCCGTTCGTAGGCGCGCTCGCCGAATCCGGCGACGACCCGCTCCTGCCCCTCGCGCCCGATGAAGTTGAGGTGGACGGCGCCGTTCGCCCACGGCATCATCGCGGCGCGCACCCCGCGCACCCACCCCCTGACCCGTTCGTCGTCCGACCGGCTCTCCCACGCGCCGAAGGGATGCACGGCCCAGGAGGAGGAGCGCCAGGGCAGCGGATGGTCGGCGGGCCCTCTGGCCACCGCGCCGCCCATGGGGAACAGCACGTGCTGCGAACCGGTGGGGACGGGCAGGGTGGCGGCGCCGGCGCAGAAGGCCGCCGCCGCCTCGTCGGGGAAGCCGTCCAGGTACTCCGCCGACCAGTGGTTCCGCATGCCGGGCGGGTCGTCCAGCATGCACTGCAGATCGGCGTACGCGATGGTGTCGACCAGCTCGGCCTCGTGCTCCAGCGCCAGCAGCGGCGCCGCCACGTCGCGTGCCTCCGCCGGTGTGCCGGCGAAGGTGACCAGCGCCGCGCACACCAGATGTCCCACCAGGTTCTCGGGCACCCATTCCTCGGGCGGACCGGTGACGTAGATGCAGGCGCCGCCCGCCTCGTCCGGGGCGGACTCCATCACGTCCCGGTAGGTGCGGACCGCCTCGGGGCCGTTCTCGGGGCGGAAGAGCAGCAGCACCATGCTCATCACGGGCAGTTCGTGCAGCCGCAGCGTGAGGGACGTGACCACGCCGAAGTTCCCGCCGCCGCCGTGCAGGGCCCAGAAGAGCTCGGGGTTCTCGTCCGCGCTCGCGCGCAAGGTGGCGCCGTCCGCCGTCACCACGTCGGCCGCCAGCAGGTTGTCGCAGGCCAGTCCGAACTTCCGCTCCAGCCACCCGGAGCCGCCACCCAGGGTCAAGCCGCCGACCCCCGTGGTGGAGACCCGCCCGCCCGTGGTCGCCAGGGCGTGGGGCTGGGTGGCCCGGTCCAGGTCGCTCATGACGGCACCCCCGCCGACGCGGGCCGACCTGGCGTCCCGGTCGACCTCCACACCGCGCATCCGGCGCAGGTCGATCACCAGCCCGCCGTCGTTCACGGCCATGCCCGCCACACTGTGACCGCCTCCGCGCACCGCGACCTCCAGCTCCTCGTCACGGGCGAGGGTGAGGGCGCGGGCCACGTCCGCTTCGCAGGCGCACTGGGCCACCACTGCGGGTCTGCGGTCGATCATGCCGTTGAAGACGGTGCGTGCCTCGTCGTAGCCCGGGTCGCCGGGCACGTGGACCTCACCGGCGAAACCGGAGCGGAGGCCGGTCGGAGCGGCAGCCGGCGGGGAGGTTCGGGGCGACATGCTGTGCCCCCTTCGCAGGGCGTGACAGGACCCTTCCATCGTAGGTCCGGCCGTGGACATCGGCCGCTGGGCCGCAGTCCTGTCACGCCCTCCGGGTCAGCCGACGTACGCCCCGCTGGCGGTCAGCCGCAGCGCCGTGTCGATGAGCGGCACATGGCTGAACGCCTGCGGGAAGTTGCCCACCTGGCGCTGGAGGCCGGAGTCCCACTCCTCGGCCAGCAGGCCGAGGTCGTTGCGCAGGGACAGCAGCTTCTCGAAGAGACGGCGGGCCTCGTCGACCCGGCCGATCATCGCCAGGTCGTCCGCCAGCCAGAAGGAACAGGCCAGGAACGCGCCCTCGTCCCCTTCCAGACCGTCGACCCCGGCGTCGTCGCCGTCGGTCGGGTAGCGCAGTACGAATCCGTCCTCGGTGGACAGCTCGCGCTGGATCGCCTCGATCGTCCCGATGACCCGCTTGTCGTCCGGGGGCAGGAAGCCCATCTGCGGAATGAGCAGGAGCGACGCGTCCAGTTCCCTGGACCCGTAGGACTGGGTGAACGTGTTGCGCTCCGGGTCGTAGCCCCGCTCGCAGACGTCACGGTGGATGTCGTCGCGGAGCTGGTACCAGCGCTCCAGCGGCCCCTCCGCGTCCCCCGACTCGATCAGCTTGATGGTGCGGTCCACCGCCACCCAGGCCATCACCTTCGAGTGCACGAAGTGCCGGCGCGGACCGCGCACCTCCCAGATGCCCTCGTCGGGCTCCTCCCAGTGCTTCTCCAGGTACTCGATCAGCTTGAGCTGCAGGCCCATGGCGTAGTCGTTGCGCGTGAGGCCCGTCATGTGCGCCAGGTGCAGTGCCTCGGTGACCTCGCCGTACACGTCGAGCTGCAACTGGTTCGCGGCGCCGTTGCCGACCCGGACCGGGCCGGAGTTCTCGTACCCCGGCAGCCAGTCCAGCTCCGCCTCGCCGAGCTCCCGCTCACCCGCGATGCCGTACATGATCTGGAGGTTCTCCGGGTCACCCGCGACCGCGCGCAGCAGCCACTCCCGCCAGGCGCGGGCCTCCTCGCGGTAACCCGTGCGCAGCAGCGAGGAGAGCGTGATCGCCGCGTCGCGCAGCCAGGTGTAGCGATAGTCCCAGTTTCTGGAGCCGCCGATGTCCTCCGGCAGGGAGGTGGTCGGCGCGGCCACGATGCCGCCGGTCGGCGCGTAGGTGAGCGCCTTCAGGGTGATCAGCGAACGGACCACGGCCTCGCGGTAGGGGCCGTGGTAGGTGCACTGCTCGACCCACTCGCGCCAGAAGTTCTCGGTCGCCTCCAGGGACGACTCCGGTTCCGGCATGGCGGGCGGCTCGTGGTGCGAGGGCTGCCAGCTGATCGTGAAGGCGATCCGGTCACCCGGGGCCACGGTGAAGTCGGAGTACGTCGTCAGGTTCTGGCCGTACGTCTCGACGTCCGTGTCCAGCCACACCGAGTCCGGGCCCGCGACGGCCACCGTGCGGCCGTCGACCTTGTGCACCCACGGGGTGACCCGGCCGTAACTGAAGCGCATCCGGAGTTCGGAGCGCATCGGGACCCGGCCGCTCACACCCTCCACGATGCGGATCAGCTGGGGCGCGCCGTCACGCGGCGGCATGAAGTCGGTCACGCGGACCGTGCCGCGGGACGTGTCCCATTCCGACTCCAGGACGAGCGAGTCGCCGCGGTATCTGCGACGGTCCGCCGCCGGGGCCTCCGTCCCTTCGGGACGGGCGGGTCCCAGCCGCCAGAAGCCGTGCTCCTCGGTACCGAGAAGTCCGGCGAAAATTGCATGGGAATCGAAGCGTGGCAGGCACAGCCAGTCAGCTGTGCCGTCCCGGCAGACCAGGGCTGCGGTCTGCATGTCTCCGATGAGTGCGTAATCCTCGATGCGCCCGGCCACGTGCGTCTCCAGTCGAACGGCCATGTCGCCCCGTAGGGCGCTTACTGCTGGTCAAGGGGTCGTTGTAGTAGAACCGACGAGCCTTTGCACGGGTGAGCGGGCTGGGGTGGTGCCGCTGGGCCGGCCAACTCGGCAGCGAGTGTCCGAGCAGGATACGACGCACCCAGGGGTTCCGCGCGCCTGTCCGCAAGTTGTCCGTCGCCTGTCACCGGCGAATGAGTAGAACGTGAAACGGTCATGGTGATCTTGTGAGCGTTGCCGGGGTCGTATGGCCGGAAGCAGCCCCCCTTCGTCGCTGATACCCTGGTAGCCCGTGGACCGGTGGTCGTCCCGACAGTGGACGAGGCCCCCGAACCGCAGCGACGGCGCCTCCGGAATTCTCCGTACGGCACGCCGGCACGCACCTCATGATCGCGACCACGGGAGCCCCCTTTGGCTATGCAGCCCACATCCACGACGACCAAGCACATCTTCGTCACCGGGGGTGTCGCCTCCTCCCTCGGCAAGGGTCTGACTGCGTCAAGCCTGGGTGCCCTGCTCAAGGCACGTGGCCTGCGGGTCACCATGCAGAAGCTCGACCCCTACCTCAACGTCGACCCCGGCACGATGAACCCCTTCCAGCACGGTGAGGTGTTCGTCACGAACGACGGCGCCGAGACCGACCTGGACATCGGCCACTACGAGCGCTTCCTCGACGTCGACCTCGACGGCTCGGCCAACGTCACCACCGGCCAGGTCTACTCGCAGGTCATCGCCAAGGAGCGGCGCGGCGAGTACCTCGGCGACACCGTCCAGGTCATCCCGCACATCACCAACGAGATCAAGCACCGCATCCGCCGGATGGCGACCGGTGACGTCGACGTCGTCATCACCGAGGTCGGCGGCACGGTCGGCGACATCGAGTCGCTGCCGTTCCTGGAGACGGTCCGCCAGGTCCGTCACGAGGTCGGCCGCGACAACGTCTTCGTCGTGCACATCTCGCTGCTGCCCTACATCGGCCCGTCCGGCGAGCTGAAGACGAAGCCGACCCAGCACTCCGTGGCGGCCCTGCGCAACATCGGTATCCAGCCGGACGCCATCGTGCTGCGTGCCGACCGCGACGTACCGCTCTCCATCAAGCGCAAGATCTCGCTGATGTGCGACGTCGACGAGGCCGCCGTGGTGGCCTGTCCGGACGCCAGGTCGATCTACGACATCCCGAAGGTGCTGCACTCCGAGGGCCTGGACGCCTACGTCGTCCGCAAGCTCGACCTGCCCTTCCGCGACGTCGACTGGACCACCTGGGGCGATCTGCTGGACCGCGTCCACAACCCCGACCACGAGGTCACCGTCGCCCTGGTCGGCAAGTACATCGACCTGCCCGACGCCTACCTCTCGGTCACCGAGGCGATCCGGGCCGGCGGTTTCGCGAACAGGGCCCGCGTCAAGGTCAAGTGGGTCGCCTCCGACGACTGCAAGACCCCGGCGGGCGCCCAGGAGCAGCTCGGTGACGTCGACGCCGTCTGCATCCCCGGCGGCTTCGGCGAGCGCGGTGTGATCGGCAAGGTCGGCGCCATCCAGTACGCCCGCGAGAACAAGGTGCCGCTGCTGGGCCTCTGCCTCGGCCTTCAGTGCATCGTGATCGAGGCCGCGCGCAACCTCGCCGGCATCCCCGACGCCAACTCCACCGAGTTCGACGCGGCCACGGGCCACCCCGTCATCTCCACGATGGAGGAGCAGCTCGCGTTCGTCGAGGGCGCGGGCGACCTGGGCGGCACCATGCGGCTCGGCCTGTACCCGGCGAAGCTCGCCGAGGGCTCCCTGGTCCGCGAGGCCTACGACGGCGAGCCCTACGTCGAGGAACGCCACCGCCACCGCTACGAGGTCAACAACGGCTACCGCGCCGAGCTCGAGAAGAAGGCCGGGCTGGTCTTCTCCGGCACCTCCCCGGACAACAAGCTCGTCGAGTACGTCGAGTACCCGCGTGAGGTCCACCCCTACCTGGTGGCCACCCAGGCGCACCCGGAGCTGCGCTCCCGCCCGACCCGCCCGCACCCGCTCTTCGCCGGCCTGGTGAAGGCCGCGGTGGAGCGCAAGGTCGCGGCGCGGGGGGCCGGCGCCGACGCGTAGGGGCGTCCGGCGTTCGGAGCACCGCGTCGCGGGGCCCGACGCTCCGAGGCGATACGGTTGACCGGGGTACGGATCCTTCACGGGATGCGTGCCCCGGTTTCCGTTTGTTCGTGGGAGGACGTACATGGGTTTCCAGGACACGCCCGAGGAGTGGCAGGTCACCGCGACGGTGACACCCTTCACCGGTAACAAGACCAGCGTCCGCACCGACAGCGTCGTGATGCCCGACGGCAGCGTCCACAACCGCGACTACCAGGTCCACCCGGGGTCCGTCGCCGTGCTCGCGCTCGACGGGGACGGCCGGGTGCTGGTCCTGCGTCAGTACCGTCATCCGGTGCGGCACAAGCTGTGGGAGATCCCGGCGGGGCTGCTGGACGTCCCCGGTGAGAACCCCCTGCACGCCGCGCAGCGCGAGCTCTACGAGGAGGCGCACGTCAAGGCCGAGGACTGGCGGGTGCTGACCGACGTCTACACCACGCCCGGCGGCTGCGACGAAGCCGTCCGCGTCTTCCTCGCGCGGGAACTCTCGGAGGCGGAGGGCGAGCGTTTCGAGGTCGCCGAGGAGGAGGCCGACATGGAGCAGGCCCGGGTGCCGTTGGAGGACCTGGTGCGGAGCGTGCTCGCCGGCGACCTGCACAACAACTGCCTGGTGGTGGGGGTCCTGTCGCTCACCGCCGCACTCGCGGGCGACGGTGTGGACTCGCTGCGTCCGGCCGAGGCCCCTTGGCCGGCCCGGCCGTTCGAGGTCTGACGCGCCCTCAGGCCGCTTCGTGACCCGTCGTCGTACCGGCGTTCCGCGTACCGGCGACGGGTCCGATCGTATGAAACGCTGATCCGATCGAGGGATGCTTCCGCCCCGCGCGGCAGTGATCGTCCGCACCACTGAACTACGCTCGAAACGCCCCGACCGGAGTTCCGGCGGGCAACCGCGTGCAGCGAAGTGGAGCGTGGCCCGTGACCGATCAGGCGGTGGACACCAGCAGCCCGGCCGGATCGGCCAGGACGGCGGGAGCCGGGGAGCCGCCCGATGTGATGGCAAGTCAGTTCTTCGGCCGCGAAAGAGAGTTGAAGAGCCTTCAGGAGGACATCGAGCGCGCCGGCCTGGACACCCTCGCCGGTCGCAAGGCGCCACGCGCCAGGGTCCTGCTGATCGCCGGACGGCCCGGATCCGGACGCTCCGCGCTCGCCGCCGAACTCGCCGCGCGGCTCGCCGAGCCCGGCGACTATCCCGACGGGGTCTTCCGGGTCGCGCTGACCGAGCCCGGTGGCGAGCGCGTCCCCGGAGAGCGCACCGCGCGCGAACTCCTCGGCATGCTCTCCGTCGCCGCCCCGCCCGGAGCCGGAGAGGACGAGCTCTCCCAGATGGTCCGGGAGGCCTTCGCGCCGCTCCGCGCCCTGATCCTGCTCGACGACGCCGTGGACGCCGAACAGGTCGATCCGCTGCTGCCCGACAATCCCGACTGTCTCGTCGTCGCCACCGCCACCGGTCCGCTCACCGGGATCCCCGACGTCCGTCCGTGCACCATCGGCGGGATGGACGCGGGTTCCGCCGTACAGATGCTCGCCCGCGGCATCGGGCAGGTCCGCATCACCGTCGACCCGCGGGCCGCCCAGACGCTCACCGAGGAGTGCGGGGGGCAGCCGGCCGCCCTGGCCCTGGTCTCGGGCTGGCTCGCCGCCCGGCCCGGGGCCTCGGTCGCCGATGTCACCAAGCAACTGCTGGAGCATCAGGAAGACTCCGAACAGCCCTCCGCGTCGAGGCCGTTGGCCCGCGCCTTCCGGCTGGTCCACGATTCGCTGCCACCGGCCGCCGCCTCGATACTGCGGCTGCTCGCCCTCGCGCCCGCCGGAACGGCCGACGCCCACACGGCCTCCGCGCTGGCCGGTTGCTCGGTGTCGGCGGCGGGGACGACCCTGGACGACTTCGTCCGCTCCGGTCTGCTGCGGACGAACGGCGCCGAACCCGCGCAGTACGAGCTGCCCGGCTGCCTCGTGCCGCTCGTGCGCGCGGTGCTGGAGGAGCGGGAGCGGCCCGCGGAGATCCAGCTGGCCCGGGCCAGGATGCTGGAGCGCACGGTGCGCCGGCTCCAGGCCTGCCGCGCGGTCACCGACCCCGAGGACTCCCCGGCGCGCCGGAAGCTCGCGGGACTGCCGCGTTCGCTGCGCTTCCCCGACCCCGGGTCCGCCGCCGAATGGCTTCGTGTCAGGGAACCCTCGCTGGTGGCCGCAGCCCGGCTCGCGGTGCGGGACGGGGACCTGGACACCCTCGCCCGCCGTCTGGTGGCCGCGCTCGTCCGCGCCCTCGCGGTGCACCGCGGCACCGAGGAAGCGGCTCCCGTGCTGTACGGGCTGCACGGCCTGGTCCTCGACGTGGCGGAGCGCCGGGACCTGCCCCGGGAGAAGGCGGCCGCCCTGCTCAACCTCGCGGATCTGGACGCCGGCACCGGCCGTACGCGGGAGGCGCTGGCCCGGTACCGGGCGGCGCTGGACGCCGGGCGGGCGGCGAACGACCTCTACGCGACCGGCCGGGCGATGGAATCCGCAGGCGGCGCCTACGCGGAACTCGGGGACTTCAACCGGGCCTCCGACTGGTACGGCAGGGCCCTCGCCCAGCGGCTCGGCCAAGGGGAGCGGGCCGACGCGGCGAGGCTCTACGGACGGCTCGGAGCCGTCCACACGTATGCCGGGCGGTACGGCGAGGCCCTGCGCGACTGGCGGGCGGCGGCTGCCGGGCACCGCAGGCTCGGGGACCTGCCGGCCCAGGCGCGGGCGCTCAGCGAGGCCGCCCGGGTGCAGGAGTACGCGGGCAGGCCCCAGGAGTCGCTGCACACCTGCCGCGAGGCGGTCGAGCTGGCTCGCCGGGCCGGTGACGTGCGGCTTCAGGCGGCACTGGAGCTCAGGCTGGCGGACACCCTCGACAGGCTCGGTGATCCCGCGGCGGCCCGGCTGCACAGGGCTACGGCGGACAGACTGCTGGTCGAAGAGGGTTCAGCCTACGAAATCCGTAGTGCTTCGATCGAAACTTAATGCTTTGTAAGGCTGGACAGCGAGAAGTCCTTCATTAATGATGGCTCTGCCGCACATCTCTGCGGTGTCTCCCTTTATGCTTGGTTCATGTGGGTACACCCCGCTATGTCCCGAGCACTCTCCGAGCCAAGGACCGTGATCGACGTGAAGGTCGGCATCCCCCGCGAAGTCAAGAACAACGAGTTCCGGGTGGCGATCACCCCCGCCGGAGTGCATGAGCTCGTCCGCCACGGCCACCAAGTCCTCGTCGAGCAGCACGCCGGCGAGGGCTCGTCCATCCCGGACGCGGAGTACGTCGCCGCCGGCGCGCGGATCCTGCCCACCGCCGACGAGGTCTGGGCCGCCGCCGACCTGCTGCTCAAGGTCAAGGAGCCGGTCGCCGAGGAGTACCACCGCCTCCGCAAGGGCCAGACGCTCTTCACGTACCTGCACCTCGCGGCCTCCCGCGAGTGCACGGACGCCCTGCTCGGGTCGGGCACGACCGCCATCGCGTACGAGACCGTCGAGACGGCGGCCCGCGCGCTGCCGCTCCTGGCCCCGATGTCCGAGGTCGCGGGCCGCCTCGCCCCGCAGGTCGGCGCGTACCACCTGATGCGTTCGGTCGGCGGGCGCGGTGTGCTCCCCGGCGGTGTCCCCGGCACGGGGGCCGCCAGGGCCGTCGTCATCGGGGGCGGCGTCTCCGGCTGGAACGCCACACAGATCGCGGTCGGGCTCGGCTTCCACGTCACGCTGCTCGACAGGGACATCAACAAGCTGCGTGAGGCCGACAAGATCTTCGGCACCAAGGTGCGGACGGTCGTCTCCAACGCCCTCGAACTCGAGAAGGCCGTCGTGGAGGCCGACCTCGTCGTGGGTGCGGTTCTGATCCCCGGCGCGAAGGCCCCGAAGCTGGTCACCAACGAGCTGGTCGCCAAGATGAAGCCCGGAAGTGTTCTTGTCGACATCGCGATCGACCAGGGAGGCTGCTTCGAGGACTCGCGTCCCACGACGCACGCCGATCCGACCTTCATGGTCCACAACTCGGTCTTCTACTGCGTCGCGAACATGCCCGGTGCGGTGCCGAACACCTCCACCTACGCGCTCACCAACGCCACGCTGCCCTACATCCTGGAGCTCGCGAACCGTGGCTGGGCCGACGCCCTGCGCCGTGACGCGGCACTCGCCAAGGGTCTCAACACCCATGACGGCCAGGTGGTTTACCGCGAGGTGGCCGAGTCCCACGGTCTCGACCACGTGGAACTGAGCGCGCTTCTCGGCTGAGCGGTCAACCCTCTCCGTCAACCTCGCGCGTCCGGCCGGACCTTGCCCAGCAAGGTCCGGCCGGACGCGCGAGCGGGCGCGGTCCAACTGGTCGGAGACGTAACCCTCCGCCCGTTTTGCACCCCTGTGAAAGGTGCGCCCCAGGTGCTCCGCACCCTTGACAGAGGGGTGTTCGATTGCCGACACATCGGGCCGGGTCCGGCGGATTGTGTTGCTGCGAACCGGTGACACGCCATAGAGTCGCCAATCGTCGGCATGGTGCCACGCTGACCTATCGATAAGTTTCCTGGTCACATCCAAGGAGGTAAGACGACTTGTGAATGAGTCGACAATTACTCCCGGGGGTGGTCAACCAGGGATGCCTGTGCGGGGTCTGAGCCCGATCGGGCTCGAAGCTGTCGGCTCCGTCGCAGTCCGCACCTTCGCCACCCACCAGCACATGACGACAGCCCCCCAGATGATGGACGGCCTAAACGTGAACGCCATGGCCGGCAACGAAAGTGGCCGGGAGACCGCCCGCTTCGCCGACTTCGCCGAGGTGCCCGAGGGGCACTTCTACGACCCCGATGCCGAGTACGAGCCCGATCCGGAGTACGCGGCCACGCTCGCGCCCGACGCCGCCCGCCAGCGCCGCGAGCGGATCGGCCCGACCGGTCGGCCGCTCCCGTACTTCCCGATCCCCGGTCCGCTGACCGATCACGGCCCCGCGAAGATCATCGCGATGTGCAACCAGAAGGGCGGCGTCGGCAAGACCACGTCGACCATCAACCTGGGCGCCGCGCTCGCGGAGTACGGCCGGCGCGTCCTGCTCGTCGACTTCGACCCGCAGGGAGCCCTTTCGGTCGGGCTCGGGGTCAACCCGATGGAGCTCGACCTCACCGTCTACAACCTGCTCATGGAGCGGGGCATGGTGGCCGACGAGGTCCTCCTGAAGACCGCCGTGCCCAACATGGACCTGCTCCCCAGCAACATCGACCTCTCGGCCGCCGAAGTGCAGCTCGTGAGCGAGGTGGCCCGGGAGTCGACGCTGCAGCGTGCCCTCAAGCCGCTGATGGCCGACTACGACTACATCGTGATCGACTGTCAGCCCTCGCTCGGCCTCCTCACCGTGAACGCCCTGACGGCGGCTCACAAGGTGATAGTCCCGCTCGAGTGCGAGTTCTTCGCCCTGCGTGGTGTGGCGCTGCTCACGGAGACCATCGAGAAGGTCCAGGAGCGGCTCAACCCCGAGCTGGAGCTGGACGGCATCCTGGCCACGATGTACGACTCCCGCACGGTGCACAGCCGCGAAGTGCTCGCGCGTGTCGTCGAGGCGTTCGACGAGCACGTCTACCACACCGTCATCGGACGCACGGTGCGGTTCCCGGAGACCACGGTCGCCGGTGAACCCATCACGACGTACGCGTCCAACTCGGTCGGTGCCGCCGCCTATCGCCAGCTCGCCAGGGAGGTGCTCGCCCGGTGTCACGCCGAGTGAGTCTGCCGGGGGCCGACGAGCTGTTCCGTACCACCGGGGGCACGGGCCTTCAGGCATCCTCCGCCGAGCGGCGCCGCAAGGCGAACGGCGAGGCGAGGGTGCCCGCGCCGGCCGCGGGAGGCGACGCGGCCCCGGACGGCACCGGCCAGGGCGGCGGTGGCGAGGCGGCCACCGGCGCGTCCCGTGCGGAGCACTCGGCGGCGGGCCCCGACAGCGCCGGCCCGCACAGTCGTGCCGACGGGAGCGAGACCGCTGCGGACCGGTCGCGCACCGCACCGCCCCAGGAGGCTGCTGCCACCGTGCAGCCGCAGAGGGCGCGCGGCGGAGGGCGCGGGGCGAACCGCCGGCCGAGCGGCCGGGAACGCCACGACGAGAAGATCACCGTCTACGTGTCGGCCGAGGAACTGATGGACCTCGAACACGCGCGGCTCGTACTGCGCGGTGAGCACGGCCTGGCCGTCGACCGCGGGCGCATCGTCCGTGAGGCGGTCGCCGTGGTGCTGGCCGACCTGGAGTCGCGGGGCGACGCGAGCATCCTCGTCCGGAGGCTGCGGGGCCGCTGAGCGGCACGGCGCCGGTAGCCTGCCCGGGGGAGGACCGCCGACCGGGCGGCCCGTCCCAGGGCCACCGCCCGACCTCCCGCCGCACCTCTGGACCCCAGCACATGCCGACAGCCGACGACCACCCCCGTCCCGCCCGCCGTGCCCTCGGCCGGGGGCCGGGGACACGGCTCCCGGCGACCCCGGAAGCGCCCGCGGCGGCGGCCGAGGACGATCCGGCGGTACCTCCGGCGTCCGTGGCCGCCGGGCACGTCGCGACCCCGGAGGCCCCAGCAGGCCCGGCCCCGGCCCTCTCGGCCCCCCAGGGGCCGCGGGCGCCCGCCGGCCGCCTCCCGGGCACGGCCGAGGCGGCCGGAAGCCCGGGAGCCACCCCCGGGAGCAGTGCCGGCGAGGGCGCGGGGGAGTCCGGCGGCGACCGGCGTTTCACCGTGCGGCTGGTCAACTTCGAGGGTCCGTTCGACCTGCTGCTCCAGCTGATCTCCAAGCACAAGCTCGATGTGACCGAGGTCGCGCTGTCGAAGGTCACCGACGAGTTCATGGCGTACATCCGCGCCATGGGGCCGGACTGGGATCTCGACCAGACCACCGAGTTCCTCGTCGTCGCGGCGACCCTGCTCGACCTCAAGGCGGCCAGACTGCTCCCGACCGCCGAGGTGGAGGACGAGGCCGACCTCGCCCTGCTGGAGGCGCGGGACCTCCTCTTCGCGCGGCTGCTGCAGTACCGCGCGTACAAGCGGATCGCCGAGATCTTCAGCGACCGGCTCGACTCGGAGTCGCGCCGCCACCCCCGCACCGTCGGACTCGAACCCCAGCACGCGGAGCTGCTGCCCGAGGTCGTGATCAGCATCGGTCCTGAGGGGTTCGCGCGGCTCGCCGTGAAGGCGATGCAGCCCAGACCCAGGCCGCAGGTGTACGTCGACCACATCCACGCCCCGCTCGTGAGCGTGCGGGAGCAGGCGGAGATCGTGGTGGCGCGGCTGCGGGCGGAGGGCGAGATCAGCTTCCGTGACCTCGCCGAGGACGCCGGGGACACCCTCACGGTGGTCGCCAGGTTCCTGGCGCTCCTGGAGCTCTACCGGGAGAAGGCGGTCGCGCTCGACCAGGAGGAGGCGCTCGGCGAACTCCTCGTGCGCTGGGCCGGGGGCGAGGGGGCGGAACCGCTGGTCACGGACGAGTTCGACCAAGAGGTGCGCGAGCCACAGGAGGACGTACAGGCATGAGCACGGACGACGAGGGGCGCGAGGCCCGGGTTGCGGGGCTCGACCTCAGGCCCGCACTGGAGGCCGTCCTCATGGTGGTGGACGAGCCCGCCACCGAGGAACACCTCGCCAAGGTCCTCCAGCGGCCCCGCAGGGCCGTCGCGGACGCCCTGCGGGAGCTGGCGGACGAGTACACCGTCCAGCGCCGTGGATTCGACCTCAGGTACGTCGCCGGGGGCTGGCGCTTCTACACCCGTCCGGAGTACGCGGACGCCGTCGAGGGCTTCGTCCTGGACGGGCAGCACGCCCGGCTCACGCAGGCGGCGCTGGAGACGCTGGCGGTGGTCGCGTACCGGCAGCCGGTGAGCCGGTCCAGGGTCTCGGCGGTGCGCGGAGTGAACTGCGACGGTGTCATGCGGACCCTGCTCCAGAGGGGTCTGGTCGAGGAGGCGGGCGCGGAACCCGAAACAGGTGCGATCCTGTACAGGACGACGAACTACTTTCTGGAGCGCATGGGCCTGCGAGGCCTGGACGAGCTCCCGGAGCTCGCGCCCTTCCTCCCGGAGGCGGACGCGATCGAGGCTGAGACGCTAGAGGGTGTGCCGTCGTTCGATCCGGACGCTCCGGACACCCCGGAAACTCACGCAGACGACAAGACGGAATTTTGATGCGAAGCAGTGGCAGCAACAGCGGAAGCGGCAGCGCCGGCAAGAGCGGCGGCCGGAGCGGCGGCGCGGGCGGCAGGAACAGGAACAACAGCGGCAGCGGCAGGAACAGCAACCCGAACCCCCGGGTCTCCGGCTCGGAGCGCGACGACAAGCAGGAGCAGCGCCCCCGCCGGCCCCGCCCCGAGGAGCGCCGCTACGACGTGGGCTCCGACAAGCCGGGCGGCGACGGCGGCCCGCGCAAGGGCCGCGGCGCGGCGGCGCGCGGTGGGGCCAAGGGCGGCCCGAAGCCCGCGCAGAACGTGAGCAAGGGCGGACGCCGTGTGGGCGCCCCGTCCCGCCCCCGTGAGCTCGACGCCAAGATCGAGCAGCGCAACCGGGACCGGTACGCCGACAAGCCCGAGATCAGGACCCCCAGGACGAACCCGGGTGCCGAGCAGGAGGGCGAGCGTCTGCAGAAGATCCTCGCCCGCGCCGGCATGGGCTCGCGCCGTGCGTGCGAGGAGCTGATCGAGCAGGCGAGGGTCGAGGTCAACGGCGAGATCGTCCTGGAGCAGGGCATGCGGGTCGACCCGCAGAAGGACGAGATCAAGGTCGACGGCCTGACCGTCGCGACGCAGTCGCACCTGTTCTTCGCGCTGAACAAGCCCGCCGGCGTCGTCTCCACCATGGGCGACCCGGACGGCCGCCAGAACCTCGGTGACTACGTGAACAACCGCGAGACGCGGCTGTTCCACGTCGGCCGGCTCGACACCGAGACCGAGGGCATCATCCTGCTCACCAACCACGGCGAGCTCGCCCACCGTCTGACGCACCCCAAGTACGGCGTGAAGAAGACCTACCTGGCCGCCATCCAGGGACCGCTCCCGCGCGACCTCGGCAAGCGGCTCAAGGACGGCATCCAGCTGGAGGACGGGTACGCCCGCGCCGACCACTTCCGCGTCGTCGAGAACACCGGCAAGAACTACCTCGTCGAGGTCACCCTCCACGAGGGCCGCAAGCACATCGTCCGCCGGATGCTGGCCGAGGCCGGCTACCCGGTCGAGCGGCTCGTGCGGACGTCCTTCGGGCCGATCCCGCTGGGCGACCAGAAGTCGGGCTGGCTGCGCCGCCTGACCAACACCGAGGTCGGCATGCTGATGCGCGAGGTCGGTCTGTAACCCGCCCCGCACCGAACGGCCCGCGGCCGGTTCCTGGTTCGTTTCGAACAGGGATCCGGCCGCGGGCCTTTTGCATCGGCCGATTCTTCTTTATAGTCATAGTGACCATAAAGATGGAAGGAACGGCGTGACGCTCGCGGACGTACTCGACCCCCTGCGGCAACCCCTGGTGACTGTCCTGGGCACCCCGGTCAGCTGGACCGAGGTGCTGGGCTTCGGCAGCGGGGCGCTCTGCGTCTGGCTAGTGGCCCGCCAGCACCTCGCCAACTGGCCGATCGGCATCGCCAACAACCTGTTCTTCATCCTGCTGTTCACCCAGTCCGGTCTGTACGCCGACGCCGGCCTGCAGATCGTCTTCATCACCCTCGCCGCGTACGGCTGGTGGACCTGGACCCACGGGGGTGGACCAGGTGCGTCCGTCCTGCCGGTGCGCGGAACCTCGCGTACCGAATGGGCCTGGCTGCTCGCGGCGGGGGCGGTGGGGACCCTCGGCCTCACCCTGCTGCTCTCCCGGGCCACGGACTCGACCGTGCCCTTCTGGGACGCCCTGACGACCTCGCTGTCCCTCATGGCGACGTACGGGCAGTGCCGCAAGCGCGTCGAGTCCTGGTGGCTGTGGATCGCCGCCGACGTGGTCTACATCCCGCTGTACGCGTACAAGGAGCTCTACCTCACCTCCCTGCTGTACGCGGGCTTCCTCGCGCTCTGCCTCATGGGGCTGCGCAGCTGGAGCCGCGACCTCGTCGCCGCCACCGGCCGGGAGCGGGTGCCCGCGTGAAGCGCTACGGCCACGGCCTGGTCCTCGGCAAGTTCTACCCGCCGCACGCCGGCCACCACCACCTCGTCCGCACCGCCCAGGACAGCTGCGAGCGGCTCACCGTCCTGGTCTGCGCCGCCTCCGTCGAGTCCGTACCCCTCGCCGACCGGGTCGCCTGGATGCGCGAGGTGCACCCGGACGTCCGGGTGGTGGGCGCCGTGGACGACATCCGCATGGACCTGCACGACCCGGCGATCTGGGACGCGCACATGGCCGTGTTCACCGGGGCCGTACCCGAACAGGTCGACGCCGTCTTCACCTCGGAGCCGTACGGCGACGAACTGGCCCGGCGCTTCGGCGCCCGGTCCGTCCTCGTCGACCCCGGCCGCACCGCCTTCCCCGTCTCCGGCACCGAGGTGAGAGCGGACCCGGCCGGCTGCTGGGAGCACCTCGAAGCGCCCGTCAGGGCCGCGCTCACCCGCCGGGTCGTCGTCCTCGGCGCCGAGTCCACCGGCACCACGACCCTGGCCAGGGCGCTGACCGAGCACTACCGGCAGCGCGGCGGCGTCTGGGCGCGGACCCTGTGCGTCGCCGAGTACGGAAGGGAGTTCAGCGAGCGGAAGCTCGCGGACCTGCGAAGCCGGTGGCCCGCCGCGCAGTGGGAGGACGTCACCTTCCGCACGGACGACTTCCCCCTCATCGCCGAGACCCAGAACGCCAGGGAGGAGGCCGCCGCGCGCGTCGGCTCCCCGGTGCTCTTCTGCGACACGGACTCCTTCGCCACGACCGTCTGGCACGAGCGGTACATCGGTGGACGCAACCCGCTCGTGGAGCGGACCGCCGACCTGACCACCCACCACCTCTGGCTGCTCACCGACCACGAGGGCGTCGCCTTCGAGGACGACGGGCTCCGCGACGGCGAGGAGCTGCGGCCCTGGATGACGGACCGCTTCCGGGCCGAACTCACACGCACCGGACGTGAGTTCATCGAGATGAAGGGCTCCCGCCGCAGTCGGCTGGACTCGGCGGTCGCAGCCGTGGACGCACTCCTCGCCGCCGGCCCGCACCTCGCCGACCCCCTCCCGGAGAACCGATGAGCACCGCCCCCGAGGGGTACGACCCCCACGCCTTCGCCCCCTTCGCCGTCACCGTCGACCTCGCCGTCTTCACCGTCCGCGAGGGCCGGCTCCACGTGCTGCTCGTGGAACGGGGCGAGGACCCCTACAAGGGGCACTGGGCGCTCCCGGGCGGCTTCGTCCTGCCCCGCGAGTCCGCCGAGGAGGCGGCCCGCCGCGAACTCGCGGAGGAGACCGGCCTCACCCAGGACACCGTGTGCGCCTTCCACCTCGAACAGCTGCGCACCTACAGCGATCCGGACCGCGACCCCAGGATGCGGGTCGTCTCCGTCGCGTACGCCGCACTCGTCCCCGACCTGCCGGAACCGCGCGGCGGAGGGGACGCCGCACGCGCGCGTTGGTGGGACGCGGGAGGCACCGGGCCGCTCGCCTTCGACCACGACCGCATCCTGGCCGACGCGCACGACCGGATCGGCGCCAAGCTCGAGTACACCTGCCTGGCGACCGCCTTCTGTCCCGCGGAGTTCACGCTCGGTGAGCTCCAGCAGGTCTACGAGACCGTCTGGGGCGTCGAGCTGGACCGGCCCAACTTCCGGCGCAAGGTCCTGACCACGTCCGGCTTCGTGCAGACCGTGGAAGGGCCGCCGCGCCGCACCGGGGGACGGGGGAAACCGGCCGCACTGCACCGGGCCGGCCCCGCCACCGCCCTGCACCCACCACTCCTGCGTCCGGAAGGGCGCCCGGAAGGACGGACACCATGATCCCGACCAGGATTCTCACCAAACAGGCGGCCACCGGGGCGCTGACCGGACTCGCGCTCGGCGACGCGCTGGGCTATCCGACCGAGTTCGACGACGTGCCGTCCATCCTCGCGAAGTGCGGACCGTGGCGGCAGATGCGGCTGCCGCGGCCGGCGGTCGTCAGTGACGACACCCAGATGACGCTCGCCCTGGGGCGGGGCATACGCACCGCCATGGACAGCGGGCTGCTCACCCCGCAGCGACTGGTGCGCCCCGTCCGTGACGAGTTCGTCGCCTGGTACCACTCGCCGGAGAACAACCGCGCGCCCGGACAGACCTGCATGACGGCCTGTCACCTGTTGGAGGGGGGCCGCCCCTGGCAGGAGGCCAGCCAGACCGGTTCGAAGGGCTGCGGCGCCAACATGCGGGTCGCGCCCGTCGGACTCGTACCCGGCCTCAGCGAGGAGCAGCGCTCAGGCGTCGCGCAGTTGCAGGCGGCGCTCACCCACGGGCACCCCACCGCCCTGGCCGCCTCCGACCTCATGGCCCGTGCGGTGTTCCTGCTGGCGCAGGGCGTCGAACCGATGGGCCTGGCAGGCCAGTTGCGCAGCTACGCCTACGAGAGCAGCGGCCGCTACCCGGAGCGCTGGCTCGGCGACCTCTGGCGGTACGCGGGCGACGCCTCGCCCGAGGCGTACATCCGGCGCGGCTGGGACGAGTGCCTGACCGCTCTCGGACGTGTCCAGGACGCGCTGCGCTCGCCGTCCCCCGAGACGGACCCCTGCGAGGCCACCGGCGACGGCTGGGTCGCCGAGGAGGCCCTCGCCACCGCCCTGCACTGCTTCCTGCTCTTCCCCGAAGAGCCCGTCACCGCCTTGCGCAGGGCCGCCTGCACCCGGGGCGACTCCGACTCGCTGGCCTGCCTCACGGGAGCGCTGGCGGGCGCGCACCTGGGTTCCCAGGCCTGGCCCAAGGAGTGGTCGGAGCGCATCGAGTACCGCAGCGACCTGCTGTCGCTGGCCGCGCTCTGGGACGCTTGATCCGTGCGACCCGACACGGCTTCCCTCCTGGGGGCCCGGTCGGGGTTCGACGCGCCGTACGACCTCGTCGCCCGCGCGCGGCTCGGTCAGCCGAGGGCCGACGCCCGCCGGGTCCGTACGAGGAACGCCTCCACGCGTGCCCGGTCCGGTTCCGGCGGCAGCGGGGAGCCGGAGGCAGCCTCGTCGTTCTCCCGGGCCAGGCGTGTCATCCGCCGCTCCACCTCGGACCACGGGATCTCGCCCCGCTTCACCGCGAGGAGCTCGTCGCGCGCGTCGCCGACCCCGATGACCAGCTCACCCGTCCGCAGCAGGTCCCGGCCGCCGGCCAGCAGCCGCAGCAGGTGCATGGCGTGCTTCCAGCGCGGAGCGCCGTGCTGCCGGACGTCGGCCTCCAGCTTCCTGCGCTGCCCCATCGCATAGCGCACGTAGGTCTCGTGGGCCCGGCGGGACAGGAACGCCCCACGCAGGCCGAGCAGTTCCCGGCCGGTGTCGTCGATGTGCTCCACGAGCGGTGAGTGCAGGCACTCCAGCACGTTGGGGTTGGCCCGCAGCGCCAGCTCGCAGAAGCGCTCCAGCTCCCAGGAGAACTGCTCCTCACCGGGGCCGTCCACATGGGCCGGTGGCTTGGTGAAGCCCCAGAACAGCGGGGTGGGTGCGACGAACACCCCGCGCCGGTCCGTGTCGCTGCCGTCGGTGGCCAGCCCGAAGGCGCGGGAGCCCATCACGCACGAGTAGACCGTGTGCTCGCGTACGAGGGCATCGGCCGCAGGGGTGGTCATGCGCGCGAGGTTACGCGGCCTACCCGAGGCGGATGCTGTCGCCCTCGACGGTGATCCGCTCGGCGGGCAGCGGGCGCGGCGCGGGACCCGCCTCGACCGCGGCGTCCGTGATGCTGAACCTGCTGCCGTGGCACGGGCAGTTGATCGTGCCGTCGGCGACCGACGCGACGATGCAGCCCGCGTGGGTGCAGACCGCGGAGAAGGCCTTGAAGTCGCCCGCCACGGGCTGGGTCACCACGACCTTGCGGTCCTTGAAGATCTTCCCGCCGCCGACCGGGACGCCGGAGGTCCGGGTCAGCTCCCCGCCGGAGGCGTGCGGGGACCCGGTGGTCTCCGGGGCGGTGGCCGGGGCCGCGCTCCCGTCGCCGTCCCCGCCCCCGTCTCCGGACGAGCCGCAGCCGGTCGCCAGTGCGGCGGCGCCTGCCGTGAGGACCGTCCTTCGCCGTGCGTTCATGGCACTCCTCGTGTGGCGGCCGCCTGGTGCGGTGGCCGGTGAGAGGCATCGTGGCGCGGTGGGCCGCACGGACGAAGCAACCGGGCGGCGGGTGCGTCCGGGCGGGTGACCGAAGGCAGATTTCCTGTACAGTCGTCCAGGAAATCCATCCACAGGAGGCCGCACGCCATGGAGACCGCCGCCCAGGTGCTGGTCGCGCTCGTCGCGCTGATCCACGCCTACTTCCTCGTCCTGGAGATGTTCCTCTGGGACACCCCGCGCGGCCGCAAGGCCTTCGGCACGACCGAGGCGTTCTCCCGGGAGAGCGCCACCCTCGCCGCCAACCAGGGCCTCTACAACGGCTTCATGGCCGCCGGGCTGGTCTGGAGCCTGGTCGCGGGCGATCCCGTCGCCCACCAGGCGCAGATCTTCTTCCTGAGCTGTCTGGTCGTCGCCGGGGTGTACGGAGCCGCCACCGTCAGCCGCAAGATCCTGTACGTCCAGGCGGCACCGGCCGCGGCAGCCCTCGCCCTCGTCCTCGCCGCGGGCTGAGCCGGGTGCCCCCGGCGGTGACGGACGGCAGCGGCGACCCGCGCACCGCGCGCACCCGGGCGAAGCTCCGCGAGGCGCTGCTGGCGGCCTGCGCCGAGCGGCCGCTGGAACGGATCGGTGTGGCGGACGTGGTGCGCGGGGCGGGCGTCGGGCGCGCCACCTTCTACCTGCACTACGACGATCTGCGCGCCCTCGCCGTGGACGCCTGCGCCGACATCGTAAGAGAGGCGGTCGAGGCGCTGCACGCCTGGGGCCGTACGCCGCCCGGCCCGGACGCGCCGCCGCGTGAGCTCGTCGTCCTGCTCCGGGAGATCCGCGGCAGGGCCCCTGTCCACCGGAGCCTGCTCGGGCCGGGCGGCGGTCCCCTCGGGGAGCTGCTGCACCGGGAGCTCCGGCAGTACAGCCTCGACGAGCTGAACCGGCGCAGGCCCGCCGGAAGCGGCCACGACCTCACCGCCAGCGCCGTGGCCGGTCTGTTCACCGGTGTGCTCACCGACTGGGTCCACGACCGGATCGACGCCACCCCGGAGCAGCTCGCCGGCCGGGTCTGGCGCATGCTCCTCGCGGTGCACGCCGCCGCGGCGTCTCACGGACAGAGCACGGTGACCGGCCCGCCCGCCGCACCTCTAGGCTGAAAGGGCACGCAGCACGACGGATTCAAGGGGTAGGAACGTGGCGGTACGAGCAGTCCGTGGAGCCGTCCAGCTGGAGCGGGACGAAGCCGGTCACATGGACGAGCGGGTGAGTGAGCTCCTCACCGCCCTCCTGGAGCGCAACGAGATCGTCGCGGACGACCTGATCAGCGTCTGGTTCACGGCCACCCCCGATCTGCACAGCGACTTCCCGGCCGCCGCCGCCCGTGGCCTCGGCATCGTCGACGTACCCCTGATCTGCGCCCAGGAACTCGACATCGCGGGGGCGATGCCCCGGGTGGTCCGCATACTGGCGCATGTGGAGACGGATCTCTCCAAGACGGAGATCAGCCACGTCTACCTCGGCGCCACCGGCGCCCTCCGCAAGGACATCGCCCAGTGAGAACAGCCCTCGTCATCGGAACCGGCCTGGTCGGGACCTCCGCTGCCCTCGCCCTCGCGGGGCGCGGCGTCCAGGTGCACCTCGTCGACAGGGACCCCTCCTCGGTGCACACAGCCGCCGCCATCGGGGCCGGTACGGACGAGCCGCCCGAGGGGCCCGTGGACCTGGCGGTCATCGCCGTACCGCCCGCCCACACCGCCACCGTGCTCGCCACGGCGATGCGCGAGGGGGCCGCCCGCGCCTACCTCGACGTCGCCAGCGTCAAGGGCGGTCCGCGCCGCGAGCTGGAGGCGCTCGGCGTCGACCTCACGCCGTACATCGGGACGCACCCCATGGCCGGCAAGGAGCGCTCCGGACCCCTCGCGGCCACCGCCGACCTGTTCGAGGGCCGCCCCTGGGTCCTCACCCCGACCCGGGACACCGACACCGAGGTCCTCAACCTCGCCCTGGAACTGGTCGCGCTCTGCCGTGCGGTCCCCGTCGTCATGGACGCCGACGCCCACGACCGCGCGGTCGCCCTCGTCTCCCACACCCCGCAGCTCATCTCCTCGATGGTGGCCGCCCGGCTGGAGGAGGCCGACGAGACGGCCGTGCGCCTGTGCGGCCAGGGGATCAGGGACGTCACCAGGATCGCCGCCTCCGATCCCCGGATGTGGGTGGAGATCCTCTCCGCCAACCCCGGCCCGGTCGCCGATGTGCTGGCCGGGGTCGCCGCCGACCTGGACGAGACGGTCCTGGCCCTGCGCGCCCTGCAGTCCGCCGACGAGGACAAGCGCCGCACGGGCACCGCGGGCATCGAGGACGTCCTCCGGCGCGGCAACGCCGGCCGGGTCAGGGTGCCCGGCAAGCACGGGGCCGCCCCGGCGCCGTACGAGGTCGTGGCCGTGCTCATCAGCGACCGCCCGGGGGAGCTGGCCGCGATCTTCGCCGACGCCGGCCGCGCCGGGGTCAACGTCGAGGACGTCCGTATCGAGCACGCCACCGGTCAGCAGGCCGGTCTGGTGCAGCTGATGGTCGAGCCGAGCGCGGCACCCTCGCTGAGCGCGGCGCTCGCCGAACGCGGCTGGTCGATCCGGCCCTGACGGACCGGCGGTACCGGCTGCGGGCCAGGCAGCGGCCCCAGGGCGGCCAAGGGGCGGCCCAGGGGTACAAAGCCGCTTCGCGCACTCGGTAACCTTGGGGGAGGCCGTTGCACGGCCCGTCTCGCCCGCCCCCGTGTACCAGGAAGGTGTCCACCACCGTGGAAACCGCAAGCGCCGCCGCCCGGACCGCCCCGGCCGCAGTGATCGTCGCCATCGACGGCCCCTCCGGCACGGGCAAGTCCAGCACCTCCAAGGCCGTCGCGTCCCAGCTCGGCCTGAGCTACCTGGACACCGGCGCCCAGTACCGCGCGATCACGTGGTGGATGCTGAACAACGGCATCGACGTACAGGACGCGACCGAGATCGCCACGGCCGCCGCCAAGCCGGTCATCGTCTCCGGCACCGACCCGTCCGCGCCGACGATCACCGTGGACGGCGAGGACGCCTCCGGTCCGATCCGTACCCAGGAGGTCACCTCCAAGGTCAGCGCCGTCAGCGCGGTGCCCGAGGTGCGCGCCCTGATCACCGAGCTGCAGCGCTCCATCGCCAACGAGGCCGAGGGGGGCATCGTCGTCGAGGGCCGTGACATCGGCACCACCGTGCTGCCCGACGCCGACATCAAGATCTTCCTGACGGCCTCCCCCGAGGCGCGCGCCGCCCGCCGCAGCGGCGAGGTCAAGGGCTCCGACCTGGCCGCCACCCGTGAGGCCCTGATCAGGCGGGACGCCGCCGACTCCGGCCGCAAGACCTCGCCGCTGGCCAAGGCCGGGGACGCCGTCGAGGTGGACACCACCGAGCTGACCCTCGCGCAGGTCATCGAGTGCGTCGTCACCCTCGTCGGGGAGAAGCAGGCCGCGAAGTGACCGAAGCCACCGCCGCGCCCAAGCTGCGCGGAGCGGCCGTCGGGCGCGGGATCGGCATCGGTCTCATGTACGGGCTGTTCAGGCCCCGTGTGCTCGGCGCGTGGCGGGTCCCCACCGCCGGACCCGTCATACTCGCGGTGAACCACGCGCACAACCTCGACGGACCGATGCTGATGGGCACCGCGCCCAGGCCCGTCCACTTCCTGATCAAGAAGGAGGCGTTCGTCGGCCCCCTCGACCCGTTCCTGAGAGGAATCGGGCAGCTGAAGGTGGACCGTACGACCGTCGACCGCACCGCCATCACACAGGCACTCGGCGTGCTGGCGGACGGCGGGGTCCTCGGGATCTTCCCCGAGGGCACCAGGGGAGAGGGTGACTTCGCCTCCCTCCGCGCGGGGCTCGCGTACTTCGCGGTGCGTGGCGGGGCGCCGATCGTCCCCGTCGCGGTCCTGGGAAGCACGGAGGGGCGCGGCCGGCTGATACCGGCACTGCCTCCGCTGCGCAGCCGGGTCGACGTCGTCTTCGGCGACGCCTTCCAGGCCGGCGACGGCAGCGGCCGGCGCACCAGGAGGGCGCTGGACGAGGCGACACTGCGGATCCAGGGCGAGCTGACCGCCCACCTCGCAAACGCGAGGCGTCTCACCGGACGCCTGTGACACTTGAGTAGTGGGCCGCGCGATCGTGGCCCATCGATGATGATGCAAAGAGGAACGGACTTCATGAACGACCAGATTCACTCCGACGGCTCGGACCACGAGCACGGAGCACTTGGCGACGCCGAGTACGCGGAGTTCATGGAGCTCGCCGCGCAGGAGGGGTTCGACCCCGAGGAGGTCGAGGGCGCGATCGGTGAGGCCGGTCACGGACCGCTTCCCGTGCTCGCCGTCGTCGGCCGCCCGAACGTCGGCAAGTCGACCCTGGTGAACCGGATCATCGGCCGCCGCGAGGCCGTCGTGCAGGACAAGCCCGGTGTCACCCGTGACCGCGTCAGCTACGAGGCCGAATGGGCCGGGCGCCGCTTCAAGGTCGTCGACACCGGCGGCTGGGAGCAGGACGTGCTCGGCCTCGACGCCTCCGTCGCCGCCCAGGCCGAGTACGCGATCGAGACCGCCGACGCGGTCGTCTTCGTGGTCGACGCCACCGTCGGTGCCACCGACACCGACGCGGCCGTCGTCAAGCTGCTCCGCAGGGCCGGCAAGCCCGTCGTCCTGTGCGCCAACAAGGTCGACGGACAGAGTGGCGAGGCCGACGCGACCGCACTGTGGTCGCTCGGACTCGGCGAGCCGCACCCGGTCTCCTCCCTGCACGGACGCGGCACCGGCGACATGCTGGACGCCGTACTCGAGGCCCTGCCCGAGGCCCCCGCGCAGACCTTCGGCAGCGCGCTGGGCGGCCCGCGCCGCATCGCGCTCATCGGCCGCCCGAACGTCGGCAAGTCCTCCCTGCTGAACAAGGTCGCCGGTGAGGACCGCGTCGTCGTCAACGCGCTGGCCGGTACCACCCGTGACCCGGTCGACGAGCTGATCAAGCTCGGCGGCATCACCTGGAAGTTCATCGACACGGCCGGCATCCGCCGCAAGGTCCACCTCCAGGAGGGCGCGGACTACTACGCGTCGCTGCGTACCGCGGCCGCCGTGGAGAAGGCCGAGGTCGCCGTCATCCTGATCGACTCCAGCGAGTCGATCAGCGTCCAGGACCAGCGGATCGTCACGATGGCCGTGGAAGCCGGCCGTGCCGTCGTGATCGCCTTCAACAAGTGGGACACCCTCGACGAGGAGCGCCGCTACTACCTGGAGCGCGAGATCGACACGGAGCTCGCGCAGGTCGCCTGGGCCCCGCGCGTCAACGTCTCGGCCGTCACCGGCCGGCACATGGAGAAGCTGGTCCCGGCCATCGAGACCGCGATCAAGGGTTGGGAGACCCGTATCTCCACCGGTCGGCTGAACGCCTTCCTCGGTGAGATCGTCGCCTCCCACCCGCACCCGGTGCGCGGCGGCAAGCAGCCCCGCATCCTCTTCGGCACACAGGCCGGGGTCAAGCCCCCGCGCTTCGTGCTCTTCGCCTCGGGCTTCCTGGAGCACGGCTACCGCCGCTTCGTCGAGCGCCGTCTGCGCGAGGAGTTCGGCTTCGAGGGGACTCCGCTGCACATCTCGGTGCGGGTGCGCGAGAAGCGTGGCCGCAAGAAGTGAGCCAGAGGTACGACGAGGCCCCGGACCGCCGCTCTTCCGAGCGGGTGTCCGGGGCCTCGTCGTACCGTCAGGAGTCCGTGGACCCGGGCGGCAGCGCCGCGGGCCTGGCACGCCCCGCGTGCCGTCCCACGCGCTGCCAGGAGCCGGGGTTGCCCCCGCCGGCGCCGTGGCTGCCCTGTGCGTTCGCCGACGTACGGCCGTTCAGCGGTGCACGGCTGCCGAACATCCCGATGCCGAACGTTCTGAAGCCGAGATTCTCCTCGCCGGCGCGATCCCCCGGAAGCGCCCGGAACGATCGCCGGTACTCGGAGTACAGCGCGTCGTAGATCGGGGTGGGGGACTTGCCGCCCGAGGGGTCCTGCGACGGGCGCATGGCCGGAATCGGGGGCTGCTGCTGGCGAGAAGGGTCGTATGAGTGCACGTAGGTGCCAACGACCTCACCGCCCGTCGGATGCGGGCCGGACGGAGAAAACGCTGTTCGGCGGGTAGGAGAGGGCGCCGCGGACACGATCAGGTCCCGGCCAGCGGCATCGTCGCGGCCACCAGGAGGCCGTTGACCGCGGCCTTGTCCAGCGCGTCCCGGAGCAGGTCCTCGCGCGGCTGCTGACCGATGGAGCCGGCGGGCGCGGCGAACACGAGCACGCTGTGCGACTTGTTCGCCGCGGACCGCCAGCCCTCGGTGACCTGGAGCGGCTGATGGGCCTGCCACCAGGCGACCGGGTTGCCGCCGCCGGCGCCCGGTTGCAGCACCGCGTGCAGCTGCCCCATGGCGAGGAGGACGGACCAGCCGGGGAGGACACCGGGGAGCCGGTTCAGGTCCGGGGCGGGCAGGAAGCCCTGCTCCAGCAGCAGCTGGAGGAACTGGTCGCCGCCGCTGCCGTCCGTACCCGGCCGGGCGATCGGCCCGGTCGGTTCGACGACCAGCGCCGGGCGGAGGTCGTCCTCGATCAGGACGAGACCGCTGGTGATGCCGAGGACGGCCTGTTCGGGCATGAGGCCCTCCGGATTCTGTGGCTCACTGCCGGTGATGGACCGCACGGCCCCCTGGAGCTGGTCCTCCGCGACCTGGACGACCTGCGAGGGGATGCAGGTCGCGTGGGCGAAGGCGAGCACGGCGGTCTCGTCGCCCACGAACAGCACGGTGCTGGTGCGTTCCTGGTCGGAGTCGCCGGGGGTGCGGCAGGAGGTGCAGTCGTAACTGCCGGGGGCGCTGTCGCCGACGAGCAGCCTGTCGGCTTCGGCATCGCCGATCTCGGCGCGTACGTCCTCGCTGACGTCGAGCATGCGCGGCAAGGGTGGCTCCTCGAACTCGGGGCGTGGGCCGGGCGGTTCCCGGCTCATGAAGACAACGGGCTTACCTGGGCCGGGGTCACGCGCGAATCGAGGTGATTACGGGGCAGTTCCGCGACAGGGCGGGCAGGTCGAAGGACGAGCAGATGGCGAGGTGATCCGGAGTCGACCATTCCGTGAAGTCGGGGCTTTCGCGCGGCGCTTCGTTCGAAATGTCACGGGTCTGTATGACTCCTGTACGAATGCTGTGACTTCTCCTGACGGCACGTAAGGTCCGAAGCTGACCAGTCGAACAGGGGAAACGACTACGCAATGCACATTTCATTCCTGCTCCACAACGCGTACGGCATCGGGGGAACGATCCGTACCACCTTCACGCTCGCCACGACCCTGGCCGAGCAGCACGACGTCGAGATCGTCTCCGTCTTCCGGCACCGCGACGCCCCGGCGCTCGGTGCGCCGGCCGGTGTGCGGATGAGCCACCTCGTCGACCTGCGCCGGTCGAGCCCTGGGTACGAGGGAGACCGCGCCGAACACGCCGCACCCGCAACGGTGTTCCCGCGGGGCGACACCAGGCACCGGCAGTACAGCGGGCTCACCGACGCCCGCATCGCCGCCCACCTCGGCGCGATGGAGGCCGACGTCGTGGTGGGCACGCGTCCTGGTCTCAACATCCACATCAGCCGGCAGGCGCGGTGCGGTCCGGTGCGCGTCGGGCAGGAGCACCTGACCCTGGAGAGCCACAGCTACCGGCTGCGCAGGGAGATACGGCACCGCTACGGACTGTTCGACGCGGTCACGACCGTCACCGAGGCCGACGCGCGTGACTACCGCACCAGGCTGCGGCTGCCCGGGGTGAGGATCGAGGCCATTCCGAACAGCGTTCCCGAGCCGGCCCGCCCGCCGGCCGACTGCGACGCGAAGTGGATTGTGGCGGCGGGCCGGCTCCACCGGGTCAAGCGGTACGACGTCCTGATCCGGGCCTTCGCCGAGGTCGCCGCCGCGCGCCCGGAGTGGCGCCTGCGGATCTACGGCGCCGGGGACGCGTCGGGCGACGAGCAGCAGCCCCTGCGCGCACTCGTCGAGGAGCTCGGGCTCGGTGAGCGGGTGTTCCTCATGGGCTCCGCCGACCCGATGGAGGCGGAGTGGCCCAAGGGGTCCATCGCCGCCGTCACCTCCGAGCGCGAGTCCTTCGGGATGACCATCGTGGAGGCGATGCGCTGCGGGGTACCGGTCGTCGCCACCGACTGCCCGCACGGACCCGCCGAGATCATCGAGGACGGCACGGACGGCCGGCTGGTACCGCTGGGGGACACCGGCGCCTTCGCCCGCGCTCTCCTCGGCCTGGTCGACGACGACGCGCTGCGGCACCGGATGGGCCGCGCCGCGCGGTCCTCCGCAGCCCGGTTCGACCCGGCGCCGATCGCGGAGCGGCACGAGAGGCTCTTCGCCGAACTCGCCGGGGGCGGCGCGAAGGGCCGCTCGCAGGGCCGTCTGCGCAACGCGGTCCACCGTTCCAGGGGTGACGTGCTGGACGGGGCGTACGCGCTGCGTCACAAGGCTGCGGGGGTGATCCGCAGGGGGCGCGCCTGAGCGCGGGCGCCCGGGGAGGCTCTCCGGGCGCCGCATCCCGGACCGATTCATTCCGGATGGTGCCGTGGTCCGCGGCCTCCCGGGAGGCCGCGGATGGACGAGAGGGCCGCTCGGGTAAGGCCCGCATAAGCGGGAATGAATTCTGGAACAACGGCCGTGTATTCACCTTTTCGTGGGCGTGGGTAAACACGTGAGGACCGGCGCGGTCCGATTGCCGTCAGTCGTCGGTGGGTGCTCCGGGAGCATTCTGCGAACCATTCGCAATTGAAGTCCACTCCCGCCCGTCCGCCCGTTCGGATGAAGTGGCCCGCCGTAAACGACCGTGGGGATCCTGTGACACAAGCGTGACCGCCGGTGTACATGGGGATGCCCCGATGTCCGTGGCCGCTCCGCTTCCGTCACGGTGCGGCGCGGCCTACGGTGAGGGGTATGGCACCTCTACCGAGCTCTCCCGCCCAGCCCGACGACACCCCCGAGTCCTACGTGGGCCTCGCCGCCGAGGCCGCCGAACAGCAGGCCAGAGCGCGTGGCTGGAGCACGGTCCGTGCTCTTCCGCCGGGCACCGTCATCACCATGGAGTTCCGTGGCGGCCGTATCAACTTCGAGGTCGACGACGCGGCCGTGACCCGCTGCTGGGTCGGCTGACACCTCCGCGTACCCCGTTCATGAGTGAGGGCCCCGACCGCGGTCGGGGCCCTCACTCATGAACGGGGGCGGGTGTGCGTACCACGTCCCCCGCAGGTCAGGGGGTCACCGACCCACCCGCCACCGGTCGCGTCGCAGCGGTGTTGCCGTGCGGCGTGCGGTCCGCGTGCGGCGGGCGGCGGGAGCCGCCGGGGGTGAGCGGTGTCCGTTCCGAGCGCACGGGGTACGTCCTGGCCCGGGTGGCCCCGGGGTGAGCGGTGGCACCGGCCGACCCGGTCGCCGTGCCCCTGCCCGTCGCCTCACGGGCGGTCTCGCCGGCCCCGAGTGCCCGCGGCAGCAGGACCGGCTCGGGCACGACGGGGGCCGCGGTGACGGGCTTCCGCAGCCTGCGCCGGGCCCGCCACTGCTCGCGCACCGAGAGGATCAGGACCTCGGCGCGCGTGATCAGCGGCTCGAACCAGGGCAGGGCCAGCAGGATCAGCAGGCCGGCCGCCCACCCCAGCAGCACGTCGCTGAGCCAGTGGGTGCCGATGTAGACGGTGGTGAGCCCCACGCCCAGGGAGACGAAGGCCGAGACGGCCGACAGGTAGCGCCTGGCGCGCGGCGTGGTGGCCAGGTAGGCAAGGATTCCCCAGGTCACGACGGCGTTGGCGGTGTGGCCCGAAGGAAATATATCGCCGCCGGCGAAGAGCTCCGCCGAGCCGATCTGGGTGGCGTAGTGGGGGCCCAGCCGCCCCAGGCCGTACTTGACCGCGCCGACCGAGACGTTGAGCAGCAGCAGCGAGGTCCCGAGCGTGAGCAGGGGGCGCAGCGTGTGCTGGCGCCAGGAGCGCCAGCCCAGCCAGGAGGCGACCATCACCGCCGTGGGGCCGCGCTGGCCGAGCACGACGTAGTAGTCGAGGAAGGCGTGGAGTCCGGGCCACTGCTGGTACGGCCGGAACAGCATGACCTTCCAGTCGAGGGTCACCAGCCAGGACGAGACGAGCACGGCAACGACGATGGCGAGATAGAACGCCAAAGTCCCGCCGAAGAGAGCGATGCGGTGGCGACTCATCCGCGGGGTCTCTATCTTCGGCGGTTCCGGCTCCCGGTCCAGACGGGCAAAGAGTTCGGTACGCACACAATGGACGTTACAGCGAGTGAGCGCGGGATCCTGCCGATCCCGCGCTTTTGTGATGACGATGTGATGTGGACTATGTCTCAGATCGGTATCCATTCCCGGCGTCGTGGGGAATCGCTTCGACCTCTCCCTCTATTCACCCGTGGTGTTATTCGCAGAAATGTTTGAGCGTCGATGAATTGGCCCACCACGAGTCGGTCCGCCTCCGGGCGATGCCATTCGGGGCGCGTGCAGGGAGCGGTCGAGGTGCGCCGCCACGGCGCCGAGGGGCGGCCGCCCACGCACCCGGCGGGCGCGGAGTCAAGTGGCGTACGCCACACCCCGTGGTGCGCGAACGTATGAGGTGCACCACGTGTGACCACGCGGAACTCGCGTACGCTGACGGCTCACTCGCCCGTCGATGCCGGGCCCGGGGGATGCCGGAAGCCGGATCCCCAGCGGTCTGCCGAGCGCGAGGGACTCATTGTGGGAGGTACGTACATGAGCGGGACGTCCACGGCCGTGAGCAAGCTGCGCGCCGCAGCCGACGGTGCCAACCGCTGGGTCGTCCTGGTCGTCCTCTGCCTCAGTCTGCTGCTGGTCGCGCTGGACGCGACCGTGCTGCACGTCGCCGTCCCCGCCGTCACCGAGGACCTGCGGCCCAGCGCCGTGGGCCTGCTGTGGATCGTGGACGCCTACCCGCTCGTCTGTGCCTCGCTGCTCATCCTCTTCGGCACGCTGGGTGACCGGATCGGCAGACGCCGGGTCCTGCTCTGCGGCTACGCGCTCTTCGGGATCGCCTCCGCACTCGCGGCGACGGCCGGGTCGCAGGGGGTGCTGATCGGGGCGCGTGCGCTGCTCGGCGTCGGCGGAGCGATGATCATGCCGGCCACCCTCTCGATACTCCGCCAGGTCTTCCCCGACCGGCGCGAGCGCGCCCTCGCCATCGGCATCTGGACCGCGGTCGCCGCGGTGGGGGCCGCCACCGGGCCGGTCATCGGCGGATTCCTCGTCGAGCACTACTGGTGGGGCTCGGTCTTCCTGGTCAACATCCCGCTCATGGCGCTGCTCCTGCCGGTCGGACGCTTCCTGCTGCCCGAGTCCCGCGGCGAGAGCGACGGCCCCTGGGACGTGCTCGGCGCGCTGATGGCCGCGGCCGGTGTGCTCGGTGTCGTACTCGGGATCAAGCGGGTCGGGGGCGGCGAGGGACTGCTGAACCCCGCGACCCTGGTCCCGCTGATCGCCGGCGCCGCGCTGCTCGTCCTCTTCGTGCGCAGGCAGAAGCGGCGTACGCATCCGCTCATCGACATCGCGATGTTCTCGCGGCCCGCCTTCACGACCGCCGTCGGCTGCATCGTCCTGGCCATGCTGGCTCTGGTCGGCCTGGAGCTGATCGCGGTCCAGTACCTCCAGCTGGTCCTGGACCTCAGCCCGCTGGAAACCGGTCTGCGGCTCCTGCCGCTGACCTTCGCGGCGATGGCGGCGGGTGCCACGGGCTCGTACACCCTGAGCCGGATCGGTCCGCGCCGGATGGTCGGCTGGGGCTTCGTGCTCACGGCGGCCTCGGTGCTCCTGCTGACCCTGATGGGCCAGCACGACCGGCCCGTGCTGCTCACCTCCGCCTTCGTGCTGCTGGGATTCGGGTTGCAGTCCACGCTGTTCGGGGCGTACGAGTCCATGCTGAGCGAGGCCCCGGCGGAACGGGCGGGGGGCGCCGCCGCGATCGGGGAGACCTCCTACCAGCTGGGCGCGGGCTTGGGCATCGCGTTGCTCGGCAGCGTCATGAACGCGGCCTACGCCCCCGGTCTCACCCGGCTGCACGAGGAGGGCGTACCGGCGGCGGCCGGCTCGGCCGCCTCGCACTCGCTGGGCGAGGCCTACCAGGTCGCGGGGCGGCTGGGCGGGCCCATGGGCGACCTGCTGCGGAACACGGCGCGGCACGCGTTCATGGACGGTCTGCACATCACGCTGCTGGTCAGTGCGGGGCTGCTGCTGCTCGGAGCGCTGGCGGCGCTGCGCCTGCCCCGCCTCATGGACTGCTCCCCGGCCGGGGAGGAGTGCCGGGAATCCGTGGCCACCGTGCCGGAGCAGGCCGCCGCCCCCGTCGTGCCGGGCCCCGCCGGGCCCGCCGTGGGGCGTCGGCCCGGGCCGCCCAAGGCGGCACACGGGCCGGCGCTGCCGGCGCGACGCGAACCGGCCGAGGCGACCGGCTCTGGACGGGCCGCACGCTGAGCCGTAACGTCGGCGGGGCGTCTTAACTACCACTGCTAGTTTCAGTACCGTGGCGCGTTTCCTTACCGTGCGATCCGCCGGAGGCACCCTCATGTCCACCACCGAGTCCGCGAAGCCGTCGAAGCTCCCTCCGTTCGACCCGCGCGACCCCCTCGGCATCGACGATCTCCTCGATCCGGAGGACCTCGCGATCCGCGACACCGTGCGCACGTGGGCCACCGACCGGGTCCTCCCGCACATCGCCGAGTGGTACGAGAACGGCGAGCTCCCCGGCATCCGGGAGCTGGCCCGCGAACTGGGATCGCTCGGCGCGCTGGGCATGTCCCTGAAGGGATACGGCTGCGCGGGAGCGACCGCGGTCCAGTACGGCCTGGCCTGTCTGGAGCTGGAGGCCGCCGACTCCGGGATCCGCTCCCTGGTCTCGGTCCAGGGTTCCCTCGCCATGTACGCCATCCACCGCTTCGGCTCCGAGGAGCAGAAGGAGCGCTGGCTCCCAGGCATGGCGGCCGGCGAGACCATCGGCTGCTTCGGCCTCACCGAGCCCGACCACGGCTCGGATCCCGCCGGGATGCGGACGTACGCCAAGCGCGACGGCACGGACTGGGTGCTCACCGGCCGCAAGATGTGGATCACCAACGGATCTGTCGCCGGGGTCGCCGTGGTGTGGGCGCAGACCGACGAGGAGGGCGGCGGCTCCGGAATCCGCGGCTTCGTCGTCCCGACGGACAGCCCCGGCTTCTCTGCGCCCGAGATCAGGCACAAGTGGTCGCTGCGCGCCTCGGTCACCAGCGAACTGGTCCTCGACGGCGTGCGGCTGCCGGCCGACGCGGTCCTGCCCGGTGCCACCGGGCTCCGTGGACCGCTCAGCTGTCTGAGCCACGCCCGCTACGGCATCGTCTGGGGGGCCATGGGCGCCGCGCGCGCCAGCTTCGAGGCCGCACTGGACTACGCGAAGTCCCGCGAGCAGTTCGGCCGGCCGATCGGCGGATTCCAGCTCACCCAGGCGAAGCTCGCGGACATGGCCCTGGAACTCCACAAGGGCATCCTGCTCGCCCACCATCTGGGCCGCCGGATGGACGCGGGAAGGATCCGTCCGGAGCAGGTCAGTTTCGGAAAACTCAACAACGTGCGGGAGGCGATCGAGATCTGCCGCACCGCGCGGACGATTCTCGGCGCCAACGGAATCTCACTGGAGTACCCGGTGATGCGTCACGCGACCAACCTGGAGTCGGTCCTCACCTACGAGGGAACCGTCGAGATGCATCAGCTCGTGCTGGGCAAGGCGCTCACCGGCCTGGACGCTTTCCGGTAGGCCGTTCCGGCGAGCGCCCCGCTCAGCTCTGGTTGAAGAAGCCGTCGGCCGGCCGGCCGACGGCTTCGCCGTTCACCACCTGTGTGTGGGCGGGGGTCAGCAGGAAGACCCGGGTGGCCACGCGCTCGATGGAGCCGCGGAGTCCGAAGGTCAGTCCCGCCGCGAAGTCCACGACCCGCTTGGCGTCCGTGGGGTCCATGGCCGTCAGGTTGACGATCACCGGCACGCCGTCCCGGAACAGCTCGCCGATCCCTCGTGCGTCCCGGAAGCTGTCCGGGGTGACGGTGGCGATCCTGCGTCCCGTGTCCTCGGCCTTCTCCGACGCGACCTGAACGCGCGGGTCGGTCACCCAGGGCTGGTTCGTGCCGGTATCGCCGTCCTCGGAGTACTCGTCGTCGTAGTACCGCTCGTCGTTGTTCTCCACGAGGCCCAACCAGGCACTCGCCTTGCGCACCGATCCCATGGACGCCTCCTCTCACCGCGGTTCTGTGGTGTTCCGCATCTCTTTCCTATCCCTATGGTCGTCCATGATGCGGATACAGCGCCAAGGAGATAGGCGGCGCGCAGGCGATTCGTGACGCTACTGGTGCAGATCATGTGGCGATTCGTCAGGGTTCATGCCGTATAAGGCGGGTTGCGGAAGGAAAATATGATGCTCCCGTCCGTACGGGTGACATGGGGTGCGTACGGGTGAACGGATCACTCGATACGATGCACGCCGCGCAGGCGCACGAGCGCGGCGCGTCAGGTGAACGGCTCCCGGGGGATCGTCGTGTTCGGAATCGTGAGGCCCTGCACCCATCGGCTGTCCGAAGGGCTCAAGACGGAGTGGATGGCGCATCTCTGCGGACTCTGCCTCGCCTTGCGCGCGGACCACGGACAGTTCGCCCGGGTCGTCACCAACTACGACGGCCTGATCGTCTCGGTCCTGACGGAGGCTCAGTCCGTGCGGGATGCCGGGCGGCGGCGTACCGCCGGGCCCTGCCCCCTGCGCTCGATGCGTACGGCGCCGGTGGCCCGCGGGGAGGGCGCCAGGCTCGCGGCCGCCGTGTCGCTCGTGCTGGCGTCCGCGAAGGTGCGTGACCATGTGGCTGACCGGGACGGGCTGTTGAAGCGCCGCCCGGTGGCCGCAGCGGCCCGCCGGGTCGCGGCCGGCTGGGACAGGGCCGGCGCGCGTACGGGTGCCGAGCTCGGCTTCGACACGGCGGTCCTGGTCGACGCCGTCGACCGGCAGACCGGGATCGAGTCCCTCGCCGGTCCCGGCACCCCGCTGCTGACGGTCACCGAACCCACCGAGACGGCGACCGCCGCGGCCTTCGCGCACACCGCCCTGCTCGCGGGCAAGCCGCGGAACGCCGCGCCGCTCGCCGAGGCCGGCCGGCTCTTCGGGCGCCTCGCGCACCTGCTGGATGCCGTGGAGGACCAGGGAACAGACGCCGCGTCAGGAGCCTGGAACCCGCTCACCGCGACCGGCACCCCGCTGACCGAGGCCCGCCGGCTGTGCGACGACGCGCTGCACGGCGTGCGCCTCGCGATGCGGGACGCGGAGTTCACCGACGGCACGCTGGCGCACGTACTCCTGGTGCACGAACTGCGCCGCTCGGTGGACCGGGCCTTCGGCTCGGCGTCCTGCTCCCACCAGCCCGGCGGCGGGCCGGCCGGATCGTTCGGCCCGCAGCCCGGGAACCCGTACGCTCCGACCCCCGGCGGCCCGTCCGGCCCGCCGCTCCCGCCGGAGCCGCCCCGCAACCGGCGCGGCCTCATAGCCGGCTGCCTGGTCTGGGCCGGGCTCGCCTGCACCTGCCAGTTGTGCTGTGCCGGCAGCTTCCACGACCCCTGGAGCGGCCAGGAGCGCGAAGGGCTCTGCCACAAGAACGACTGCTGCGACTGCTGCGAGGGGTGCGGCGACGGCTGCGGCTGCTGTGGCGACTGCTGCAGCTGCGGCGAGGGCTGCGACTGCGGCTGCGACTGCTGAGGAAGCATCAGGCCCGTTGCCCCGCACCGCTGCTGATCCCGTGGCGGCCGTCCCGGGTCCGCCGCCTCACCTGATCTCGGGCGGCGAGATCTGCGACGTCTCGATGGCCGACTCCCCGGTGCCCCACTTCTCGAGGACGCGGTCGTAGGTACCGTCCTTCTTGAGGCTGTTCACCGCCGCCTGGAAGGCGGGTGCCAGCTGGGTGCCCTTCTTGAAGGCGAAGCCGACGTCCAGCCGCTTGAACTCGTTGAGGAAGCGCAGGCCCTTCTGCTGGGTCACGGCGTAGCGCAGGCCGTTGATCGTGCTCATCAGGACGTCGCTGCGGCCCTGCTGGAGCGAGATCCAGACGGCTGCCTGGTCGGCGTACGTCCTGACCTCGTACGGCTTCTTCCCCGCGTCGGCGCACAGGTGCCTGTTCTCCTCCAGGGTGGCCTCGAAGGTGGTCCCGGCGCCGGTGCCGACGGTCAGACCGCACAGCTGGGTGAGTTCGGTGACCTTCTTCAGCTTGCTGTCGTCGCGGACGGCGAACCCCTGGCCGTCGTTGATGTACGTCACGAAGTCGATCGTCCTGCGGCGTTCGTCCGTCACCCCGAAGTTGCCCGTGCCCAGGTCGTACTTCCCGCTGCCCAGTGCGGGCAGGATCGCCTCGAACGAGGCCACCTCGCGCTTCACCTCCAGCCCGAGCTTCCTCGCCACCGCGTCCGCGAAGTCGATGTCGGCTCCGGCGAGGGTCTTCCCGTCCTCCCGGTAGAACGCACCGGGAGGGGCCCCGACGCTGGACGCGAGGGAGAGGGTGCCCGAGCTGCGCACACTCGCGGGCAGCAGATTCGCCGCGGCCTCGTCCTTCTTCACCGACGACACCACGTCGGCGGACGGGATCCTCCCCCTGCCCGCGGCCTCCGCGGGCGAAGCCGTTGGATCACCCGACCCGCAGGCGGTGAGCGAGAGAGCGGCCACGGTGATCAGCGCGAAGGCGGCGTTGTGCCTGGTTCGGGGCATGGCGGAGTTTCTCCGGGTTCGTCGACCCCGCTCCGCGGCAGAGGCAGCACGGAGCGTCGGGGCGGGAGATCAGCGATACGAGGGGAGGGCGGAGCTGTGCTGTGCACGCGAAGGAACGCTGCGGAAGGAGCTCGAACGCCGACGGGGGCGCGAGCGGAGGAGAGGGAGACGCAGGGGGGTCAGCTCAACACGAACAGGACCACACACGACCGAAGTCGATGTGGGAGCGGGTGACCAGCCACAGCTGCGAATACATGGCCCAAGTGGAACAGGCATCCGGTTGCGCGTCAACCGGGCTGAGACGTGCGGCTCACACTGTGGACAAGCTTGACAACAGGGCCCCGACGGCGCTTCTCTCAGGAACGGACCGGCGCTGAGGGGCCCGGTCCACGTTGTGCTCCGCACCGAAGGCACGCCCCGTGTTCGATCTCTGCATCCACGGAGCCTTCGCATGTCCGCGCCTACAGACAGCCTTTCCTCCTCACTTCCCGCCAGGCCCCGTGAGGCCGCCGAAGAACCGGCCCCCCGCATCGTCCCCGTGCGCCGGACAGGGCAGTGGGCGGCGGCGGTCGCCGTCCTGGTCCTCCTGGCCGGCGCCCTGGTCTCCGTCGTGCGCAACGACGCCTTCCAATGGGACGTCGTCGGTGACTACCTCACGACCGACTCCGTGCTGCGGGGCCTCGGGCTGACCCTGTGGCTCACCGGCCTGGTCATGGTGCTGGGCTTCGCCCTCGGCACCCTGCTCGCCGTGTTCAGGCTCTCCGGCAACCCGGTGCTCAGGGGCGTCAGCTGGGGCTACATCTGGCTGTTCAGGTCCACGCCGATCCTCGTCCAGCTGCTCTTCTGGTTCAACATCGGCGCCCTCTACCCACAGATCCTCGGTGTCGACACGGTCAACCTCCTCGGCCCCGTCGCCGTCGCCGTCATCGGGCTCACGCTCCACGAGGCCGCGTACGCCGCCGAAGTGGTCCGAGGCGGCATCCTGTCGGTCGAGCGCGGCCAGCTGGAGGCCGCCCAGTCGCTCGGACTCGGGCCCTGGCGGCGGCTCCGGCGGATCGTGCTGCCGCAGGCCATGCGCTCCATCGTCCCGCCCGCGGGGAACATGCTGATCGGGACGCTCAAGGGCACCTCCATCGTCAGCATCATCGCCGTACAGGACCTGCTCTACTCGGTGCAGCTCGTCTACCACCGCACCTACGAGGTCATCCCGCTCCTGCTGGTCGCCACCCTCTGGTACGTCGCCGTCACCTCGCTGCTCTCCCTCGGCCAGTACTACGTCGAACGCCACTACGCCCGCGGCACGGCAGGCGCACGGTGAGCGGCGCACCCGTCCTGGTCGTCGTAGGCGGCGGACCGCGCGGCACCGGAGTCCTCGAACGCATCGCGGCCAACGCCGCCGAGCTGTACGGCGACCGCCCCCTGGACATCCACCTCGTCGACCCGTATCCGCCCGGCGGCGGACGGATCTGGCGGCAGGACCAGTCCCCGCTGCTCTGGATGAACTCCATGGCAGAGGACGTCACCATGTTCACCGACGAGACCGTCCAGCTGGACGGCCCGGTGAGCCCCGGACCCGCACTGCACACCTGGGCCGCGGACGTCCGCGCCGGACGGACCGTCATCGGTGCGGACCCCGGGATCCTGGAGGAGATCCACCGGCTCGGCGACCAGGACTTCCCCAGCCGACGGCTGCAGAGCGCCTATCTGCGCTGGGTGTACGAGCGGGCGGTCGCCGCGCTCCCGCCCGGCATCACCGTCCACGAGCACACCGGCCTCGCACACCGGGTCTCGGGCCCACGGGACGGCCGGCAGCACGTCTGGCTCCGGGGGCGCGCCGAGCCGATCGCCGCCGACCTCGTCGTCCTCACCGTCGGCCACCTCGACGCCGAACCGGACACGGAGCAGCGGGAGTTCACCGCATTCGCCGAACGCCACGAACTGACCTATCTGCCACCGGACTTCACCGCCGACACGGATCTGACGGACCTGCCCGCGGGTGAGCCCGTCATCGTGCGCGGCTTCGGCCTCGCCTTCATCGACCTGATGGTGCTGCTGACCGAGGGGCGCGGCGGGCGCCACGAGAACGGGGTCTACCTGCCCTCCGGCCAGGAACCCGTCCTGTACGTCGGATCGCGGCGCGGCGTCCCGTACCACTCCAAGATCGGCTACGCCTGGCAGGGCGAACACCCGGCACTTCCGCACCACTTCGGCCCTGCCCAGGTGGAGGAGATCCTCGGCAGGCCCGGCCCCGTGGACTTCCGGCGCGACCTGTGGCCGCTCATCGCGAAGGAGCTCGGCCAGGCGCACTACCGGCGGCTCTACGCCGCCCACCCCGAACGCACCGCCGTCGCCCGGCACGACTTCGAGGAGAAGTACGCCGTCGCGGAACCCGGCAGCCCCGAGCTCGCCGCGCTCGTCGCCTCGGCCGTACCCGACCCGGCCGACCGGCTCGACCTGGACGCCCTCGACCGCCCCCTCGACGGGGTGCGCCACGACTCGTACGACGACCTGCAGGACGGCCTGCGCGCCTACATCACCGCCGACCTCGAACGCCGCCACGACCCCCGGCACAGCCCCGACCTCGCCGTGTTCCTCGGACTGCTCTCCGTGTACGCGCAGTTGACCCGGCTCGGGGACACGGGGAACCACTGGCACGGCTTCTTCAGCTACCTCGCCTCGGGGCCGCCCGGCCCCCGCCTGCGCCAGCTCCTGGCCCTGTCGCGAGCCGGGGTCGTGCGCTTCCTCGGCGCGGACACGACCGTGGACGCCGACGAGGAGCAGGGCGTCTTCCGCGCCCGCAGCGCCACCGTGCCCGGCGCCCACACCGAGGCCCGCGCCCTGGTCGAGGCCAGGCTGCCCGACCCGTCGCTGCGGAACACGCGCAGCACGCTGCTGCGGGGCCTGCACGAGGACGGGGCCGCCGGCACCGGCACGGGGCTGCTCTCCGTGGACCCCGCGGACGGACGAGTGCTGTACCGCGACGGCCTCCCGCACCCGCGCCGCTTCGCGCTCGGCCCGTACACCACCGCACGTTCCAGCGGCGCCTTCACCCGGCCGCGCACCGGAGGACCGGCCTTCGGGCAGAACGACGCCACCGCCCGCACGGCGCTCGCGTTCCTGCGCGACCTCTCCTGTCGGGACCGCCTCACAGCCTGAGCGCGCCCCCGTTCCCACACACGTCGCAGAAGGAACCCACACCATGTCGCTGACCAGCGATCCACCTCTCGACCGCCCGACCGGTGCCGACCCGGGCGAGAAGACGGCCGCCCATGAGTACGCGGCCCTGAAAGTCGTACCGGTGCGACACCCCTGGCGCTGGGTGTCCGTCGCCGCCACCGCCGTCCTGCTCGCCCAGTTCCTGAACGGGCTGATCACCAACCCCGGTTGGGAGTGGGACGTCTTCGCCCACTTCGTCACCACCGGGACCGTCCTCCACGCCGTATGGGTCACCCTCCAGCTGACCTTCTACGGCACCGTCCTCGGCTTCGCGATCGGCATCGTCCTGGCCTTCATGCGGCTGTCCGCCAGCCCGTTGCTCAGGGCGGTCTCGTACGCGTACGTCTGGGCGTTCCGCTCGATCCCGCTCATCGTGCAGCTGCTGTTCTGGTTCAACCTCGCCTACCTCTACAAGGAGCTCCGGTTCGGCATCCCGTTCGGGCCCGGGTTCGTCTCCTTCGACACCATGAACCTCGTCGGCGCGATGAGCGCCGCCGTCCTCGGTCTCGCGCTGCACCAGGCGGCGTACGCGGCGGAGATCGTCCGGGGCGGCGTACTTGCCGTGGACAGCGGCCAGTTGGAGGCCGCAGCCGCGCTCGGGATCCCGCGGCTGCGCCAGCTGCGGCGCATCGTGCTGCCGCAGGCGATGCGGTCCATCCTGCCGAACGCCGCCAACGAGATCATCTCCCTCTTCAAGGGAACCTCGATCGTCTCCGTGATGGCGATCGGCGAACTCTTCTACCAGGTCCAGGTCGTCTACGGCCGCAACGGCAGGGTCGTGCCGCTGCTCATGGTCGCCACCGTCTGGTACATCCTCCTGACCACCGTGCTCTCCGTCCTCCAGCACTACGTCGAACGTCACTACGCCAAGGGGGCCGTGCGATGAGCGCACCCGCCAGGACCACCGGCACCGAAGCCATGGTCGAGATCCACTCCGTACACAAGAACTTCGGCTCGCTGCAGGTGCTCCGGGGCATCGACCTGTCCGTCCGGGCCGGTGAGGTGACCGTCGTCCTCGGCCCGTCGGGTTCCGGCAAGTCCACGCTGCTGCGCACCATCAACCACCTGGAGAAGGTCGACCAGGGCTGGATCAGCGTCGACGGCACCCTGGTCGGCTACCGCAGGTCCGGCGACAAGCTGTACGAGCTGCGCGAGCGCGAGGTCCTGCGCCAGCGCACCCGGATCGGCTTCGTCTTCCAGAACTTCAACCTCTTTCCGCACCTCACCGTCCTCGAGAACGTCATCGAGGCGCCCGTCGCCGCCCTCGGCCGCCCTCGCAGGGAAGCCGTCGCGGCGGCGGAGCGGCTCCTGGCCCGCGTCGGACTGGCCGACAAGGCCGGGGCGTACCCCAAGCAACTGTCCGGCGGCCAGCAGCAGCGCGTCGCCATCGCCCGTGCCCTCGCCCTGGAACCGAAGCTGCTCCTCTTCGACGAGCCGACCTCGGCGCTCGACCCCGAACTCGTCGGTGAGGTCCTCGACGTCATCAAGGACCTCGCACACGGCGGCACCACGATGATCGTCGTCACGCACGAGATCGGCTTCGCCCGCGAGGTCGCCGACACCGTCGTCTTCATGGACGAGGGACGGATCGTCGAGCAGGGCACGCCATCCGACGTCCTGGACCACCCGGTCCAGGAACGCACCCGCGCCTTCCTCTCCAAGGTCCTCTGAGCCGTGTCCCCGCGGCCGTCCTCACCACCGTCCCCGCAACCGTCCCCGCGATCAAGGAGCAGTCACGTGCCCGTCCGCCGCACCCTCACCGCCGCCCTCGCCACGCTCACCGCCGCCGGGCTGCTCACCGCGTGCGGAGGCACCGACGTCGCCGACGACGTGATCCGTGCCGATGGCCGGAAGGACACCGGTGTCAACATCGGCCCCGACCAGAACCGGATCAGAGGTGAGAAGGTCGACGCCATCGCGGCCAAGGTGCCGGCTGCCGTCCGCGAGCGCGGCACCCTCCGGCTCGGTGCGAGTGCCGACGCCTCGCCCCCGCTCGGCTTCTACGCCACCGACGACAAGACCCGGATCGGCAGCGAGATCGACCTGGCCACCCTCATAGCGGACACCCTCGGTCTGGAGCCCGAGTTCGAGGAGGTCTCCTGGGAGAACCTCTTCGTCGGTCTGGACAGCTCGAAGTTCGACGGAGTCCTGTCCAACGTCACCGTGACCGAGGAGCGCAAGGAGAAGTACGACTTCGCGACCTACCGGCTCGACAACATCGCCTTCGAGGCCGAGAAGGGCTCCGGCTGGAAGGTGAAGGGCCCGGCGGACGTGGCGGGGAGGACGATCTCCGTGGCCTCCGGCACCAACCAGGAGAAGATCCTGGTCGACTGGAACGAGCAGAACGTCGAGGCGGGCCGGAAGCCGGTCGACATCAAGTACTTCCAGAAGGACACCGACTACTACCTGGCCCTCCAGTCGGGCCGCATCGACGCCTACCTCGGCCCGAGCCCCTCGGCCAACTACCACGTCGCCTCGGCCGGACAGTCCGAGATCATCGGCACGCTCTCGGGCGGTGGTGACGGCGTGCAGGGGAAGATCGCCGCCACCACGAAGAAGGACAGCGGGCTGGTGGAGGCGTACGGCGCCGCGATCGACCACATCATCCAGGACGGTTCCTACGCCGAGGCGCTGGGGCGCTGGGGCCTTTCCGACGAGGCCGTCGAGAAGTCCGAGATCAACCCGCCCGGCCTCCCCAAGACCAAGAACTGACCCCGAGAGGTTCCGCATGTCCGCCACCAGGCCACTCCACCTCGCCGCCGAGATCGGCGGCCCGCCCCGCTACGACGCGAACGCCCACGTTGCGCTCGCCCGCCTCGCCGAACGGGGCGCGCTCGACTTCGTCACCCTCAACGACTCCTTCGCCCGGCCGGGCCCCGACGCCCTCGCCGTACTCGCCCGCGTCGCCCCGGCCACCAGCAGGATCGGCCTCGTACCGACCGTCACCACCACGCACACCGAGCCCTTCCACGTCTCGTCCGCCGTCGCCACCCTCGACTGGGTCAGCAGGGGACGCGCGGGCTGGCAGGCCGACGTCTCGACCACCGGGGCCGAGGCACGGCTGTTCGGCCGTCGCGCCGCCGCACCCGCCGCCGAGCTGTGGCAGGAGGCCGGTGAGGTGGCCGACGTCGGTGCCCGGCTGTGGGACAGCTGGGAGGACGACGCGGAGATCCGCGACGTCGCCACCGGCCGCTTCGTCGACCGCGCCAAGCTGCACTACGTCGACTTCGAGGGCAGCCACTTCTCCGTACGGGGCCCTGCCATCGTGCCCCGGCCACCGCAGGGGCGGCCCGTCACCGTCATCGACGGCACGAGCGGCCCGGCCAGGGAGCCCGCCGCCCGGCACGCCGACGTCGTCCTCGTACGCGCGACCTCGCCCGAGCAGGCGCAATCGCTCCGCGACGACCTGCGCCGAGGAGCCGCCGCCCACGGGCGTGACCCGGACACCCTCCGGGTGCTGGTCTCGCTCACCGTCGACCTCGGGGACGCGGAGACGGCGCCCGAACCCGGCCTCACGAGCGGTCCGCGACTGGCCGGGCGGGGGACCTACTTCCGGGGCGGCCCGGTCGACCTCGCCGAACTCATCACCCGGTGGCACCGGGGAGGGGCCGTGGACGGCTTCCACCTCACCCCGATCACCCCGGAGCGCGACCTGGAGCGGATCGTCAACGGGACCGTCGCGCTCCTCCAGCACCGGAGCCTGTTCCGCTCCTTCCACCCGGGCGGGACACTCCGCGAGCACCTCGGCCTGAGTAGGCCGGCCAGCCGCTTCGCAGCCGCCGCGGCCTCCGGGGGGAAGTCATGAAGCCGATGCACCTCGCCGCCCACTTCCCGGGCGTCAACAGCACGACCGTGTGGACCGATCCCCGGTCCCGGAGCCAGATCGACTTCGCCTCCTTCGAGCACCTGGCCAGGACGGCGGAGCGCGGGAAGTTCGACTTCTTCTTCCTCGCCGAGGGGCTCCGGCTGCGTGAGCACAACGGCCGGATCCACGACCTGGACGTGGTGGGCCGCCCCGAATCCCTCACCGTGCTCAACGCCCTCGCCGCGGTCACGGAGCGGCTGGGGCTCGCGGCCACGGTCAACGCCACCTTCAACGAGCCCTACGAACTGGCCCGCCGCCTGGCCACGCTCGACCACCTCAGCGCCGGCCGCGCCGCGTGGAACGTGGTGACCTCATCCGACGCCTTCACCGGGGAGAACTTCCGCCGCGGGGGCTACCTCGACCGGAGCGGCCTGCCCCAAGGTCCCGACTCCGCTCGAACAGAGGGGACCCCCTACACCCGCGCCGCGGAATTCGTCGCCACGGCACGGGAGTTGTGGGACTCCTGGACGCCGGACGGCACATCGCGGCCGTTCGCCCACACCGGACAGCACTTCGACATCGCCGGGGAGTTCACGGTCCCGCGCTCACCCCAGGGGCACCCGGTCGTCATCCAGGCAGGGGACTCCGACGCGGGCAGGGAGTTCGCCGCCTCCGCAGCCGACGTCATCTTCACCCGGCACGGCACCCTGGAGGCCGGGAAGGCCTTCTACGCCGACGTCAAGGCCCGCCTGGCGAAACACGGCAGGCAGCCCGGAGACCTGAAGATCATGCCGGGTGTCACCGTCGTGATCGGCGACACGGACGCGGAGGCCCAGCACAACGCCGCCGAGATCCGCAGTCTCCAGGTCTCCCCGCAGAACGCCATCCTCGCCCTCGAACAGGTCTGGGGCCGCGACCTCTCCTCGTACGACCCCGACGGCCCCCTCCCCGACATCGACCCGGATCCCGCGTCGAGCCTGGTCCAGGGCCGGGTGCGGGTCGCGGACCCGCTCGCCGTCGCCGCGAAGTGGCGGGCGCTCTCGGAGGCCAAGGGGCTCTCCATCCGCCGGACGGTCATCGAGTCATCGGCCCGGCAGTCCTTCATCGGCTCCCCGGAGACGGTCGCCGCCGCACTGGAGGCCTTCGTCGCCGCCGACGCGGCCGACGGCTTCATCCTCGTACCGCACCTCACTCCTGGCGGCCTCGACGACTTCGTCGACCGGGTCGTCCCGCTCCTCCAGGAACGCGGAGCCTTCCGCTCCGAATACACCGGCTCCACGCTGAGGTCGCACCTGGGCCTGGCCGAGCCGGTGTGGAAAGGTTGACCGCATGAGCACGGACGCACAGCAGGACAGCGAGGAGTTCCACGCCTGGCAGCGCTGGCACGAGGGGCGCATCGTCGCGGTGGCCGCGCCGCACGGCCCACTCGCCCTCACCGGCACCCACTGGCTCGCCGACCACCCGGAGGGGCGGATTCCGGGCGTACCCGGGCTGTGGCGCGAGGACGGCGACGAGGTGGTGCTCACCGCCACCCCCGAGGACGGGCTGACCGTCGACGCGAAGCCGCTCACCGGCGACGTACGCCTGGGCGCCGACCGGGGCGCCATCGACACGTCGAGGGTGGCGCAGACGGAGCGCAGGCTGGTCGTGCTGCGCCGCGAAGGCCTCTGGGCGGTAAGGGACTTCGACCCGCTCTCACCGGCACGGCACGCCTTCCGGACCATCGAGGCCACTCCGTACGACGCCCGGTGGTCGGTGGACGGCACCTTCCGGCCGTACGACACCGAGAAGAGCATCCGGGTCGAGAACGCCGACGGGCGCGAGCGGGGCCTCGGCCTCTCGGGCGAGATCGCCTTCACCCTGGACGGGACCGAGCACACCCTCCAGGTCGCGGTCGAACCGGACGGCTCGCTCTGGGCCGTCTTCGCCGACGCCACCAGCGGGGACACCAGCTACCGGTTCCGCTTCCTCAGGCCCGCGGCGCCCGGCGAGGACGGCAGGGTGCGGGTCGACCTCAACCGCGCACTGCTGCCGCCGTGCGCCTTCGCCGACCACTTCATCTGCCCCTTCCCACCGCCCGGCAACACCCTCACGGCGGCCGTACCGGCGGGGGAGCGGAACCGCATCGACGGCTGACCCGGCCCGGCCCCGCGTCACCGTTCCGCGCCCTCCCGTCCCTCCGGGCCGGGCGGCCGCGTCAGCCCCTTCGGCCCCTGTCCGCCCCTGCGGCCACAGGGGCGTCGGGCCGACCGCACTGCCCGCGCCGGGCGGCCGAAAGGCCCCCTTGCGCGGCAAGTCGACGCCCCGAATACTCCCGAGCAGCGCTCGTCAGGTCTGCGCCTTCTCCCCGATTCGCACGCTTTCGGTATGCGTGCGCCCCTGACCGCGCCTCACGGGTCCGGCCACCCCACCTGCGGGCCCCCGATTCCCCTCGGGAGGAACGAGAAGTGAGGATCAAACGCACCAACCCCCTCGGCGGCAGCACCGCGGGACGCGGCCGGATCACGGCCGTCGTCACGGGCCTCGTCGCTGTCGCGGCCTTCGCGGTCCCCTCGGCCAACGCCGAGCGGACCGGAACGTACAGCGCCAAGCAGCTCGACGCGGCAGGAGCGGCCGTACTCGAGGCCGACGTCGCCGGTACCGCCTGGAACACCGACCCCGCGACCGGGCGGCTGGTCGTCACCGCGGACAGCACCGTGTCGCAGGCCGAGATCGCGAGGATCAGGAAGGCGGCCGGGGCCGACGCCGGCGCCCTGCGCATCGAACACACCCCCGGAAGGTTCAGCAAGCTGATATCGGGCGGTGACGCCGTCTACTCGTCGAGCGGGCGCTGCTCCCTCGGGTTCAACGTCCGCAGCGGCAGCACCTACTACTTCCTGACCGCCGGCCACTGCACCGAAGGCACGGACACCTGGTGGGCCGACGCTGCCCACACCACGGTCCTCGGCACCACGACGGGATCCAGCTTCCCGACCGACGACTACGGCATCGTGCGCTACACCAACACCTCGGTCGTCAAGTCCGGCACCGTGGGCAGCCAGGACATCACCAGCGCCGCCAACGCCACCGTCGGCATGGCCGTCACCCGCCAGGGGTCGACGACCGGTATCCAAAGCGGCATCGTCACCGCTCTCAACGCCACGATCAACTACGGCAACGGGGACGTCGTCCACGGCTTGATCCGCACCAACATCTGCGCCGAACCCGGTGACTCCGGCAGCCCTCTCTACTCCGGTACCCGGGCGATCGGGATCCTCTCCGGCGGCAGCGGCAACTGCTCCTCCGGCGGTACGACCTACTTCCAGCCGGTCACCGAAGCGCTGAGCGCGTACGGGGTGAGCGTGTACTGACCCGTCCGGTCACCTTCGCACCCCCGTGAGCCCCCGCCGATTCCCGGCGGGGGCTCCCGTTCCGCCCTGGGCCTTTGAGAGGATGCGGGTACGGTCGGTCGCATTGGCATCACGGGGGGCTACCGCTGTGCGCTCCGGAGGGATGCCCTGCGGCCCCCGCAGACACCAGGGGGTTCCAGGTCCGTGAAACGCATCGGAGTGACCGGTCACCGCTCCATTCCTACGGAGGCCCGGGCCCAGGTGCTGGAGGGGATGAGGGCGGCGCTCCGCGGTCACGAAGGCTCCCTGGAGGCCCTCTCCAGCCTGGCGGTCGGGGCCGACACCCTGTTCGCCGACCTGGCGCTGGCCCACGGCGCGGAGCTGACCGTGGTCATCCCCAGCGGGGACTACGAGTCGGGGTTCCCCGACCGGGCCGACCTCGCTCGGTACCGGATGCTGAGGGCCCGTGCCACACGTGAGGTGCGGCTGGACTTCCCGCACTCCACCGACGAGGCCTACTACGCGGCGGGCGCCTACATCGCCGACCACTGCGACCGGCTGCTCGCGGTCTGGGACGGCCGGCCCGCGCGGGGCCTGGGCGGCACCGGCGACATCGTGACGTACGCCCGCACCCTCGGCCGGCCGGTCACCGTCATCTGGCGCGAGGGGGTGGAGCGCGGCTGACACCGCTCGGCGTGCGACCCCGAGCCGGACCCGCAGGGCGTCACATCCAGTGGCGGGCCCGCGCGCGGTATCCGGCCCCCACCCCGTAGCCCGGATCTCACAAGGCGTCACATCCGGTGTCTGACCAGCCAGTCCGTGTGCTCGGGTGAGACGATCCGCTCCGTCTCGAAGACCGCGGCGGCCCACTGCCGCTCGGTGAGGGTGGTCTCCATCGCCGCCTGCATGCTCTCCAGGTCCTCCTCCACCAGAGAGTGCGCCGACACCAGAGGGTGATGGCGTCGCATCTCGTTCCAGGCGAGGCAGCCGGCCGCCGCCGCGGAGAACGTCCCCGTCAACGCCAGGGAACCGGCGCCTCCGAACGCCTGCAGCACCGCGAGTACGAGGGCGGGCAGCGTCAGCACGGCGACGGTGCTCGACCAGACGAGCGCCCCGCGCCGCGACACCAGCATGCGCCTGCGGTACCAGCGCCGCTGCTCGATGAGCCGGTCCCTGATGTACGTCTCCTTGCGTACGGTGAAGGCCTTGTCCCGTAACTCCCGCATGGAGGCGGTGATCAGCCCGCCACCGGAGTCCGCCAGCTCCTCCCTGGGGTCGTCCCACCCCACCTTGCGCAACTCCTGCAGTCCCTCCTCGAGCCGGCTCGCGAACACCGCCTCGGGGTGCTGGACGCCGGTGTCGAAGGGGGATCCGTGGACCGCGTAGCGCCAGCAGTTCGACTTGATGAACTCCGCTGCGGAGCGGTTGAGTTGCCAGTGCGACTTCGCTTTGCGCCGTGAGGTGAGGTAGGTCGCGACCAGGACGCCGAGGTACGCCGACACCGCTACGGCGTCGAGGAGTTGGATCGAGTCACCGACTTCGACGTGCCAGGGCAGTGCGGCGGGTACGGTGCCCAGGACGAGCAGGGCCAACTGCGCGCGGGTGCTGTTGACCGCCTCACGCCGGCGCGCGACGGCGACGGCGTCGGTGTGGTGGAAGAGCGCGGGCAGATCGGCGCTCCTGAAGACCATGCTCCGCAGCGGTCCGGGAATCGCTGGCATGTTCACCCCCGTCTGCAGTTGTGGCTTACCTGTCGGGTCGTGCGGCCGGACCGGCTGCCGGAGCCGGGTCCGATCGGTGCTGCCCGGGGCTCGGAGGGCGCGGCGGCCGCCTACCGGGGCCACGAGAGTAGGTCGCGGCTCCGTCGACGGCAATGGCGCCTCGGCGGTCTCCCGATGCGCGAAGGGCCCCGCAGGGCGCTCTCGTGCGGCGCGTGCCCTTGTGCGAGGATCGAGCAACAGCATTGCTTTGTAAGGGAGTTGTGGCACCGCCGGGCAACTCCCTGTACGTCGGGCCGGGGAGGGCCGAGTGGTCGGAGCGAGTTCGGGAGGCGCCGCGCCCCTGGCGGGTGCCCAGCGCAGAGTGCGGCGGAGTCCGCTGCTGTTCACCGCACCCCTGGTGCTGCTCGCGCTGCTGGTGCTGGTCCTCCTGTGGGAGTCCGTACGTGCCAACGTCGGGCCCGCGGCGTCGGGTGAGTGGCCCTGGCGGTTGCAGTTGCTCGACATGGAGGCCCTCGGGAGCCTGTTGGCCGTCGCGGCCGGTGCGGTCCTGGCGCGGGCCCAGTACGCCCGTACGGTGCGCCCCTACCTGGGCTGGCGGAATTCCTGGGTGAAGGACCACCTCAAAGGGGACGTCCAGGCATGGAGAGTGGGCATACTGAACGGCGGTCAGCACATCGCCGCCGTCGAGTCGTACGACTTCCTGGTGGTTCCGGCCGGGGCGGGCGCCCCGGACCGCGCCGGATGGACCGATCTGAACGGCGCCGCGGCCGAGCTGACGGCTCTGGGCCTGGCGGTCGCCGAGGACTTCCAGCTGATCGACATGGGTACGGGATTCCCTCTGGTGGGCACCGGTAGCTACGAGACGGTGCTGGTGGGAGCCTTCTCGAAGAAGTGCGTGGAGCGTGTCGACGCCCTCTACACCCGGGTCCGGGTGGTCGACGTGGTCGGGGACAGCCATGAACGCGTCGGGGACTGCCTGAGAGGGGCGAGGGCGACGGCTTCCGCCTCCCTCGACTGACCCCCGAGCCGGCCGCGACCGCCGCGACACAGGGTGCCTGAGCGCCGGACGGGTGAACGCTGCTTCTGCGGAGGCCTGTTGGCGCAGGAGGTTCCGGTGCGGCCAGGTGCTGCTGTTCGGGTGGCCCCGCGACTCGTGGTGGTACGACGCGAGAGAAAAGGGTGAAACGGCTGTTCGCAAGCAGAATCACGAGGTGGTGAGGCCCCCGTCGTACCTCGGGCCCCGGCGCCGGTGCGGGCTCGCCCGGCGGGTACTCACCCGCGTGGCTCAATCGGCGTCAGAATTTCGGTCATCGCAATTCGGCTTAAACGCGGGTTTTCGTCTCACGGCGGCGTTTGCGACGGCCTGCGCGGGCGGTAAAGTCGTGCCGCCGGGCACTGCGAATACGCAGGTACCGGCTGCGATCCAGTGTCCAGGAACAGTCCAGAAACAATCCATCAAGGACGGCCCGTGAAGACCTACGAGACCTCCCCCTCCTTCGCCATTGCGAAGAAGAGCCGTGTACCGCTCGCCATGATCGACGCACGGGGCGCCGACGCCTCGAGGAAGATCGGGCGGGTATTCGGTACCTCCACGAGTCGCCCCACCGAGATTTCGACCTTCAGCTCTGCACTCTGAGACGAGGGCCGATGGCTAGACTGGGGGAATGACAGGACCCCTGGTCCCCTTTCGCGAGGTCGTGCTGAAGGTTCACAGCAGATGCGATCTCGCGTGCGACCACTGTTACATCTATGAACACGCAGATCAGAGCTGGCGTACCCGTCCTAAGTCCATCTCTGACGAAGCCATTTCATGGACGGCTCGAAGGTTGGCCGAGCATGCGTCGGAGCATGCGCTCGATTCGATGTCAGTGATCCTGCACGGAGGCGAGCCGCTCCTGGCCGGCCCAGCGCGACTGCGCCGTGTCTGCGAGGAGCTCACATCGGCATTGGACGGTATCGCTGAGCTGGACCTGAGGATCCATACGAACGGCGTCCAGCTCAGCCCCCGCTATCTCGACCTCTTCGACGAGTTCGGCGTCAGGGTCGGCATCTCCCTCGACGGAGACCGCGCCGCGAACGACCGGCACCGGTTGTTCGCCAACGGCCGCACCAGCCATCCCCAGGTCCTCAGGGCGGTCGAACTCCTGCGGCAGGACCGCTACCGGCATCTGGACCTCGGGCTGCTGTGCACCATCGACATCCGCAACGATCCGGTCGCGGTGTTCGACGCGCTCGCGAGTCTCGGACCACCACGGGTGGATTTCCTTCTTCCGCACGCCACCTGGGACGAACCTCCGCCGCGGCCCAACGGCTCACCCACGGCCTACGCCGACTGGCTCCTGGCGGTCTACGACCGCTGGACGGAGCGCGGCCAAGAGGTCCCGGTGCGTCTCTTCGCCTCGGTCCTGTCCACCCTGAGCGGCGGCCCCAGCCTCACCGAATCGCTCGGACTCGCTCCCACGGACCTCGTCGTCATCGAGACGGACGGGCAGCTGGAGCAGGTGGATTCGCTCAAGAGTGCCTACGAGGGCGCCGCGGCCACCGGTTTCGACGTGTTCCGCAACTCCTTCGACGACGTCGCCGCGCACCCCGGGGTACGGTCCCGCCAACTCGGGCTGGCCGGCGTCAGCGAGACCTGCCGTTCGTGCCCCGTCGTACGTTCGTGCGGAGGCGGCCTCTACACGCATCGTTACCGGTCGTCCAACGACTTCGACAACCCCTCCGTCTACTGCGCCGACCTCGCCGCGCTGGTGCGCGGCATCGAGGAACGCGCCGCTGTGTCCATCGGATCCGCCGTGGTCGACGACCCCGCGGAGCTCGGGGCGGCGGGGCTCGATGTGAACAGGACCCTCCTCGCCGGACTGCACACCAGGCTCGGCGCACGCGACCACGACGGCTGGCGGGAGGCCTGGGGCCTGGCGGCCGAGGTCGAACGGACCGAGCAGGGCGCCGCCGCCCTGGACGAGGTGCTCGCCCATCCCTTCACCCGCACCTGGCTCCGCGGGGCGAGGAGCGCGCCGGACGATCCCGTCCATGTGGACCGGGCGGCCGGACGGCTCGCCGTGTCGGTGGCCGCGGCGGCCGTCCGTGCGCGGCTGGCCCTCACCGTCCCTGTCCGATTCACCGACGGCGTGCTCTTCCTGCCCACGCTCGGCGAGTTGCGGCTCGGTGCCCCGGGCGAGCGGGGCCGTGTCCTGGTGCGGCCGGAGGGCGAGGGGTTCCTGGTCCTCGGCGCGGACGCCGGAGCGGGGCGACGCGTCTCCTCCACCACGGCGGACGGCCCCGACTGGCTGCCACTCCGGCGGACGGGGGGCGACGGCGTGCCCGTCCTCGTACTCGACGATCTGGATCCGCACCGCCAGTGCTTCGACGCTCCCGCGCTCCCGCGGCTCACCGCGCGGGAGGCCGAGGACTGGGGGACGCGACTGGCCCTGGCCTGGAAGCTGCTGCGGGAAAGGGTGCCCGGGCAGGCGGCCGAGGCTGCCGAGGTCCTCGTGACCCTGACCCCTCTCGCCACCGGACCCACCCGTGCCGGACGGCACGGTTACGGAGCGCTGGGCATCGGGGCCGACGGCGGCGACGAGGAGCTGGCGCTCGCGCTGCTGCGCGGATTCCGCCGCACCAAGTTCCAGGCGCTCGTCGAAGTGACGGATCTTTTCGCTTCGGACGGGGCGTGGAATTACCGGCTGCCGTGGAATCCGGAATCCGTACCGTTCTCCCGTGCGCTCTCGGAGACTTTCGAACGGGTCGGTGCGGGACTCTTCGCGCCGACGCTCCTGACCGGGGTCCGCCAGGCACTTGACGCGATCGAATCGGCTCCCGAACTGACCATCGACGGAGCGCGGATTCTGGGTGGACTCCGAAAGGAGATCATCGAGGGCGTACGGGGAGCATCCGGGAAAGAACGACTGCAAGACCTTTCCTGATCAAGGGCAGCGCTGACCGCACGTGGGGATGGATGTCTGAAAAGCAACGGTGAATGACCGAACGGCAGGGGGGTGGAGTGCGGTCCGCTCCGTAATGATGAATTCGCTCGCATCGATCGTTCCACTCCCTGATGCGAGTGCTCACACAGGACGGGGGTCGTGTGCACGCACCGACGCAGCAGCGAGCGGCGGACCATCGGCCGTACTTCTTTCTGAGTTACGCACACACACCGGGGTACGGCGGTGGAACGGACCCCGATATGTGGGTCGAACGGCTATTCCAAGATCTCTGCGGCCATGTGATGGCCATGACCGATCTGCCGGCGGGTGCGTCCGCCGGTTTCATGGACCGGGAGATGCGCTCCGGCGAGGGCTGGTCGGAACGCCTGGGCGGAGTCCTCGCCACCTGCCGTGTCTTCGTTCCGCTGTTCTCGCCACGCTATTTCGCCAGCGAGATGTGCGGAAAGGAGTGGTACGCGTTCGAGCAGCGGGCCATCCACCACCGGGCGCGCTCGAACGAGCCCGCGGAGGCCATCGTTCCCGCGCTCTGGGTTCCGGTGCCGCCTCATCAAATGCCCGGCTCGGCCGAGCGTCTGCAGTTCAACCACCGTGATTTCGGGGAGCGTTACGTCAGTGACGGGCTCTACGGGCTGATCAAGCTCAGGCTCTTCGGCCAGGAATACGAACGAGCGGTGTACGAACTGGCCAAACGCATCGTCAGCGTCGCCGACACGGTGCGCATAGACACCGGGAGACCGGTGGACTACCGGCTCGCGCCGAGTGCCTTCGGGTCCCCGAGCAGTGGGGTGGGAGCGCCCCGGCCGATGCGGATCACCGTCGCCGCACCCACGCGCCACGACCTTCCGGAAGGGCGCGCAGCCGATTACTACGGCGACCATCCGCAGGACTGGAACCCCTATCACCCGGCTGCCGCGAAGCCGCTGGCCTACGTCACCGAGGAACTGGTCCGCTCACTCAACTACCAGGCTTTCATCGCGCCGTTCGACGAGGACACCGGACAGAGGGAGGGCAAGCAGCCCCCCACCACGCCGGAGATACTCCTGGTCGACCGCTGGGCCCTGCGGGACGAGGACCTCAGACGCCGGCTCGCAGCCTTCGACGCCGAGAACAGGCCGTGGGTGACCATGGTCGTTCCCTGGTGCCGTGACGACCGTCAGAGCAGGGCAGCCGAGGCCGAACTGGCCGAGAAGCTCGAACAGACGATGCCGACGAAGATGCGGCAGGGGAGGGCCTTCTGCCGGGCGGCCGCGAAGGGAGTGCCGACGATGGAGGCCTTCGGGCAGGTTCTCCCGCAGGTGGTCGAAGTGGCCGCGCAGCAGTACCTGAGGCACGCCACGGTCTATCCGCCCGCCGCCGGCGGACGGCAGAGCGAACGGAAGCGGCTGATGGGCCCGATGGGTGACACACAGTTCATACCCGACAGGCACGACCCTGCGACGAATGCGGAGGACGTATGACAGCCGGGCGTGACGGACGCGTCGTCACTTTCTACTCCTACAAGGGTGGCACGGGGCGCACCATGGCCCTCGCCAACACGGCCTGGATCCTCGCCGCCAACGGCAAGCGGGTGCTTGCCGTCGACTGGGACCTGGAGGCGCCGGGGCTCCACCGCTTCTTCCACCCCTTCCTCGCCCCCGCGACGCTCGGGGCCACCACCGGTGTGATCGACCTGATCACCGAATACGCCTGGGCCGCGACGAACCCCGCCCAGCGTGCCGACGACTGGCACCGCGACTACGCCCGGATCCAGCCGCACGCGGTCTCGCTCAACCCCGAGGCCCTCGGCTGGGAGTTCCCGCGGGGCGGCACGCTCGACTTCGTCTCCGCCGGCCGGCAGAACCGCGAGTACTCCGCGACCGTCTCCACCTTCGACTGGGACAACTTCTACGACCGGCTCGGCGGCGGCCTGTTCTTCGACGCCCTGCGGGACGACATGAAGGCCAACTACGACTACGTCCTCATCGACAGCCGTACGGGCCTCAGCGACATCGCGGACATCTGCACCGTCCACCTGCCGGACGTACTCGTCGACTGCTTCACCCTCAGCGACCAGTCCATCGACGGCGCGGCCTCCGTCGCCCGGCAGATCGCCGAACGCTACACGGGCAGGCCCATCTCCATCTTCCCGGTCCCCATGCGGATCGACGAGGGTGAGAAGGAGAAGGCGGACGCCGGACGTGCCCTGGCACGGCTCAAGTTCGACCGGCTGCCCCGTGATCTCTCCGGCGACGAACTCACCGCCTACTGGGGCGCGGTGGAGATCCCGTACCGCCCCTACTACGCCTACGAGGAGACGCTTGCCACCTTCGGCGACGCGGCTGGGCTCAGCAACTCCCTGCTGTCCGCCTTCGAGCGCCTCACCGCGGTCGTCACCGGGCAGGAGGTCACTTCCATGCCCCCGGTCGGGGAGGAGGTCCGGCTGCGCATCCGTGACGCCTTCACCCGGCGCAGGCCCGCGCTGCCCGCGGACCTCTTCCTCAGCTATGTGGCGGAGAACCGGATGTGGGCGGACTGGGTCGAATCAGTCCTGAGCAGGGCCGGATTCCGGGTGGTCCCGCGTGACGCCTCTGCCGACAGCGGTCCGACGCACCCCGCACAGACCACTCCGGAGAACGCGGCCCGTACGGTCGTGCTGCTCTCCAGCGCCTATCTCAAGTCCCAGCGCGCCGTGAACCTCTGGGAACGTGCCGTCTCCGAGGACCCCGGCGGCGGGCGGCGCCGGCTGCTCCCGCTCAGGATCAGCGACGTGCGCCTGTCCGCGCCGTACATCGACCGCAACCCGGTCGACCTGTTCCGGCTGGACGAGGTCCACGCGACCACCGCGCTGATGCGCGCCCTTGACCGGCCCGTGCAGCTCGGCGACGGGGTCTCGCCCGGCCCCCGTTTCCCCGGCGCGGTGCCCAGGATCTGGAACGCGCCGCCCCGAAATCCCGGGTTCACCGGGCGTTCCCTGGTCCTGGAGCGGATGCGTGACCAACTCGGCGGCGGTATGGCCGTGGTGCTGCCGCAGCCGCAGACCCTCTACGGTCTCGGCGGCGTCGGCAAGACCCAGGTCGCACTCGAGTACGTGCACCGCTTCATGGCGGACTACGACCTGGTGTGGTGGATATCGTCCGAGCAGACCGACGACGTGATCGCGGGACTCGCCGAACTGGCCGTGCGGCTCGGTGCCCAGGGCGGCGACGACATGGCGGCGGCTTCCCAGGAGGCCGTGGACCTGCTGAGGCGTGGGGTGCCCTCGGACCGGTGGCTCCTGGTCTTCGACAACGCCGACGATCCCGAGCGGCTCAGGCGCTACTTCCCGCAGGGCGGCTCCGGCCACATTCTGGTCACGTCGAGGAACCAGGCGTGGTCCCAGCACGGTGACGCGCTCCCGGTCGACGTCTTCCTGCGGGAGGAGTCGATCGAGCACCTGCAGCGCAGGGCCCCCGGACTCAGCGCCGAGGACGCGGCACAGGTGGCCACGGCCGTCGGCGACCTCCCTCTCGCGGTCGAGCAGGCGGCCGCGTGGATCGCCGAGACCGCCACCCCCATCGACGCCTACCTGGAACAGCTCGCCCAGCAGGCTCCGAGGGTCCTGGCCCTGAACCAGCCCGCCGGCTATCCGCAACCGGTGGCAGCGACCTGGAACATCTCCATCGAACGGCTCAAGGAGCGCTCGCCCGCCGCGGTGCGGCTGCTCCAGCTCTGCGCGTTCTTCGCGCCCGAGCCGATCTCCGCGAACCTCCTCTACAGCAAGGAGATGATCGAGGCGCTGAAGCCCTACGACTCCTCGCTCCAGGAGAAGCTGGTGCTCGGCCGGGTCATCCGGGAGATCGGCCGCTTCGCCCTCGCCAAGGTCGACCAGGTGTCGAACTCCATCCAGGTGCACCGCCTCGTACAAGCGGTGATCAGGGCCCAGCTCAGCGAGGAGGAGCAGACGGAGGCCAGGCACGTCGTCCACCTCATCCTGGCGGGAGCCCGGCCCGACGACACCGAGCCGATCGACAACCCGGCCACATGGCCGCGCTTCGCCACGATCTGGCCGCACCTCGGCCCGTCGGACGCCCGCTACTGCAGGGAGCACGAGACCCGCAGACTGCTGATCGACCGGGTGCGCTACCTCTGGAAGCGCGGTGACGTCCGGACCGCCGCGACGCTGGGGGAGGAACTGCGCGAGGCGTGGCTGGAGATGCTGGGCGAGCGAGACATCCAGTACCTCTACCTCTGCTTCCACCTCTCCAACATCCTCCGCACCCGCGGCCGGTACGTGGAGGCGAAGGAGCTCGACGAGTTCACTCTGCGGCTCCAGCGGGAGGTACTGGGCCCGGAGCATCCGCACACGTACATGACCACCAGCAGCCTGGCCATCGACCTGGGGCTGCTCGGCGACTACGGCCGGGCGATCGAGCTGGCGACCGAGGCTCACGACGGGTTCAACCAGATCTTCCACGAGCGGCACGCGCGGACGCTCGCCGCCGCCAACAACCTCGCCCTGAACCTGCGGAGCGTCGGGCAGTACGCCAGGGCGCGGGAGATCGACCAGGACTGCTACGACCTGCGGTCCGAGGTGCTGGGCCAGGAGCATCCGCACAGCCTCTCCTCCGCGCTGAACCTGGCTCGGGACCTGCGAGAGGTCGGACGGTACGAGGACTCCGTCGCGCTGCTCAGCCGCACCTACGGCAGTCTCAAGGCCACCCTCGGCCGGACCTACCCCACCACGCTCAGCGCGGCCAAGAGCCTGGCGGTCTCGCTGCGCAGGGCGGGACAGCTGGAGGACGCGCGGCGGCTGACGGTGGCCACCCGGGCCAGGTACCGGGCCAAGTACACGTCGGCCAACCCCGAGTCGCTGGCCTGCGACCTCAACCTGGCGTCCGACCAGTTCGCCGCGGGGGACGCCACCGAGGCCAGGACCACCGCGCAGGACGTGGTCGACCAGTACATGAAGGTGCCGGGGGAGCGGCACCCGTACACCCTCGCCGCGCAGAACAACCTCGGCGTCTACCTCTCGGGGGCGGGCGCGTCCCACGAGGCGGAGCAGCTCCTGAAGCGGGTGGTCGCCACCATGCGCGAGGTCTTCGGACGAGAGCACCCGAACACCCTGTTCAGTGTGATGAACCTGGCCAACGCGACGGCCGAGCTGGGCGAGTTCGACATCGTCCTGGAGACGGAGAGGCAGGTGGCCGGCCAGCTCAGCGAGGTACTCGGGGCACACCACCCGGAGACCCTGGCCATGACCTCGAACCTCGCGGTCACCCTCGGGGCCATGGGCCGCACCGACGAGGCGCTGAGGGTGCGGGCGGAGACAGGGGACGAGCTGGCACGCCAGCTCGGTGACGACCATCCGCTGACCCGGATAGCGAGGGACGAGGAACGGTTCCAGCGGGAGCTGGAACCGATGTCGGTCTGAGTCGGCGGGCTCCGGTGCCTTCCGGGCGCCGGAGCCCGCGGGTTCGGGGGTGGCCCCGCCGTGCCCGGGCCTCAGCAGGCCGCCGCCTCGGCCACCGCCTCCGGGCCGTCGTCCAGCAGCCAGTTGAGGATCCCGGGGAGCACGGCCAGCGCGTCGAAGTGTGCCGCCGCCGGTTCCAGCACGGCTGTGGCGCCGGGGATCTGCCCGGCGAGCCAGCGGGAGTGGCCCACGGGGGAGAACACGTCCTTGACACCGTGCCACAGCATCACGGGGCACTTGATGTCCGCGGGGTCGAACCCCCACGGCCGGCAGAACGCGATCGCGTCGTCGATCCAGCCGTACGCCGATGTGCGCAGTCCCTCGCGGTAGTTGGCGAGCAGCATCGTGCGGATGCCGGCGTCGTTGACGACCGTCCGGTCGGAGTCGGTCAGCTCCCGGCGCAGGTCGTCCAGGAGCCGGACCGGGTTCTGGCGGATCTCCGCGGAGCGGCTGATGAAGGACTCGGCCAGACCGTCCGGGTCCGCGGCCGCCGTGGAGTACGCGAGCACGTTCGAGGCTGCCATCCCGTCGAACCAGTCGAGCCCTTCGGCGTCCCAGGGGGCCAGACTGACCAGCGCGGCGCCCCGGGTGACCCGGTCGGGCATCAGCGCGGCGCAGGCCAGGGCGTGCGGAGCGCCGCCCGAGCGGCCGACCACGGCGAAGCGTTCCAGGCCGAGCGAGTCGGCGATCGCCCGCACGTCCTCCGCGACGTCCCGCACCCGGCGCCCCGGCAGCCGGTCCGAGCCGCCGTAGCCCGGCCGGTCGTACGTGATCAGCTGTGTCTTGCGCTGGTAGAGGACCATCCCGCGCGGAGCGGGACCCAGCCGGCTGCCCGGCATCCCGTGCAGGAGGAACACCGGTCTGCCTCGCGGATCCCCCCGGCGCTCGACCATCAGATGCCGTCCGTCCGCCGCACGCACCCGACTTCGCACGCCGCGTCCTCCGCTCGTCCGGTACTCAACTGCTCTGTGTGTACTGCCTGTTCGATGATGACCTATCGCAGGCGATACCGGCACTCCCCGTCGGGGCGAACCGGTGGTGTTCGGGACCTACGGGAGCGTTCGGTGGTGTTCGGCTTCAGCGACGCACTCCACAGCATGCGGACTCCGGGCGCGATTACAGGACAGGACTAGTCCTCACCCGCTGCCGACCTGTGATCGCACCGGGTGTTCGCGAACGTAACCGACGTGGTGCGAAACCCGACTTGTGAACAAGCCGGGAGTGAACGGTCGGCGTCGTGTGCGCGTCCTGAAGTCGACCTTGTGTGCTATCCGCCGCGTCGGAATAGTGGGCGCCCCATCCTCCGTGTTCCGGGCACCCCACTTGTCCGTACACGGCCCCACAGGAGGTCCAAGTTGACGCACCGACGCATATCCAGGAAGAGCGTGACGATGGCCGGATCGGCCGTCCTCGCCCTGGTCGCAGCAGGAGCGACGTTCCAGACTGCGAACGCCAGTGACGACGTGCCCGTGTTCACCGCACGGACCCTCAACGCCCATTCGGCCGGAAGTCTCGCAGCCACCCTGGACAAGACCCTGGGCGGCGACGCGGCCGGCTCGTACTACGACGCCAAGTCCAAGAACCTCGTGGTCAACGTGGTCGACGACGCGGCGGCCGAGCAGGTCCGCCAGGCCGGTGGCAAGGCCAGACTGGTACAGAACACGCTGGCCGAGCTGACGACCGCCCGGCAGACCCTCTCCGACAAGGCGACGATCCCGGGCACCTCCTGGGCCGTCGACCCGGTCAGCAACAAGATCGTCGTCACCGCCGACCGCACGGTCGACGGTGCCGCCTGGACGAAGCTCAGCAAGGTCGTCGATTCTCTCGGCTCCAAGGCCGAGCTCACGAAGACGGCCGGTGAGTTCAAGCCGCTCATCGCCGGAGGCGACGCGATCTGGGGCAACGGCGGTCGCTGCTCCCTGGGCTTCAACGTGGTCAAGGGCGGCGAGCCGTACTTCCTTACCGCCGGGCACTGCACCGAGTCGATCACCAGCTGGTCGGACTCCCAGGGCGGCGGTGAGATCGGCGCCAACGAGGGGTCGAGCTTCCCGGACAACGACTACGGCCTGGTCAAGTACACGTCCGACGTGGCGCACCCCAGCGAGGTGGACCTGTACGACGGTTCCACCCAGGCGATCACCAAGGCGGGCGACGCCACCGTCGGCACGACGGTGACCCGCAGCGGCTCCACCACCCAGGTCCACGACGGTGAGGTCACCGCCCTGGACGCCACCGTCAACTACGGCAACGGCGACATCGTCAACGGCCTCATCCAGACGACCGTGTGCGCCGAGCCGGGCGACAGCGGCGGCTCGCTCTTCTCCGGCGACACCGCGCTCGGCCTGACCTCGGGCGGCAGCGGTGACTGCTCCGCCGGTGGCGAGACCTTCTTCCAGCCGGTGCCCGAGGCGCTGGCCGCGTTCGGCGCCGAGATCGGCTGACGCAGGCTCGACACCCCGACGGCCCGTCCGCCTCGCAGGAGGCGGACGGGCCGTCGGCCGTCCCCGCTTGGCCGGGCTACCTTCGCGCGAGTGACACGAACGCCGCCCACTCGCCACGGCTGATCCGCAGCACCGGCCCGAGGCCCGCGGCCTTCGAGTCCCGCACATGGACCGCTTCGTGACCGGCAGCCACTTCCACGCAGTCGCCGCCGCCCGATCCGCTGTGGCTGCTCTTGAACCACCGCAGTCCGTCCACGTTGCCGGGTACCTGCTTCACGCTCATGTCTCTCCCACCAGCCGTTCGATGAGCCGCGCAGACTCATGGGCGTTCAGGGCCTGCGATCGCAGCTTGCCATATCGCAGCCCGAAGCCGCTGACGTCCTCCGGATCACTGACGATGCACCCGATCTCCTGGGACTCGATGTATCCCAGGCGACGCAGTGTGTTCGTCTCCACCAGGACGAACGGGCCGTCCAGGCCGGTATGGAAGCCGTCCCCGGCAGGCATCACCTGCACCTCCACGTTGCGCAAGGTGCCCACCTGGAGAAGGTGTCGCCACTGTCCGCGTACCACCTCGGCACCGCCCACCGGGTTCCGCAGCGCCTCCTCCCCGATGATGAACGACAGCTCCGCCATCGGGTCCCGGGTCAGCAGTCGTTGCCGTCCCAGCCGAGCCTCCGTGTGCTGGTCGACGATCTCCTCGCCGAACGGCGGGCAGTGGCCGGCGAATACCGCACGCGCGTACGCCTCCGTCTGCAACAGCCCCGGCACCAGCAGCGGGTCGTACGAGAAGCGGCTCAGCACCTCCGCCTCGATGAGCGCGAAGTTGCGGAAGAACCGGGGGAGCTTCGCCCGGTCCACCTCGCTCTGGAGCACGTCCAGTACGCCGCCCGCCCCCAGCACCCGTTCCGCCGCGACCGTGAACGTCGCCTTGGCGGCCCGCCGCCCCTGCTCGACCGAGGCGACCTGTTCCATCGAGTACCCGATGGCCTCACCCAGCGCCTGCTGGTTCAGCCCGGTCCGTTTGCGGAGGTGCTGGAGCAGCGTTCCGTACGCCACCCACACCCCCGGCAGCTCGCTGTCCTCCTTCGCCTTCGCTTTGGTCGCGCGCCCGTTACCCGTCTCCCGCACTGCCCTCACGCCCTTCCGGCCACCGCACTACGGCTGGACATGGTTCAACCGCGGCGGGATTCCGGCGTCACGGCCCCGAACCCGTACAACGTCCGTACAAGCTGTGGGACGTTCGCCGAAGGCGGGAACCGGTCGGGGGCGAGCCCGGTCACTCGCGCGAGCGTGGGCGCCGGCGGCACTCGTTCTTCCTGGCCCGGACGAAGAGGGACGGCGTGACCGTCGTGTCGAGGTCACGCCGTCAGGCCCGTTCCCGGGCTGCGGTCAGGCGTTCTGGAGCGATCTGTCCGAGGTCGCCGCCTTGGCGGGAGTCACGCCGAAGATGTCCACCGCGTGGTAGTACGTCCACGCCGTGCTGTTGCACGCCGTCAGCGTGGCGCCGGAGTAGGCGGCGCACACCCGCTTGAGGTCCGAGTAGAGCGCGGAGTCGATGCGGGACTTGTTGGCGGAGAAGGTGCCCGCGGCCTTGTAGTTCCGGTAGCCGAAGTCGTGGCGGGCGCAGGCCGTCTGGAAGGGGAAGCCGAACGGGTTGTCAGGAGAGCTGCTGCAGTAGTCCGTCGACCAGTCGAAGCCGTAGGCGGACCAGGAGCCCTGGTTGTTGCGGGCGGAGTTCCACGCGTTGTAGCTGGAGGCACTCGTCTGGGTCCAGGAGCTGAGGACCTGCGGCTTGTCGGACGGTGCCGCCGAAGCGGTCGCGGCGGGGATCAGGACGAGCGGGAGCGACAGGGCGATCGCGGTGAGGGGAGCGGCGAAGCGGCGACGCATGAGCAACCTCCGGGCGGGTGAGGGGGAGTTGAACCGACCGTGCTCCTCGTGGGTCTCACGAGGCCGCTCCAGAATGACGTCATGAACCTGCCAGGCCTAGCCTGTGTCGCCGGTTGTCGGTGGAACATCCTGTTGCCGGCGAATGGCGCGCCGGTGTGCGCGGGTGTGCGTTACCCTGCGGCCGGCGTCGCGCCGCCTGTGCCCGAATCGGCGCCGACACGCCCCTGCCCCCACCCCGGGATCATGGGGCAGGGGCAGGGGCAGGGGCAGGGGCAGGGGCAGGGGCAGGGGCAGGGGCCGTGGCTCAGGCGGGGCTCGATCCGCCGGTGGTGGTAGTGGTTGCCGGACGGCGGGGGGTGTCCCCGTCCGTGGTCCGGTGGCGCATCGACAGCAGCAGCGTCATGGCCGTGCCGGCGACCGCCCAGGCGGAGAGCACCAGCAGCGGGCCGGTCACCGCGTTCCCGTTGAAGTACGCGATCGAGCGCGCCGTCCAGGTCCCCGCGCCTGGCGGCAGGGCGGGGCCGATCGCCCGCCAGAAGTCGGGCAGCATCGGCAGCGGGAAGGCGCCGCCCGCGCTCGGGTTGCCGGCGACCACGATGATCAGGACGGCCAGGCCGATGCCGACGATTCCGGTGAGGGCCTCCAGGGCGAGCGTGATCATGCCGACCGCGAAGACGACCAGGGCACCCAGCCCGGCCAGGGCCCACACGCTGCCGGGGAGCGCGCCGAGGATCGGGCCGATGATGACCGCGCCGCCGATCCCGCCCGCGATCGAGTACAGCGCCATGACCGCGGTGCGGATCACCGCGCGCTGCCGGTTGGCGGGCTTGGTGCCCGCGCTGATCGCGAGGATCGAGGCGCAGAGGTACCCGCCGACGCACCAGCCCACGACCAGGTAGAAGGACGACAGCCCGTCGAAGTCGTCCGGGGACGCGGGGGCCACGTCCACGGTGCGCACAGCGCGCTGCCGGGGCCCCTCCGCCTCCTTGGCGATCCGGGCCAGCGAGCTGGCCAGTACGGTGCCGCCGCCGGAGGCGACGAGCACGGTGTCGGTCGCCCCGGTGGGGCTGACGATCAGTGCGCCGTCGATGTCGCGGTTCTGGATCTGTCGGCGCGCCTCGGCCGCGTCGGAGACCGCGCGCGTGTCCAGGGGGTCGCCCGGCAGGTCGCCCAGCCGGGTGACGAGCTGTTCCGACACCTGCCGTGGGGCGACGACTCCGAAGGGGACGTCCGTCGGGTCCGGCCGGTGCAGCGCACCGACGTAGGAGGCGATGAACAGCAGCTGCAGCCCCAGCACGCCGATGACCAGCAGGGCGGCCCGTGCGGTGACGGCGTTCTTCACCTCGTCAGCGAAATTCATGCCCCCACGGTCCGGGGAGTCCGGCGTTCGCGCAGGTGGGGCCGGGCCGAATGGCGCAAGGGTCGCCGCGCCTCGGTTATCGTACGAATGTTCGAAGCTTGGTCTATGGTGGAGAGCGAGGGGGGTGGCGAGTACGGATCGGTCCAGGAGGTGCGGGTGTCAGGGTTCACGCATCTGCATGCCGTTTCCGGGTTCTCCCTGCGGTACGGGGCGTCGCACCCGGAGCGGCTGGCCGAGCGTGCCGCCGAGCGGGGTATGGGCGCCCTCGCGCTGACCGACCGCGACAGCCTCGCGGGCGCGGTGCGCTTCGCCAGGGCCTGTGAGGGGGCCGGGATACGGCCGCTCTTCGGGGTGGAGCTCGCGGTGGCGCGGCGGCCGGGAGGGGGAGAGGTGCGTTCCCGCCGGCCGCGCACCCCGGCCCGCGGAGGTGCCTTCGTCGATGAATCCGCACCCCGGGTCACCTTCCTCGCCCGCGACGGCGCACTCGGCTGGGCCGAACTGTGCCGACTGGTCACCGCCGCCCACGCCCCGGACGCCCGTGCCCTGGACGCCCGCGCCCCGGATGCCGGACCGCCGGGCGCCGGGCGGCCTCTGCTCGCCCGGTCCGCGCTGCCCGCCGAAGGGCTCACCGTGCTGCTCGGGCCCGCCTCCGAGGTCGGTGCGGCGCTGGCCGCCGGCCGTCCCGACCTGGCCGCCGCGCTGCTCGCCCCCTGGCGGGAGGTCTACGGCGACGCCCTGCGCCTCGAAGCCGTCCACCACGGCCGTGAGGGCACCGGGCCCGGATCGCTGCGGCTCGCCGCGCGCACCGTCGGCTTCGCCGCCGAGCAGGGGGTGCGGGCCGTGCTGACCAATGCCGTCCGCTACGCCGATCCCGGGCAGGGCCCGGTCGCCGACGTACTCGACTCGGCCCGCAGGCTCGTGCCCGTCGATCCGCGGCGGTCCCCCCTCGACACCGGGGAGCGCTGGCTGAAGGACGCCCGCGCGATGCGCGAGACCGCCGGGCGGATCGCCTCCGCCGCGGGGCTCGGGCAGGGCGCGGGGGAGCGGCTGCTCGCGGAGACCCGGAACACCGCCGACGCCTGCCGCGTCGACCCGTCGGACGACCTGGGCCTCGGCAGCGTCCACTTCCCCGAGCCGCATCTCGTCGGAGCGGAGCGGCGCACCGCCCAGCGGGTGCTGGCCTCACGCGCCGCCGCCGGCATGGTGCGGCACGGCTACGACCGCAGCCGCGGCTACTGGGAGCGGATGCACCACGAGCTGGACATCATCGCCCACCACGGTTTCGCCACCTACTTCCTGACGGTCGCTCAGGTCGTCGACGACGTGAAGGGGATGGGGATACGGGTCGCGGCGCGCGGCTCCGGTGCCGGTTCCCTGGTCAACCACCTGCTCGGGATCGCCCACGCCGACCCGCTCGAACACGGGCTGCTCATGGAGCGTTTCCTGTCCAAGCGGCGCTTCGTCCTGCCCGACATCGACATCGACGTGGAGTCCGCCCGCCGTCTCGACGTCTACCGCACGATCATCGGCCGCTTCGGCGCCGAGCGGGTCGCGGCCGTCTCCATGCCGGAGACCTACCGGGTGCGCCACGCCATCCGCGACGTCGGCGCCGCGCTCTCCATGGACCCGGCCGAGACCGACCGGCTCGCCAAGGCCTTCCCCCACATCCGGGCCAGGGACGCCCGCGCCGCCATGGAGGAACTGCCCGAACTGCGCGCCGTGGCGGGGCGGAAGGAGAGGTACGGCCGGCTCTGGGACCTGGTGGAGTCGCTGGACGCACTGCCGCGCGGCATCGCCATGCACCCGTGCGGGGTGCTCCTCTCGGACGCCTCGCTGCTGCGGCGTACCCCGGTCGTGCCCACCAGCGGCGAGATCCCCCACGGCCCCGACGGCACGGGCGGCGGCCCCTTCCCGATGTCCCAGTTCGACAAGGGCGACGTGGAGCACCTCGGGCTGCTCAAGCTGGACGTGCTCGGAGTGCGGATGCAGTCGGCGATGGCGCACGCCGTGACCGAGCTGAAGCGGGCCTCGGGACGGGAGGTCGACCTGGACGCCGTGCCGCAGGGCGACCCGGAGACGTACCGGCTGATCAGGAGCGCCGAGACGCTGGGCTGCTTCCAGATCGAGTCACCCGGACAGCGCGATCTGGTCGGCCGGCTCCAGCCCGCCACCTTCCACGACCTGGTGGTCGACATCTCGCTGTTCCGGCCGGGTCCGGTCGCCGCCGACATGGTGCGGCCGTTCATCGAGGCCAGGCACGGGCGCGCCCCCGTGCGCTATCCGCATCCCGACCTGGAGGAGGCCCTGCGGGGCACCTACGGCGTGGTCGTCTTCCACGAACAGATCATCGAGATGGTGGACATCATGACGGGCTGCGGGCGCGGCGAGGCCGACCGGGTGCGGCGCGGGCTCTCCGATCCCGGGTCGCAGGACAGGATCAGGGTCTGGTTCGCGGGGCGGGCGGCGGAGCGGAAGTACGGCGTCGAAGTGATCGCCCGCGCCTGGGAGATCATCGAGGCGTTCGGCAGCTACGGCTTCTGCAAGGCGCACGCGGTCGCCTTCGCCGTGCCGACGTACCAGTCGGCCTGGCTCAAGGCGCACCACCCGGCGGCCTTCTACGCCGGGCTGCTCACGCACGACCCGGGGATGTATCCGAAGCGCCTGCTGCTCGCGGACGCGCGGCGGCGCGGGGTCCCGGTGCTGCCGCTGGACGTGAACCTGTCGGCGGCAGCCCATCGAATCGAACTGGTGTCTGGTGACAGTGGGGGCAAATGGGGCCTGAGGCTTGCCCTTTCGGACGTCCACGGCATCAGCGGGGCCGAGGTGGCCCGGATCGAGGCCGGACAGCCCTACGCGTCCCTGCTGGACTTCTGGCAGCGGGCCAGGCCCGGAAAGCCCGCCGCCGAACGGCTCGCGCAGGTCGGCGCGCTCGACGCCTTCGGCGCCAACCGCCGGGATCTGCTGCTGCACCTGTCCGAGCTCCACCGTGCCCAGCGGGGCTCCGGTTCCGGCGCGGCGGGTGCCCAGCTCCCGCTCGGCGGCGGACACCGGACCGGCACGATCGGGCTGCCCGACCTCAACGACGCCGAACGTCTCAGCGCCGAGCTCGGCGTGCTCAGCATGGACGTCTCACGCCACCTGATGGGTGATCACCACGCCTTCCTCGAGGAGCTGGGCGCGGTATCCGCCAAGCGGCTGAGGGAGGCACGGCACGGGGAGACCGTGCTGGTCGCGGGCGCCAAGGCGGCCACCCAGACCCCACCGGTCCGCTCCGGGCGCCGGGTCATCTTCACCACCCTGGACGACGGTACGGGCCTGGTCGACCTGGCCTTCTTCGACGACAGCCACGCCGCCTGCGCGCACACCGTCTTCCACTCCTGGCTGCTGCTGGTGCGCGGGGTGGTCCAGCGGCGCGGCCCCCGCAGCATGAGCGTGGTCGGGTCCGCGGCCTGGAACCTGGCCGAGCTGGCCGAACTGCGGCGCACCGGCGGTCTCGACGCCGTCGCGGCGCGGCTGGCGGAGGTGCCGGGTGCCGAGGAGGAGGGGGCGGAGGGCGAGGAGCCCGGCCGCCGCATCCAGTTGCCGACCGGCTACGAGATGAACCCCTGGGCCGACCTCCAGCCGCCCGGCGAAGGAGCGCCCACCGGAAGGAAGCTGTGGCACCGGAGCCCGGGGAGTGCCGGATGAGCGACGAACCGACCGTCCTGTACCTGCGGTTCCGCCGGATCGGCGGAGGGCTGCCGGACAGTGCGGACCACGAGGGACTGCTCGCCCTCCTCGGGGCCTTCACCCCGGTCGTCGAGGCGGCCCCGCCCGGCGCCGCGCTCGCCGATGTGGGCGGCGCGCTGCGCTACTTCGGGCAGGACGTGACGGGTCTGGCCTCGGTGATCCGGGTGCGTGCCCTCGCCCTGCACGGGGTGGACTGCGCGATCGGGGCGGCGGCCAACCCCATGCTGGCCCGGATGGCGGCGCGGCAGGCGGCACCCGGGACCACCTTCGTGGTGCCCCCGGGAGGGGCCGCCGGCTTCCTCGCGTCCAAACCCGTCGCGGCCCTGGACGGTGTCGGGGCGGCGACCGCGCGCACCCTGTGCGGATACGGACTCGACTCCATCGGCCGGACCGCCGCGGCACCGCTCGCCACCCTGCAGCGGATCACCGGGGTGCGGGCCGGGCGCGAACTGTGGGAGCGGGCCAACGGCATCGACCGTACGCGGGTCGTATCCGACGCCGCCGCCCGGTCCGTCGCCGCGGAACGCACCTTCCCCCGGGACGAACTGGACCCCGGGCGGCACCGACGCGCACTCCTCTCGCTCACCGAGGAGCTGGGGGCCAGGCTGCGCGGAGACGGGCAGGTGTGCCGCTCCCTCGCGGTCTCGGTGCGCTACGCCGACCGGAGCGGATACTCGACGCTGACCCGCAGTCGTACGCTCCAGGAGCCCACCGCCCACTCGGCGGCGCTCACCGCGCTCGCGTACCGGATCCAGGACTCCTTCGCCCTGCAGCGCGCGCGGGTGCGGGGGATCGGGCTGCGGGCGGAGGGGCTGCACGGTGCGGAAGGGGCCTCCCACCAGCTCACCTTCGACCCGGTGGACGAGCGGGCGCGGCGGATCGAGGCGGTGTCCGACCGGCTGCGCGCCAGGTTCGGCCCGCAGGCCGTGAAGCCGGGGCGGCTCGCCGCCTGACGTCGTGGTGCCGCTCGTCCGATGTCGTGCTGGTCGTGTGCCTGGCGTCGTGGTGCCGCGTGCCCGGCGTCGTGCGGGCCGTGTGCCCGACGCCGGGTCGGCGCCCGGCCGACCTCGTGCGGGCCGTCTGCCCGACCTCGTGCCGCCCGCTCGGAACTTTTTACCGACGCGTAACTTCCCTCACAACCTTACCCATGCGTAACTTGGCATGAGCACGTTGAAAAAAGCACTTCACTGTGGTCCGGACCGCAGGGCGCACCGACATCACAACTCCCTTGAGCCGCAAGGAGACCACCCGATGCTGCCCTGGACCCGCCCTCCACGCGCACGCCGCACGCTCGCCGCCCTGTTCCTCACCCTCACCGCGCTCGTCGCCGCCCCCACGGTGACCGCCAACGCCGCCACCACCGGGGCCGCCGCACCCTCACGCGGCTGGAACGACTACTCCTGCAAGCCCTCCGCAGCTCATCCCCGCCCCGTCGTCCTGGTCCACGGGACCTTCGGGAACTCGATCGACAACTGGCTGGTCCTCGCGCCGTACCTCGTCAACCGGGGCTACTGCGTCTTCTCGCTCGACTACGGCCAGCTCCCGGGCGTCCCGCTCTTCAACGGCCTCGGTCCGATCGACAAGTCGGCCGGACAGCTCGACGTGTTCGTCGACAAGGTGCTCGGCGCCACCGGCGCCGCCAAGGCGGACCTCGTCGGCCACTCCCAGGGCGGCATGATGCCCAACTACTACCTGAAGTTCCTCGGCGGCGCCGCCAAGGTGAACGCCCTCGTCGGGATCGCCCCAGACAACCACGGCACCACACTCCTCGGCCTCACGCGGCTGCTGCCGTACTTCCCCGGCGTCGAGGACCTCCTCACCATGAACACCCCCGGTCTCGCCGACCAGGTCGCGGGATCCGCCTTCATCACCAAGCTCAACGCGGGCGGCGACACCGTGCCCGGGGTCCGCTACACCGTCATCGCCACCAAGTTCGACGAGGTCGTGACCCCGTACCGCACGCAGTACCTGAGCGGTCCGAACGTACGCAACGTCCTGCTCCAGGACCTGTGCCCGGTCGACCTGTCCGAGCACGTCGCGATCGGGACCATCGACCGGATCGCCTTCCACGAGGTGGTCAACGCCCTGGACCCGGCGCACGCCACGCCGACCACCTGCGCCTCGGCCGTCGGCTGAGACGAGCTGCCGGACCCCGCGCCGGGGTCCGGCAGCCGTCCGGTCAGCGACGGTGCGCGCCGCCGGCGGCCCGTCGGCGGACCGAGACGAAGAGGGCGCTCGCGCCGAGCGCCAGCGCGGCGGCCCCGCCGACCGTGAGGTACGAGGTGGCCGCGCTGCCACCCGTCTCGGCGAGGACGTCGCCCGCGGGCGAGGCGCTGACGCCGTTGGGCTCCGGAGCGTTCGCCGAGGCTTCCGTGGCCTCGGGAGCCGGAGCCGCCTCGGTGACCTCGGCACCGGTGGCCGCGTCGTCGTCACCGTGGCCGGCGTGCTCGACGGAGGACTTGCCGGCACCCTCGTCGATGTCCGCCTCGGACGGGGCGGACGCCTCCGGCGCCGGGGCGGCCTCGACGGAACCGGAACCGCTCGCACCGCCCTGGCCGCCGAACACCACGTCGGAGCAGGCGTAGAAGGCCTCGGGGGAGTCCGACCGCTGCCAGACCGTGTAGACCAACTGCCGCCCCGACGCCTGCGGCACGGCGCCGTCGAAGACGTACGAACCGTCCACCAGCGTCGGGTCGGTGGCCTCGGCGAACGGCTTCTCCTGAAGGTCCGACCACTTCAGGGGCTGCGTCGGGTCGTAGCCCGCCTTGGTCAGGTACAGCTCGAACGAGCCTTTGTGCGGAGCGGTCGCCCGGAACCGGAAGGTGTGACTGCCCGCCTCCATGGGCGTGGACGGCCAGTCGGCCCGCGGCAGGTCGAGCCCCTTGAACTTGTCGTTGCCCGCGCTGCACAGCTTGCCGTCCGGGATCAGCTCGCGGTGGTTGCCGGCGGCGTTGGCGATGTTCACCCCGTTCCAGTCGTACAGCGCCTGGGTGCCGCCCGCCGCCACCGCCGCCTGGCACGCCGCGGACCGCGGGCTCTCCGGCCCCTCCGCGAAGCAGGCGGAGACCCGGCTCACCGGATCGCTCAGCGAACCGTGGGCGGCGGCCGGAGCGGCGGAGAGCCCGGCCAGCGCGAGCGGTGCGACGCCGAGTGCGACGACGGTTCCCGCGACCCTGCGGCGGGCGGTGGTGATGACGGCCATGGTGGTGGTTCTCCTTCGGCGGACACGTCTGGGTGATCAGCAAACTAGCCGCCGCCGGAAGGGGATCCGGGTGTGAGAAGCCGCAGGTGGTGATCGTTATGGCGCCCTTAAGGAGTGGTTAGGCGGGGGCTCAGGAAGCCCCCGCCGAGGGCCTCAGACCTGCACTCCGGGGGTGCCGTCCTCCACGACCACGCTGGCGCGTGTGCTGATGCCCGCGTCCGGCTTCGTCACGAAGGGCAGGACCCGGAAGTCGCTCGTCCAGCGCTCCCGCTCCACCGTCACACGCACGTAGCCGCGCCGGCTGTTGAAGAACTTCATGTGCGGGTTCGCCGCGAGGAGGGTCTCGCCCTGGGCCGTCATGTCCGCGCCGTCGCCGCCGCTCGTCACCGAGGTCCCCACGAACTCCGAACCCACCGTCGCCGATTCCGGGTCGGAGTAGTCGCGCTTCAGGTCCCACGCGTAGTTCTGGTGCCGGTCGCCCGTGATGACGACCAGATTGCGCACACCGCGGGTGCCCGCCTCCGCGAGGAGCCGGTTGCGCTCGGCGACGTAACCGTCCCACGGGTCCGTCCAGACCGTCGTGCCGGGGCCCGGGTCCTGGTCGGTCTGGCCCATCGGGGCCTGGTTGCCGAGGATCTGCCAGCGTGCCGGTGAGCGGCTGAAGCCCTTGAGGACCCAGTCCCGCTGACGGGCCCCGAGCAGGGTGCGGTCCGTGTCGAAGCGCTCGGCGCAGTCGGCCGACGTGCCGTCACCGCACGCCTGGTCGTCGCGGTACTGCCGGGTGTCGAGCATCGTGAAGTCGGCGAGCCTGCCGTAGGGGAGCCTGCGGTACATCTGTACGTCGGGCCCCTTCGGCAACTGCGCGCGGCGCAGCGGCGCGTGCTCGTACAGGGCCTGGAAGGCGGCGGCCCGGCGCAGCAGGAACGTCGCCGGGTCCTCGTCGTTCTCGGAGGTCTCGTCCGCCCAGTTGTTCTCCACCTCGTGGTCGTCGAACGTCATGATCCACGGGAAGGCGGCGTGCGCCTCGCGCAGCGGAGCCTCCGACTTGTAGAGGCCGTACTGCAGGCGGTAGCGGGCGAGGTCCACGGTCTCGGTGTGGAACTTCGGGTCCGTGCTCACGCCCCGCTTGTTCGTCCTGACCCCGGACTCGTAGAGGTAGTCACCGAGGTGCACCACCAGGTCCAGGTCCTCCTGGGCCATGTGGTGGTACGCCGTGAAGTAGCCGTCCTGCCAGGCCTGGCAGGAGGCGAAGGCGAACTTCAGCCGGCGCGGGGAGTCCGAGGGCGCCGGGGTCGTGCGCGTACGCCCGACCGGGGAGACCGCCGAGCCCGCCCGGAAGCGGAACCAGTACGTGCGGTCGGGGGCGAGCCCGTGCACCTCCGGGTGCACGGAGTGCGCCAGTTCGGGGCTCGCGACGACGCTGCCCCGGCGCACGACGCGGCGGAACCGCTCGTCGGCCGCGACCTCGTACGCGACGCGGACGGGCTTCGCCGGCATTCCGCCGAGGCCGTCCTGTGCGAAGGGATCGGGTGCCAGGCGTGTCCACAGCACCACGCCGTCCGACGTCGGATCGCCCGAGGCGACACCCAGGGTGAACGGGTCGCCCTTCAGCGCGGGTGCGGCGAACGCGGACTGCGCCTCCCACGCCCCCGTCCCGAGCATCAGAGCGGCGGCCGTGGCCCCGCCGAATCCGAACATCTGCCTGCGGGACACGGATTGTGCGACCACGGGTCCTCCTCGGTAGCTCTGTGCCGACGCCGGACACGCTGCCGGGGGTGGATGTCATGCTCACGCGCAGGGCGTGGCCGGGCGCCGAGCGGTACGTGAACACCGCGGCCAAGCGGCCGCGGAGCTGCTCAGGACACGGCCCGGTAGCGGCGCTCGGGCCGCCCCGTCCCTCCGTACCGCAGTGACACCTCGGCCCGTCCGGTCTCCGCGAAGTACTCGAGGTAGCGGCGCGCGCTGACCCGGGACAGGGCTCCCGCCTCCGCGCACTCGGAGGCCGAGAGGCCCGCCGGGTGCTCACGCAGGACGCGTTCCACCAGCTCCGCCGTGTGCGCGGCCAGACCCTTCGGGAGTTCGCGGGAGCCCGGAGGGCGCGTGCCGAAGATGCGGTCCACGTCCTCCTGGCGGGCCTCCTGCCGGGCCTCGTCCAACGCGTCCAGACGGTTGCGCAGCGAGGCCACGTGCTGCAACTGCTCCTGCAGCGCCGAACGGTGGAACGGCTTGATCAGATAGTGCAGGGCGCCCGCGCGCAGAGCCGCCCGGACCACCCCGGCGTCACGCGCCGCCGTGATGAAGAGGGCGTCCGCGCTGTGCGTGCCCCCGGCCCGCTCCTCCGCAGCGCGCAGCTCCCGCAGCACCTGGATGCCGTCCATGTCGGGCAGGAAGACGTCGAGCAGGACCAGATCGGGACGCAGCCGGCCCGCCGCGCGCAGGGCCTCGGCGCCCGTGTGGGCCACCCCGACGACCGTAAAACCGTCCAATGCGGACACGTAACGGCTGTGCAGCTTCGCGACCATGAAGTCGTCGTCCACCACCAGCACTTTCGTCACGCCGACACGGTAGGGCGCGACCACAACGACCACAACGTCCATTGGTTCCGGAACGGCGACAGCCGCTCGACGCGCGGGCAGCATGTGGGCCACCTCACACCCGTCCACGTAAAGCCCGAAAGGCGGCACCCGGTGCGACTGCGCACTCCACTCGCCCTGTTCGGGGCAGCGCTGCTGGTGGCCGTCGGGCCACCGCTGCTCTCCACCGGCAGCGGCTCCGACACCGGCACGCAGATTCCCGGACTGCGCTTCATGGTCCCCAACACACCCGGCGGCGGATACGACATCACCGCGCGCACCGCGGCGAAGAACGCCGAGGACGCCGGACTCACCCATGGCATCGAGGTGTTCAACCTGCCGGGCGCGGGCGGCACCGTCGGGGTGACCCGGCTGGTCGCCGAGCACGGCAACGGCAAGCTCGCGATGTCCATGGGGCTCGGGGTCGTCGGCGCCGTCCGCACCAACAACTCGCCCAGGACCCTGGCGGACACCACCCCGATCGCCCGGCTCACCGAGGAGCAGGACATCGTCGTCGTCGCCGAGGACTCCCCGTACAGGACGATCGACCAGCTGCTCACCGCGTGGAGGAAGGATCCGGGAAAGATCCCGGTCGGCGGCGGGTCATCGCCCGGCGGGCCCGACCACCTGGCGCCGATGCTGATGGCGAAGGCCGCCGGGATCGCACCCAGGCAGGTCAACTACATCCCCTTCGACGGCGGCGGCGAACTGCTCGCCTCGATCCTCGGCAACAAGGTCGGCTTCGGTGTCTCCGGAGTGGGCGAGTACCTCGACCAGATCGAGGCCGGTGAGCTGCGCCTCCTCGCCGTCACCGGCCCGAAGCGGGTCCCGGGCCTCGACGCGCCCACCCTCCGCGAGGCCGGTCTCGACACCGACTTCACCAACTGGCGCGGCATCGTCGCCCCGCCCGGGCTCTCCGACGCGGAGCGCGACAAGCTCGTCGGGCTGGTGAGTGAACTGCACGACTCGAAGCAGTGGCGCGAGTCCATGCGGAAGAACGGCTGGGACGACGCCTTCCTCACCGGTGACGACTTCGGCGACTTCCTGGACGGTCAGGACCGTCGTGTCGCCACCGTCCTCAAGGAGCTGGGACTGTGAGCGACGAGACCGCGCGCGACAAGGGCGTCAGCGACGAGACCGCGGGCGACGAGACCGCGCGCGACACGGGCGGGGGCGGCAGGACCGTGAGCGACGAGGCCGCGAGCGGCGGTAGCGCCCCCTCCCGGTCCGGCACCGCACGCTCCTGGCTGCGCGAGCACTCCGAACTCGGCGTCTGCGTACTGCTGCTCGTGCTGGGCGTCCTCGTGCTGACCGACGCCCTGACAATGAGCGTGGACATCACCCAGCGCGGCCCGGTCGGTCCCAGGACCGTCCCGGTCGCCGTCGGCGTCGGGCTGCTGGTCGTCGCCGTACTGCTGGCCGTCGACGTCCTGCGCGGCGGTCGCGGCGAGGCGGAGGCCGGCGAGGACGTCGACCTCGACGAACCCGCCGACCGGCGTACCGTCGCCCTGCTCACCGCGGTCTTCCTCGCCTTCGCCGCCCTCATAGGCCCGCTCGGCTTCCCCATCTCCGGCGCCCTCCTCTTCTGGGGCTCGGCGTACGCGCTCGGCAGCCGCCACCACGACCGCGATCCGCTCATCGCGGCCGGGCTCTCCCTGACGACCTACTTCGTCTTCGACAACCTGCTCGGGGTGCCCCTCCCGGGCGGCCCGCTGATGGGGGTGCTCTGACCGATGGATTCCCTCAACTCCCTCATCGACGGCTTCGGCACTGCGCTCACGCCGGTCAACCTGCTCTGGGCCGCGATCGGTGTCCTGCTCGGCACGGCGATCGGCGTGCTCCCGGGCATCGGTCCGGCCATGGCCGTGGCACTGCTGCTGCCGGTGACGTACGGACTCGAACCGACCGGGGCCTTCATCATGTTCGCCGGCATCTACTACGGCGCGATGTTCGGCGGTTCCACCACCTCCATCCTCCTCAACACCCCGGGGGAGAGCGCGGCCGTGGTGGCCGCGATCGAGGGCAACCCGATGGCGAAGGCGGGACGCGGTGCGCAGGCGCTCGCCGCCGCCGCGATCGGCCACTTCGCCGGCGGCATGATCGGCACGATCCTGCTGGTCGTCCTCGCCCCGACGGTGGCCTCGCTGGCCGTGGACATCGGCGCCCCCGACTACTTCGCCATCATGGTGCTGGCCTTCATCGCCGTCACCTCCGTGCTCGGCTCCTCACGGATCCGCGGTCTCGCCTCCCTGCTCATCGGTCTCACCATCGGCCTCGTCGGCCTGGACCAGATGACCGGACAGCAGCGGCTGACGTTCGGCTCCCTCCAACTGGCCGACGGCGTCGACGTGGTGATCGTGGCCGTCGGGCTCTTCGCCATCGGGGAGGCCCTCTGGGTCGCCGCCCATCTGCGCCGCTCCAGCGGGAAGCCGATACCCGTCGGCCGTCCCTGGCTCGGCAGGGACGACGTCCGGCGCACCTGGAAGTCCTGGCTGCGCGGCCCCCTCATCGGCTTCCCGTTCGGGGCGATACCGGCGGGCGGCGCGGAGATCCCCACGTTCCTGTCGTACGTCACCGAGAAGCGGCTCTCCAAGCACCGCGACGAGTTCGGCAAGGGCGCCATCGAAGGCGTCGCGGGCCCCGAGTCGGCGGCCTCGGCCTCCGCGGCGGGCACCCTGGTCTCCATGCTCACGCTCGGCCTGCCCACCACGGCCGTCGCCGCCGTCATGCTGGCCGCCTTCCAGCAGTACGGCATCCAACCCGGCCCGCTGCTGTTCGAGCGCGAACCCGAGCTGGTCTGGGGCCTGATCGCCTCGCTGTTCGTCGGCATGGTCCTGCTGCTCGCGCTGAACCTGCCCCTGGCACCGCTGTGGGCGAAGCTCCTGCGGATCCCGCGCCCCTACCTCTACGCGGGCATCCTCTTCTTCGCCGCCGTCGGCGCGTACGCGGTCGGCGGGGAGGCCGTCGACCTGGTGATCCTGCTGGTCATCGGAGTGATCGGCTTCGGGATGCGGCGGTACGGGCTGCCGGTGCTGCCCGCGATCATCGCCGTCATCCTCGGCCCGTCCGCCGAGCAACAGCTGCGGCGCGCCCTGCAGATCAGCGACGGCAGTGTGACGGGTCTCGTCAACACCCCGTTCTCGGTGACGGTGTACGCCGTCGTCGCGCTGATCCTGCTGTGGCCACCGGTGAGGAAGCTGGTGGTGCGACCTCGGCGCTGAGGGACTGTCGGTGGCGGCTGACAGGATCGGTCCCATGACCACGACCGACTGGGACGCCGCCGCCGACTCCTTCGACGAGGAGCCCGACCACGGGCTCCTCGATCCGGTCGTCCGCGGCGCCTGGGCACAGCGGATGCAGACCTGGCTGCCCACCACGCGCTCCGAGGTGCTCGACCTCGGCTGCGGCACGGGCAGCCTGTCCCTCCTCGCCGCGGGCCAGGGGCACCGGATCACCGCCGTCGACCGGTCGCCGCGCATGGTCGAGCAGGCACGGGCCAAGCTAGCCGGGACCGGTACCGAGGTGCTCGTCGGCGACGCCGAGCGGCCCCCGGTCGGGTGCCGTCGGTTCGACGTGATCCTCGCGCGGCACGTGATGTGGCTGCTGCCCGACCCCGAGGCCGTGCTGCGCCACTGGGTCTCCCTGCTGCGGCCGGGCGGCAGGCTGGTCCTGATCGAAGGGGTGTGGGGCGGGACGGGGCTCTCCGCGGACCGCCTCACCGCCCTGCTCACCCCCCACACGGAGCGCATCCACCACGAGCCCCTCTCCGGGGACGCACTGCTCTGGGGCGGGGAGGTCGACGACGAGCGGTACACCCTGGTGGCCCGCCTGGAGCCGCCCCGCAGGCACCGCGAGGTCGTCGATGTCCACCTGATCCTGCGCAGGGGCCCGGACGTGCTGCTCGCCCGGCGGGCCGGGACGGGATACGCCGACGGGCTGCTCCACGCGCCCTCCGGCCACGCGGAGGACGGCGAGGACGTCCGGGAGGCGGTGATCCGTGAGACGGCCGAGGAGATCGGCGTCGCCCTCGACCCGGACGAGCTCCGGGTGGCCCTGGTCATGCAGCACAGAGGACCGGGCGGGAACCCGCGTATGGGCTGGTTCTTCGAGGCGGAGTACGACCCGGCGCGCCCGCCCCGCAACGCGGAACCGGAGAAGTGCTCCGAGCTCGCCTGGTTCCCGCTGGACGCACTGCCGGACGACATGGTGGCGTACTGCCGCGCCGGGCTCGACGGGTACCGCGCCGAGGAGCGCTTCCTGATCCACTGGCACGAGGACGGCGACTCCGTCGAGTACACCCCGGACGGGACCCGCCGGGCCGTTCCGCTGCCGGTGGCCCCGGCCCCCACCGGCCGGCTGCACCACATCGAGCTGTGGGCACCCGACCTGGCCGAGGCCGAGGCGCAGTGGGGCTGGCTCCTCGGCGAGCTCGGCCACGTCCCGTACCAGCGGTGGGCGCACGGCCGCAGCTGGCGGCGTGGCGACACCTATGTCGTGGTCGAACGGTCACCGGATCTGACGCGGGACACCCACGACCGGCTGCGCCCCGGCCTCAACCACCTGGCGTTCCATGTCCGGGACCGCGCAGCCCTGGACGCCCTGGTGGCGCGCGCCCCCGGTCACGGCTGGCGGCTGCTCTTCCCGGACAGCCATCCGTACGCCGGCGGCAGCGGGCACTACGCGGCGTACCTGGAGAACGCGGCGGGATACGAGGTGGAGCTGGTCGCGCCCTGAGGGCGACGCCGCGCCGATCCGCCACGGACGACGGGACGGCCCTCGGCTCACCCGGACCGCGTCCGCCCGGAGGCACTCCCGCCTCCGGCGGTGACCTCCGGACCCGCCCAGTACCGCCCGCCGGTGAGTGCGGCGAGGCCGTCCGTGCGGGCGAGTCGTTCGAGCTCGTCCAGGGCCCGCACGGCCGCCTCCGCCGCCTGCGGGTCCAGGCCCGCCAGACCGCTCTCAGCGAACTCGTCCTCGTCCAGCCGGAGTACGGCGGAGCCGTCCGCGGACACCCACAGGTCGAGGTCCAGGTCCTCGACGAGCAGCTCGGCGCCCCGGAGCACGGCGGGCCGGGTGATGTCGCAGTACCACCCCTTGAGCTCCCCGCCGCCGGTGCGGACCTCCTTGACCGCGTACCACCTGTCCCGCCAGTAGTGCTCCGTCAGGACGTCCCCGGGCTCGAACCGTACGAACCCGAAGTCCCTGGCACCCGGGGCCGCCCACGGTGCCAGGACGGTGATCCGCGTCCCGTCGTCGTGGACCCGCTGCGCGGGGTAACGGATCTTGGTGCGGCCCGCCTTCACCAGCGCCACCGTCAGGGTGGCCGCGGCGTCAGCCGAGGCTTCGGACATGTCGTACCTCCGTGGCGCAGACCTCGTAGCCGAACCACCGGTTGACCGCCAGCATCGGGCCGTTGCCCGCGTCGTTGCCGGTGTACGCGTCCGTGAATCCGGCGGCCCGGGACCGGTGCAGCGAGTCGCACTTCGCGAGCTTCGCCAGCCCGCGGCCGCGGTAGGCGCGACGGGTGCCGGTCATGGCCGACCAGTAGCGGGTGCGACCGTCGGTCTCCGCCGCGCTGAACGCCGCGACCTGCCCGTCCACCGTCACCACCGTCGTGAGCGCGCGGTCGAAGCCCGGCCGCCGCCAGGTAGTGGCCAGCCAGTCCTCGTAGTCGCCGAACTCCGCCGTCACGTCGCTCGGTTCGTCCGCGGTCACCTCGGCGTCCGCCTCGAACAGCGGGCGTGGATCGTCCTCGAAGTCGGCGCCGCTCAGCAGCCCGACCCCGGCGGGCGGATCCGGAAGGGGCGGGAGCTGCCCGTTCGCCAGATCGAGGCGGAGGAAGTGTGCGGCCCGGCGTGGCGCATACCCGCGCTTCTCGGCGAAGGCCCGGTTGGACGGCTCGTCGAGCACCCAGGAGTAGACCTCGGTCGCACCCGCGTCGGCGAGGTGCTCCTCGCCCCTCCTGAGCAACAGGGAACCCGCACCCCGCCCCACCCTGTCCGGACGGACGTACGGGTTGCAGAAGCCCTGGCCCGGCTTCGGGCTCTCGTGGGCGATGCCCACCTGGGCGGTCCCGATCAGCTCACCGTCCTGCTCGGCGACCAGCAGCCGCAGGCGCCGGTCCGGATGGGCCGAGGCGAGGTCTCCGAGGACCCCCTCCGGAGTCGTCACCATGTACGGCAGCGCGGCACGGCGCACCCGCACCCAGGCCTCCGCGTCGGCGGGAAGGAAGTCGCGCACCAGTAGCGTCATGTGCGGGACCGTACGCGCCGGGCGGACCCGGCCGCCTCCGGATTTCCGGCGGCGGGGCCGCTGCCGGGACCTGTGGTGGGGGAGAATCGGCGGGTGACCCTGAAGATCGCCGTTGATCCGGAATCCGCCACCGCCCCGTACGAGCAGCTGCGCGCCCAGCTGTCCGAACAGGCCCGCTCGGGAGCCCTGCCCGTGGGCTACCGGCTCCCGACCGTGCGGGGCCTCGCCGGGGAACTGGGCCTCGCCGCCAACACCGTCGCCAAGGCGTACCGGGCGCTGGAGGCCGACGGCGTGATCGAGACGCGGGGCCGCAACGGCACCTTCGTCGCCGCCGCCGGTGACGCGGCGTCCCGTCACGCGGCGACGGCGGCGCAGGAGTACGCGGAACAGGCGCGGCGCCTCGGCCTCTCCAGGTCCGAGGCGCTCGCCGTGGCCGAGGACGCGGTGCGGGCGGCCTACACGCGATAGCGCACGCGGGCCCGGCGGCTCACAGGTACAGCCCGGCGTCCGTCCCCGCGTCCTGCTTCGGTACCGACGCGGGGCCGCTGCCCCGGCGCAGCGCGTACAGCTCGGCGAGGGTGGCGCCCTCCCTGCCGAGCCCTTCCTCGCTGCCCAGCCAGGACACCGACTCCGCGCGGGTCAGCGAGCCCACCTCGATGCGGGCCAGGCACCGGCCCGGCCTGACGACGGCGGGGTGCAGCCGCTCCAGGTCCTCGTTGGTCGTCACGCCCACCAGCACGTTGCGCCCCTGCCCCAGCAGACCGTCGGTCAGGTTGAGAAGCCGGGACAGCGCCTGACCGGCCGTGTGCTTGGCCTCGCCGCGGATCAGCTCGTCGCAGTCCTCCAGGAGCAGCAGCCGCCACCGCCCCTTCGCCGAACCGTCGTCCTCACCGATGGCGATGTCCATCAGATAGCCGACGTCGTTGAACAGCCGCTCCGGGTCCAGTACGCAGTCGACCTGGCACCAGTCCCGCCAGGAGCGGGCGAGGGTACGCAGCGCGGACGTCTTGCCGGTGCCGGGCGGCCCGTGCAGCAGCAGGAGCCGGCCCGAGATGTCGTCGGGGGTGACTTTCATCAGCCGGTCCATGGCATCGGCCACCGGAGCCGTGTAGTTGGGCCGGACCTCGTCCCAGGTGCCTGCGGCGATCTGCCGGGTGGTGCGGTGCGGGCCACGCCGCGGGGAGACGTACCAGAAGCCCATGGTCACGTTGTCGGGCTGCGGTTCCGGCTCGTCCTGCGCGCCGTCGGTCGCCTCGGAGAGGATCCTCTCGGCGAGTTCGGGGGTCGCGGCGGTCACGGTGACGTCGGCGCCGCGGTTCCACCGCGACACCAGCACCGTCCAGCCGTCGCCCTCGGCGAGTGTCGCGCTCCGGTCGTCGTCTCTGGCGGCCCGGAGCACCTTGGCCGCGGAAGGCAGCAGAGTGGCCCCCGACTTCACGCGGTCGAGGGAGGAGCTGTGCGAGAAGGGCTGCTCGCCCGTCGCGAAGCGGCCCAGGAACAGCGCGTCCACGACGTCGGACGGCGAGTCGCTGTCATCGACGTTGAGCCGGATCGGCAGCGCGGACTCGGGGTTGGCAGACATGGCGCACATGATCCGCCACGGCGGCACCGCACGCACCCGGGTTTCGCGAGCTGCCGGGGGCTGGTGGCCCGTTCGGGCGAAGGCCCCGCGGGGATCGTCCTGGCCGGACCCGTCCCGCCAGGACGATCCCCGCGGGGGACTTCGCCACCCGGCGTACCTGATGTCGGTTTTGGGATGACGTCGCGTCGGAAGGGCTGCGAACAGCGCTTGTTGAAGCTTTTTGGCATGGACACTTCCGGAATTGCGGCCGGTGCTGCTACTACGTAGTAGGCAGAGATCCTGCCCAAGGAGGTCCCATGAAAATATCCAGACTCGTGGCGTTCTCGTCCTCTCTCCTGCTCGGCTCCGTCCTCGCTCTGGCCGGTGTGGGCGTCGCTCAGGCCCAGGAGGCCGCGGCCGTCGACTACGTGGCCCTGGGTGACTCGTACTCGTCGGGAGTGGGTGCCGGCAGCTACGACAGCGCGAGCGGCGACTGCAAGCGCAGCACCCGCGCCTACCCGGCCCTCTGGAAGGCCGCGAACAACCCCGCGTCGTTCGCCTTCACCGCGTGTTCGGGCGCCAGGACCGGTGATGTCACGGCCGGTCAGCTCGGTCCCCTCAGCTCCGCCACCGATCTCGTCTCGATCTCCATCGGAGGGAACGACGCCGGTTTCGCCGACGTCATGACCACCTGCGTCCTGCAGTCCGAGTCCACCTGTCTCAGCCGGATCGCCACCGCGCGCGCCTACGTCGACTCGACCCTCCCGGGCAAGCTCGACTCGGTCTACTCGGCCATCAGCGCCAAGGCGCCCTCCGCCCGCGTCGTCGTCCTGGGCTACCCCCGCTTCTACAAGCTCGGCGGAAGCTGCATCGCCGGACTCAGCGAGAACGAGCGCACCGCCATCAACAGCGCCTCCGACTACCTGAACGCGGCCACCGCCAAGCGCGCGGCCGACCACGGCTTCACCTTCGGTGACGTCGCCTCGACCTTCACCGGGCACGAGATCTGCTCGGGCAGCGCCTGGCTGCACAGTGTGAACTGGCTCAACATCGGCGAGTCCTACCACCCCACCGCCGCCGGGCAGTCGGGCGGCTACCTGCCCGTCCTCAGCTCGAAGGCCTGACAGCGGCTCGAAGGCCCTACAAGGAGTTCGAAGGGTCGGCGGCTCGGAGGGCCGCCCGCCGTGCTCCGGCCGCGCGGCGCGCCGTCCCGGCCGTCCGCCGGGGAGGCGGCCCCCTCACCCGGGGCCGCCTCCCCGGCGGGACCGCGCCGTCCCGGCCGGTCGTGCCCAAGCCCTTCCGCGACCGGCCGGTCACGGTAACGGGCCGTCAACACCCGTACACGGGAGTGCAATCCTTCGGCCGGGATACACGAGTGTCATCGCGGGACGATAGGGTTAACCTGCCCGGGCCGGGTGCCCTCGTACGGGTGGGGAGTGACATGGAACAGATAACGGTGCGGAGCAGGCCGCGTGTGCCTGCCATCACATGCGGGAGCGGTGCGACCAGTTCGCGCCTCGACCGCCATCTCGCAGTGCTTGGCGGCCCCGCCGTCCCGCAGCGCGAGTCCGCCGAGGCGACGCTGCTGATGCTCGAGCTCACCTCGCGCGACGCGGCGCACACCCGCAGGAGCAGGAGCGCGCGTGTCTCGCTCTTCGCCCCGCTGCGGCGACTGCGGCGTTCGCTCCTGGGCAGCCGCCGCTGACCGACGGCTGTCACGACCGGTCCGGCCCTCCGCCCTGGGCCGCGTCCACGATCACTCCGTCCCGGCGCAGTGCTGCTGTCTGCCCTTCCGTCATCCCCAGGGCACGCAGCGTTGCGTCGGTGTGCTCCCCCAGCGCCGGTACGGCACCCATCGGCGCCGGCGCCCCGCCCGGCAGCGTGATCGGGGGAAGCAGGGCCCGCAACGCGCCGACCGGGGTGGCGACCTCCCGCCACCGGTCCCGTGCCGCCAGCTGAGGGTGGGCGGCCACGTCCGCCACCGTGTTCAGCCTCGCGCAGGCGATGCCCGCCGCGTCCAGCCTGGCGAGCGCCTCCCCGCCGGTCAGTCCCCCCAGCGCACCGCCCACCACCGCGTCCGTCCGCTCCCGGTTGGCCGTACGCGAGGTGTTCGTCGCGAAGTCCGGATCGTCGGCCAGCCCAGGCCGCTCCAGGACCTGTTCCGCGAGGCGGCGCCACTCCCGGTCGTTCTGCACGGAGAGCAGAAGCTGTTCCCCGTCCGCCGTGGCGTAGGCGTCGTACGGGGCGATCACCGCGTGCGCGAGCCCCGTACGGACCGGGGGCTCGCCCCCGTGCATCCCGTGGTGCAGCGGGTGCCCCATCCACTCGGCCAGCGAGTCCAGCATCGAGATCTCCACCGGGCCCCCGAGTCCCGTCGTGGCCCGCCTGAGCAGGGCCGCGAGCACACCGGAGAACGCGTACATCCCCGCCGCGATGTCGGCGGCCGGCACCCCCGCCTTCACCGGCTGCTCCGGTGTCCCGGTGACGGACACCAGGCCCGCCTCGCACTGGACGAGCATGTCGTAGGCCCGTTTGTGCGCGTAGGGGCCGTCCGCGCCGTATCCGGAGATGTCCACCGCCACGAGCCGGGGATGCGCGGCGCACAGCGAGGCGGCGTCCAGGCCGAGCCTCGCGGCCGCCCCCTGCGCCAGGTTCTGTACGAACACGTCTGCTCCGGCGACGAGTCGGAGCACCACGTCCAGGCCGCGCGGATCCTTCAGGTCGACGGCGACGGACTCCTTGCCCCGGTTGCACCAGACGAAGTGCGAGGCGAGGCCTCCTGCCGCCGTGTCGTAGCCGCGCGCGAAGTCACCGCCGTCCGGACGCTCGATCTTGACGACCCGCGCGCCGAGGTCGGCGAGCTGACGGGTCGCGAAGGGTGCGGCGACGGCCTGTTCGACCGCCACCACCGTGACGCCGTCCAGCGGGAGGGGCTGTGTGCTGCTGCTCATGAGCAGCGTGCTTACCGTGTGCGCGGCCGTTCTGTCACCCCGGGCACGCGGACGGCGGATCGCGGACCACTGGTCACAGCAGGGCGAACTGCCCCTCCGGGCCCTCCTCCCGGTGGTCCAGGACGGACGCGGGCCGGCGGGCCGACACCGGCACGGGGAGCACGCCCGCCGCGTGCAGCCGGTCCCGGCTCAGGACGGCCGACCGTTCGAGACGGTCCCGCAGCGCTTCCTGCCTCGGCCGCGCTCCTCCCAGCAGCGCCAGGACGGTGATCAGTTCGAGCAGGTCAGAGGTCCGCTCCGGCGTCCACCCGCGCGGGCCCAGCGCGGCCAGTCCCTCCACCCCGCCCCGTGCGGTACGCCGCTCGAACCAGAGGTCCAGCACGCGCACCCCGTTGACCCGGAAGTCCCAGGCCTCGGCGGGTACCGGCGAGACGCGCCCCTCGCCGAGGAGAAGTGCCTCGCCGGCCGCGTCGTAGCCCATCCCGTCCGGCAGGGACGGGATCGTGGCGCGTACGTACGGGCGCCGGCCGCCCGGCAGCCGGGGCCGTTCCCCGCCGCGTGCCCCGCGCGACTGCGTCCGCAGCAGCTCCCGGCCCAGCTCCACCCCCTCGGCCCACAGGTCACCCTCGGCGGGCAGCGGGACGAGAGGACCTGTGGGGGAGGGCCTCGCGGCGGCGAGTGTCCAGGCCAGGACGCACTCCGCGGTGACGGACGTGCCGTAGCGGGATGCCAGCAGGGCGGACAGCCCCGGCGCCAGGTTGGGCTCCTGCCCGCCGGGGCGCCGGTAGAGCGGCCGTATCCGGCCGGGGCGCCCGGCGGGGGAGTGGCCGTCCGGCAGCAGGGCCGTCGCGGACAGGGCCGGTCCGGTGTCCTGCGGGAGGTATCCGTGCTCCACGGCGAAGAGCTGACGTCCGTCGGCGACCCGCCACAGCTCCGGGCGGGCGGCGTCCAGCAGGCGCTGGTCGGGGATCATCCACTGTTCGTCGAACGGGCCGTGCAGGATGCGCACGGGTTCGGGATACGGGCCCGGATCCCGGGCGAACGCGCTGGTGCCGGTGCTCCTGCCCGGTAGCGCCGCCGCGGCCTTCAGCGGCGTACGGAACCTGCTGGGCTCGAACAACCGCTCCTGCTCGGCACCCTCGGCCCCTGCCAGCAGATCCCAGCGAGCCCGGAGCGAGGCCGCGTCCGGGGCCGTCACCCACGGGCGCCCCGACCTCAGGGGCCGCACCGACCAGGGCATCAGGTCGTCGAGCCGCGGGAGCGCGTCGCCCCCGCCGGCTCCGGCCGCCACCCGTGCTGCCACCGTGTCGTCCTCCCCCGCCGCCGCGTCCGCCGCTCCCGGCATCGTAACGACCGCGGGCCGCGGGCCGTCAGTGCGCGTCCACCGTCACCGAGAAGGAGAAGCGGTCGCCCCTGTACCGGATCCGAGCCACGTCCACCACGGTCCCGTCCTCGTCGTACGTCACGCCGGTGTAGTGCAGGATCGGGCTGAGCAGCGGCACCTGGAGCAGTTCGGCGGTGGCGGGGTCGGCGAGGCGGGCCTCGACGGTGTCCGTGATCCGGGAGATCCGCACGCCGACCGCGTCGCGCAGCACCTTGGTCATCGGCCACCGCTCCAGATCGGCGACGTCGAGCCGCGTCGCGATCTCCGGACGCAGGCAGTTCTCCGCCCAGTTGGTGGGTTCGCCGGTCCCTTCGTCGCGGCGCAGCCGCCGGTAGCTGACCACCTCGGGGCAGTCGGGGAAGAACTCCGCGAGGTCGCCGGGGACCGGTGTCGTGCCGTGGTCCAGCACGGTCGTCCGCTCGCCCGACTGCTGGGCGACGATCGCGTCGATCGAGCCGAGCAGCCGGACCGGCGACACCCGCCGGGCCCGCGGCTCGATGAAGGTGCCGCGCCGCCGGTGCCTGCTGATCAGGCCCTCGTTCTCCAGCTCCTTGAGCGCCTGGCGCATGGTGAGGACGCTGACGCCGTAGTGCGCCGCGAGCTGCTCCTCGGTCGGCAGCCGTGTCGAGGCGTCCTGCGGGCGGCCCAGTATGGAGGCACGGAGGGACTGCGAGACCTGGTACCAGAGGGGCAGCTTCCGGTTCAGCACCAGGGAGTCGGGGGCGAAGCCGGGGGTGTGGCGGAGCTCGTTCACCTGGTTCATCCGGTTCACCTGGGCTCTCTGCGCTGCGGCCGGCCGTGCGGACTCACGGCCGGAAGTTGCGGCTCAGACCCTGCCATACGTCGTCGTATCCGCGCTGGAGACGGTCGGATTCCGCCGCCTGCGCGGTCGCGGTCACCGGCCAGCGGGTCTCGAACATGAACGCCAGGCCGTCGTCGACCCGCTGCGGTTTCAGCTCGGCCGCGCTCGCCCGGTCGAAGGTCTCCCGGTCGGGGCCGTGCGCCGACATCATGTTGTGCAGCGAGCCGCCGCCCGGCACGAAGCCGTCCGCCTTGGCGTCGTACGCGCCCTCGATCAGGCCCATGTACTCGCTCATCACGTTGCGGTGGAAGTACGGCGGGCGGAAGGTGTCCTCGCCGACCAGCCAGCGCGGCGCGAAGACCACGAAGTCGACCCCGGCGAGCCCCGGGGTGTCGGACGGCGAGGTCAGCACGGTGAAGATCGACGGGTCGGGGTGGTCGTAGCTGATGGTCCCCATGACGTTGAACCGCCGCAGGTCGTAGACGTACGGCGTGTGGTTGCCGTGCCAGGCGACGACGTCGAGCGGCGAGTGGTCGTACGTCGCGGACCAGAGGTTCCCGCAGAACTTGTTGACCACCTCGACGGGCCCCTCGCGGTCCTCGAACGCGGCGACGGGCGCCAGGAAGTCCCGTGCGTTCGCGAGGCCGTTGGCGCCGATGGGACCCAGGTCGGGCAGGACGAACGGCTGCCCGTAGTTCTCGCAGACGTACCCGCGGGCCGTGGTGTCCAGCAGCTCCACGCGGAAGCGGACGCCGCGCGGGATCAGGGCCACCTGGCCCGGCTCGGCACGAAGGATGCCCAGTTCGGTACGGAGCAGCAGGCCGCCGCGCTCGGGCACGATCAGGAGCTCTCCGTCGGAGTCGCTGAACACCCGGTCCGTCATCGAGGAGTTCGCGCTGTACAGGTGCACCGCCATCCCTTCACGCCGCGCGGCGTCGCCGTTGCCGCCCAGCGTCCACAGGCCGGTCAGGAAGTCCGTGCCGGGGCCGGGTTCGGGGAGCGGGTCCCAGCGAAGCCGGTTGGGGTCGGGGACCGTCTCGGTGAAGGGGGCGGTGCGCAGGGTGCCGTTGTCCACGCGCACGAAGGCGGGGTGGGCGGCCGAGGGGCGGATCCGGTAGAGCCAGGAGCGGCGGTTGCGGGCGCGGGGTTCGGTGAAGGCCGAGCCGCTGAGCTGCTCGGCGTACAGCCCGAGGGGCGCGCGCTGCGGCGAGTTGCGGCCGTGCGGCAGCGCCCCGGGAACGGCCTCGGAGCTGTGCTCGTTACCGAAGCCGGACAGGTGGTCGAGGTGGTCCGCCGTCTTCCTCGCCTGCTCGATGCCGCTCATCATGTGCTCCCGGTGGATAAGGAATCGCATGGATCCCCCGAAGGACCCCCTGACGAAGAATCCTATGGATCACCGTAGGAATCGAAACGCCGCCCGTCAACGCCATACCGGCATCATGGGGCCGTGTCCCGAGCTCATGCGAACCTCCGACGTGTCCCCGTGCAGCAGCGCAGCGCCGACCGCCTCGCCCGGATCCTCGACGCCGGCGCCGGGCTGCTCGACGAGAGCGGTTACGAGCAGCTCTCCACCCGGGCGGTCGCCGACCGCGCCGGGGTGCCCATCGGCTCGGTCTACCGCTTCTTCCCCAACAAGCGGGCGCTCGTCGACGCGCTGGCCGAGCGCAATCTGGAGCTCTACGCCGAGCGCGTCACCGGCCGGCTCGCGGGGATCCCGGAGCGGGAGTGGCGTGCGGCCATCGACGCCGTGCTCGACGAGTACCTGGCGATGAAGCGCTCCGTGCCGGGCTTCGCCCTGGTGGACTTCGGCCCTCCCGCACCCGTCGCGGGTCCGCTCGACGAGGTCAACCGGCTCGTGGCGGGCCGCCTGGCGGAACTGCTCTCCGGCCACCTCGGACGGGAGCGGGACGCGGCGGCCGCCGACCCCGTGCTGCTCCGCACGGTGCTGGTCTGTGTGCAGGCCGCCGACGCGCTGCTCCAACTCGCCTTCCGCGCGGACCCGGAGGGCGACCCGGACCTGATAGCGGAGACCCGGGTCCTGCTCCGGGCCTATCTCGGGGAGGTGCTGGGGTAGCCGGAGCGGCGGGTGGCCGGCGTGGTCCGGGCCGGGCGCCGTCGGCCGGTGGCCCCGGAGTCGGCACCGTCGGCCGGCCGGCCCCGGGGCGGGGCCTCCCGTCTGCCGGTGGCCTCGGAGTCCGGCCCCGCCTGCCGATGACCTCGGGGCCGCCTTGGTCGGCCGGTTGCCCCGGTCCGGGTGCCGCCGGTCCCTGGTGCCGGTCCGGATCCGGCCGGTCCGAGTCCGGCCGCTTCGAACACCGCTGGTTCGAATGCCTCGCCACCATCCGTACCGGTCGGTATGCTCGGACCGGCCGGGAACCCGCGCCCGCCGTGCGGGCCGTGGGACGCCGGACCACGCCCGCGCGTCACCGCTGCCGCCCCGGGGAGGGCCCATGTCCCACGATTCCCGCACCGCTCTGCGCGTCTGCCCGCTCTGCGAAGCCACCTGCGGCCTCACGCTCACCATCGAGGGGACCACCGTCACAGGTGCCCGCGGTGACCGCGACGACGTCTTCAGCCAGGGCTTCATCTGTCCCAAGGGCGCGTCCTTCGGCGGGCTCGACGCCGACCCCGACCGGCTGCGCACCCCGCTCGTCCGCGAGGAGGGGGTGCTGCGTGAGGCGACCTGGAGCGAGGCCTTCGACGCGATCGCCGCGAAGATCCCCGCCCTGGTCGAGGAACACGGCAAGGACGCGGTCGGGGTCTTCCTCGGCAACCCCAACGTGCACACGATGGCGGGCGCGCTCTATCCGCCGATGCTCCTGTCCACGCTCGGCACCCGCAACGTGTTCACCGCCAGCACCCTGGACCAGATGCCCAAGCACGTCTCCAGCGGGCTGCTCTTCGGCGACGCCCAGGCCATTCCCGTACCTGACCTGGACCGCACCGGGCACCTGCTGCTGATCGGCGCCAACCCGCTGGAGTCCAACGGCAGCCTCTGCACCGCCCCCGACTTCCCCGGCAAGCTCAAGGCGCTGCGCCGGCGCGGCGGCACCCTCACCGTCATCGACCCCCGCCGCACCCGCACCGCGCGCCTGGCCGACCGGCACGCCGCCATCCGGCCCGGCACGGACGCCCTGCTGCTCGCCGCACTGACCCAGGTCCTCCTCGACGAGAAGCTCGCCGACCCCGGTGCGCTCGCCGACCACCTCGACGGCTACGACGAACTGGCCGAGGCCGTGGCGGACTTCACACCCGAGGCGGTCTCCGGGGCGTGCGACCTGGACCCCGGCACGATCCGTACGATCGCCCGCGAGCTGGCCGCCGCCCCCGCCGCGGCCGTCTACGGGCGCATCGGGAGCTGCACCGTCGAGCACGGCACGCTGGCCAGCTGGCTCGTCGACGTACTCAACATCCTCACCGGCAACCTCGACCGCCCCGGCGGCGCGCTCTTCCCGCTCTCCGCCACCGCGCGTGCGCCGCGCGCCGCGGCTCCGGGCAGGGGCTTCGCCCTCGGCCGCTGGCGCAGCAGGGTCTCGGGGCACCCCGAGGCCAAGGGCGAACTGCCCGTCGCCGCGCTCGCCGAGGAGATCGAGACGCCGGGACAGGGGCGGATCCGCGCCCTGATCGTCATCGCGGGCAACCCCGTGCTGTCCGCCCCCGACGGCGACCGGCTGGACCGGGCGCTCGCCGACGGCCTCGACTTCATGGTCAGCGTCGATCCGTACCTCAACGAGACCGCGCGCCACGCCGACGTGGTGCTGCCCCCGCCGCCGCCCTCGCAGAGCGCCCACTTCGACTTCGCGTTCAACGCCCTCGCCGTGCGCAACCAGGTCCGCTACGGCCGTCCCGCCGTGCCCCTGGAGGCGGACAGGATGGATGAGAGCGAGATCCTCGCCCGGCTCGTCCTCGCGGTCGGCGGCATGCACGGGGCGCCGCCGCGGACCGTCGACGACCTGGCCGTGGGTACCGCGCTCGCGCGGGCCGGAGCCCCCGAGGCTCTCACCGCCGAACTCACCGGGACCACGGGGCCCGAGCGGCGCCTGGACCTGATGCTGCGGCTGGGTCCGTACGACCTGACGCTGGAGCAGGTCCTCGCGCACCCGCACGGGATCGACCTCGGCCCGCTGAAGCCGCGGGTTCCCGAGGTGCTCAGGACCCGCAGCGGACGCATCGAGCTGTTCCCGGCCCCGATCGCCGCCGACCTGCCCAGGCTGCGCGCGTCGCTCGGCGCGCGGCCCGCCGGGCTGGTCCTCGTCGGCCGCCGCCATCTGCGGTCCAACAACAGCTGGATGCACAACGTCGCCGCACTGCGCGGCGGTTCGAACGTCTGCACCCTGCAGATCCACCCCGACGACGCGGCCCGTATCGGACTGGCCGAGGGCGACACCGCCCGGATCACCGCTGCGGGCGGCGAGGTCGAGGCCCCCACCGAGATCACCGACTCGGTCCGTACCGGGGTCGTGAGCCTTCCGCACGGCTGGGGTCACAGCCGTCCGGGCACCCGGATGTCCGTCGCCGGGGCGGAGCCCGGAGTCAACGTGAACCAGCTCCTGGACGGCACCCTCCTGGACCCGCTGTCCGGCACCTCGGTACTCAACGCCGTCCCCGTCTCCGTAACACCAACTCGCTGACCTGGGGTTTTGCTCGTATTGCTCACACGTCAACATCTTGTTAACCCTGCTTCGGGGCCCCTAACGTCATCCGGACCGCCGGCACCGGTGAGAGTTCAAAGGTGAACGTTAGGTAGCCCATATGTTGACAGTCCTCGGCTTCGCCATGATCGCGACCTTCCTGGTCCTGATCATGACGAAGAAGATGTCGCCGATCGCGGCGCTGGTCCTGATCCCCGCCCTGTTCTGCGTGGCCGTCGGACAGGGCGCCCACCTCGGTGACTACGTCATCGAAGGGGTCGGCACCCTCGCGCCGACCGCGGCGATGCTGATGTTCGCCATCGTCTACTTCGGCGTGATGATCGACGTCGGCCTCTTCGACCCGGTCGTCCGGATCATCCTGCGCTTCTGCAAGGCCGACCCGATGCGGATCGTCGTGGGCACGGCGGTGCTGGCCGCGATCGTCTCGCTGGACGGCGACGGCTCGACCACGTTCATGATCACCGTCTCGGCGATGTACCCGCTCTACAAGCGCCTGAAGATGAGCCTCGTCGTGCTCACCGGGGTGGCCGCCACGGCGAACGGCGTCATGAACACCCTGCCCTGGGGCGGCCCCACGGCACGCGCCGCCACCGCGCTCAAGGTGGACGCGGCCGACATCTTCGTACCCATGATCCCGGCGCTGGCCGTCGGCCTCCTCGCCGTCCTCCTGCTGGCCTGCGTCCTCGGCCGTCGTGAGCGCAGGCGGCTCGGCACGCTCACCCTCGACGAGGCCCTGGTGACCGAACCCGAGACGGTCCTCGTCGGTGGATCCGGGACGGTACTCGTCGGGGCGGGCGGCGGCGACCGGCTCACGAAGGCGCCGAAGACCACCGGCGCCGGTGGCGAGGGCGCGGCGGACGGCGCCGAAGCCGGCGCCGGGGAGGAGGAGTTCCAGGGGCTCGACCCCCACCGGTCCACCCTGCGCCCCAGGCTCTACTGGTTCAACGCCGGCCTCACCGTGGCCCTGCTGACCGCGATGATCATGGAGCTCATGCCCATCCCGGTGCTCTTCCTGCTCGGCGCGGCGCTCGCCCTCACCGTCAACTTCCCCCACATGCCGGACCAGCGGGCGCGGATCGCGGCGCACGCCGACAACGTCCTCAACGTCTCGGGCATGGTCTTCGCCGCCGCCGTCTTCACCGGGGTGCTCACCGGCACCGGCATGGTCGACCACATGGCGGACTGGCTCGTGGGCGCGATCCCCGACGCCATGGGGCCGCACATGGGCCTCGTCACCGGCCTGCTGAGCCTCCCGCTCACCTACTTCATGTCGAACGACGGCTTCTACTTCGGAGTCCTCCCCGTACTCGCCGAGGCCGGGGCCGCCCACGGGGTCTCCTCCCTGGAGATCGCCCGCGCGTCCATCGTCGGACAGCCGCTGCACATGTCGTCCCCGCTCGTGCCCGCCGTCTTCGTCCTGGTCGGCATGGCCAAGGTCGAGTTCGGCGACCACACCCGCTTCACCGTCAAATGGGCCGTGCTGACCTCGCTCGTGGTCCTCGGCGCGGGGATCCTCTTCGGGATCATCTGATGCCCGTCGAACCCCGGCCCGGCAGGGGCTGGCTGCTGCGCCTCGTCATCGCCTTCGCGTTCGCGCAGGGGGCGGTGTCGATGGCGCGGCCGGCCGTCTCCTACCGGGCCCTCTCGCTCGGCGCCGACGAACGCGCCATCGGCGTCATCACGGGCGTGTACGCGCTGCTGCCACTCTTCGCCGCCGTGCCGCTCGGCCGCCGCACCGACCACGGCCGGTGCGCACCCCTGCTGCCCGTCGGCGTCGTCCTGATCGGTGGCGGCTGTGCCCTCGGCGGCGGCGCGAACTCACTTCCGGCACTGGCCGCCTGGAGCGGGATCATGGGCCTCGGCCACCTCTGCTTCGTGATCGGCGCTCAGTCGCTCGTCGCCCGGCAGTCGTCACCGGCCGAACAGGACCGAAATTTCGGCCACTTCACCATCGGGGCCTCACTCGGCCAGCTCATCGGGCCGATCGCCGCCGGCTACCTCATCTCCGAGCGGGACGGGGCGATGGCCCGTACGAGCGCCGTCGCCCTGCTCGTCTCGGCGGCCGTGGCCGCCGTCTCCCTCACCTCGCTGTGGCGGATCGAGCACGCGAGGACCGTCGGTCCGAACCGCCGGGCGGCGCGCAAGGTGCCGGTCGGCGGCATCCTGCGGACCAGGGGGGTCCCGGCCGGCATCTTCATCAGCCTCGCCGTGCTGAGCGCCACCGACATCCTCACCGCCTACCTGCCGGTCGTCGGTGAGCAGCGCGGTATCGCGCCCGCCACCGTCGGCCTGCTGCTGAGCCTGCGGGCCGCCGCGACCATCGCCTGCAGGCTGGTCATGACACCGATGCTGCGCATGGTCGGCCGGGCGGCCCTGCTCTCCGTGACCTGTCTGCTCGGGGGCCTGCTGTGCGCCGCCGTGGCCCTGCCCCTCCCGGTGTGGGCGCTCGCCGTCGTGCTCGCCGTGCTGGGCTTCTGCCTCGGGGTCGGCCAGCCGCTCTCGATGACCACGGTCGTCCAGGCGGCCCCGGCCGCCGCCCGCTCCACCGCGCTCGCGCTCAGGCTCACCGGCAACCGGCTCGGCCAGGTCGCCGCCCCCGCGTCCGCCGGGCTGATCGCCGGACTCGCCGGCACGGCGGCGCCGTTCGTGATGCTCGGCGCCCTGCTGGTCGCTGCCGCGGGGCTCGGCCTGCGCGGCGGGGTCCGCGGCGCGGCCGACCCGACCCCCGCGACACCGGCACCGAGCCGACGCCCCCGCGCCGGGCGGAACTCCGGCTGACGAGGGCTCGTCGTCCCGACCGCCGGGCCGCCGGGCCGTCGAGCCGCCGACCACTGTGCGCGCTGTGCCCTGTGAGCTGTGCGCGCCGACCCCGCCCGCCGCCCCGGGGACATTCCGGGGCGGCGGGCGCCTGTCGCACCGGCCGTGCGTGACCTGTGTCTCCGGCGGTTCCCTGGCGCCGGAAAACTAACAGCGCTAGTTTGGGGCCGAACGGCATCCGTCCGTACGACGCACGGCTTCGGCGGCAGGCACAGCGAGCCCGGGAGGAACGGCCATGAAGGCGCATGACGGGATGTACATCGGCGGGGAGTGGCGGCCCGCCGCCGGACGGGACGCGATCGCGGTCGTGAACCCGGCGGACGAGCAGGTCATCGGACACGTCCCGGCCGGCACCGCCGAGGACGTCGACGCCGCGGTACGCGCCGCCCGCGCGGCCTTCCCCGGCTGGGCGGCCACCCCGCCCGCCGAGCGCGCCGCCAGGCTCACCGCGCTGCGCGACGCACTCGCCGCGCGCAAGGACGAGATCGCCGAGACCGTCACCGCCGAGCTCGGATCGCCGCTGCCGCTGTCGCAGGCGGTGCACGCCGGACTACCGGTGCTGGTGGCCGGATCGTACGCCGAACTGGCCGCGTCCCACTCCTTCGAGGAGAAGCTGGGCAACTCCACCGTCCTGCTGGAGCCCGTGGGGGTCGTCGGCGCGATCACCCCCTGGAACTACCCCCTGCACCAGATCGTCGCCAAGGTCGCCCCGGCGCTCGCCGCCGGCTGCACCGTCGTCCTGAAGCCCGCCGAGGACACCCCGCTCACCGCGCAGCTCTTCGCCGAGGCCACCCAGGAGGCAGGTCTGCCGGCCGGTGTCTTCAACCTGGTCACGGGCATCGGCGCCGTGGCCGGCCAGGCGCTCGCGGAGCACGACGGGGTCGACCTCGTCTCGTTCACCGGGTCCACCGCCGTCGGCAGGCAGATCGGCGCCACGGCCGGAGCGGCGGTCAAGCGCGTCGCCCTGGAGCTCGGCGGAAAGTCCGCCAACGTGATCCTGCCCGGCGCCGACCTCGCCAAGGCCGTCAACGTCGGCGTCGCCAACGTGATGTCCAACTCCGGCCAGACGTGCAGCGCCTGGACCCGGATGCTGGTCGACGCCGAGCGGTACGAGGAGGCCGTGGCCCTCGCGGCCACCGCCGTCGCCAAGTACGTACCGGGGGAGCGGGTCGGCCCGCTCGTCAACGCCAAGCAGCAGGCCCGGGTGCGGGGTTACATCGAGAAGGGTGTCGAGGAGGGTGCCCGCCTGGTCGCGGGGGGCGCCGAGGCACCCAGGGAGCAGGGCTACTACGTCAGCCCCACCGTCTTCGCCGACGTCACCCCGGAGATGACCATCGCGCGGGAGGAGATCTTCGGCCCGGTGCTCTCGATCCTCCGGTACGAGGACGTCGACGACGCCCTGCGGATCGCCAACGACACCGTGTACGGCCTCGCCGGAGCGGTCTGGGGCGCCGACGACGCCGAGGCGGTGGCCTTCGCCCGGCGCATGGACACCGGACAGGTCGACATCAACGGCGGACGCTTCAACCCCCTCGCGCCCTTCGGCGGCTACAAGCAGTCGGGGGTGGGGCGTGAGCTCGGCCCGCACGGCCTCTCCGAGTACCTCCAGACCAAGTCCCTCCAGTTCTGAGTCCCACGCCGATCCGCCGAGGAGTCAATTCGTGGTCCGCGCCGCTGTACTGCCCGCCGTCGGAGCTCCGCTGGAGATCACCGACATCGAACTCCCGGAGCCCGGCCCCGGCCAGGTGGGCATCAGGCTCGCCGCCGCCGGTGTCTGCCACTCCGACCTGTCCCTGTCCAACGGCACCATGCGGTTGCCGGTCCCTGCGGTGCTCGGCCACGAGGGCGCCGGCACGGTGCTCGCCGTCGGCGAGGGCGTCACCCACGTCGCCGCGGGTGACGCGGTGGTCCTCAACTGGGCGCCGTCCTGCGGTGCGTGCTTCCACTGCGGGATCGGCGAGGTCTGGCTCTGCGCCGACGCGCTCAAGGGCGCGGCGAACATCCACGCCCGTACCGCCGACGGCACCGAGCTGCACCCGGGTCTCAACGTCGCCGCCTTCGCCCAGGAGACCGTCGTCGCCGCGAACTGTGTGCTGCCCGCCCCGGCCGGCATCCCGCTCGACGACGCCGCTCTGCTCGGCTGCGCGGTGCTGACCGGATACGGGGCCGTCCACCACTCCGCCCGGGTGCGCGAGGGCGAGAGCGTCGTGGTCTTCGGCATCGGCGGGGTCGGCCTCGCCGTCCTGCAGTCCGCCCGGATCGCCGGAGCGTCGAAGATCATCGCCGTCGACGTGTCACCGGAGAAGGAGGAGCTGGCCCGCCGGGCCGGTGCCACCGACTACGTCGTCGCGTCCGACACCACGCCGCGCGCCGTCCGCAAGCTCACCGGGGGACAGGGCGCGGACGTGGCCGTGGAGTGCGTGGGGCGGCCCGCCACGATCCGGGCGGCCTGGGAGTCGACCCGCCGGGGCGGCCGAGCCACGGTCGTCGGCATCGGCGGCAAGGACCAGGTGGTGTCCTTCAACGCCCTGGAGATCTTCCACTGGGGCCGCTCGCTGACGGGCTGTGTCTACGGCAACAGCGACCCGGCGCGCGACCTGCCGGTGCTCGCCGAGCACGTTCGCGCGGGCCGCCTGGACCTGGGCATGCTGGTCACCGAGCGGATCGCGCTGGACGGTATCCCCGCGGCCTTCGAGAACATGATCGCGGGCAAGGGCGGCCGGTCCCTGGTGGTGTTCTGAGACCGGGTGCTGCGCGACAGGTCACGGCCCGCCCGGGCGGCTCAGCCCGAGGCGGGCCGCACGATCTGCCGGTACTGCTGCTCCAGTCCGTCCAGCAGTGCCCTCAGCCCGGTCTCGAACGCCCGCTCGTCGATCTTCTCCTGCTGCTCGGCCAGCAGATGCGCCTGGCCGAGGTGCGGATAGTCGGCCGGGTCGTAGGCGCCGGCGTCGTTCACGAAACCGCCGGCGAAGGAGCCGAGCGCGGACCCCATCACGAAGTACCGCATGAGCGCGCCGATCGAGGTGGCCTGCGCCGGGGGCCAGCCCGCGTCCACCATCGAGCCGAACACCGCGTCGGCGAGGCGCAGCGCGGCGGGCCGGCGGCCGGGGCCGCGGGCGAGCACCGGCACGATGTTGGGGTGGTCGCGCAGGGCGGCCCGGTAGGAGACGGCCCAGTCGTGCAGCGCGGTCCGCCAGTCCCGGCCGTCCTCGAACATCGACAGATCCACCTGGGCGCTGACCGAGTCCGCGACCGCCTCGAGGATCTCGTCCTTGGTGCGGAAGTGGTTGTACAGCGACGGCCCGCTCACCCCCAGTTCGGCGGCGAGACGCCGGGTGGAGACGGCCGCGAGGCCCTCCGCGTCCACGAGATCCCGCGCCGCCTGGACGATGCGGTCGGTGCTGAGCAGGGGCTTGCGCGGTCGGGCCATGGCGCACATAGTAGGGCTGCGCGCAAAAACTAGCAGTGATAATTAAAATCTGTGACTTTCAAGATCTGGCATCGGTGGGGTGACGCGTGGTGAACCTGGAGCTGAGCGAGGAGCAGGAGGCGGTCCGGCAGCTGGCCCGGGACTTCGTCGAGCGCGAGATCACTCCGTACGCGGCCGCCTGGGACCGCGCCGAGGAGGTCGACCGCGGCATCGTCGAGAAGCTCGGCGAGGTCGGTTTCCTCGGCCTGACCATCGACGAGACCTACGGCGGCTCGGGCGGCGACCACCTCGCCTACTGCCTGGTCACCGAGGAACTGGGCCGCGGCGACTCCGCCGTGCGCGGCATCGTCTCCGTCTCCCTCGGCCTGGTCGCCAAGACGATCGCGACCTGGGGCAGCGAGGAGCAGAAGCGCACCTGGCTGCCGGGCCTGACCAGCGGGCAGTACGTCGGCTGCTTCGGGCTCACCGAGCCCGGCACCGGCTCCGACGCCGCCCACCTGACCACCCGGGCGGTGCGCGACGGCGACGACTACGTCGTCAACGGCACCAAGATGTTCATCACCAACGGGACCTGGGCCGACGTGGTGCTGCTCTTCGCCCGGTCCACCGACGCCCCCGGCCACCAGGGCATCTCCGCCTTCCTCGTCCCCACCGACACCCCCGGCCTGAGCCGCCGCACCATCCACGGCAAGCTGGGCCTGCGCGGCCAGGCGACCGCCGAGCTGGTCCTCGAGGACGTGCGCGTGCCCGCCTCCGCGATGCTCGGCCCCGAGGGCAAGGGCTTCTCGGTGGCCATGTCCGCCCTCGCCAAGGGGCGGATGTCGGTGGCCGCCGGCTGCGTCGGCATAGCCCAGGCCGCGCTGGACGCGGCCGTGAAGTACGCGGGGGAGCGCGAGCAGTTCGGCAAGAGCATCGCCCACC
>NZ_JBFALP010000020.1:0-115044 GCF_040660235.1 Streptomyces sp. NPDC049970 | reverse complement strand
CCCGATTGACCCCCGTCGAGTACGAGACCATCATGATCCCAGCCGCAGCCCTGGCTGCATAAACCCCGCTGTCACCCAACCCTGCAGCAGTCCCGTCCCCTTCTCATGGCATGAGCGGGTTTGCCGACTACCTGTCTGAAGCAACCGGCTCTGGCTAAGAACCGGACGGAGCTGAGGCAGGGGCGGTGGGGCTGTAGAAGACTGAACGTCCCTGCTTGGAACGCTCCAGCAGGCCCTGTGCAACGCCCTGTTCCAGAGAGTTACGCACCACCGTCACCTGGACCGTGCGCTCAGGGTGCGCCTCAGTCAGCGAGGCCGCTACTTCTGCCGCCGACCTAGGCTCGCTCTGCCCTCCCAGGTATGCGATGGTCAGCTCCAGCCACGTCGGCTCCCCCGCCTTCTTGGGCGACACAGCATTCTTGGACCCCTTGCGCCCAGCGGCGGCAGCCGCCTTCCCTGCTGCCTTCTTACGGTTCGAGCCCCGCGCCGCGGGAACCGCGGCCCCCTTGCCGCCCTTGCGCTGCTTCACGGTCTGCTTGGGCGTGCCGCCGAGCACTTCCTGCATCTTCGTCAGGACCTGCTCGCTGTCCTCCAGACGGACCAGTTCGTCCTGCAACCGCGCCAGCTCGCTGCGCACGCGCTCCTGCTCGCTACGGTTCGCCGCCAGGTCATCAGCGACCCGCTGTGCATAGTCGGCCGTGACACTCTGAACGGGAAGGTTTCCAGACATGTAAGTCCTCGGTTCTCAACGTGGGGGGCGTGTAGCGACGATGGTACCCACCCGGAACAGGCCAACCTCGCAGTCCGCCTGGCTAGAACGCGACTGCCTGGCATCGCTTCCGGCTGTTTGGTGGGTTGGCTGTGCGGCCGCTGCGGCCCCGGCGAGGTCAACGAGGGTGCCAGGTACGGATTTCCAGGTGAGTGGTGTGGGCGTCGGCGTGGATGCGCCCGGTTTCGACAAGCCACCGGTGGATGGCTGCGGTGACGTCTCCGCCCGCCGCATCGACACGTCGGGCGATATCGGCTGCCGAGAAGCCGCCTGTTGCGGCCGATCCGTAAGAGCGTTCCTCAGTGTGATCAGCGCGCTGGATGACGCTGCGGCGGATGCCGGGTGAGTCGGTGCGGCTTCCCGACACGTGGACGTATCCGGTCTTGGCGAGGCGCACGGTGAAGGCCAGGCGCAGGCCCTGGCGGGCGGCTTCGGCGATAAGGGGGCGTAGTCGGGCGGAGCCGGAGGCGATGGCTTGTGCTCCGGCGCGTCCGGTGCCGGTGCCGGTGGGAGTGATGAGGACGGCTTTGGTGCGGACGCGGGCTCGGGTGCCGCTGGCGGTGGTGCGGCGGGTGGTGTGGGGGGCGGCGATGGAGGCGAGTTCGGTGATGTCGCTGATGCCTGCGGTGTGGATGGCGGTGAGGACCTGGGTGAGGGCGGGGACGAAGGCTGCGCCCTTGTTCTTTGTGTAGAACTGGGAGACGAGGGAGGCGTCGCGGTTGATGATGCGGGCGATGTCGCGTTTGGTGTAGCCGGCTTGTTGGAGTTGGTCGGCGAGGCGGGCTGCCTCGTTGCGGTGCGGTGCCGGGCGGTTCCTGCGGCGCGGTGGCATCAGGCCCCCTCAGGGGTGGGGGCGGCGTGGTGGGCAGCGCGGCCCTTGTCGCGGAGGGTCAGGAGTTCGTCTTCGGTGGTGGGGGCGGTGAGGGGGCCGGGGAGGTGGCCTTTATTGAGGTAGTCGCCCGGCTGGCTGTGGTGGGGCCATGGTTGGGGCTGGGTGAGGTAGATGGCGTCAGTGCGGAAGGCGACGATTGTGCCGGGCGGGGCGTGGAGGGCTCCGGCGTAGGTGTTGTCGTCGCGGTGGCGCTGGGAGAGCAGGGCGGCGCGGGCGGAGGACCAGATGTGGGCGGCCCATTCGGGGTGGGCGTTGGGGTCGCGGGTGAAGCCGGTGGGGCGTTGCCAGGTGATGGTCTGGTCGTCGAAGCCGATGATTTCGGCGTCCGGGGGGACGTCGCGTTCCATGGTGCGGGGGGTGGTGCCGGTGACAGTGCGGGGGCGTTGGGCGAAGGCGCCGATGCCGTAGAGGAGGAGGGCGCGGACGGCGCGGGCGGCGAGGTGGGCTGCGGTGCGCTGGTCGGGGTCGCCGTTCAGGTCGGCCTGGGCGGTGAGGGAGGACCAGGCTTCCTTGAGTTTCTTGGACCAGTCGTCGAGTGGTTTGCCGTCGTCGAAGAGGATCCCGTCGAGGATCTCGATCTTCCACGGGGTGTGTGGGTTGGACAGGGCGGTGTGGATTTCGGGTCCGCCGGCCCAGGTGGTGAAGGTGGTGCCGGGGGTGGCGGGGTAGTGCCAGGCGCGGTCGCCGGGGGCGGGTGCGGGGAGGATCCCGATGTGGGTCCAGGTGTCGGGGACGGTGACGCGGACGTGCCAGTGGCCGCAGGCGAAGAGGGCTTTGGTCTGTTCCTTCTGGGACCAAGAGGCGAAGGTGGCCGCGGTGACGCGGCGGGGGGTGCCGACTCCGGATTTCCAGGTGTGTTTGGCGTAGGCGAAGGTGCGGTCGTACTCGACCAGGGCGGGGAGCTGTGCGGGAACGTGGGGCGGGGTGATGAGTTCGGTGCGGCCTTGCCCCGCGGTGGCGTGGAAGAGGCCGCGGAGCTCTTCGGACAGGACGGGGTAGCCGTCCGCGTACTGGCCCTTGGTCGGGATGGTGCGGGTCCACAGGTCACGGCCGGTCTGGGACGGTGAGCCCATCAGGACGGCGTCGGGCCAGTGGCGGCGCAGGGCCTTCCACAGCAGGACGAACGCGTCACGGATGACGGCGGGCTCGGTGCCTTCGGTGTCGAACCACTCCCCCGCCGACCGGATCTCGACGTGCTGCTCGCCATGTTCGCGCTGGTAGCGGCCGACAGGGTTGCGGGGGTGGACGAAGTGGCCGGCCATCCGGTCCTTGCCGCGGCCGGTGTCCGTGCGCCAGCCGGGTGTCGGGGCGTTCAGCCAGGCTCCGACGGTGTCCTTGAGGAAGGGGTGCTGGTCGGCCTGCCGGTGCCAGGGGGCTCCTGCGGTGATGTAGATCCGCTCGACGCCGCCGGGCAGGACGTGGAAGACGGTGTTCAGGATTTCCGCGGCACTGGCGGTCGGCAGGTCGATGCGGAAGGTCTGGTCACGGTGGACCAGCACACCGGTATGCGTGTCGAGGAAGACAGTGCTGCGGGCCTGCTGGGTGAAGTTCGGGTGGGTGGAGGCGAGGTTCGCGGTGTGTGCGAACCAACGGTCCCCATCAGGGCCTTCGGGGATGCCGGGCAGGGCGCGCTGTGCTCCCTGGGCCGCGAGAGGAGCGGCAGCGACCGGCGCTGGCACAGAGGCGGCTGCGGGCAGTTCGGGTTCCGCTACCGGTTCAGGGGCAGGGCGGGTCATGGCCGGGGCGACCGTGCCCGCCCGGGACGAGACCTGCTCCTGTGCAGGTTCGGGACCGCTGGGCGGTGCTGTCTCTCTGGCAGGCTCAGGGGGTGCGACGGCTGCGCCGGTCGGGGCTGCTGGTGCGGGGTTGGTGAGCTGGTCAGGGGCGAGGATGGGAGCGATCGCCACGATGTCGGCGAGGCTGAGTCCGGCTGCGGGCGCGATGCGCTCCGCCTTCGCCTTCTCGTATCCGGCCAGCGCGGTGATCTGCCGGGCGCGGTCAGTCTCGAGTTTGGCGAGGGTGACCTGGGTTTTCTTGATGTCGTCGCGCAGGGCCCGCAGCTCGGCCAGCTGCGCGTTGTAGGTCTTTGCGTCCATCACGATCCCTTGGGCCTGCAGGTCAGTTGGCGGTACTGCTACGGGTTGAGACGTACGCGATCGCGCCGCTCGACTGCGAGGGCAAGCGGGTTCCTAGGAGGAGATCCGCGACATCCCGGTCGGTCTGGCGCGGTGCGGTCAGATGTTTTATCGGGGTGGCCAGGTCGCTGACATATCCAGTGAGAACTGCATCGGGAAATGCGTGCCGCCCGCCTTCGCCTTTCTCCCACCTGTCCAGGCCGGTCAGAACCGCCACCACGTAGCCCGACACCGTCACCGGCAGTACTCCCCCGGCCGCCACGCTCGCGGCATCACAGCGCCACCAGCCTCTCAAGCCCTTGAGGAGGTCGTCGGGGCCAAGGTCTGGCGCGTAGCCTGCCCATTTCCGGTGGGTGTCATGGACTTGTTGTGCCGCGTCGACACGCAGGACCCCGAGCAGGTCGGCGTCCAGGCGGTCCACGGGCGCAGGGGCGCGTTTGTGCAGGGCCTGGACGACCCAAAGCGGCGTCATCACGCGAACACCGCGCCGGGAAAGACCGGGCAGTACGCCTGCTCTGATGAGACGCCGGTATGTGGTAATCGCACAGCCGAGTTCTTCTGCGGCCTGTCCGGTGGTCAGCAGCATGGCCTGCCTCCTCGGATCCGGGCGTTGCCGCGCTTGGACGCTATCGGCAGACCCACTATCCATGCAAGTCTGATCAGATATCTGATTTTAGTTGGTGTAGCCCTTGGACGGGGCCGCAAGTTCCTTGGCCCGGCTGGTCGTACAGTCCGTCGCTGAGCGGCTGGAAGTGCCCGCCCGGCCCGGTCGCTGGACAGGGCCAGCCGACCGTGGCTTCCGGGACGGCACCCCACCACCTCCGGACGCCGGGGTGGCGGTCAGGAGCAGGCGGCCCCGGCGCACTGAGGCTGCGAGTACGCGCCTGCTGCATTTCGCCAATTCGCCATGGCTGGACCGTCGGCGTCACCGACCATCAAGTGTGCAGGTGGGAGGGCTTCACTGGGGTGCTGGGTGCCGGACCACCTGTGGGGTGAGGGCAGGGGTGGCAGGGAGCCGGGAAGCAGGTCGCCCGACTCAGGAAGTGAGGTCAGGCCGATCATTCATTGTTTCGCATGGCGACAAGGATGGGCACCAAGCCGGCCGGTGGGCCAAAAGGGCCGTCACCGTAGTACCCACCACTGACAACACGCGCGACTACCAGAAAGTAACCTGATCACCTGTCACCGCATCTGGCGGAAACGCATTCCGCTTTGGCTTTATATCAACCCATCAGGGGAATACGTGTTCGACGTTCCGCATCACGCGGATGCGCAACTACGTAGTGACCTGGAGGCCTGAACCTCGTCCCGCTGTACCCGAGAATTAATGGCTTGTAAATGTCCCCTGACCACCCTCCTTTCACTCACACATTGGAGAATCAGGGGCCTCTCGAGCTGCACGGGAACAGATCGCTTCCTTCCGCCTGGCCGGTTTCATTCCCTTCGGGAGGAGAGGAAACGATTCGCTCCTGACCCGTTGTCAGAGGCAGCCGCAACGATGACGCGCATGAGTCTCACTTCCTGCCTGAAGGACCCCGCCTCCGCTATCTCACGCTTCCTGGCGGAACACCTCCCTTTTCCTGACGTCGTGCTGTGCGACTACCGCGATCGCCTGGCCCCGTACTCACTTCCGGTCAAGCCCGCACCTGAAGCGGGCCGGCGCGCCGAGTACCGCATGCTGGGACACACCATCGACCATCGGCTCCGGATCAGCCTCGGCGTGCCCACCGGCCAGCCGATCCGGGAGGGTGTGGTGCGCGCCGCGCTCGACGACGACGGATGGCCCAGCATGGAAGTCATCGACACCGTGCAGGCAGCGGGACAGGAGCTCCTGGAGGAACTGTCCCGGTACGAGAACACTGATGGTCGGCCGCTCACCCTCGACGACGCATCCGAAGACCGTCTCGTGCGTCTGTGCCACGTCGCCTCCAGTTTCGAAGCGATCTTCCGCTGTGTGGGGTGGGTACGCGGCAACAATCTCGGTTCAACCCGCCCCGGGGACACCCTCGATGACATCGCCGCCGCGGTGCCCGATTACGTGGTGGCCGACATCCGCAGCCAGATGCGGCTGGCCGGCACGCCGGGCCCGTTCGACCGCTTTATCAAGCTGCCCGCCGCTGCACGGATCGGCGGCCCCGTGTTCGACGGCAGTCGCGATGTCGGCGGAGCGGACGCCGACTTCATCCTGGACAGGCAGCTGATCGACTGCAAAGCGACCATCCGGCCGGAGCGGATGAGCCGGGCCGAGATCTACCAGCTCGCCGGCTATCTCCTGCTCGACTACGGCGACGCCTACGCCGTCACGGATGTAGGACTGTACCTGTCCCGGCAAGGCGCGCTCATCAACTGGAGCGTGCAGGACTTCCTGGACCTTCTCGGATGCCGGCTCACGTTGCCTGAGCTACGAGCCGCATGCCAGCACGCACTGACCGAGGGCTCCGCCGGCGCGCCCGCCCCCGCGGAAGCGATGCGGCGCCCACTCCCCCGCCCCCGCAACACGCCGGCCGTACAGGAGAGCCTCTTCGACTGAAATTGCCGGCCGTGAGGCGAGGGCTGGGTACTCAACCACAGCGCACGCCACGTCTCCGGCCAGACGTTGGCGCGGCCGTCGGCCCGCCGCGTCGCGCGGGCCTTCGGACACCCAACCTGTTGGACAGCTCAGGCTGCCGGGCTGCACGGGGGCTCTCGTCGACGTAGCGCCCACAGCCGCTTTGTGCCTACCGAGCAGGCAGCCTGCGAGAGTCAAAGACCGTGCCTGCGAGAGGATCGGTCGGCTTTTCGAGCCTGGTGACTTCGCAAAGCATGTGGGTCCTGATCACCTCTCTGGGTTCGAAGTAGGCGTTTGCCCGGTCCCGCAGTTGGTCCAGTGGTGCGTGGGCGGGGTTCAGCAACGCGCTGCGCACTGCGGACTCCACGGAGCGCATGGCGTGGGCCAGTTCGCTGTCGAGCAGCTCATAGCCTGCGTGTACCGCTTGAGCGAGGGCGTTCTCGGCAGCAGACCTGAGCGGCTCGCTCTTCTCGTCGAAGTCGTCGACAGGAAGCACTCTGCCTGCCTGGGCGTCCTCCAGGACGCGGACGAGGAAGGTAAGCCACGCACGGCAGCACACCCCGGCGTTGTTGACGGCGTCAATTCTCCGTGCGACAGCGTCCTCCAGCCTCTGCCTGCTGTCAGCGCGTTCTTTCCTGCGCTGAACAGTCAGAGGGCCGATCGTCGCAGCCAGCGCTGCGATCAAAGCAGCAGCGACTGCCCCCAGCAGACCGATCTTCGCGGCATCCACCAGTCCACGATAGCCAACACTCGCCCGCGCCACGCTCTCGATGCCTCCGCCAGGGGCTGCACTCGCCGGCGCATCGGCTGCGTGCAGTCAAGCGCGCCCTCCGGGAGCTGCCTAGCGCAGGCGGCTGCTCAGGCGTCCGAGCAGGGGCTGTGAGGTACGGTATGCGGCGGCTCGGGCGGGATCCGGGTCACGTGACGTCGGTATGCCAGTCGGCTGTCCTCCTGAGATAGCGGTAGCTGACCCGCAGCAGGGTCAACCGTGCCCACGCCTCCTCGGTCACGTGCTCGTCGGTAGTACTCCGTCGGTAGCGGGTTCGTGCTGCAGGACAGGTGAGTACTCCTCCGCTGCTGTGCTCTGCCTGATCTCGGCCAGGTTCACCAAGGCGTAGCCGTCTCCCGCGTCAGCGGTTTCGCTCGCCAGGGCCGTGGCTTCGTCGTGTCGTCCGGCTCTCTCCAGCAGTTCGACCAGATAGATCACGGGGTGATCGTGCCCTGCGTCTATGCACCGGCGGTACAGGTCCTCGGCACCCTCAAGGTTGCCTGTGCCTTCCCGCATATGGGCGAGTTCGCACAGGGCATAGATATTGCCGCGGTCGGCAGCCCGCCAAGCGAAGTCTTCAGCCCGTTGCCGGTCGCCCCTCATCTCGTTCAACGTCGCCAGCCCTTGGAGCGCGGCGTCGTGGCCTTGAGGGGTGAGCAGCAATTGCTGGTAGAGCCTTTCTGCTTCCTGAATTTCCCCGGTGTGCAATCTGGCGGCGGCGAGCCATGCCAATGCGTCGATGCTGCCGGCTGCAGCACTTTCCTGGGCAAGCGATTCGGCGCCAGCGCGGTCTCCACTCGCGTTGCAGGCGTAGGCCAGACGCAGGAGGGGGTCGCGGTCGCCATCTTCTGCAGCCTGCCTCGCGAGGGTCCGAGCCCCTTGGTGGTCTCCTGTCTTCTGGCGTATAAGGGCAAGCCGGGTCAGGAGGTCGGGGTCTCCGGCGGTTGCGGCCTGTGAGGCAACTTGCTCGGCAGCGTCTGGCTGGCCGGTTCTTTCCAGCAGCTCGACCAGTTGCTCTGTGGCGATGATGTCTCCGTCACCGGCGGCACGGCGATAGATAACTTCAGCTTCTTGATACGCCCCGGCGTCCTCCTGTAGTGCGGCGAGTTGGCGAAGGGCGAACACCGACCCGGCGTTGGCTGCCTGACGGATGTATGCCTCGGCTGTTGTACGGTCTCCCTCTCCTAGCCGTATCTGAGCAAGTCTGGACATCGCATCGGTACTGCCGACCTGCACTGCTCTCAGCAACGAGGCCTGAGCTCCGTCTTCGTCACCGGCCACCAGACGCAGTTCATACAGGTGCTGCCAGGCGCTGATGACCCCGGCGTCGGCAGCGCGCTGGTAGAGGGCTTCTGCCCAGCGGTTACGCAGGCGCCGCTCTGCTTGTTCGGCGAGACGGATGAGGTCGTCAGGGCGGGTGAGATGGGTGTGGGCGGCCTCCCAGAAGGAGGCAGGGGGGCACAAGGCTTGACGGTCGTGACGCCCATGCTGTTCCAGGTAGTCAGCCAGCCTGTAGCTATTGTTTGACGAAGTGGCTGGCGTCCGAGGAGCGGGCGTGCGGTGGGCCGGGCGGGGGCGAACATTGCGCAGCGGGGCGAGGTTGCCGTGGACTGCCTCGCCTGTCTCCGCGAGTACCTGCGCAAACCATCTGTCCGCCAGTGCGTCGAAATCGTCATCACCCAGGTAGTCCTCGGCTGCGTGAGCCAGAAATTGTGCAGACAGGTGAGGGCCTACCCCGAGACGGCGGGCGTCCATGGCCGCTCGCAGGACAGCACCCGCGGCCGGTGATGCAGTGCGATAGCGGTGGAGCAGCTCGGCTGCTCCAGCCAGGAACTGGGCAAGGCGGCCGTCTCTGGCTTGCTGCAGGGCTTGGCTGAGCTGCTGGTCGCCGGAGGCAGCCAGATGTGTGGCGCTGGTGATTGCGGCCGTGTCGAAGTGGTCCGGCAGCTCAAGCCGGCAGCCCGCCAGAAGGGCTCTCGCCTGGGAGTGCGGGTCGGGCTGGCCGGGTTGGGGGAGCGCGGTGAACGTGCGGGCGTATTCGGGCCAAAGGGTGCCCACTACCAGGATGGGTGCGCGTTCACGGTCGGCGAGCCGCGTACGCAGGGTTGCTGCTATCTGCTCCCCCAGTCCCTGCCTCGCACCCAGATAGTGCTGGGCCTCGTTCAGCCAGATCACGGTGTGTGGAGGGACTCGCTCGAGATCAGAGAGGGCAGCGTCGGCTCGTGTCGGGTCGATCGGATGCCACAGCCGCCATCCCAGGGGAGCCAGGGGCTGTACCGCTTCCCAGCACGCTCGGGTCTTGCCGGTGGAGGAGGAACCGACGAGGACGGCTGCCTGACTCGTGCCCTGTGCCGCCGTTGCCACGATGTGGCCCAAGTCGTCGTCATGCGCCCGTCGGACGTAGCTGGGAAGGGCTGAGTCTGATCGCTTCGCTGGTGCTGTTGTGCCGCGGCGAAGGGAGGGACTGCCGGCAGTTACCGCGGGATGGACTTCTAGATCATGGGGGTCCCATTCGGCGATGGGACGTCCCATCGTGTCTGCTGCGGCCAGGTCTGAATCCGGGGCGGCAGGGTCGATTTGACCGACTGCAGCGTCACGCAGGTCCAGGAGGGAGCGAACATCCAGCTTCAGGGCTGTGGCCAGGGTTCCCAGGGTCTGCGCTGAGGGTGCGGGCGCGGAGGTGCTGAAGGCGTTGCTGACAACGGTGCGGCCTAGTCCAGCTCGCTGAGCAACCTGCGTCTTGGTCAGGCCTCGCCCGGCCCGTGCCGCCTCCAGCCGGGCTCGCAGCTCAGCAAGAGCGGCCTGCCGGTCTGCGAAGTCCCCTGTACCCATTTCCCACCAGCCATCTTGCCGGGTGCAACACGCACGTTCACGGATGTTCGTCTTCGTTCACGTGTACCACAGCGAACACCGGATTCGAGAGCGTTGGCCTGTCCACGAAACCTCTGCCAAGGAATGCATCATCATGTCTCTCCGCGCCGTCGTCGTCCTGCTCTGCTGCTCTGCGATTCTGTTTGCTGCCGCGCTGACGGCAGGGGCGGCCGGTTGGCTCGCCCGCCGTGACGGAGCCAGCTATCCCGCCGCAATCACTCGCGCGGCAACGGCATTCGCCGCGACGCTCACACTGGCGGCCGTGAGTGCGCCCAGGTTCATCGACTGAGCCGCGAGCCGAGCGAGCTTCTCCATGTCCCTTCACGTGTCCGTCTGCCGGAGGACCGGCAGACGGACACGAGGGTTTCGTCCGCAATTGTCATCAGTAGCTGGCTCGTTGCAGGGCACCAGAGCGCGCGACAAACGCACCAAGCGCCATTACCCGGGGCGGCCCAATAGGGTCGGACGGTCTGCCGGGGAGGGTGCCGCTTGGCGGTCCCGCGGCTGTGGGGTGCCGTGTGGTTCGATCTTCTACGGGCCGCTGGCCCCATTGACGTGCTGAGGATCTTGAGAGGTGAGCGGGATCGCTGCTCCGGACTATGACTTTGCGAGCTTGTCCCCCTACGACTTCGAAGTGTTCGTCCGTGACTTGCTGTCCGCGCAGGATCGGCTGGTCTACTCCACGTACCGGGTGGGTGCGGACGGTGGGATCGATCTGAAGGCGGCTACGGGAAAGGGCTGGGTGGTGGCGCAGTGCAAGCACACACCCTCTGCGGACAAGGGATCAATTCTCCGGGCCGCCAGGAAGGAAGCCGGCAAGGCGGCCGGCATGGGTTTCGCACCCATCCGCTACGTCTTCGTCACGTCCGCTGAACTGACTCCTGGGGCCGAGAGGGAGACGAGGGAGGCCCTTGCGTGTGTCGCCGATATGGTGGAGGTGTATGGGCGGGGCTGGCTCAATGCCGTGCTCGCTTTGCACCCTGCGGTCGAGCGACGTCATTTCAAGCTGTGGATCTCCTCGACGCAAGCGGTGCGCGCCATGATGCAGGGCGGAGTCTTCCTGCGCGGTGAGTCCAGGATCCAGCGCATCGAACGCAACTACCTGCGTTTCGTGCATCACGAGACCTGTGAAATTGCCGAGTTGGCACTCGAGGATCACGGCTGTGTGCTGCTCAGCGGGGCGCCCGGGGCGGGCAAGACGACGATCGCCGAGTACCTGTTGCTCTTGTGGTGGCATCGCGGCTTTCGGGTGGTGGTGGACCCGCGGACTGTCGATCAGTGGTGGGCGTGGCTTGAGGACGACACTCCCACGGTGTTCTTCTTCGACGATGCGTGGGGCCAGACCCACCATCAGGACCACGGTTCACGTCACCATGACACGGACATGTCCGAGTTTATCGAGTCAATAGTAGAGCGGCAGACCAACAGCGCTGCTTCCAAGGTTTTGATCATGACCAGTCGGGTGCAGGTGCTGCAGGACACGGTGCGGCTCAGTGATGCCTCCCGACGCGCGGTCGAACGACTCGCGCACTGTCACGTCCCGGTGGAACGCCTCCCCTACGATGTCCGCGGCCGGATGCTGTTTAATCATGTCCACCTTTCCATGACTGATCCGCAGACTCGGCGGGACCTTTCCATCGGCCTGTGGTGGCAACGGGTGGCCGGCCATCAGAACTACTCCCCTCGTCTCATCGAGATCGTCGTTCGGCGTAGCAGGGCGAAAAGCGCTCAGGAGCTGATCGACGACCTGGACGAAGCTCTGGAGAACCCTCATGAGATCTGGGGGACTAGCTTCCGGGCGCTTCCGCCGGTCGATCAGCAGTTGCTGCTGACCCTGTCGCTGATGGACTCGCAATTGGTTCAGTGGCAGGACGTTGTCCCGCGGCTGGGGGGTATCTCTTCGTCGGAGCCTCATGTCGATGCCGCAGTCGAGCGGCTCAACGGATCGTGGATCACGAAGACGTTCCATTCCGGAAGCCTGACTCTGGCCTTGGCCGATCCCAGCCAACGGGACTTCCTCCTCCGGTATGTGTCCATGAGTCCCGGCGCGATGACCGCCCTCATCAAGAATGCAGTGAGGTTCGATGATCTGATTCCTGTGTGCAGGCGTGGCGAGGCCACGGAGCTGGAAGTCAACCTGCGGCTGTTCTCCAGCGGTGAAGACCTGTTCCGCAGTGTTCTCGACACGTGCGCCCGGGAGCTGCTGGCCCGGCTGAGGGAACTGTGGGACCTCTACCCATGCGACGCGGCGGATCTCGCCCACGGGAGCATTCGGGAACTGACCTCGCTCGTCGAAGCCCTGACACTGGTCGTGCGCTTTCACGGTGACCGCCGTGCAGCTGCGGGAGCAGCGCTGCCGTCCGACTGGTTCGCTGGCGCCCTCTCCCGTGTCACGCTGCTCGTGGACAACCAGAGCATGACATCCATTGAGCCGCTGGCAGAACTGGTTACGGAACTCGCTGCGGCGATCGATAGCGCCAGTCCCCCGTGGCCGGCGGACCACCCGCTCCTCGAGCCGGTCTCTCAGATGCGCAGCGTCATCGATCATGCCTGGGCCAGGCACGAACCAAGGATCGCCCGCCACCAGAACACCGGCTACGAAGCAGATCTGGCCGAGGCACTGGTCCAATACGCCAACTCACTGACCAGCCTTGATCTGAGGCCGACCATCGACACGTACTCGCCTGCCGACATCGATGCCTACCTGGCACGCCACATCGAGGACTACGACCCAGTAAACGTGGCCGAGCAGATCGACTCCATCGAGGACGTCGTCGGATGGAACTTCACCGAAACCCGCGAGCGCCTGGCCCCGCTGCTCGACGCCGAGGAGGAACAGACGCCGTCCTCGCCCAGACGGGCCCCGACCGTACTCCCCCGTCGTACGCCTGTGGCCGTGCCTCCTGCTGACGCCACTGCCTCCGTAGCAGCCTTGTTCCGGTCCCTCGGCGCTTCATCGACGCCTGAGAGGACTTGAGGTCCATCCATGCCTGGCAGCCTGGGGTTCCTTCTGGCCCTCGCCGAACATCCAAGCGCCGGGTGAGCTCTTTCACTGCGCTGCACCGACACGGGCGTCGGCCTACCGCGCTCCGCAGGTTGCCACCGGCCTGCGTGCTAGCCGATGCCCCTGCTTGGCAGGGCATCGGCTGCTGTCTGGCAGGAGCGTGCCCAATTATGTGCGGTGAGCGCGGCGCACCGTGAATGCTGCAGACTTCAGTTGTCGCACCAGGCGCTCATACGCTCCGCGAGGTGAGCGGTGTGGAGCGCGAGGGCGTCACCGAGCGATCGTGCTTCGTCTGCTGGGAAGTAGGCGTCCAGGAGGCCGTAGAGCGGTGCGTCAAGGGACAGTCGTTCCTGCACGTCCCGTGGGGGCCGGTAGTGGACCAGAGTATTCCTGAACCCTCTGTGAGCCTGAAGGATCAGGTTGCTCATCGGGGCCTCGAGGATGTCCTTCAGCAGGGCGCGGTCCGGCAGGCGGAGCCCGGCTCCATACTGGTCGTCGAGCTTGCGAAGGCTGGATAGGACGTGGTGAAGGGTGGTGTAGCGCAGCTTGAACAGCGTTGTCGCCGAGGATGAGGAGATGTCGTCGGCGAGGAGTACGTCAACAGTGTTCAGCGCGCAGGTTATGGCCGTCAGGGATGCCTTGATTTCCTCTGGGAGGGCGGGATCGAAGCTTCGCCGGTAGTGCTCCTCGGCACGCACCTCGTTCTCGGTCAGGTCCGTTTTCTGCATGACGTCGAGGGCGGTCGGCCCCTGCCAGGGCAGACCCTCTGCCGCCGCAGCGATGTAACCGCCCTGTTCGACGGCGATGGCGTACAGCCTGGGACCGAGCGCGTCCTCGTCCTTGAACGCCTGCGGGGGAAAGCCGAGAAAGAAACTGGCTGTGTGAGACGTCGAGACGAGCCTGCCACGGAATCGCCACAGGACGAGATCCCTCTCCAGCGGCCGGGCCGACGGCAGCCAGGTGTTGTCGAGGAACTCCTGGCGGTGTTCGTCGATGATGCGCCGGAAGTCGGCGCCGACATCGTCCAGTTCCTTGTACTTGTCGTCGTAGAGCTTGACCGAGTGCCGAGCCCGCTCGATGGCGGGCGCGCAGCCATAGGCAAGGGCGTCCGCAGCCTCGGGAGCGATATGGCGAAGCGTCTGGTACGACTCGTGGATTACCAGGCACATGTAGTTGTGCATGCAGAAGATCGGGATGACGGCCTGGTCCGAGGCGGCCGCGACGCTGTGGGCGAAGCGTCGGAGGAACATGATGTCCTGCGCGATCAGTGCCAGGGCGATGTCGTTACCGGGGGTTGCTGTCGTCACGGTTGTCTTCTCCGGATGCTGGTGGCGGGTGTCGCCTCCTGTCGTACGGCGCAGTTTCCGGCATGGTGTCGGCCGGGGGCGCCCAGGTGTTCACGGCATCGTGTCACCAGTCGGTGCCGGGACACATCAGGTTTTGGCTCCGCAGACCAGCGCAGAGCCTCGAAAGGCACGTGCAGCCGGACGGCGAACGTGCCGCCGAAGCGGGGCGGCGGCGAGGCCGCCGCGGTGAAGCTGGGACATCCTCGTCGGCTGCGGCATAGCTGGCCCGCAACATCCCGCAGCCATGCTGCGGCGCCCTCCTCCGCTGTCGGGGCACGGCTCGGTGGGTTGGGTGCAGTGTTCCCGTCAGCGGAGTACGAGGGGCATGGTTCCCGCTTGCCTCACCGCGGCCTGAAGCGCCGCCACCCACGACAGCATCGGCGTCACCGCCGCTCGCCTCAGAACCCGGAGGCAGGTGCAGCCACCTGGTGAGCGTGTGCTGTCACGTGGAGCGCGGCCAGAAGCACCAGTGCCACCGTCTCAGGGGCCGTCTCCGTGTCAGACAGATCGTGGAGCTCGCTGTTGCGGAGGTTAAGTCCTCCGTCACTGTCGACGAGCAGGAGACGAAGAAAGGCCTGCCAATCGGCGTGCATGCCGACGTCCGTCGCCCGGTCGATGAGCGTGGTCAGGAGGGTCACTCTGCCGCGGCTGTCGCCCTGTGGCGGCTGGACGATCGGAATGTGGTGATAGCGCAGAGTCTCCCGGAGTATTCCTTCGATCCGGGGCAGGGCAATCGCGAGGGCTGCGTCGTACTCCCCGTTCCAGTAGTAGCGGAACGCGTGCGCGAGCTTGGCGGCGCGGATTCCCGTGATGATGGGGTCGGCCGTGAACAGCTGGGCAAGTTGAGCGGCGGTCGGGTCAAATCGATCTCCCGTCGTCTCCAGGAGGTGGTGCACGTAGACCGAGGTGATCATAATTGCGGTGACGTGCCACTCGTTCTCGTCGTCCGCCGCTGTGCGCACTCTGGCCTCGGCCACGGGGACGGGGCCGGCGGCGTTAATCCGGATACTGGGGATAAAGGAGGACAGCAGGCCCTCGGATGCCAGTCTCCTTGCGTGTTCCTGGGCAGCCTCTCGCGTTCCAGATGGTGCCGGCAGGCTGGCCAGTGCGCTGAAGGCCTGCCCGAGGGTCTGCGCCCGGCCAAGAACCTTCTGGGAGAAGTCCTCGATCTCGGCTCGCCGCAGAGGGAACTCGAAGTGGAAGCGCTCCATGCCGAGTTGGTCCGGCGTGATCGCCTGCATCCGTACTCGAGCGTCGTCGAACAGGTCCTCTAGGCCGAAGTCACGTGCTGCGATGGCTGCAGCGTTGAGCCGGTCCACCCGAACAAAACCCGAGAACCGCTCTGCGTCGGTGAGCAACGCTTCAACGATCAGCCGCTGCAGTGCCGTCCGTTCTAGCTGGTCTTGCGCCCCTGCGATACGCAGTTGCAGCAGTTCGACGACGACCGGAACATTCTGACTGTGTACGCCGGTAGCTCGGCTAAGGAGTGCCTGCACAGCGGCGTCTGATGCCTGGCGGCTGACCAGCTTCCTCAAAATCTCCAGTACCAGGCCCGGCGCCGCTGCCTGGGGGTCGTCCAGAAGGTCACGAACAAAGCTGATCATGGTCTGCTTGGCAGCGGCCTCGAGGTCTCGCACACTCAGCCGCACAGCAAGGTCGTGCGCGAAGCGCAGGCAGTCACTGGCCCGGCAGCGTCCCGCAGAGCGGTCGGTCATGCCCAGAAGCCGGGGTACGGCTTCCGTGTAGTCCTCAATCGCCTTCCGGGCATGTGGGTAACGCTTGCGCGCCTCCCACACCAGGTGATGCAGCCGGGCGCGCAGCATGGGATGGCCCACAGCATCCGCATACCCGGACCAGATCTCCACGGCACTGTCCGCGACATGCTGGGGGTTCGCTGGCCACTGGTCGGCATCATGGCCGATGTAGCTGCCAGCGAGCGCTCCGCGTTCCGTGTAGTGGAAACACAGGGCAACACATAGCGCGTCAGCTTCAGCTGCCGCCTGACCGTGCCATGCCTCTGCGTTGACACGCTCGATCCAGCGCTGCAGCAGCTCCTGCAGAGAAGCGAACTCAGCAGATGTCTCGTCGATGCAGGCAAACACGGTCGGGTCGATTCCCATCTGGACCTCCTGGAAGACCAGTATCGACAGCGTCGCACCTGCTCCGCACTGGTTTTCGTCGTCGCCCTCCCGAACGCCCCAGTCGCTGCCTCACTGGGCGGTCCGACCGACCCGTCCATGACGATCAAAGCAATGAAGCATGGCTGATGCCGGGTTCGGGTTCCGCCGCCCGGCCCGAGGGGCCGTTCGGCTCCGATGCGCTTTTCCGAGTTGCCCTCGCTTGGCCTCTGGCCCGATCTGCGGTAACGGCGGCGGGACCGTCGCTGTCATGTCGCCTACCAAAGCCATGAACCTACGTTTTCCCAATCCAGACCAGCGCGCCGCGATCGAGGCTGCCGCGAAGCAGGAAGGGGGCACCTTGCAGGAGTACATCCTGTCCGCCGCCTACGCTCGTGCCACTGCCGTGCAAGATCGCTTCCTCGGGGCGTTCGCCGAGTCGATGTCCTGCAGCGGCGGGGCCTTTGCGGAGGGGGCCGGCGCGGCCGATCCCGGCGCGGAGCAGCGTGCTGCGGAGCTGGAGGCGCGGCGTGGTCTTGAGGAGCAGCAGAAGCGGGGTCACACAGCGTGACGCAGGGCGAACCGCTTCGCCTGCTTGAGTTGCCTCTCCCGCTGCACGGCGCGCAGTTGCTGCCACGTGATCCGCAGGTTCACGACTACGGTCCGCTCTACGTCATGCCTCCGGGACGCGCCGGTCGTCCCACCTGAAGGCGCCCGTGCCCTTTGCCCAGCTGAGCCCGCGGATCCCCAGCGGAGCCAGAACCTCGGGCGCACCTGCTGCATCTTGTCGGGGCCGGTGGAATCGGGTTACAAACCAGGCACCCCGGCTCCAGTTGCGGCAGTACTGCCAGGACGGGACATGGCACTTGGGGCATGCCACCCCGGCGCACGCGTTCCAGGCCCGACGCAGGGCGGCGTCCATGGCGTGAACGTCCTGGCCCGTTGGTTTTGCGGTGAGGGTGAAGTACTCCATCGGCCGATGATGGCAGCCAGTTCGGCTGCACGTCATACGAACTGTCAGCCTCCAGAAGGACGGCTGCCCTTCGCGAACACCCGCACAAACGCGGCCGTCCCAGAGCGGCGGGAGCCGTCCGGCCGCCCCGCCGGGAAGCAGCGGGGTCGGCTGGTGGTGGTACTGCGAAGGGGCACCAGGTGAGCCAGCTCCGGCGCGGTTTGACCCGGTCGCCCTCGACCCTGCGAGGTTTGCTACTTTTTCCGGCGTCGGACTGGTCCCGCCGCCACCGATCAGCAGCGTACGGACGGCCAGCCCGGTCGGGCTGGCCCGCATGCTCTGGTCGCGATGATGCCGCCCAAGGCCCCCGTCGGGATCAAGCCTCAAAACACCCTGTAGGAAGTGCCACGAAGCTGTCCTGGTCTGATGCCATTCACTGCCAGCACTAAGTGCCACTGGATGCCAGTAGGTCGCGGGTAGTTACACCAGGCCAGATGAGCAACCTCAGGTTCCAGCGCTGCCAGCAAAATGACATTCAGCCACTGACACTTAAACAGCACTTCACAACAACCAGCGGATCCTGAACGTGCTGCAGGACCGGCCGGGCCACGAGCCGGTGCGGGCCAAGGGCATCGCGGCGGCGCTGGGCATCGACAATGCGGTCGCGGCGAAGGTCGAAGGGGTGCGGTCGAAGGCCAAGCGCCTGGCCGAGCGCGGGTGGTTGCTCCAGGAGGCGTCGGGGGCGTTCAGCGCCGGCCGTCGGCTCGTGGCCGGGCCAGTCGGCGGCTCATCCGCGTGATCATCGAGAACAGGATCATCGCCTCGCTGGTCGCGGTCAGGGTCTCGTAGTCGCGGCACAAACGCCGCGAGTGCATCAACCAGCTCAGGGTTCGCTCCACCACCCAGCGTCTCGGAAGCACCACCAACCCCTCCATGTCGTCGGTGCGTTTGACGACTTCGCGGGTGAAGGCGAGTTTCTTGACGCACCAGTCGACGAGTGGGCCGGTGTAGCCGCCGTCGGCCCAGACGAGGCAGATGTCCCGGTGCAGGTTCCGCAGCCGTGTCCGCAAGGGCACGGCCGCCTCGCGGTCGCCGACGTTCGCGGCGGTGACCGCGACGACCAGGAGCAGACCGAGACAGTCGGTAATGATGTGGCGCTTGCGGCCGTTGATCTGTTTGCCGCCGTCGTAGCCGCGTGAGGCGGCGGGCACCAAAGCGGCCCCCTTCACCGACTGCGCGTCGATGATCCCGGCCGTCGGCTCGGCCTCGTGCCCTTCGTGCTCGCGCACCCGTCCGCGCAGCCGGTCGTGAAACTCGGTGATTAGCCCCGTGTGCAGCCAGCGGCGGAAGAATGCGTAGACGCGGTCCCAGGCGGGGAAGTCCACGGGCATCGACCGCCAGGCGATCCCGCCCGACACCAGGTAGCGGATCGCGTCCAGCATCTGACGGTGGCAGTACCCTTCGGGCTGCCCGCCACGGCCCTCCAGCCAGGCCGGGTTGGGCAGCAAGGGCCGGACCGCCGCCCATTCTGCGTCCGTCATGTCCGACGGGTACTGCCGTGCCCGGTCGGGATGATCGGCCGCGTTGCCGTACACGTGCGCGAGGCAATCGCACGACACGACGGCCGAGTTGAAATGGGCGGGCACGGGGGCGTACAACAACGACAACGGGGCCTCCTGGCGCAGCGCGGATCGATTCGCATCACCGAGCTACACAGGAGACCCCGTCCTCATGCACGCGATCGGGGAAGATCACCCGACCAGGAACCCTGTTCGATCCGCACGTTCCATGATCGGTACGACAACGGCTTCTGAGGAACATCGGCGTCAGATCGTGCACTGAGCCTCCGTCCGCCCTGGTGGGCGGCTGGGGCCAGGCAAGGTTGCCAGCCCGCGCGATGCCCGACCCGGACACCGGGTTCGCCCGGCTGTCGTACGGGCAGGCCCGCGCCCTGCTGGACGAGCACACCGCCGTACGTGGACCTGGAACGCGCTGGGTTCTGCGCGAGTGCCGCCACTCCTCCCTGACCCACCTCGGCGAGCAGGGCGCGTCGTTACTGATGCTGATGGCGAACCGGAGAACGTCCGGCGCTATTCAAGCCGCCCCCAGAGGCAATCGCCGAGCTCACCAGTCTGCTCGCTCCCGCCGGCAGCCGTCGCTGACCGCTGAGCAGGACCTCACCCGCAGCATGCCCGCGGACTGGTCAGGCGCCGACTGCACGAGGCGGCGTCGGTGCTGTTCTCTTGACGCCGCGGTCCGGCGAGAAGGAACTCTCCGCGACGGCGATCCGCCGATTCCCGGGCCGTGACGGCGGCTTTCTCAGCCCGCTCCGACGTCATGATCAACAGCTCGGTGACCGGGCCTTGTGAGCGATCCGGCCGGTCGGCGGACCCGGTACAAACCCCAGGCGAAGTCAGGCCACACCCGCACAGGGGTGGTCGGGTGGGGAGGATCCGGCCGACGTACGCGACACAACATGCCGACGGGCGCGTCGGCAACATCCGATAAGATGCCGACAGCTGCGTCGTCAAGTTTAGGTAAAGCGGCGACGTGGCCAGTCTGTCGTGTCCTCATTCCCTTCATCGCTCGGAGAGCTCCGTGTTCCTTGCCCTACGCGATCTGCGCTTCGCCCGCGGTCGCTTCGCCCTGATGGGCGCGGTGGTCGCGCTCATCGCCGTACTCGGTGTCCTCCTGTCCGGGCTTGCCTCCGGTCTGGCGGACGCCGGCATATCCGGCCTGCGCGCGCTGCCCGTAACCCACCTGGCCTTCGACGAGAAGGCGACCAGCGAGCAGTTCTCCCGCTCGACCGTGGAGCAGGAGGACTGGCAGACATGGTCCAGGGCTCCGGGCGTGGAGCGCGCGGAGCCGTTCGGGAACACCCTGGCCAATGCCCAGGTGACCCAGGGCGCCAAGAAGGGGGAGCAGGTCAATCTCGCCGTCTTCGGCATGACACCGGACTCCCCTCTGGCGCCCAGCCCCAGCATGGGTAAGGGCCTGAAGGAGGGCAGTGCAGGCATCGTGATCACCCAGGAGACCGCCGCCCTGGGCGTGGAGATCGGCGACGTGCTGACCGCGGACAAGAGCGAGGTGCGGCTGAAGGTCGTGGGACTGGTCGACGAGACCGTCTCCTATGGCCACATCGGCGTCGTCTACACAGACCTCGACACGTGGCGGCATCTGCACTACGGCCTGCCCGGCGACCTGCCCGATGCCGCGAGCCGCCAGGCCACCGCCGTCGCCCTGACCCTGAAGCCGGGCGCCGACGTCGCCGTGGTCGAAAAGGCAACCGGAACCCTCGCCGAGACCAAGGAGGCCACGTTCAACGCGTCCCCCGGCTACGAGGCCGAGTCGAGCACCATGGCCCTGATCAAGGGGTTCCTGTACGTCATCTCCGCCCTGGTCGTCGGCGCGTTCTTCACCGTCTGGACCGTCCAGCGCAAGCCCGAGATTGCCCTGATGAAGGCACTGGGCGCCCCGACCGGGTACATCCTGCGCGACGCGCTCACCCAGGTCGTCGCCGTGCTCGTCGCAGCCACGGCCCTCGGCACCGCCGTCGGCCTGGCCCTGGGCAGCGCGATGATCGGCAAGGCCCCCTTCTCCCTCTCCGCACCGGCCATCGCCACCTCCTCCGGCCTCCTCATCGTCCTCGGGACCGTGGGCGCTGGCGTCGCTGTCCGCCGCATCACCGCCGTCGACCCCCTGATCGCTCTGGGAGCCACCCGATGACCACACCCGCCCCCGACCACCAGGCCGCCGCGGACACCGACCGCTCCGGCGGGCTGCGCCTGGACGACGTCACCCTCACCCTCGGCGACGGCGATACCGCCGTCACCGCCCTCGACCACGTCGGCCTGACCGTTGCCCCCGGCGAGTTCGTCGCTGTCGTCGGCCCCTCCGGATCCGGCAAGTCCAGCCTCCTCGCCGTCGCCGGCGGCCTCCAGCGGCCCACCTCGGGCACCGTGCACATCGCCGGCACCGAGCTGACCGCCCTTTCGGACAAGGAACGCACCGCCGCCCGCCGCCGCCACATCGGCTTCGTCTTCCAGCAGTCGAACCTGCTGGCCTCCCTCACTGTGAGGGAACAGCTCCTGCTGCCCCTGCACATCGACGGACGCCTCGACACCACTGCCCGGGCCCGTGCAGACGAACTCATCGAAGCCGTCGGACTGACCCACCGCGCCGGCTCCCGTCCGCATCAGCTGTCGGGCGGCGAGCGCCAGCGCGCGGGCCTGGCCCGCGCCCTGATGACCTCCCCCGCCGTCCTGCTGGTGGACGAACCCACCTCGGCACTGGACCGGGTACGGTCCGCCGAGGCGGTGCGGCTGATCGCCGAGCAGACCCACGAGCGCGGCACGGCCACGGTCATGGTCACCCACGACACGGCGATAATGGACGCTGCCGACCGGGTGTACGAGATGGTCGACGGCCGCCTGTCCTGACGGGGGCCGCCAACCGGCGCCGCATTCCCGGCCCTGTCCACCCTTACAGGAGCCCGCCCCCCATGCCGAAGATCAACGCCTCCACCGTCGCCGAGCACCGCGCCCAGCAACGCGAGGCGCTGATCGGGGCGGCGATCGACATCCTGGTCAACGAGGGCGCCGCCGCCGTCACACCGGCGGCGGTCGGCGCCCGCGCGGGCCTGGCCCGCTCCAGCGTCTACCAGTACTTCGACTCCTCGCCAGCCCTCCTGGCCACCATCACGGAGGAAGCCTTCCGACGCTCCAACGAGGCACTCACCCGCGCCATGGCCACTGCGAAAGGCCCACTGGAACGCGTCGAGGCGTTCTTCGGGGAAAGCCTCCGCCTGGGCGCCGAAGGCGCACACCGGCCCGCCGTCGCCCTCATGAACGCCGGCCTTCCTCCCGCCTGCCAGCAGAGGCTGATGGAACTCCACCTGGACCAGGTCGAACCGTTCCGCGCCGCCGTCCGGGAGCTTGGCGCTCCTGAGCCCGCGCTCACGGCCGACCTCATCGCCGGAATGCTGCACACCGCCCTGGCCGCCGTCGAGAACGGCACCCCCCTCGATACGGTCACACAGCGCACCCTCACCCTCGTACGCCGCTGCCTCAGCGCCTGTGCTTAAAGGTCCGGCGTGTTCCTCGCAGGTTAGGATTCGAACAGGATCAGGTGAGGCCCGGGCGGCGGGCAACTGGATGTCCGGTTCGCCCGCGGTGAGCCGGGCCTGCGTGAGAATGTGGTCGAAGAGCCAGTCGTTGGACGAGTGAGGGTGGCGTTGCTGACCGGCAACGCCGTCTGGATCAGTCCCGGTGGGCTTCGCGGGAGTCGGGTTGGCCGCCGCGGCGGGATGACCGGCGGGTGATTCGCCTGGTCATAAGCGTGATTGCGGCCCAAGTGATCAGCGATTCCGAATGCTGAATCAACCGCTCGTAGTCTCTCGCGTGGCGGCGCGCGTGCATGATCCAGGCGAGGGACCGCTCGACGACCCAGCGGCGGGGCAGGATCACGAACCCAGGGGTGTTCTTCGGCCGGCTCACCGTTTTCAGCGTGAGTCCGAGATACTTCTTGGCCCAGGTCACGAGCTGTCCGGCATAGCCCGAGTCGGCCCAGGCGATCGTGATCTCAGGGTGCATCAGCCGCAGGCGGAAGAGGACTTCCTTCGCGGCGTCGCGGTCGGTCATGTCGGCCGGGGTGACCATGACGAACAGCGGCAGACCCTTGGTGTCGACCACGAGGTGGCGCTTGCGTCCGTTGATTTTCTTCGCGCCGTCATAGCCACGGGAGTCACGGCCGACGGTCTCGGCGGCCTTGACCGACTGGGAGTCGATCACGGTCGCGACCGCTCCGGGCGACCGGCCGAGGTCGCGGCGGATGCGCTTGCGGAGCTGGTCACGGATCTGTCCGACGACGCCAGCGGCCGCCCATCGGGCCATGAACCCGTAACACGTGCGCCAGGGTGGGAAGTCGCGCGGGAGGGCTCGCCATTTGCAGCCGGTGTCCACGACATAGCGGATCGCGTCGACGATCTCGCGCCGCGGGAGCTTCTCCGGCCGGCCGCCGGTGGGGGTGTCGCAGGCCGGGACAGGCAGCAGCGGTTCGATCAGCGCCCACTCGTCGTCGAAGGTGTCGGAGGGGTAGCACCGTCTGCGCGGCAACGTGGCCCCTCCAGTGGGCGATGGGGTGGTCCTGGCCGCTTCGCGGCCAGGACCACCGGTCAGGCGTCGATGTAGTCAGCGATGACGTCGAGCGTCGATTCGACGCTGCTGAGCTGGGTGTTGAGGTGTTTGATCCACCGTCCTTTCGGCTGGAGGGTGGCGTGGGGGATGACGACGCCGGTGATGAACCGGCGGATCTCGGTGAGCTTGGCGCGGATGACCGCGACCTCGTATGCCTGGAGCTCGGTGGTGTCGGAGCAGAACTGGTAACCGTCGGCGCTGGTCCAGATCAGGGGCGGCCAGCCCTGCTCGGCGATGATGTCGCGCAGGCAGGCCAGCCCGGACCGGGCCTGGTGGGGGGAGAGTTCGCTGGATCTGACCAGCTGGGCGAAGGTCAGTCCGGCGGGGCGGGCCTCGAAGAGGACGAAGCGGATGCTGTCAGCATGGCGCTGGGCGGCCGGTGGTCTGCGCGCGGAAGCACGGGGCATTGGCTATTCACCTTGCAGCAGGCGGGCCAGCTCGCCGTCGACGTCGACCTTGCCGGTGTCGACCGCGATCTCGATCCAGTCGAGCGTGGCCCGGACGCGGGCGACGTTCTCGTGGACCAGGACCTTCTCGTCGTTGCTGAGCTGGCGGTCTCGCAGGCCGGGGACAACCCGTCCCGAGGCGGCGACGAACGCGTGGCAGGCGGTGACCAGGTCGAGGAACTCGACCGACCGGTCGATGTTGCGGACCGTCTCGGCGGCGGGGCTGGTGTCCTCGAAGTGCTCGCGGGCCTGGCGGCCGCGCTCGACCTGGGCGTGGTTGACCTGGTGGCGGGCGGTGTCGTCCGACATCGCCTTGAACGCGACGTCGGGCCTGCGGAGCAGGCCGGTGGTGACCTCGGCCGCGACCTGTTCGTCCAAGGTGAGTTCCTCGACCACCCGGACGCGGTCGGCCTGCTTGACCTGGGCGACCACCGCCGGGCGCCGCAACAGGTCGCCGGTCACCGTCGCGGCGACACCCTCGTCGCGGGTCAGTTCGCCAACAGCCCGGACCTTGTCCTCCTTCCTGACCTGGGCGACCACGGTCGGCCGCCGCAGCAAGTCGCCGGTGACGGTGGCTGCGACCTCCTCATCAGCCGCCAGGCTGTGGATCGCGAGACCTTCTCCTGCAGGGTGACCGGCTTGACGACCTGACGGCCTGCCCGTCGGTTGGCCTCGTCCGGAGTCCACCGGGACTTACCCTTCGGCGGGGTCAGGATCGTCGCGAACCGCTCCTCCTCGTCGGTGATGCCGGCGAAGATGCGGTGGACGGTGAAGGACACCCCAGCGACCCGGCGGTCCTTCGGCCACTTCGAGGCGGTCCAGCGGTTGCCCGACAGTGACTTGCAGGAGACGCCGATGTCCTCGGCAAGCCGGAACAGTGAATCTTTGACCGTGAACAGGCCGTCGGTCCGTTCCTGGCCGCCGGCCTCGCGCATCGGCTCGACTTCGAGGGCATAGTCACCGATCGTGAACTGGATGCGGGTGGCAGTCTCCACCAGCTTCCGCAGTTCAGCCACGATCTCCGCATAACGGGCTTCCTGATCGCCGAGGGGGTGGTCGACGACATCAGCCACGAGGGCCTGCGCATCCTGCTCCGCGAGGAGGGCGTCTCCTTTCAACGCCTGAAGACCTGGAAGACCTCACGCGATCCGGACTACGCGGCCAAGAAAGCGCGGGTCGAGCACCTGTACGCGATCGCCGACGGCGAGGTCATACCTGAGGAAGACGAACCCGAAGTCATCTTCTGCATGGACGAGTTCGGGCCGCTCAACCTGATGCCCCACCCGGGTCGGCAGTGGGCCGAGCACGGCGGCAAGCGCAAGGATCCCGATCGCGAACCGCGCCGGCGGCGGCGAGCGACCTACAACCGTTACGGCGGGGTACGGCACCTGTTCGCCGCTCTGGATCTGTCCAAGGACAAGCTCTACAGCCACATCAAACCGGTCAAGCGGCGCACCCAGTTCCTGGAGTTCTGCCGCTACCTGCGCAGCCTCTACCCGGCCGACGTCAGGATCGCGATCGTGGCCGACAACTTCTCCCCGCACCTGACCACGAAGAGGTGTCAACGGGTCGGCATCTGGGCTGCCGCGAACAACGTCGAGATCGCCTACACACCGACCAACAGCTCCTGGCTCAACCGCATCGAGGCCCAGTTCACGGCCCTGCGCTACTTCACCCTGGACGGCACGGACCACGCCGGCCACAAGGAACAGGGCAGCATGATCCGCCGCTACATCATCTGGCGAAACCGCCATGCCGACGACCAGCACCTACAAGCCGTCGTCGACAGGGCAAACGTTGCCTGACGCGGCACTAGCGTCGGAATCGGCGGCACGTTCGAAGACGCCGGATCGAACACCATCCCCGAGCCGAAGGACCAGCGGGCCAAACGACAACGCCGCGGCAGCGAGGGCGCCGACCCACCGGCTTCGACAACGAGATCTACAGACGCCGCAATGAAGTCGAGCGGACGATCAACAGGCTCAAGAACTCCCGGGTCGTCGCCATCCGCTACGACAAGCGGGTCTACGTCTTCCACGGCACCGTCGCCACCGCCGCGATCCGCTTGTGGCTTCGGCCGTGATCCGTCGACATCCTTCAGGCGCCTGAGGGGTCGGCGTAGTCCCGGTTTCGGCGGAGCGGCAGCAGTTGGCTGAGAGCGATGAGGAGGAGCCCCGCGAACAGGAAGGCGTTTCCGCCGAAGAAACGGACATCCCAGGAAACGCTCGGCAAGATTCCAAAGTAGAGGAGGCTCTGCAGAAGCGCGGACGCGCCCGTGAGCAGGGCACCGAGGCCGTGGAGCCTCGGCCTGGTGACGTGGCGACGCGCCGTGGGCAGGATCCACCCCGCCCGCAGTGTCACGATTCCCACGGCGATCGCCAGCAGCCCCAAGAACCCGCCTGCCCCTACTACCCATGCCATGGTGTCGCTCCGCTCCGACCGCTAACAGGCCAGAAACGCGAGTTACAGCCCGGCCCGAAGATGCCCACATGGTTGCAGCACCTGGTGGTGCCGGACCATGCCGGTACCAGGCAGTCTCCGCGCTTCAGCACTGCCGTATACGCGCCGACCCGTCAAGATCCGCCGGACAGTGCCTGGTCGAGGTCGAGCGAGCAAGGCCGCCGACGCGTCCGGCTAGCGCTGACGACCCCACTTCCCCAACCGGCACGGCGCTGACGGCGGTCGGTGGTTCGCCACGCCCAGCCGAGACATCCGACCGCGCTGCGGAGCGGACGATGTCACCCAGTCGGCGATCGGTGGCCGAGGTCGGAAGATCAGCGATGCTGATCGCGGACCGGACCGGACCGGGAGCGCCCGGCCGATGCCGGGACAGGGCGCGAGTGCGGCGGCAGTGCTCAGACGCTGTCCGGCGGTGCCGCGGTCAGCAGTGGGCGCAGCGGGCCTTCCTTCAGCCGGGTGGCGAGCGAGCTCTCCTTGCGCCGCACGGTCCGGGTGGCAAGGAGCGCGACGAGGGCGCCGACGACGAATCCGATCAGCACGTCGTGCGGGTAATGCACGCCCACCCACACCCTGGATGCTCCCATCAGGACCGCCGCGGTCAGGGCGATGAGGCCCAGCCGACGCGATACGAGAAGCAGCGCGACGGCTGCTGCGGCGGCGAGGGCGGCGTGGTTGCTGGGGAAGGACCAGTCGCCGGGCGCTGGACACGCCTCGAGGGTGACCGTGTGGAACTGCCGGCAGGGCCGGTCCTCGTGGACGGTCAGTTTCAGAAGGGAGTCGACGCCGAAGGCGAGAAGGGTGACCAGTGGGACGGCCAGTGCGGTGACCGCTCCCGGGGCCTCCGCGCGGCGGGTCTGCCACCAGGCGAGGAACATCAGCACTGCGAACACCGCCAGTCCGTAGGACGACCAGTCGGTGATCAGACTGTCGAGCCAGCCGGGCGCCCGGTGGGCGAGGCTGACGATGTCGAGGTAGGCGGGGCCGTCGATGGCCGAGCCGTCGTACGCGAGATTCATCAGTGGGCCTCGGTCCTGTGCTTGGTGGCCCGACGGGAGCGGAGCAGTTCGACTGCCAGTGGCAGCAGGGACACGACCACGATCAGGGCGATGATCGGCAGCAGGTAGTGGTCGACGTCGGGGATGGAGGAGCCGAGGGCGTATCCGCCGAGCACCAGGCCCGCCGTCCAGAACAGGCCGCCGACGGCCTGCCAGAGGGTGAAGGTCCGGGCGGGGATGTTCAGGGCTCCGGCGAGCGGGTTCAGGACCGTGCGCACCACGGGGACGAAGCGCGCCAGCACGATCGCCTTGGCGTGGCCGTAGCGCTTCAGGAGTTCCTCGGCGCGTTCGGCACCCTGGTGCAGGCGCTTGTTCCTGCTCCGGGAGAGGACCGCTCCACCCGCCCGGCGCCCGATGAGGTATCCCACGTGCGCGCCGGCCAGTGCTCCGGCAACCGAGGCGGCCAGGACCCAGGGCAGCGACAGCGTCGCAGCCTTGTCCGCACTGCCCGCGCACAGCAGGCCCGCGCTGAACAGCAGGGAGTCGCCGGGCAGGAAGAAGCCGACCAGCAGCCCGGTCTCGGCGAACATCACGACCGCGATGCCCAGGACACCGAAGGTCGCCAGCAACGACTGGGCGTCGAGGAGGTTCACCGCGAGTGGAGTTGCGGCAAGGTCGGATACGGCCATGGGTGGGTGGCCTTTCACTGAATGCGGGCAGGGGCAGCCGGAGGGAACGACCGGTCGACTACAATCACGTAGACGGTCTACTGCACTGTAGACGATTGCCGAGTGGAGGAACGCGATGACGTCAGGCGCTGTCGAGCGCAGAGCGGCAGGGGAGCTGGAGGCGAGCGTGCTCGCCGTGCTGTGGGCTGCGGACGGCCCCCGCACCGCCGCGCAGGTACAGCGCAGCCTGACGGTGGAGCTGGCCCGCACGACCGTGACGACGATCCTGTCCCGCCTCTTCGAGAAAAGGGCGGTCGGCCGAGAACGCTCCGGACGCGGATTCGCCTACTTCCCCGTCCAGGACGCCCACGGCCTGACCGCCCGGCGTATGCACCACGAGCTCGACAAGGACGACGACCGGCAGACCGTGCTGGCCCGGTTCGTCTCCGACCTGGACCCCGAGGACGAACGCATACTGCGCGACCTCCTGGACGGCGGTGGCGGTCGGTGATCAGCGTCCTGATCGTGCCGCTGTTGACGCCGTTCGCGGCGCCGGGGCTCGTGCGATGGGCTGCTCCCCACCTGCGGCCTGCGCTCTCGATGTGGGTGCTGACCGCGACAGCATGTGTGCTGGCGGGCGGCTGGCTGGCGGCGCTGGGCGGTCTGCTCCTCGCCGGCGTACTCACCGTGAGTGCCCTGGCCCGCCTCGGGCACCTGGTCCACCCCCTGCACGTCGCGCCCGCCGTCGTCGCCTACCCGGTCACTGCCCTCGCCCTCGGCGCACTGTCCGTCTGTGCCTTCGCCGTGACCCGGTCGACGCTGCGTCAGCTCGGTCAATACCGCAACGCACACGCGCAGTTGCGATACGCACCCTCCGCGGGAGACCTCAGCATCCTGGATCACCCCGAAGCCGACGCCTACGCCCTTCCCGGGAACCCGGGACGCATCGTGGTGACCTCCGGCATGCTGCGCACCCTCGACGGATCCGAGCGAGAGGCCCTGTTCGCCCACGAACGGGCCCACCTGGCGGGCCGCCACCACTACTTCCTCACCGCCGCAGACCTCGCTGCCCGCTGCCATCCCGCCTTGAACGGGCTGCGCGACGCCATCGGCCTGGCCGTGGAACGCGTCGCCGACGAGGCCGCCGCGCGTGTGGTCGGCGACCGCAACCTGACGGCCCGCGCCATCGGCCGCGCAGCCCTCGCCCGGAACACCGCTGCGACCGGCCGCCCTCCCTTCGCCGCAGGAGCCTCCGGCGGCCCCGTACCTCAGCGCGTCAAAGCCCTCCTCAAGCCACCGACCACCCCTCAACGACTTGCGGTCGCCGCGGTGACCTTGCTGCTCGCATACGCGGCCGCGACGACCGCGGGGGCCGCAGCCGGGCTCGTGGACCTGCATCACAACGTGGAGATCGCCCAGGGCGAAGTGCGGGACCACTGACCGGGCAGGGGCCGCCGAACCGGCCTGGGCGCCGCGGGAGCTGGTCGAGGCTCATTCGACGGCTCAACTGCGTCGTGCCCTGTGTCCGGCCGTGCGCCGCCCGTGGTGTTCTTCCCTCCAATCTGGCCCACCTCTCGACCGCGCTTCCCCGTGTCCGCGGCGGGGCTCCTCCTCCACCTGGCCGCCCGAGGCGGGCTCCACGATCCCGATGTGCGGGGTTGCCGATGCCGTTACGGCGTACGGGCGGCTCCAGTAGCCGCAGCAGGTGATCGGCGGGTGCCTGTGCCATGGGCGTACGGCACCGGAAGTGGACCAAGTCGGGCCGCCGGGCCAGAGTTGTCGCGACCGCCGCGCGTCACGCGGCTCTCCAGCGGCAGAGAGCCGGTGACGGCCGGCTTGTCGTATCGCGTGCCCCGGAGACGGCATCGGCCATCGTCTCCGGCAGGTCGGCCGAGCAGGTCTGAATCCTGGCCGCCGCCGGCATCGACGCGTGGGGCGGCAGGACCCTTATGCGCAGCTCCAACTCCTTCCCGCGATGTGCTCATGACTCGCTCGCCCGAGAAAAGCCGGTTGTGGGGTGATCACGCCGACGTCTGACGTTCACCGTTATCGGCGTGTAGCTCAGCAGTAGAGCACCGGGCTCTGGACCCGGAGGGCGCAGGGGCGGAACCTGCCACGTCGGCTTATGAACGACAACGCTGAGCAGCAGCCTCTCGCGGCCCTGTCCTATCCGGAGGGCCAACTGGCCAAGGCCTTCGTGACCGCGTTGACCCATGAAGATGCCGGTACCCGGGGTCGCGCCGAGGTGCGTGGACAGCGATGGCGGGAGGTTCTGGCAGCCGTGGCCGCAGGCCGGCTCTCGGTCGGCTCGCGCACGCCCGTGGCCGGACTCCCGTCGTGGGTCACTCCTGAGGTGATGCGGGGCGGCTTCGCCACCGGGACCGCGAGCGCGGGCGGCCCGCTCCGGACTCACGAGATCGAAGCCGCGCGGAGTTTCGGGGTGCCCGCCGAGCGGCGTGCGCTCTTCGCCCACTGCCTCACCGAGCCCGGACTCGCCTGGTTGTGGGCCCGGTTGGACAACGGCCGCTACGAGATCGGCGTGCCCGAGGAGGCCGCGCTACTCACCATGGCCTGGCTGGTGCGCCATGGCCAGAACAGAGCGGCACTCGACCTCGTGGCGGAGCTGGAACCCCTCGCCGACCGGCTGCGATTCCTGCCCCGCCCCGCCGACGGGTTCACACCGGACGCCGACGCGGCCGTCCATCGGCACACCGCCTCCCACGCTGTCGACACCTTGGAACGACGACGCCCCAACCCGGCCGTCGAGACCCAGCGCGAGGCGCAGCGCCTGCGGTCATGTCCCGTGAACCAATCCCACTCAGCGGCGTCCTGGTATCCAGCGCGGGCAGCGAGCAGAAAGCGGTACGTTTTCCGGAGTCACACCTCGTACTGTCCGATTTCGACGAAGTGGCGCAGCGCCTCCCGGGAACCGTCCTCCAGCACGGCGATCGCCGCCGCACGCAGGGCTTCGCCGGTCCCAGGGGCGCTCAGGATCGTGAACACCGTTACGCGGTCGTCCACCTCCTGCGCGTCCCAGCGCCCGGACTCCAGGAAGTGCCTCAGCGCCTCGGGTGTATCGGCTTCGAGTGCCTTCACGGCCGCGTCGTGAACCGTCCGGCCCGTGTTTGGGTCACCCAGGACCGTGAACACCGCTACGCGGTCGTCCGTCACCTGAGCGATCCCGCGTCCGGTCTTCAGGAAGTACCGCAGCGCCTCGGCCGTATCGGTCTCCAGCGCCTTCACGGCCTCCTCGCGCACGGTGGGTCCCGTGTCAGGGTCACCCAGGACCGTGAACACCTCGACACGGAGCTCGGTCAGCGGCATGGAGTCGTACGGAGAGCCCGTGCCGGTGGCCTTCGCCACCGATTCGGTGACAGGCGAGGAGACCGGACCTGCGGCGAACGCGGGAGTGCCGAGCAGAAGGGCCGGAGCAAGGGCTCCTGCGGTTACGGCCAACGCCGCGCGGGTCAGTCTCATGGGAATCACACCTCGGGTCCAGGAGCGGTCGAAGAATCCTGAGGCCGGGGCGGCGCCGCAGGCATCCTGAATGAGCAGCAGGTCCTGGGCGGGGCCACGGCCCTGGGTGGCCGTAGCGTCCCACCTACGGGGCCCCGGACGCTTTGCCCGCTCTGAGCAGTCTTCACCGTGCCCACGTTGCCGACATGGCACACCTACCGAGGGACGGCACCGGGGCAGGACCGCTGCGGCCTTCAGGAGCACCTCCATCCGTTTCAGGACGCAGCAGGGCCACCGGCGTCGTGCACCGTACTGATGGCCACGGACCACGAGGTCGACAAGCGCTACGGCCACCGGGTCAACAGGACGCGCCGTCTACGCGGCCCAGAAGCACCAGCAACACGCCAGGACCGTGCTTGACATGATCAGCAGACCGGACCGGCGAACACTCAGGCTTGGTTCGCCTTCCGGAGCGCGGGCGGTGCGGGCCATGCGGCGGGCGAGCAGGGGGCCAGGCCCGGGCGCCGACGAGGAGGCCGCTCTCCCGGTCGTCGATGTGCAGGACCTCCGGGAGTGGCAGGGCCTCGGTCAGCGGACCCCACATGGCCTTGATATCCGCGCTGGCCGGGGTCCACGAACCAGCCCGCTCCCCCGCCCTCGGCGCCGAGACAGGCGCCGAGGCAGGCGCGGGTGCGGGTGCGGGTGCGGGTGCGGTGGTGCTGGTGACCGAACGGGGCGGGGAACACGGGGCGCTGCGGAAGCTGGTGCGGCCCTTGGGGACGGTGGCGTAGCGCCGGCTGCTGGGACGGAGGCCGGAGCCGACGGCGCGGCGGCGGCGATGGTGACGGCGGCTTCGCGCAGGAGCACCGCGGAGTCGGCGACGGCGCGTGTCTGCGCGCGGTGCTCGGCCGCCTCGTGCCAGCGGCGGGACACCTCGACCGCCTCGACGAGCGCGAGCAGCAGCTGCAGGACGACGGGCGCGCCTCCGCCTGCGCATGCGCATGCGGTGCGGGGGGCTGCAGGGCGCGGGCGGAGGCCCGCTAGGCCGTGTCTTGGAAGTAGTGCACGATGGAGTCGACTGCGTACCCGTTGAAGGAAGCCTGGTGGTTGGCCCCGCGCTCAAGGACGCCCTGTGCCTTCTCCGCTCAGTGAAGTCGCAGAAGCCGTCCGATGGAGATTTCGTCGAGTTCGCTGACTGGAGAGAGAGGATCGCTGGGGCCTTGGACGCGTTGGCCTGTGTGCTGAACTTCGAGGAGGACCGGGATAGAGCCAGGGCGGAGGCTGCGGCGGCACGGGAACAGGCCACAGATGTTCGACGCGCGGTGCGATCGGGGTCAGTTAGCGCTGATGCGGGCGGCCAACCAGATCGTGAGGTCGCGGGCGATCTGATCGATGCTCGTCTCGGTGACGACATCGTGTTCGCGGCGGGTGGTGTCGCGGCGGACGACCTCGTAGCCGCCTTCGTCCAGGACGGTGACCGAGGTGAACCAGGCCGGATCGTCTTCGTCGGGCTGGATGACAACGAAGGTGTTGTCCGAGCTGTTGAGGTCGTCGATCAGCATGAACAGTGCGTCTTCGGACGGGTCCTCGATGTGGTCGCCGCTCTCGCTCTCGGCCCGGTAGTACGCAGATCCCATCAGCTCCGTCTCCTCACAGCCTGCTGACCTGATCCCGGCCAGGATGACTCGCGGGGCTGACACTTCAGGCAGGTCACAGCCATTCGTTGATCGCGGCGATGGCGAATCCCCATGTGAGCGACCCAGTTCGAGACGTCGTTCGAGTCCGGAAGAAAAAGAACAAGCTAGGGGCGCGCTGCTTCCCGCACCATGGCGGCGAAGTCGTGGTGCGGCTCGAGGTCGTCACCGTCGCCGGGCCACCACACATACGCGGTCCACTCGCCGTTATCCCCGATGCTGTCGGCGTGCAGCAGCCAGTAGCAGCCGCTACCGCCGTCGTCGTCGCCGACCAGCAGGCATCGCCTGAGTACGGTGAGCTGCTCCTCGAAGCTGTCGAGGTCCGACCACGCTTCGAACAGGTCGGCGTCAAGGTCGGCAAACCAGCCGATTGCGCCGACCTGGAACAGGTTGACAAACCCGATGTCTTCCCAGCCGTCGCTGACCTGGAGGAAGTTTCGGTACGAGGGAGGAAACCTCACCCCGAGCCGCTCCTCGGCGGCCACGATCGCTTGCTCGCCCGCCGGTTCGGCACCGGCCCACCCGGCCTCCAGCCGCTCCTTACTGATGACCTGCCGATGCTCCTCGATGGCCTCACGGACGTCGTCCGAGTTGATGTGCCTGGCGTTGTAGTCGCTGAGGAACGCGCGCCATTCCGCGACCGTCATGAGTGAAAGGGTCGTCATACCTGAACTCCGGTGATTCGTACGGTGGGTCTCGGACAGCCTCACACGACCCACTGACAATCGAAGCGTGTGCTGGCCCGGCAGCGACCTGGCCCTTGAAGCCGCGGCTCGGGACGCGGCGCGGCCTCGGCGGATCCTGCGGCGGGTACGTCTTGGCTTGCAGCGATCGCCCCGCACGGCGCGGCCTGTTGGCAGACGCTTCACGGGTCAGCCGGGAAGTCGCGAGGAGCTGGCTCTACTGCTCGACACAGCTCCGACCACGATCCGCCGGACAGAATCTAGCCCTCGGACATGACCGACCACGAGTGGGCGCCGATCGAACCTCTGCTCCCGCTGCCCGCGAGTGAGACCGTCCGGGGAGGCCGGCCGGAGGAACATCCCTGCCGCGAGGTCGTCGACGCGATCCGCTACGTCGTGGACACCGGCTGCAAATGGAGAGCCCTACCAGGAGGGTCCTGGATTGCTTCGTCCGCTTTCGGCAGCAGCGTCTATCCGGCCCGTCGGACACCGCCTGGGTTCGAGGGCGTGGTGGCCGCTCCCTGCGACCGGAGAACCTCAGCCTTCCCCTCTGGCGTCCGTATCACCCGCTGAGGTGAATCGTTTGATCATGTACACCCCGCCCAACCGATCATGAGGCCGAGTTTCGTGAAGATCAGCACCACGTACAGGGCCGCCCTGTCCATCCTTGCGCCCACGCAGGCGCTCGCCGCCGAAGCGCCGGCATGCACCACGGAGAACATCACTTGCCTCGACTCACAGGACAAGCCGGAGGACTCCGAAGCCAAGGTCGCCTCCGCCCAGCGGGCGTACGACCGGGCCAGGGACGACCGGGCGGCGTTCGGACAGGTGAGGAGTACCGCAAACGACCTGTTCAACGCCTTCGAGAAAATGGAGACGGGGAACGACCGTTCTCAGAATGGGGGTGGTGAAGGCGGCACTAGACGTGTACGAAGCGGCTAAACGCCTCGACGCGGCCGCTACTGCTGACGCAGCGGTGGCCGAGGCTGACGCGGGCCAGAAGGCGCTCGACTCCATGACCGAGGGGGACACGCTGGAGCCGGCAGAAGGACGTCGTGCGGAGGTCGCAAGCCGCCTGATCAGGCAGTTGCGGACGGATGCGGAGAGGGTCCGGAAGGCGACCACCGCCAAGGATGTCGAGGCCCGCAAGACCGACCTCGACACTGCCGTCTCCGAGAAGGCGGATGCCGACAAGGGCGTCCGGCCGGCCCGTGACGCGTACCGGGACTGCCTGGCCAAGGCCAACGGGTGAGATACCCAGAGCCCGGCGGCTTCGCCTCCGAGCGCGGGAGCAAGGCCGCCGGGCTCGTCCTTCTGCACAACGGTCATACAGAGCGCGCAGCCACCCCACGGAACTGACCAACGGTGCCGCTACGAGCGTCATCGGAACCACCCTGAACTTCAGGAACACTCACTACGAGGATCACGACGTCGTGGAGTTCCTGCGGCGGGCCGGACTACCGGACGCGGAGCAGCTGCTGGGTCAGCCGGAGTGGGTGTAGTGGCGGGGCTGACGTGCTCATACGTACGTGGCGGCGTGGGCCGTGACGGGGTGCGGCCGGCGGTGTCGGTTCGGCCCCGCAGACCGGTATCCGGCCTGCACACCTTGCACGGCTCGATGTCCGGTTCCGCCAGGGCGACCATCGCGTCTTCCCGGGATATGAGCCCGATCTGGTCCGGGTAGGTGGCGCAGCCGCCTCGGTGCAGCAGTGCCACCGACGAGGGGCGCTGCGGCTGGATCTTCCACAACGTCTCTGCACGGGCCCGCTCCCGGCGCACCTGTTCCTGGGCTTCCTGGATCTCCAGTTCGCGGATGCGACGTTCGGTCTGACCTGTCTCCCAGCGCATCCAGTCCAGGAGGACCCTGTTCTTCTCCAGGTAACTGATGGTGCCGGGCTGCCATCGGCCATGGCTACGCTTCGGGGCCGGCTGCGTCGTGGGCGTGCTTGAGGGCGCTGCGGGCTTCCACGCGGTCGGGGCCGAAGCGGTCGCGCGGGCCGCGGCCGGTGTGGCCAGGAAGTGACACATCACGGCGGAGTCTAAGGTCCCGGTGAAGACCATGATGTGCATGCGGCCCTTCGTGCTGATCGCCGACATGTGTTCACCGAGAACCGGTTGCCGGAACGCCGCACGATCGAGGTGCGCCCCTTCTCGCCCCAGGTACGGCCGGTGACCTGATCGGAACGGATGCCGACCTGGTCGGCGAAGAGGATCTCGCCACCCTCGGCCTTCGCCTTCGCCCGGATCGCGGGTCACGTCTGCTCGTGCCAGCGGGCCACCGCCTCCGGGTCCTGTTCCACCGCCCGCTTGTCGGGCCGCTGGAAAGAGAGCCCCCACCGCTTCAGATACTTGCCCACCCCGGGCACGGTCAGTCGCAACCGGTAGAGCTTCGCGATCAGGTCACCGACCAGACGACGTGTCGACGTCGACCAGGACGGTCCCGTAGTGGCGGCCTCTGCGGGTCGCGTACTCATCGACGCCGACCACCCTCGGGGCCGGTAGTTCCGGTTCGGGCAGCGCATCGACCAGTCGCAGCATCGTGCTGCGACTGACGGACACCTCGAAGACACCCGCCATCCCTGCGCCCGCCTGGCCTGCCAGGGCCAGGCCGACCGCCGCCAATGTCGAGCGCAGACGCTCGGTCCACCGGCCGTACCTCCGAGTCAGTCCGGCACCTGCTCAACAAACGTGCGCCGCGGGCACAAAGCGACCCGGCAGGCGAACCGGCGGACCCGCAGACAAAGCAGCACCCGCAGCCCTCCACTGGGCATATCCGCCGGAAACCGCAGGTAGGAGCTGTGAACCCGGCTTGACCAGCTCTCACACCCCGGACATGCCCAACCGGATGCCGTGCTGCGAGCCTCAGTCCGCACCGTCTCGTCGTCCACGTCCACCGCCCCCACCGACACGTCGGCGATCGACGGGAACAGCAACTCCTCCAGCCGGAGGACCACGTCTCCCACGGCCCCGAACTGTCAGCCAGCCGAGATCGCCACTGATCTTTTTCAGGCAACTTCCCGAAGGCCAACACCAGGAAGAACCGTCACTCAGCTTGCACAGGTCACGAAACTTGTGTCAGAGCCCGAGAATGGACGGCAGATGTTCACCTGGCCGCGGTGGCGCTCTGGACGCAGTCGCGGAGCAGAGCGCGGCGCTGGTCATGTACGTCATCGGGCTCTTGGCTGCTGGCCGCATATACGTTGCTGACCGGTGACCAGGCCATGGACATGGCAATGACCATGGCCATGATGTCGAACGGGTCACCTGCGCGGACCCGCCCGGCGTCCTGGGCTTCGGCGATGGCCCTGAGCTTGCGGTCGTCGTAGTGCTGGTGGGTCTCGACGAGGTGCCCGCCAGGACGGCGCTCCAGCCGTGTCCAGGTCGCCAGCCGGATGAGGTCGGGGCGGCGCAGGTATTCGTCGTAGAGACGAACGGCCCAGTCGGCGAGATCGTCGGCGTCGATGGGCACGACGTTGGTGATGCGCTCCAGCGAGCTGAGGAAGATCGCGTCGAAGAGTCGTTCCTTGTCGCCGAAGTAGGCGTAGAGCTGTGCCTTGTTGGTGCGCGCTGCCGTCACGATGCGTTCGATGCGCGCCCCGGCGATGCCGTGCTGGGCGAACTCTTCGGTGGCGGCGTCCAGGATGCGCTGGTAGGTCGCGGCGCCTCGCGAGGTCTGGGGCTGTTCCGGCATGCCCGCACTGTACCAAACAGAACAGTTGGTTTGCCTTGAGGGCGGGGTCGCACTTATGTTGCAACAGACAGAACAGTCTGTTTAAGGAGTCACGTATGCGAACGACCACTGGATGGCGGGCGGCCGGTCCGACGGCACTGCGGCGCGCGTCGCTGGAGCGCCGTGACCTGCGCCCGGATGACATCGCGGTGCAGGTCGACTACTGCGGCGTGTGCCACACCGACCTGCACTCCCTGCACGCCTACGACCAGCACACGAAAGCGCCCCTGGTACCCGGTCACGAATTCACCGGCGTGGTGACCGGGACCGGCGCCGTGGTGACCGCCTTCTCGGTCGGCGACCGGGTCGCGGTGGGCAACATCGTCGACTCCTGCGGCGTGTGCGTCATGTGTGAAGCCGGACAGGAGAATTTCTGCCACTCCTTCCCGACTCTGACCTACGGCGGCACCGACCGGCAGGACGGGTCGACCACCCTGGGCGGCTACTCCCGCGAGTACGTCGTGCGCGACACCTTCGCCTACCCGCTCCCCTCCGGCCTCGACCCGGCCGCAGCCGCCCCGCTGATGTGCGCCGGCGTCACCGTGTGGGAACCCCTGCGCTCCCTGGGCGTGGGCCCCGGCATTCGCGTCGCCGTGGCCGGCCTCGGCGGCCTGGGCCACCTCGCTGTCAAGATGGCCGTGGCACTCGGCGCCACCACGACCGTCATCAGCCGTACCCAGGACAAGCTCGACGACGCCCGCAAGCTCGGCGCTCACGACCTCATCGACTCCACCGACACCCAGCAGATGGCCACGGCAGGCGACACCTTCGACGTCCTCATCGACACCGTCCCCACCCCTCACGACCTCGCCCCGTATCTGAAGCTGGTGGCGATGGACGGCACCCTCAGCCTCCTCGGATACCTGGGCCCCGTCACCGTCGAGGCCACGGACCTCCTCATCGGCCGCAAGAAGCTCAGTTCCGCGGGCAGCGGAGGACGCATGGCGACAGCTGAGATGCTCCGGTTCTGCGCCGACAACGGCGTCGCCGCCGACATCGAAGTACTCCCGTCGTCACAGGTGGACACGGCACTCGACCGCCTCCGGCGAAACGACGTCCGCTACCGCTTCGTGCTCGACATGTCCGACCTGGACTGAAGACACAGCCGGCCGGGCCATTCCGTGCGTGCCGGACAACCGCACGCGCATGGCCGGCACCCCGCTCATGACCAAGGTCGCCGCACTCCACCCGACCGTCACCAAAGCCTGGGCCGACAACGGCTACAAGACCGAAGCCGTGGAACACGCAGCCCAGCTCGGCATCGACCTTGAGATCGTCCAGCGCGATCCCGCCACCCGAGGCTTCCACGTTCAGCCACGTCGATGGCTCATCGAACGCGCCCTCGGCTGGCTGATGCACCACCGCCGCCTGGCCCGCGACTACGAAACCCACCCCCACCGGTCAGTCGCAATGATCCAGCTGGCCGCCATCAATCTCATGGCCCGCCGCCTCGCCCACGAGACCACCCCCAACTGGCACGACGCCCATACAAAATGAAACAGACATCGGAGAACCAAACGCTCACCTAGGGCTGTCCCGCACTTCCCGGTGGATCAGCGCCCGGCGTCAGATGCGGTGCATCGCAAGGCGGAGGGACGTTCACGTACTGGACGCATATGGACGTTCCGACAACGCAGCGAGGTCACCGTAGCTGTCGTCGCGCGCCCGCCCGGAATTGCGGGAAAGCCCTTTGACGGCGACAGGCACCACCGTGAGCTTCGAGCCCGTCCCGCAGGACCCGGAGTTCCGGTGCGACAAGGTCTTCGCCGCAGGTGGCTGGGCGCCCTGACCTTAATCGACGCACTGCGCACCGAAGTCCCCCGAGCCGACGGAACGACACCGCCCCCCCCCGGTGGCGAGTGCCCGGGAGTGCCGTCGGTGCGCGCGTGCTCAGACGAACTCGATGGTCACGCTAGTCACATAGCCCCAGCTGCAGTACCCGTTGGCCCGGCCAGGCCCGGTCACCGTGGTGCTCGCTCCAGCACCCGCTTGCGTGCAGGAGATGTCGACGTACCACTTGTAGTCCCCAGCGGCGGTGCACTCCCCCCAAGCCTGGGTGGCGGTCCTACCGATGGTGCACGCGGGGTCCAGCGCGGGGCCGGCGGCCTGAGCGGGCCCGGACACCCCACTCAGCACCAGCACTGCTCCGATTCCCAATCCTGACACAGCCGTACGGATACGCATGCGTGCTCCTTCTGTTCGTCGAGGCCAAGGGCGTCATGGTCGACGCCCCAGCGGCGGCGTGTTTCACCACGTCACAGACTGTCGTGAACACCACACTGCAGTCACGACCGACCGCACGTCTCGCACAGAGAGAAAACCGGTCTCCCGCAGTGCCCAAGTGGCTTGAAGGGACTGCCCCGTTGTCCTCGCCGGCGCCTCGCACGACGGACGAAACCCAAAAGCTGCCGCAATACGACGTTGAGGGGGTGCTGCGGTGCGGGCCGGGGCGCCGGCAGATGCCAGGCGTCCGGCCGCTCAGGCTGCGCCGGCCTGGCTCGAGAGGTCGCTGGCGCGGTGGTGTTCGGCGTTGATCCGCTGGGCTTCTTCGCTGGTCCTCGAGGGTGATGACTGTGCAGGAGGGCGGGGGTGGTGATGGCTGCGGCTCCGGTCAGCAGCGCGGGGCACGCAGTAGTGCTGGGCCGGAGGCGCTCAGCTACGACGACATCGCCACCCCCATCACCCAGGTCACCGGCCTACCCGTGGAACACCACCGCCTGCCATACGAGCAAATGCGCGACCGCCTCAAGGCGCAAGTGCCGCTGGAGTTCGCCTCGATGCTGGGCGCTCCCCCCGCGCTCCACCACCAGCGGATCCCTGAAACCGGTACAGCTCCCCCGGGGTGGCTGGCAGCCTGAGCGGATGACCGAGCACACACAGCCGCGGATCTACGGAGCCGACCACGACGGCCCCGACCCCTACGCGCCCCGCCCGACCACACGTACGTCGAGCTGACCGGCAGACCGCTCGACGGTCAGCTGCTCGACATCACCGGACTGACCACCGACGAACGCACCGCAGGCGCCTACCTGACTACCCCGCCCAGCACACTGCTGCAGCCCCCTCTCAGCAAACGCCAGGTCAGATGTCACTCAACTGCGCAGCAGTCCCAGATGCTCCACGGGTGGGGCTGTGGCCTCGAGGAACGTGTACTTCGCGTCCATTACCGAGATCGGGCAGCCGCCGCGGTACAGCACCAGGTCGGGGCGGAAGGCTGCCCGGCGCTCCTCGTCCAGGCGGTGGACGTCTTGGGGAGCGCAGTGGACGCCGTGGCTGGCCAGGGCATCGCCGGGTGTCACCGTCACGAAGCGTTCGAAGACCTTCGGCAGGTCCAGCAGGAAGCAGTCCGCCGGGGTTGGCGTGCCGCCTCCTTCCGGCCCTATCGAGCGGCCGGACAGGAGAAGTTCGGCCAGCCCGAGGGTCGGGCCGTAAAGGGCGTTGAGGCGCGTCGGGGTCCAGGTGGGGAGGGGCGCGCCGGGGTGGGGGCGGCGAGTGCCGTGCAGCCGGTCGGCGAGGTGGCGGAGGGTCAGGCGGGTCGGTTGGAGGACGCCAGGCAGGTGGGCGGCCAGTTGCGGGGCGGCCAGGAGGATGCGGTGCTCGGGGATGTCGGGGGTGTGGTCGTCGTACCGAACCGATATCGGCAGCGGCAGGCCGGTGCGGCGGAAACTGGGCCGGGCTGTGGATACGGCCTCTGATCAGGGGAGCGAGAAGGAGAGCATCAGCTCGCCGCGGGTCCTCGCCGTCCTCGCACGGGGCGTCTGCCGTCGAGGGGGCGTGGGCGTCGCTATGTCATTCCACCGGCGTCCGTGACCATGCGGACGAGGGTGTCGACGAGTTCGTCGGCGGTGGTGTGCCACTTGACCGTGTCGAGGTGGCCGCTGAGCTCCATGCCCGCGATGCCGTGGGCGCTGGTCAGCAGCAGGGCGCCGTAGAGCCGTGCGTTCCGCTCTCCCGCGAGGGCGGCGACGATGTCCAGGAACTCGTCCTGAAAGCGTTCGGCAGCGCGGTCGGCCACGGCCGGGTCGCCTTCCGGCCCGCATAGCTGGCGCCGAATGCGATCCATCCCGTCACCGAGCTGCCCGGGGAGGTTGGCGCGCCGCCTGAACAACACCTGGTACAGGTGCGGCTGGTTCCGGCCAACGTCGATGAGGGCGCGGAGCGCGCCGCGCAGTTTCTCGGGGGCTGACAGGGTCGGGTCGGCCCGAAGGGCGTGCACCTGGTCGCCGAGCCGTTCCCAGCGTTCGGCGGCGACGGCGTTCAGCAGGCTGTCCTTGCCCGTGAAGTGCCGGTACGGCGCTCCCCGGGTCATGCCTGCCCGCGCGCCCACCTCGCGCAAGGTGACCGCTTCGGGGCCGCCGAGGTCGAGGAGCTCGGCGGCCGCGTCGAGCAGAGCGCGGCGGGTGGCGGCGGCGGACTCGGCACGGGTGGTCATGACGCCCATCATACAGTTGACAGTGTCATCTGAACCGGTACCGTACCCAAGGTGACAACGTCATCCGAAACCCAGAAGTTGATCGTCGTAACCGGAGCCTCCACGGGCATGGGTGCGTCTGCCGCCCGCGAACTGGCTCGCCAGGGATTTCACGTCCTGGCCGGCGTGCGACGCGACCGTGACGCCGACGCCATCCGATCGACCGGCATCGAGCCGGTCATCCTCGACATCACCAAGTCCGAGCAGGTGGAGGCACTCGCCGCGCGGGTCGCCGACGACCCTCGCGCGCTGCACGCGCTCGTCAACAACGCCGGCGTCCAGGTGAACGCCCCGGTCGAAGCCCTGCCGATGACGGAGTGGCGGCGGGTGTTCGAAGTCAACCTCTTCGGCCACATCGCAGTCACTCAAGCGCTCCTCCCCGCGCTGCTCCGCAGCAAGGGTCGTGTTATCAACATCAGTTCGGTCGGCGGCAAGTTCGCCATGGCCACATACGGCGCGTACGCCGGCGCGAAGTTCGCCCTGGAGGCGGTCAGTGACTCGCTCCGCCGGGAGGTCGCGCCGCTGGGCGTACAGGTGGTCGTGGTCGAGCCCGGCGGCGTCCGCACGGAGATGGCCGCCCGCGGGGTCGAGACGGCGAACCACCTGGCTGCCCAGATGACACCGGAACACGACGAGCGCTACGGCAGCCTGGTCCAGGCGAACAACAGGTTGATGGCCTCGGGCACTGCTTCAGGCTTGACCGCCGACGACGCCGCCCGGGTCATCGCGAGGGCCGTGACGACGCGTAGACCGCGCACCCGCTACACCGCCGGCCGGGATGCCGCCCTGATCATGCGCCTGGGCCCGATGCTGTCCGACCGCACGCTCGACCGCGTCCTCGCCGCCAACCTGCGCCGCCACTACCCGAAGGGAGCCGTCGACCGACGATGACTCCACGAACGGCTCCGTCCCCTGTGGTGCGGCCACCGGTGAGCTCACGGTCGACGGACGACTTGCCCTCCGGCCCGGGACGGGGACCCTCCCGGCGTCAAGCCGCGGGCTCGCTGCACGAGCGTCGCACGACGAGCACCAGGCGCTGCCGGATGCAAAGGCGGGCGGGCCCTCGGACCGGGCACCGCTCACTGACATGGGACAGGGTCTGAGCCCTGAGGATCTGCGACGAGCCTCCGCATCGCCCGCCGACAACCGCGGGTTGCCGTAGCTGGCCGTTCTCTGGCTGGGCGACCTCTTGGTCAGCCGCCGATCCGGCCGTACGGTGATGAGCCCTGTCGTCTGCCATGGGAATGTCAGCCGTTTCCCCATGGGCAGTGTCAGCGTTTGTCAGCCAGGCGGAATGATCAGTCGTCGAGTTCATGGCGGACGCGTCGGGACGGGCTGAACGTGTAGAGGTCGAGGATGTCGGGCGCCTCGGCGAGTCCGGGGCCGCCGTCCTTGACCCAGGTGGCGATGTCGGCAGCGGCGTCGGGGTCGTTAACCTGCCCGAGCCAGACCGGGCGTCCGCCGACCTTGCGGCCTTCGGCGGAGGGCTGGACGACGATGACGTTGGCGCGCTCGCACGCGTCCAGGCAGTCGGTGCGCCGGACCATCGCGACTCCTGCCAGCTGGGTGCGCAGGTCGGCGAGCTGGGCTTCGTGGTCCACTCGCGGGACCTTGTCCGGGGTGCCGCAGCAGCACCCGCGGCAGAGGGTGACGGTTGGCCGGGCGGCCCCCGAAGCGAGGGCGGCCTTCCTGGTACGGCGACTCACCGCATGTCCTTCGCGGCGCGGGTCCAAGCGGCCTCGCGCAGCAGACGCAGCCCGTTGAGGCCGACGATGACGGTCGAGCCCTCGTGGCCGAGCACGCCGAGCGGCAGCGGCAGGTGACCGGCCAGGTCCCAGATGACCAGGCCGGAGATGAACACTCCGGCGATCACCAGATTCTGCACCACCAGGCGCCGGGCCGCCCGGGAGAGGGCGATCACGGTGGGGATCGTGGCGAGTTCGTCGCGGACGACGACGGCATCGGCCGTCTCCAGAGCCAAGTCGGAGCCAGCGCGGCCCATGGCGATGCCAGTGTGGGCGGCGGCCAATGCGGGGGCGTCGTTGACGCCGTCGCCGATCACCAGCACCTTGCGCCCCCGAGCCTGCAGGCGCCGTACGGCTTCGACCTTGTCCTCGGGCAGAAGACCGGCGTGGACCTCGTCGCCGCTGATGCCGACCTCGGCGGCCAGGCGGGCGGCGGCGCGGGGGTTGTCGCCCGTCACCAGCATCGGCGTGCTGCCGGTCAGCGTGGTCAGGGCGGCAACAGTCGCGGTGGCATCGGGACGCAGCCGGTCGGCAACACCCAGCACTCCGACCGGGACGCCGTCGCGCAGAACCAGGACGGCCGTGCGGCCGCCGTCCTCCAGACCGGCTGCGATCTCGGCGGCGCGGGCAGAGCCGGTGTCGTCGTTTCCGTCGAGGAGGCGGGCGGGTGCACCGACCGCGACCGTGTGGCCGTCGACGGTGGCGGTGACACCGACGCCGGGAGTGGAGGTGAAGTCCCGCATGTCGGCGATCGCCAGGCCGCGGGTGCCCGCGGCGTCGACGACGGCGCGGGCCAGCGGGTGTTCGCTGGGGTGCTCGGCGGCAGCCGCGAGCGCCAGCAGGGTGTCCTCGTCCAGGCCGGAGCCGTTCAGAGGGCGGATGTCGGTGATGCGGGGGGTGCCCTCGGTGAGGGTGCCGGTCTTGTCAAGGGCGACCGCGTCGACCTGCCCGAGACGCTCCATGACGACGGCGGACTTCACCAGGACGCCGTGACGTCCGGCGTTCGCGATGGCCGACAGCAGCGGAGGCATCGTCGCCAGGACCACCGCGCACGGCGAGGCCACGATCATGAAGGTCATCGCCCGCAGCAGTGAGCCGGTCAGGTCTCCGCCCAACGCAAGGGGGATGAGGAAGACGGCCAAAGTCGCGAAGACCATGCCGAGGCTGTAGCGCTGCTCGACCTTCTCGATGAACAACTGGGTGGGCGCCTTGGTCGCGGAAGCCTCCTCGACCATGGCCACAATCCGGGCGATCACCGAGTCCGAGGCGTCCCGTTCGACCTTCACCCGCAGCGCACCCGTGCCGTTGAGGGTGCCGGCGAAGACCTCGTCACCGGTCTCCTTCGCGACCGGCAGCGGCTCGCCGGTGATGGTGGCCTGGTCCACCTCGCTGGCCCCGGCAAGGACGCGGCCGTCCGCGCCGACCCGCTCACCGGGGCGGACCAGGATGGTGTCCCCGACCACCAGGCCCTCGGTGGGGACCGTCGCCTCGCTCCCGTCGTCGGACAGCCGGGTGGCGGTGGTGGGTGCGAGGTCGAGCAGACCGCGCACCGCGTCCTGGGTACGGGCGGCGGCCAGGACCTCCAGCGCGCCGGAGGTCGCGAAGATGACGATCAGCAGCGCGCCGTCCATCACCTGCCCGATCGCCGCCGCGCCGATCGCGGCCACAATCATCAGCAGGTCCACATCCAGGGTCTTCTCCCGCAGCGCCGTCAGCCCCGCCCAGGCCGGCTCCCACCCACCGGTGACGTATGCGGCGGCGTACAGCGGGCCCCACGCCCAGGCAGGTGCGCCGGTCAGTTGGAGCGGCAGCGCGATCAGGAAAAGCACCAGCGCCGCCGCGGCCCAGCGCGCCTCCGCCAGCGCGAAAACGCGCGTACGGCGCTTCGGCGCCGTACGCGAAGCGGCCGGAGCGGCCCGTCCGGGCCGCTGGAGAAGGTCAGAAGGCATGACAAAACAACCCTTCAGGGCGAAAGCAAGGCGACACATCCACCGTACAGGAACATCTGAACAGGTCTTCAGGTGTGCCAGGTAGAATGGGCGGCATGGGTCACGGAGCCGACGACAAGAACCACGCCACCCCCCGCGAGCGCCTGGACGCGGCGGGGGCCACCGACGTCGCCGCCACCCTCCAAGCCCTGGCGACCCCTTCGCGGCTGTACATCCTGGCCCGCCTCCAGGAAGGCCCGTGCGCGGTCGGCGCCCTCGCCGAGGCCGTGGGCATGGAAGCCTCCGCCTGCTCCCACCAGCTCCGCCTGCTGCGCAATCTCGGGCTCGTCGCCGGAGAGCGCCGGGGCCGCTCCATCGTCTACGCCCTCTACGACCACCACGTTGCCGAGCTGCTGGAACAGGCCCTCTTCCACGTCGAGCACCTGCGCCTGGGCCTGCGCGACGTATCCACCGAGACGGGTAATGCCCTGGTCCAGTAGCAGGCCGTATCACCTGCTGCCCGACGACTACCGCTGGTCGCTTTCGAGCTGATGCGGAATGCGGAATGCGGGAACGATGAAGCTTGGCAGCTCAGCGAACAAGGAGTCGCTTGCCTGTTGGCGATGATGGTGGATCCAACGACCGGCATGATCACCCGGGTGCGACCGCCGCAGCGAAACGTGATGAACGCGCACCGGCCCCAGTTGGCGCGCGATCCGGGCGGACCGCGACCGCATCCTCCGCCTCCCAGGGGAGACGCCACCCGATGAACACGCCACCATCGCCGTCCGGAGCGGAGCACACAGACGTCTCGTCCGTCCGCCTGGGCGCTCTCGTCCCGCTGACGCGGCCCGGCTGGGTAGAGGCGGGCCGACACCTGCTCGCAGGACTCGCCCTGGCCGTTCGCGAGGTCAACAACGCCGGCGGGATCGGCGGCAGACCAATGGAGCTGGTGGTCCGGGACACCGCGGCCGATCGGGAGCGGGCCGCGGCGGCCGTGGACGAACTGGCCGGCCTGGGCGTGGCCGGCGATTACCACAGCGTCGTCGCCCGCACCGCCGCCGCCCGGGCCGACGCCCTCGGCGTGCCGTTCCTCTGCTCGTCCGCAGCGCTCGACGCGCTCACCGAGGAGCCCACGGAGTGGGTCGCGCGCCCGGCCCCGGCCCAGTCCCACGGCTGGCGGATCTACGCGGACTTCCTCCTCGGCGCGGGTCGGCGTCGAATCGCCGCGGCGACCCAGCCGGGCGTCTACTGGGCGTCCGGGACCCGCGTCCTGCGAGACCACCTCGCTCCCCGCGGCGGCGCCGTCGTCGAACTCGACACGAACGCGCTCACTCCCGAGGCCCTGTGCGACGCCCTCGTCGACCACGGTGCGACGGCGCTCCTCCTACTGGTCGGCCATCCGGAGCCGGCGGTGCCGATGGTCAGGGCCGTCCGGGGCGACCGGCAGCTCGCGGGGGATCCTGATCGGTGCTCCGGCCGGACAGCCGGAGTTCGCCGAATGGGCCGCGGAGCTGGGCGGGGACGGCGCCGGGATCCCGTTCCTGCGCTACCTGCCCGAGCGCCTCGGTCCGCTCGGCGAACGCGTCGGGAAGGAGCTCCGCGAGCGGCTGGGCGAAGCGCCCTCCTTCGTCGCCTTCGAGGGCTGGGACACCGTCGCCGTCCTCGCCGCGGTGCTGCGTCCCCTCGGCACGGACCGGGCGGCCATCGCCGAGTCATGACCCGCGCGTGACGGTCGAGGGCACCCGCGGGCCGATCCGGTTCTCCCGCACGCCGGGCATCAGCGTTTGGCAATGGGCGTGGACACCAGTCCAAGTAGTTGATCGGGAGCCGGCGGAACCCGATCGCTTTCGGATCCTCCACACCGGCTGAGAGAGCACGAGAGTCCGGCTGCGGCACACGTAACTGGATCTTCGAGCGACTGGCATGACGAAGAAGACAAGGCCTGGCCCCGCACCCGACGAAACGGGCGACGCCAGGGCCGGGAAGAGCGAGGACAGGAACAGTGCGTACTCCTCGTACGCGGCCCGGGCCTCAAGGAGAGCGCCTTGGGCGTCGCGGAGGTCCTGGGGAAGGCGAAAGCGGGGCAGTCTTCGGCACCCATCAATGCTACGTATGTTCGAGTATTGGTTGCGAACGGCACGCCGCCGTGATCGCGCGGGTGCACTCGAATGCGACAGAGCTGCAGGCGTGCACGCCCGGCGTGGAGCCGCACCCTGGAGAGTTGAGCGCGCCGATAGTCATCCACCGCCCCTCCCCCACCGGCGGCCGGCGGGTCACCATCCGCGGGCAGATCGCCGGGCTCGCCTACGAGGATCACAACGTCGTGAAGTTCCTGCGACGGGCCGCACTGCCGGACACGGAGCAGCTGCTGGACCAGCCGGAGTGGGTGGAATGGCGAGGCGGGCGCGCACACGTACGCGGCCGCGTAGACCACAGCGGGGTGAGTGCGGTGCGGCGGCCACGTCTGCTCCAACGCCTTGAAGTTTCCTGCCGCTCGTCCCCGCTGGTGATCCGCTGGGACAGCCCGCAGGCGATTCCGTCTTTCGGCGCGATCGTCACCGACCCGTACAGAGTGATGTCTCCGAACTGAGGATCCCGCCTACCGCGCCAGCGGCGGCGTGCCGCTCACCGTCACACAAGGCCGGCGCCACGCTCGTACACGCGGGACTCAGGTCACCGGATCCGGCCCCGCTTCTGTCCACACTGAGCGATGTGAACAAGGGCCATGAAGAGGATGAGCGGGACCCCATCTGAACACGACCGAGGGCACCGGAGTACTACTCATCATGCGCGCCTTCGCCTCTGGCTCCACGGCCATGACCGGCATCGAGGCCGTCTCCAACGCCGTACCGGCCTTCAGACCCGTCCGATGGCGCAACGCACGCACCACGCTCACCGGGATGACCGGCCTGCTCATCGCCATGTTCGCGGGCATCATCGCCACCGTTCACTTGCGCGGTGTCATCCCCGCAGCGGCGAGAACGTCCTGTCGCAACTCGCCCATCTGACGTTCCATTCCGGTCCGATGTACGTCTTCGTCCAGGCCGCAACCGCGGCGATCCTCCTCTTCGCGGCGAACACCGCCTACAACGACTTCCCTCGCGTACTGCTCCTCCTGGCCCGCGACGGCCACGGCCCCCCGCATCTTCCTCAGGCAGGGCGATCGGCTGGCCTTCAGTAACGGCATCGCCCTGCTGTCGGTGGCTGCGGCCCTCGTCTTCGTGGTGTTCGCCGGCAGCACCGATTCGCTTATCCCGCTGTGCGCCGTCGGCGTCTTCCTTGCCTTCAGCCCGTCGCAGACCGGGATGGTGGTGCACTGGCGCCGCGTGCGTACCCGGCACTGGCGCAAGAGCCTCGCCTTCAACGCCACCGGGGCAGTGCTCTCCACACTCGTTCTGATCACCGCCGCCATCACCAAATTCACCTCCGGCGCCTGGGTCGCCCTCATGGCCATCGGCCTGTTCCTACTCCTGGCCACACGCATCCGGCACCACTACCAAACGGTCGGCGCGGCGCTGCGACTGCACCCCGCCGCTACCGAAACACCCGGCCATACCGGCACACGTGCTCATGTCCCCACGCCTGTGCCCGCGCAACACCCCGTACACCCCGAAGCGGGACGGCCCGACCACGACAGGGATGATGGAGAAGAGGAGGAGGAAACACCCCAGGCCGTGCATCATCTGGCGGTCGTCGCCCTCGCCTCCCTCGATCTCGCCGGCCTACGCGCCCTCGCGTACGCAGCCTCACTTCAACAACCCACACTTGCCCTGCATATCAGCCCCAGCGAGGAGGAAGCAGAGCGATTCCGCGACTACTGGACCATCTGGGGCGACCACGTGCCGCTCCACGTCGAGCTCTCCCCCTACCGGGCGATCGTCGCACCACTGATCCATTACATCGAGGCACTTCACCACCAACGTCCCGGCCTCACCATCACCGTGATCCTCCCCGAGATCGTGACCCAGCACCTGCGCCACCGACTCCTGCACAGCAAGGACGCCGCCCGCCTCCGTCGCGCCCTGCGGCCACTGCCCAAGATTGTCGTCACGAGCATTCCCTTCCACGTCCCTTGAGGAAGAGCCACGGATTGCTCCCCGAACTGTTCGCCCTGCACTGGTTTTGTTCCGCTTTGACGGAAATCCGAGATCTGGGGTTCTGCCCCGGGCGGATCTCCGTCAAAGCGGAACAAGCCCAGCTCAGTGCCTCATGGGTCCTACGGTGCTGACCGAGGATCGGCGCCATTCGGATGGCCTTCCCCGCTCGTGCGGCGAGGTACGCGACACTCCCGGTACATGCGTCCCGCCTCGACCCCTGCGCGGTCATACTTCGAACCGCCTGTTATGCCGCAGCCAGAAGGAGACCTGCATGGACCCCACGCTTATCAACGGCATCCCTGCCCATCCACTTCTGGTCCATGTGGTGGTGGTACTTCTGCCGCTGTCCGCCCTGTGTCTCGTGGCATGCGCGGCATGGCCGCCCGTCATGCGAAGGTTCGGCCTGGCTCTGCCGGTCCTGGCTCTGGTGTCGCTCGTCTTCGTACCTCTGACCACGAGCGCAGGCGAGTGGCTACAGGAGCGTGTCCCGGAATCCTCGCTCGTGGAGAAGCACGCGGAGATGGGTGACGAACTGCTCCCATGGGCGATCGGGCTGCTGGTGGTGGCAGTCCTGGTCTGGTTCGCCTACCGGCGCTCCTCGTCTTCGGAGCTTCCCGCGACGGCGCCCGGCACGGCCAGGACCGGGAGGCCGGCCACGGTGGTGTGGGCCATCGCCGTCGTCCTGTCGGTCGTGGTGGCTGTCGGCGCGGTGGTGCAGGTGTACCGGATCGGTGACTCCGGAGCCAAGTCCGTCTGGCGCGGTTCGTTCACCACGTCCGGGAACTGACCTTCTGCTGTACTGCCTCCTCGCCTTGTCCGCTGTCCGCTGTCCGCTGTCCGCTCGACGGGCGTACCGTGGGGGTGTCAGCACATCGACGCAGGCAGGCCCCCTCTGGGCGGCAGAGAGCACGGTCGTCAACGGCGGGGTCCGGAACGCGGTGCAGTATGTCGACACCTCTTCGTCACGGGCACTCGCCCGGCCAGGACGCCGCACCACATCGTTACGGCCCCCTGCGTCTCCGCCTCACCGAACAGGGGAAACACTCTCGCTTGGACGGCGCATGGTGGCCACGTTCACGCGATCTCGATTCCGAGCTACCGGAGTTGATCGCCCGTCTGGACCTGGAGTGGGGCCGCATCATCGACGTCACGGTCAACCGGCGGCTTTGGCCGAGTGTTCCCCACCATGTGGGCGCCGGAACCCATACGGTCCGCCTGGGGTGGTTCGACGCTGAGCAGGATCCGCATGTGCTGATGCTCTTCTCCTACCCGCCGGGCCACTGGGAGCTGCTCGTCGTGCCACCCGAGACGGAGTCCGAGGACGCCGCGCGCCTGATGGCTGGCGCCTCCCGTGCCGGAAATCTCAGGACGGCGAGTGCACTGGTCGATCCCGCCTCCACCGATCGCTGGGGTTCCGACCGTTGGACCGGTGCGGGTCCTCGGGACTGGGGCGCCGAGAAGCGAGCGACAGCCCGGGGACGTTGAGGGAAGGGGCCGCGGTGCCCGATCCCCGCTTCGTCGTGCTCCGTCACGACTCCCGCCACGCCGCTCCCCGTACCCCGCGCGGTGCCCGGAGACGCCAGGGCGTGGCGTGCTGTCGGGCATAGCTACGCCTCGGGGCCGGCTGTGGCGTGGATGTACTTGAGGACAGCGCGGTCTTCCACCCGGTCCGGTCCGGGCAGCGTGGCCCAGTACGGGTGTGTGATCACGAAGGTGGTCAGCTCCAGGATCCGGGCCCGGTATCCGGCGAGGCGCTCGGCCTGCTCGGGAGTGCAGCCAGGGCTGTCAGGCTCCTCAGGGCGGTGAGGGCTCGACGGCTCCGGAGGCTCCGCTGCATGTGCGCGAATTTCCCTTTCGACAGCACCCGCCTGGGAAGTCGGAGTGGAGCCGCCCTCCAGTGGCGTAGCCATCAGCTCCTATCGGCGTGTGAGGGCATCCAGGGCCGCGTCCAGACGCTGAGTGGCTTCGGCAGCGACGGGCTCGAGAGCGGGGAGGCAGGTGAGGGTGACCATGGTGGAGGGGTCGAGGGCCTGGACGAGGGTGTTGTCTCCGTCGCGGCGCACGACGACGTTGCACGGCAGGAGGAGGCCGATGCTGCGGTCGGCTTCCAGTGCCTGGCGGGCAAGGGGCGGGTTGCAGGCGCCCAGGATCAGGTAGTCCTCCATCTCATGGCCGAGTTTGGCCTGGAGGGTGGCGGTGACGTCGATCTCGGTGAGGATGCCGAAGCCTTGATCGGCGAGGGCCGCCCGGACGGCCGTGACGGTGTCGTCGAAGCCACTGTCGAGGCGGATGGTGCGGTCGTAGGACATTGATTCGTCTCCATTTGTGCGTGAACCTGCTGCGTTCCTGGATACCTTGCCGGGCCCCCGTCGGCGTGCAGGCACTGCCGTCGGCGGGGGCCCGGCAAGGTATCCACACCTACAAAAATACCCTGGGGGGTATCACTGTTACAGTGGAACGCAGATACCCCCCGGGGTAAAGCGATGTAAGAAAGGAGGCCTCCGTGTTCTTCGTGGACATCCTGGAGATCGAGGGTCTGGGAAACCGCAGCTACCTGGCCGGCGGTCGGGAGGCGGCCGTGGTGATCGACCCGCCGCGGGACGTGGAGCGGGTGGTTGCGGCAGCGGCCGGACGGGGCGTGCGCATCGCGTACGTGGCCGAGACGCACGTGCACAACGACTACGTGAGCGGCGGCCTGGAACTGGCCCGGCTGACCGGGGCTACGTACCTGGTGCCTGCCGCGGCCCGGGTCTCCTTCGACCGCACCCCGGTCGCCGACGGCGACACGCTGCCTGTGGAAGGAGGTCTGGCCCTGCGGGCGCTGGCCACCCCCGGCCACACCCCGCATCACACCTCCTACATCCTGCAGGAGGACGGGCGGGAGGTGGCCGCGTTCACGGGCGGATCTCTGCTGATCGGCAGCGTGGGACGCCCCGACCTGGTCGAGCCCCGGCTGACGGAGAAGCTGGCCCGCGCGCAGTACGCCTCCGCACACCGCCTGGCCGCGGAACTCGACGATGCGGTGCAGGTCCTGCCCACGCACGGGTTCGGCAGTTTCTGCTCCTCATCGCAGGCGGAGGGCGACTCCAGCAGCATCGGCCAGGAACGCAAGACCAATGCAGCGCTCACGAAAGACGTGGACACCTTCATCGCGGACATGCTCTCCGGGCTGGAGGATGTGCCCGCCTACTACGCGCACATGGGTCCCCTCAACGCGGCCGGCCCCGCGCCGGTCGACCTGACCCCGCCGAGGACGGCGGGCGGCAAGGAGATCGCCGAGCGGCTGGCCGCCGGAGAGTGGGCGGTGGACCTGCGCAGCCGTACGGCGTTCTCCGCGGGACACGTGGCCGGAACGGTCAACTTCGAGGCCGAGGGCAAACTCGCCACCTACCTGGCGTGGCTGATCCCGTGGGGCAAGCCCGTCACGCTGCTCGCAGACAGCCCGGCCCAGCTCGCCCAGGCCCAGCGGGATCTGGTACGGGTCGGTATCGACCGGCCCTCGGCGGCCGCCACCGGAGACCCCGCCGGATGGCTGAGCGAGGGAGAGGTGCTGCGTTCCTTCCCCCGCGCGGATTTCGCCGCCCTGAAGAAGGCACGTGAAGCCGACGAGAGCCTGGTGGTTCTGGACGTGCGCCGCGACTCCGAGCGCGCCGGCGGATACGTGCGGGATTCCGTTCACATCCCTGTCCACGAGGTTCATGACCGGGCCGGTGAGATTCCGGCCGGGACCGTGTGGGTGCACTGCGCCGGCGGGATGCGTGCGGCCATCGCCGCTTCCCTGCTGGACGCCGCTGGCCGTGACGTCGTCGCCGTCGACGACTCCTTCGACGCCGCCCTCGACGCAGGACTGGCCCTGACCACAGGTCCTGGTCACTGAACGGCTGTCCATCCACCGCATTCCGAGACCGGAGGGAAAACGCATGTTCCTCTTCCGACGCAGTACCGCCCGCGTCACCCCCGCCCAGGCACGCCAACGCACCACCGATGGTGATGCCGTACTCCTCGACGTGCGGGAGCAAGCCGAGTGGAAGGCCGGGCACGCCCCCGGCGCTGTGAACGCCCCGCTCTCCCTGCTGGTCACCGGTAAGGCCCTGCCTGCCGCAGCCGAGGGGCGGCCGCTGGTGGTGATCTGTCGTTCCGGGCACCGTTCCCAGCAGGCCGCGAAACTGCTGACCGAACGCAGAGTCGAGGCTGTCGACGTCAAGGGCGGCATGAACGCATGGGCGTCAGCGGGACTGCAGGTGGTCGACGACCGCGGAAGCAGTGGCCGGATAGCGTGAGTGTCCTTCTTCTCGCTGTCGTCGCCGGGGCAGTCATCGGCCTGGCCCTCGGGGCTCTCGGCGGTGGTGGCAGCGTCCTGGCCGTCCCCGCCCTGATCTATCTCCTCGACTTCACCCCGGGTGCCGCCACCACCGCATCGTTGATCATCGTCACCGCAACCTCGGCCACGGCTCTCTCCTCGCATGCGAGGTCCGGCAACGTGCGCTGGAAGACCGGTGCTCTGTTCGCGGCCGCCGGGATCCTGCCCGCCATCGCAGCGGCCACCCTCGCGGCACACGTGCCCGAAGCGGTTCTGACGGCAGCGTTCGCCGCGGTAGCGGCCCTCGCCGCGCTGGCCATGCTCAGGACGCCCGCCGCCGAGCAGGAACCGCGGCAACCCAGACCCGCGCGGGCAGCCGGGGCGGGGGCCGGACTCGGCGCAGTGACCGGATTCCTCGGGGTTGGCGGCGGATTCCTCGCCGTCCCCGCTCTCGTCTCCGCACTCGGCCTGCGCATGCGGGCCGCGGTCGGCACCAGTCTGCTGGTCATCACCGTCAACTCCCTGGCTGCCCTTACCGCCCGCGCCGACAGCAGCACGCCCCTGGACTGGGCGGTCATCGCCCCCTTCACGGGAGCCGCGATCCTCGGCGCCTGGGACGGCAAACGCCTCGCGACGAAAATCTCCGGCCCTGCCCTCCAGCGCGTCTTCGCAACTGTGCTGCTGGCCGTGGCCGCTCTCATGCTCACCGACGCCCTCACCTGAACCCGACCCGCAAGAAGTGTGCGGCCATGTCTCACCGGTACTCACCGGTGCCCCTCGCGTTAGACGGAACTGGCCGGACACAGCCCAATAGCCCATCGACACCTACGGAGCACCGCATCATGACCAGCCCCCACACCCTCGACACAGACCAGGCCCGCACCCGTCTCCACGAACTGATCGTCCTGGACGTCCGCACCTCGGGCGAATACGCCACAGGCCACCTCCCCGGGTCCCTCAACATCCCCCTCGACCACCTGAAGCAGGCCCTGCCCGACATCCGCCACGCGGCCGAGCGCGGCAACATCCTCGTCGTCTGCGCCTCCGGCGCCCGCTCCGAGAGCGCCTGCAACACCCTGTCCGCCCAAGGCATCACGACTGCCACCCTCACCGGCGGCACCGGAGCATGGGCCGCCGCCGGCCACCCCCTCCACCACCCCGACACCAACCGAAACACCACCTGGAGCATGGAACGACAGGTCCACCTCACCGCCGGCGCAATAGTCCTCACCGGCCTCGCCCTCGGCCGCCTGCGCCACGCCTTCCGCCTCGCCTCCGCCGGTGTCGCGGGCGGACTGGTCTTCTCCGCCCTCACCAACACCTGCGGCATGGCCGCCCTCCTGGCCAAACTCCCCCACAACCGCACCCACCAGGGTGACCTCGAGGTCACCCTCGCCGCCCTGCGCGACCACTGACCCCCGCAACCTAGATACCCCCTGGGGTACCATGAGGCGAGAGCACACAAGGCCGGGAGGCACCCGTGAAGGTCGACGACGACGCAGTCAACGCAGTCCTCAACCGCCTGCGCCGCGCCCAAGGGCAGCTGTCCGGCGTCATCGCCATGATCGAAGCCGGACGCGACTGCAAGGACGTCGTCACCCAACTCGCCGCCGTCTCCAAAGCCCTCGACCGGGCAGGCTTCAAGATCGTCGCCAGCGGCATGCGCCAGTGCATGAACGAAGCCGACGAGAACCAGGCCCCCATGACGGAAGAGGAACTCGAAAAACTCTTCCTCGCCCTCGCCTGAACACCACCCCCGTCGGCCCCCTCGGACGGCCGACCGGGATCAGCCCGCCGCTCAAGCCAGCCGGGACGGCGGCGTGCCTCCGAGTAGGGGCGGCACCCCAGAGCAAGGACTGCCGCCCCTACTCGGTAGCGTGATCACCGCGACCAAGCCTCAAGCGCAGGACAACGACAACCGCGGACTCCCAGGCTGAGGATTCGCCGCCCTCATGCTCGGCGCATTCATCGCCGAAGCGCTGTTCGCACTCATCGGCGGCTGGCCAAGCCTCGCAGGCATCGTCGTCACCGTGCTCCTCCCCAACCGGCTTCGCCGCCCACGTGCCCCGGTCATCTCGTTCGCGGTCCTGCAACGGGGCCGCTGGCCTCTGGGCCCGGCATGGCCGTTTCCCCCTGTCGCAGGCATGACCTGGGGGGGTGGTGTCACTCTGGAGGTGTCGTCACAGACGCTGATGAGAGGTCCGGCCCGGCGCAATGCCGGACAGTTCGCGGGCGGCAGGTCTGCACAACGTGGATGCGCGAGCACGACACCAACGCCCAGGCCGGCACCGTGAACACCCTTTGTCGAAGACCTTCTCCCGGCCGGGGTCAGCCCGTGCCCGTGATGGGCACTCTTGCCGACGTCCAGGCCCAGGAAGACGTCCACCTCAGTGGTGTCGAACATCCGCTACTCCCTCTCCCTGAGCAGCTACCCGACAGCGAGCCGAAACTGCGGGCCGTGTTCGAGAAGCTGGCCGCGAAGTTCGGCACCGCCCTGGTGATCGTGGACCAGCCCGCTTCCATCGGCGCCCTGCCCCTGGCCGTCGCCCCGGACGCAGGCTGCAAGGTCGCCTACCTGCCCGGCCTCGCGATGCGCCGGATCGCCGACCTCTGGCCTGGCCGCGCGCGCACCGACCACGGCGACGGCCAGGAGGCGGACGCGGCGGCCGACAGCAAAGCGCCGGCCGACACCGCGCACACCACCCCGGACACGGACGAGGAGACACCAGAACTCGGTTCCGCAGACGGCGCGGACGGCGGCGAGCGGGACGAGCACGCGGGCAGCAGCCCGTCCCGTTGCTGCGGTTCTCCCTCCCCCATCACCCCGGAGACGTCGCCATGTTCCTGCGCATCCGCATCCTGCACCCCGACTCCGAAGTCTGGCTGAGCGGATACAACGCCCTGGGCACAGGAGACCGCGTCCACCTTGAACTCCGGCGGGTAATTCTTCGTGCCCACGAGATGTCCGTTCGCAGATCTTCAGGATCCAGTGTCTCGTGTGTCCAACATCCGGGGTCAAGACCCGATCGTCCTGTCGCCCTGGTTCATCGTCGCCTCGCTGATCGGCTGGGCCGTCGTGGGCACAGCGGTCGCGGACGGACAGGAGGCGGGGAAGTGGGCGACGCTCCGGACTCCCAGTTCCGGGACACCGACCGGCGGGTCCGCAACATCGACCTGCAGGTGGGCGGTCTCGACAGCCGGCTGGACGTTCTGGAGGGCGAGCACGAGCGGTTGAAGTCCCGGTTCGGCTACACCCAGGACCTGGACCACGAGCTGCGTTCCATCCGCGACGACATCTCCGGCCTGAAGACCACGACCGAGGAAGCCGACGGCCGCCTCGACGAGCTCGATGACCGCGTCACGGCCGCGGAGCGGACGGTGAAGAGGCTCACCCGGCACGTGCGGCTGGTGGAAGGCCAGGTCTTCGATTGTCAGATCCCGGTCCGCGAACGGTCGAACGCTCTGCTCAGCCTGTGGAAGGCACGGGCATTTCCTCTTGGCCCCTGCTTTATGTCTGCCGAGCTCACTCAGAAGAAGCTCAAGCGTGGCGCCCACCGTTCCGTCCAAGCACTCGAACGCGACATCCGGGCCTGGATCGCGCTCGGTGTGCCGTGTCTTCAGATGGACTGCCGCACGGCCCTGGCAGAGCCCTCCGAGCTCTCCGTCACAGCGGCCGAGCAGATGCCCTAGCCGCACCCGGGGCCGGGAGTTGGGTTCGGCTCGCCGCCGAGATGCGGGTCCGGTCCGAGCGGGGGCGATGCACCGGGATCGCCCCCGCAGAGCTGCCACTCGGTGTCCGGTGCGCGCGGCGTCCGTCCCTGCCGGGCTCGAGTTCCGCACTTCTCGGGAGAGTTCCCGACGCCTCTCGCTCACGAGCCATGGCCTGAAACGGAGCGGATCCGGCGCACGCTTCCGGCGGAACGGGTGTTCCGGTCCGCGTTCGCACGGAAATCCTCGGCAGTCGGCGCGGACACACTTTCCGAAACAGGCGTGAAACGGGCTCGCCAAAACGAATAAACGGGCGCGCAACGCCACCGAACCCCGGACCACAGTCTTTTGTTGCCCGTAAGGAATTACTTGACCCGCGGAGGCGGCCATTCCTAGGCTCTGAGGCAATCACGCGGAACGAATGGGACACCTCGCGTGAACAGCATTCGCCCTCGCGACGCCCCCCTCCCCCCACATCTGAGCGCAGAAAGACGGTATCGAGCCGTGGTCACCCGCATTGCAGACACCCTGGGCGTCGGAGAACGGGCGGCGAGACGCTTCGGCGGGTTCACCAGCGGCTGCCCCGGGCCGAGCGCGGCGACTGACGGCAGGCACTCCCCCAAGCGTCCCTTCCTCACCTTCCCGACCGACCGGGCTGCCCCCAGAACGCAACCGAACTTCCTCTGAATTCAGCCCGGACTGCGCTCCGATCCCAAAGGACATCCACTTTTCCGTTCTCGGCATCTGCCGCGACTTCCCCACGTCCCCCATCAAGCGCGTTTCCCTTCGGGTACCCACGCCCGATTTCCCGCTTTCCACGAAACGGCTTCGCCTTCCGAATCCACCAGCACGTCACTGCACCCGCCGACACCACGAAAGGTGTGTGCCATGTCCACCCCCACGACTGTCACGTGCGACACCTGCGGCACCTCACTGCCCCGGACCAAGCAGTCCCGCACCTCGCAGCCCCGAGCCCGCCACTGTTCCAACGCCTGCCGCCAGCGCTCGTACCGGCTGCGGCAGAAGTCGGGCGGCGTGGAGGCCGGGCTGAGCAGCGAACTACTGACCCAGCTGAGCAGCTTCGTCGGACGCACCGACGAGCTGGTCGAGCTGACCCGCCTGCTGCACGAGGTGCGGCTGCTGACGCTGACCGGGCCGGCCGGCGCGGGCAAGTCGCGGCTGGCCCTGGAAATAGCGGGTCAGGAGGCGCGCGGCCGCCGCAGCGACGTCTCGGTCGTCCGGCTCGGTGCGGTCACCGACGCCGACGCGGTGCGCCGACGGATCCTCGACGCGCTCGGCGACGAGTCCGACCAGAGCGCGGCGGGGGCCTCGGCCCGGGACCAGCTGCTCGTCCTCGACGACTGCGACCATGTGCTGTACACCTGTGGCACGCTGCTGACCGAACTGCTCCCCGGACGGCCACGCCTGAGCGTGCTGGCCACCAGCAGGGAGCCACTCTGTCTGCCCGGCGAGTCGGTGTTCTCCGTGACCGGTCTCGCGCTCAGCGATCCCGAGTCCGTCAACTCGCTTGCCGACGGGCTGCGTTCCGACGCGGTCACACTCTTCATGGACCGGTCGCGCGCGGTCGCGCCGGATTTCCGGCTCACCCGGGGAAACGCCGCTGACGTGGCGGAGATCTGCGCACGCCTGGACGGACTTCCGCTGCCGATAGAGATGGCCGCCCGGCTGGTACGCGTCTTTCCGCCCGCGGAGATCCGCTCCCGGCTGCACGACCGGCTGGCGCTGCTGACGAACGGCTGGCGGCTCGCCGACGACCGCCACCAGAGCCTGCGCGCCTCGCTGGAGTGGGGGTACGCGCTGCTCAGCCCGGTGGAGCAGGCCCTGCTGCGCCGGCTGTCGGTCCTGCCGGGCGGATTCGGTCCGGACGCGGCCACTGCGGTCACGGCGGACGTCCCGGCGGCGACGGCCGCGCTGCCTGAGCTGCTGGTCGCTCTGGAGTCGAAGTCCGTCATCGCTCCCCCCAGCGGTGCGGACGGCGGCGCCGCCCGGTTCCGGCTGCTGGAGTCCACGCAGTGCTTCGGACAGGAGCAGCTCCTCGCCGAGGACGAGGACACGGCGGTGTACGAGCGCCTGTTCGGCTGGCTGACATCGTTGTCCCTCCCGTTGCGGAGCGAGGCTGTGGTGCCGGTCGCGGCGCTGGAGCGGCTTGCCGAGGAACGCGTCAATCTCGCGCACGCGGTGCGGCGCATGGGACAGGGCTCCGACGAACGCCAGTTGCTCTTGGTCGCGGCGTTGGCCGCGGTGGAGGCGGCGCGGGGGCGGAGTGCCGAGGTGGCCGGGCTCGTGGAGCACGCTCTGGAGCAGACCGGGCCGCACTCCGACCACCACGCCCTCGCACTGGAGGCAGCGGCCCTGACCGGCCGAGGCGCGGGGCACGGCGGGGCGGTGCGACGGATGGACCAGGCGGTCCGGGAGGAGCGCCTGCGGGGCCGTTCACCCTTGTTGGGGCGGCTGCTGCTGGTACGGGGGATCCTGCGCCAGGTGCGGGACGAGCACCGGCCATCGGTCGACGACCTGGAGGAGGCACTGGAGATCGGGCTGCGGTACCAGAACGACACTCTGGTGGCGCTGAGCCGGGGCGCGCTCGCCCGGCACCGGCTGGAGAGCGGCGACCCGGCCGGCGCGGAGGGTGAGCTCACCCGAGCACTGCCCGTACTCCGCGGCCGGGTCGCCCCGCAGTGGCTGAGCTCCGTGCTGTCCACCGTCGGCGCGCTCGCTCTGGAGAAGGGCGACCTGAAACGGGCGGAGGAGCACTTCGCGGAGGCGTTGCGCTGTCGTACGTACCATCACGCGGACTCCGCACGGGCGTTGGAGGGACTGGCGCTGGTCGCGAGCCGCGGCTACCGGTACGACCGGGGAGTACGGCTGCTCGGCGCGGCGGAGCGAGTGCGGGGCGATGGGGGCGGGTTCGAGGAGAGCGGCTGGTGGCGGCAGCGTGTCGGGGAGGCGCGCGACGCGGTGCTGCGGGCGCTTCCCGTTGGCCGGGCCGAGACCTGGCTGCAGGCCGGCCGCGAGATGCCCTGGCGGCAGGCGCTGTGCCTGGCGCTCGGCGACGAGCCCGCGCAGTCCCGGACCGAGAGGGCCGTGCATCCGCTGAGCAGGCGGGAGCAGGACGTGGCCGCCTTGGTCGTAGAGGGATTGACTAACCGTCAGATAGCGGCGCGTATCCATGTTTCGGTGCGCACGGTGGAGACGCACATTCGCCATATCCGCACCACGCTGGGGTTGCGGTCCCGGGCTCACATCGCGGCGTGGGCGGCGCAGCAGCTGGCCGATCTCCCCTCGGCAACTCCGGCGCCGCACCCGCTGCCGGATCCCCGTGTACCGGTCGGGGGCCGGGACGTCCGGCCACAACTGCGGGGCGCGTAGGGGCCGCGGGGCGGGCCCGCGACGCGGGCGGCCGGGTTGACTCGGCGGGCAGGGCGAGGACGGAGCTCCGGGTCCGCCGCAGGTGAGTCCTCAGGGCCCTGGTGCCGTCTCCACCCTGATCAGTGCCATCGCCGCGTCCAGGGCGGTCTCGACCTCGTGAGGTGTCGAGCCGACTGCGATGACATGACCGAGCCGGTCGTAGGCGTCCCGGGGCGGGCGGACCGTGCGGCCGGGGACCGCGGTGGTCACGACGGCTTCGACGCCGGGGACGCCGGCGGCGGCTGCCGTCCCGCCGATGCCGGTCAGGAGTCCGGCGCCCGTGGCGGTCAGGAACCTCAGTCCGGCGTACCGGCTCCGGTCCGCGGTCAGGGCGAGGGGCCGACCGGTGACGGCGCGGAGCTGCTGGTCCAGCAGGTCGATTCCGGTCGCGGCGCGAACCAGTTCGGGGATCATGCCGCCGGCCAGGCGTCCGTTGATCTCGATCACGACAGGTCCCTGCGGGGTGAGTCTGATCTCGATGTGGGATGGGCCCAGTTCGAAGCCGATCGCCTTGAGCGCCTGCCGCGCGCACTCCGTCAGTTCGGCCTCCGCCGTGCCGGGCAGAGCGGCGGGAAAGAGGTGGCCGGTCTCGACGAAGTACGGCAGTGCGGTGGCGGTCCGCCGGGTGATCCCGACGCACAAGGCCTCGCCGTCGGCGCAGAACATCTCCACGCTGTACTCGGGAGCGTCCACGAACTCCTCGACGAGTGCCCTGCCCGGCCGCGCCTGGCCCCTGATGTTCTCGGCGGCGGCGAGGATCTGCGCGGTCTGCGCGTGGGCGCTCGCCACGTCGGCGCACCAGCGCACGTCCTGCGAGCCTGAGCCATCCGCCGGTTTGACCACGCAGGGCAGGCCGACCCGGGCGACGGCCGCCGCGACCGCGTCGGCGCTGTCCACGACGACGTGGGCGGGCTGCGGTACACCCGCTGCGCCCAGGGCGGCGCGTGCCAGTGACTTGTCACGGCAGAGCCCCGCGGTGCCTGAGGCGTGTCCGGGCCGTCCGAGCGACCTGGCCAGGACTGCCGTGTGGGCGAGGTAGAAGTCGCTCGTGGTGGTGACTCCGGCGACGGTGCGCCCCGCGGCAGCCGAGTCGGCGGCGGCGCGGACGGCCGCCTCGTCCTCGGTGTCGCAGAGGACGGCGGTGCAGCCGGTCCCCTCCAGCTCCGGGTAGCGGGTGGGGTCCTTGGTGAGGAGGACGGGGGCGAGGCCGAGCCGGGTCGCGGTGCGCAGCGCCAGCATGCCGGTGCCGGTGGTGTTGGACTCGACGAAGACCAGGACCGGGCGGTCTCCGCGCGGAATGGCGGCGCAGGACCAGGTGCGAACGGTCGTGCCGAAGAGCACCTCGGTGGGTACGGCGGCGATCGGGCCCTCGGGCCGGTGCTGGTAGACGGTGTCGGTGTAGCGGTCGCCTCGGTCCGGCATGATGCCGACGATCCGGGTCCCGGGGGCGGCACGGGACGCGAGGTGGGTGAGGACGCGGTAGACGGAGCCGGAGGTGTTGCCGGCGAAGATCTTCTGTTCCCGTGCGAGGCTCCGGGTCGCGTCGAAGGCCTCGTCGTCGGAGAGCCAGTGGATCTCGTCGAAGAGCCGGTAGTCGATGTTGTCGGGGTAGAGGCTGTTTCCGAGGCCGCTCTGTCTGCGGGTGGCGACGTCGGGCTGGCCGAACAGCACGCTCCCGACGCAGTCGACGCCGACCACCTTCAGGTCGGGCAGGTGTTCCAGGAGCGCGGCGGAGGTACCGCAGAGCGAGCCGCCACTGCCGACCGAGCCGACCAGGACGTTGACGGTGCCGAGGTCCTCCAGGAGTTCGGCGGCGAGGGTGCGGTAGGCGGCCGGGTTCTCCGGATTGCTGTACTGCTGCGGCCACCAGGCGCCCGGCAGGTCGCGCATCAGTTCCGCGAGGCGTTCGAGGCGGGCGCTCTGCCAGCCCTGGGCCGTCATGGCCCCGACGACGTGCACGCTGCAGCCCATCGCCTCGAGCTTGGCGAGGGTCACGGGGTCGATCCGGGGGTCGGTGACGATGTGCACGGGGTGCCCGAGATAGGTGCCGACCAAGGCGACACCGAGGGCCATGGTGCCGGAGGAGCTCTCCACGATGGGGGCGCCCTCTCGGAGCACGCCGGTGCGGCGGGCCTCCAGGATGACGCGGCGGGCGACGCGGTCCTTCATGGCGTAGGGATTGAGCAGTTCGAGTTTGGCGTAGACCTCGACGTCCTCGGGGGCGTCCACCCGCAGCCGGACGGCCGGGGTGTTTCCGATGGCGTCGACGAGGGTGTCGTGTCGCATGCGCGCTCCTCGGGGTGTGCCGCGGTCAGCCTTCCATGGCCTCGATCAGGCTCCTGGGCCGCAGGTCGGTCCAGTTCGCCTCGATGTGGTCCATGCACGCCTCACGGCTGTCCTCGTCGTGGGCGACGGTCCAGCCGTCGGGGACCTCCGCGAACGCGGGCCACAGCGAGTGCTGTCCCTCCTCGTTGACGAGGACCATGAAGGTGGCGTCCGGGTCGTCGAACGGGTTCATCCGTCCCACCGACCTTTCCGTGTCTTCGCGCGGCAGCCGGTCCACCGCAGCGCCGTCATCCTCACGGCACGCGTCGGGCCGGTCCTCGGTGGGATCCACCGTTACGGCGGCGAGAGGGACGCCGACCCGCGAATTCCCTGCTAGAACAGGGTTCCCTGGCAGGGGAGTTCAGACCAGCGGCAACCGCCCGGGACACGGATGGGGAGGCACTGCGACGCGACACCCCTTGTTCCGCACCCGAGAGGGGTTCGGCACCCGGGAGGGGTGCCTTCCTCCTGCTCCGCCGCATCGCCCGCGGTGTGCGGGGCCGCACCGCCCGGTACAGACCAAGCGCCCGTCACCACCACTGTGAGGACACGATGTACAGGGAACCGCCCTCCCACCCCGTGCACGGCCGCACCTTCACCCAGGACGCACGCAGAGCACAGATCGTCCAGGCCACGATCGAAACGCTGGCCGAGATCGGTTACGCACGAACCTCGTTCACAGCGATCTGCAGACAGGCCAATCTCAGCAGCACAGGCCTGATCTCCTACCATTTCGCGGGAAAGCCTCAGCTGCTGCGGGAGGTCGCGCGGACCGTCCTGGAGAAGTCGGGGACGCTGCGTGCCGACAGGGTCGCACAGGAGATGACGTATCGCGGGAAGCTGGGCGCCTACATATCCTCGCACTTCGACTTCATGACCGTCTTTCCGGCGCACGCCCGGGCGCTCAGCGAGATCACCGAACTGGTCCGGGAAGGGGCGGCGCCCGGTCTCGACGACGTCGCGCGCGGCGCCCTGTCGGTGGAGGGCCTGGTGGTACTGCTCGAAGAGGGCTGCCGTGCGGGCGAGTTCCGCATCCCCGACCCGGCGGTGCTGGCACTGGCGGTGCACGGCGCGATCGACAACGCCGTCCGCCATCACGAGCTGTTCGCCGTGGCCGATCCGGACCGTCTGGCGCGGGAGCTGACGGACATCTTCACGCGGTGCACGCTGTCCCCGTAGCGGTCCGTCGCGGCTGTCCGGGGAGCGCGTACGGTGGCCCGCACGGTGACGTGCGGCACGGGGGCCTGTCGCTCGGCGGTCCCAGGGTGGGTAGGAGTACCTGCGGCGACGGCCGCCGGACCACTCGGGAACAGGACGACACTGGTGCTACTGGAACGCGAGGCGGAACTGGCGTCGGCCGCTGTCCGCCTGCGAGGTGCCGCGGCTGGACACGGCTCCGTGCTCCTGGTCGAGGGGCCGCTCGGAGCGGGCAGGTCGTCGTTCCTGGAGGCCCTCGCGCAGCGGGCGGAGCGGTTCCGGGTGCTCCGGGCTCAGGCGTCCCGCTCGGAGCGGTGGCTGGCCGGTGGGGTCGTCGACCAACTGGTGGAGTCCGCGGGCTGCGACGAGGCGACGGCGGAGGCGGGCAGCGGGCGGCGGTCGCGGGAGGACGCGCCTCGCGGGCCGACCGCTGAGCGGGTGCCGCTGGGGACCGTGTTGGAGGGCCTGCCCGGAGAGGACGGAGTGCTGGTCATTGTCGACGACCTGCACTGGTCCGACGCGGAGTCGCTGGCCGAGCTCTCGAGGAGCGTTTCCGAGCGGCGCGGCCGACGCGTCGTGTTCGCCTTCTCGCTGCCGTCCGGCGCCGTACCGGACCCCGGCTCGGTGCTGCGGGGGCTGGTGGACGGGGCGGACGTCAGGATCGGGCTGCGCGCCCTGGGTCCCGGGTCGGTGCGCCACCTGGTGGAGGCGGCCCTGGGCGGTCCTGCGGACGAGGCGTTCGTGGAGGCCCTGCGGGTGCGGTCCGCCGGCAGTCCGCTGATGCTGCGGTCCCTGCTGGACGAGGCGTACGCCCTCGGCCTGGAACCGCGGGCCGAGCACGCGGAGCTCGCGCGTACGCTCCGCTCGGACCCCCTGTGCCAGTACCTGTCGGCGTTCCTGCGGTCCCGGCCCGGCTCGGTCCGCCGGGTCGTGCACGCGCTGTGCGTCCTGGGCTTCGAGGCGGACCAGCGGGTCGCGGCGCGGCTGGCGGGTCTGAACACTCCCGGGTACACCGAGGCGGTCGGCTCACTGGACCTCTGGGGGCTGGGCCGGCCGGGGGCCGACGGGTCCGGCACCCTGGTGTGGGACGCGCTGGCGGACGGCATTCCGGCTGACGATCTCACCGTGCTGCGCAACCACGCGGCGGTGCTGCTGCACCGGGCCGGGCATCCGATGGAGGCCGCGGCCGGGCATCTCCTGGCGGTGCAGACGCTGCGGGCTCCGCAGGCGGTACGGATCCTGCGGGCCGCCGCCGGGAGCGCGCAGGCGCGGGGGGCGCCGCGCGACGCGGCCCGGTATCTGCGCAAGGCCCTGTCGGACGGCTCGTGCACCGGGCTGCTCCGCGCCCGGGTGCTGGCCGATCTGGTGGCGGTGGAAAGGGAGTTCGCGACCGTCGCCGCGCTGCGGCACGTGGTCGAGGCCCTGCCGTTGTTCGACTCCGCCCGCGACCGTGGCGCGATCGCGGTCCAGTTGGGACCGCTGCTGTACCAGCCGGCGGAGTCAGGCATCGCCGTCCTGACGCGGGACCTGGCCGCGGAGCTGGGGAGCGCGGACGCGGGCGACGGCGCCGCGGCCGAACTCGCGCTGCGCCTGGAGGCCCGCCACTACGCCCTGGGCGACCAGGACCCCGTGATCCTCCGGGCCGCACTGCGCAGGCTCGACGGGCTGGGCCGGCGACCGCCCGTGCGGACCCAGGGGGAAAGGGAGCTGCTCTCCGCGCTGGTCCACGTCGCGTTCGTCACCAACAACGCGTCGGCCGAGCGCGTGGCGGACCTCGGGGGTCCCCTGCTGGCCCTGGAACCGCCCGACCCGCGGCACGCCCACACTCCCCTGCCGTTGCTGGTGAACGCCCTGACCGCAGCGGAGCACACCGAGATGACGGTCCACTGGCTGGATGCGGTGGGACGGCGCGTCGACCCCCGGGGTACGGGCGCGGAGGCGGCCGTGCTGCGGGCGGAGCGCGCGTTGGTGGCCCTCTCCCACGGTCGGACGGCCGAGGCCCGGCGGGCCGTCGTACGGCCCGATGCCGTGCCGGACCCGGAGGCCAACGCCCTGCCGGCCATCTGCTCCGCAATCCTCGCCATCGTCACCCTGCACGGCGACGAGCCGGAGCTTGCCGAGGAGTTCCTCACCGGCGATCCGCCGCGGCGCCAGGACCAGTACCACGCCGCGCTGCTGCACATGGCGCGCGGCCTGCTCGCGGCCCGGCGCCGACGGGACCCGATCGCCCTCCACCACTTCCGTACGGCGGGCGAGCGGCTGGAGCGCATCGGCTGGACGAATCCGGCCGTACTGCCCTGGTCCTCGCGCGCGGCACTGCTGCACCACCGGCTCGGAAACCAGGAACAGGCTCTGGCCGCTGGACAGTTCGAGCTGGAGCGGGCCCGCCGCTGGGGCGCCCCCTCCGCCGTGGGGCGGGCGCTGGTGGCGCTGGGCCGGGTCACGCCCGGCAGACGCGGCACGGCGGTGCTGGCGGAGGCGGTGTCCGTGCTGGAGGGATCCACGAACCTCGACGAGCTGTGCCGGGCACTGTACGCCTACGGCAGCAGGGAGGGCGTGGAGGGGAGGCGGGCCGGCGAAGCCCTGCGGCGGGCGCGCGCGCTGTCCGTCGTCTGCGGTGCGGACCGGGTGACGCAGCAGATCCGAGTACAGATCGGCCGGAGTCCCGCCGCCCCGGAGCTCACCCCGTCCGAGGCTCGGGTCGCGCGGTTGGCCGCGAACGGTCTGCGCAACGCTGACATCGCGCAGCGGCTCCAGGTGTCGAAGCGGATGATCGAGAGGTACCTGACCAACGCGTACCGCAAGCTGGACATCAGCGGGCGTGATGCACTGCCGCCGAACATCGGAACGGAATGAGCGGCACACCGAACCCCGGACCACAGTGTTTTCGCACCGGGCAGATGTTTGCTTGACCACACAGGATTCCGCTTCCTACCATCGACATTTCACTCGATCATGGTGCGATCAGGGCCGGGGGCATGCCCTGGGGAGGCGGTCTGTATCGCTACGACGGGCGCCCACGACCAGCAGCCGACGGCCCGACGGGGCAACCCGCCGCTCGTCGAACGCGAGCGCGAGACGGCGGTGCTGCGCGAACTGGTCCGGCGGACCGCATCGGGGCGGGCCGGTCTCGTCGTCGTCAAGGGGCCGGGCGGTATCGGCAGGACGACGCTTCTGCGCGCCCTCGCCCACGAGGCGCAACACCGCGGCCTGCGCGTCGTGGAGACGGCGGGGGCCCGTGTGCGGACCCTCCGCCTAGGTGCTCCGGACGCCGCGGGCGTCGACGGTCAGGCCCTCGCGCGGGTCGGCCGGTCACGGGCCTCGGTCGGGCAGGTCCGTGTGCTGCCCGCCTCCCCGGCCGTCGTCGTGCCGCCGCACGGTCCGCTCCTGACGTACCGGCAGGTGGTGGGCTCCGCCACGGCGACGCGTCCGACGCTTCTTTCGATCGACGACGCCGACCGCGCCGACCTGGAGTCGGTCAGGGTGCTCGTCCGGATGCTGCGCGCCCGGCACGACCGGCCCGTCCTGCTGGCCCTGGGCTGGCGCGACGGCGAGGAGTCGGCGGCGCCCTTGGAGTGGGTGACCCGTTCGATGTCAGAGGTAGTCAGGCCCCGGCCGCTGACCGGGGCGGGCATCGGCACGGTCGTGCGCCGCCTGACGGACGGCACCGTGGACGCGGGCTTCCAGGCGGACTGCCTGTCCGCGACCAGCGGCATCCCCTCGTTGGTGACGGGCCTGGTGGCCGGGATGCGCGAGCTGGGCCTGCCCCTGACCAGCGCCGGGCTGACGGCGGCGGGCGAGCACGACATCCCGGTGTTCGGTGAGCGGGCGAGGCGCCTGTTGCACGGGCAGCCCCCCGCCGCCGTAAGCGCCGCACAGGCGGTGGCCGTTCTGGGCGAGGGGACGCTCACCACGGCCGGAGCGGGTCTTGCCCGGCTGGAGACAAGCGCGTTCGCACGTTCCCTCCGGCGTCTGGAGGCGGTCGGGCTGGCCCGGGGCTCCGGTCCGGAAGCCTGGTCCCTCGCACACCCCGCCGTCCGCGCAGCGGTCCTGAGGAGCACGCCGCCCCGGACCCTCACGGACCTGCACGGGCGGGCCGCGCGGCTCCTGCACGACAGCGGAGCGTCGGCCGACGACATCGCCGAGCACCTGCTCGGCGCACCCGCCGTGGCGCGTACGCCGTGGGCGCGCACGGTCCTGCGGGAGGCGGCCGGCGCCGCGATGCTCCACGGGGCCGCCGAACACGCCGTGGAGTTGCTGAGGTCCTGTGTCACGCCCGGCCACGAGGACGCCTGCGACCCCGCGCTGGTGGCGGAACTGGGCGTCGCCGAGAGCCGGGTGGACCCGGAGGCCTGCATCGGGCACCTGACGTCCGTGCTCGACCGCCTGACCGATCCCGACCTGCGTCTGCCGGCGCTCAGCGCACTCGTCGGCGCCCTGACCCGCACCGGAAGGACGGGACACGCGGCGGCGCTGCTGGCCGCCCAGGACAACGGTTCGACCGCCGGAAGGGCACGTCTGCAGCTGCTGGAGGCGGACATGCTGATGGCCGCGACGGACAGTCTCGGCGCCTGCTCGAGCCTCCTCGAAACGGTCTCCCTGCGCCTGGACCTGCCCGGTGCGAGCCCGGAGGAGCGGGCCCTCCTCGCGGGCCGCGCCTTCCTCGCGACGAGCCGGACGGAGCGCGTCTCCCAGGCTCTGGCCGCGGTGAACCGGGTGCTGTGCGTCGCCACGCCGATCACGGACTCCCCCGTCACACTGGCCGCAGCGGCGGCCACACTGACCTACGCGGACCGACCGGCAGACGCCGCACACGTCTACCAGCAGCTCCTGGAGGGCACCGACACCGTGCCCGACCGGCTGCGGTCCGGTCTGCTCGCCCTGGACGGCGAGGCAGCCCAACGCCTGGGTCGCCTCGACGACGCGCTGCGGACCACGGCCGAGGCCCTGGGTTCGACGCCCGGCCCGCGGTTCACCCATCATCAGGCGCTGGCTGTGGCGGTACGCCTGCATGCCCTGCTCGACAGGGGCGACGTCGACGCGGCCGAGGTCCTGGCCTGCGCGGTGCCGCCGGACGTGATCGACGACGCCTGGCAGTGGAACGAGTTCCTCGGCGCCCGCGGGCGCCTGCGGCTGGTCCTGGAGGACCCCGGGGCCGCCGTGGCGGACTTGACGGAGTGCGGCCGCCGGCAGGACCTGTGGCAACGGGCGAACCCGGCCGTCTCGCCCTGGTGGTACTGGGCCGGACACGCCCACCTGGCGATCGGCGACCGCGCCGAGGCGGGCCGGCTCGCCACCCGGGCCGAGGAACTGGCCCGCGCCTCCGGCCTCCCCGTCGCCCTGGGGACAGCCCTGGAACTGTTGGCCTCTGCGAGTGACGAGCCGGGTCGGCTTCAGCTGTTCGCGGACGCCGAGAGCACGCTGGAGCACGGAGGCGCCCCCCTGGCGCTGGCGCGGGCGCGCGTGGCCCGCGGTCGTGCGCTGCTGCGGGCCGGGCACACCGGCGAGGCACGGACGGTGCTGCGTCTGGCGTGGGAGGAGTCCCACACCCTCGGGGCCCGCGCCCTCCACGACGAGGCGCACGGCCTGCTTCTGAGCGCGGGGGCGCGGCCCCGGCGCTCGGCTGCCCGCAGGTCGGGCGAACTCACCCGCAGCGAGAGGCAGGTGGCACGGCTTGCGGCGACCGGTCGGACCAATCTGCAGATCGCGGAAGTACTCTTCGTGACGCGCCGTACGGTGGAGGTCCACCTCACCTCCGTCTACCGCAAGCTCGGCCTCTCGGGGCGCAAGGAGTTGCGCGGTGCGCTGGGCCGCCCCCGGCCCGCCGGGGACGTCCTGGCGAAGGGCGGGCAAGAGCTCTGAAGGCCGGGGCAGGTCGGTCTCCCGCGGTCACGGAACGTACTTCCTTTCCGGCGCTCTGCCCGAACAGGGTCAACCGTGCTTACTCTTGGAGAGGTCGCGGAGCCAGGCGGTTCGCCTGTTGCCCGCCGGGTCCGACCCCTCAGCGGGACTGGGCCCCTTCCATCCCCCACCCTCGTGTCAGTCAGCTCCCCGTCGCGCGGAGCGCTGACCGTCCCTCTCGACCGGAAGGAAACGGCATGACCGCTTTCGAGGTGGAGCAGATCGCAGAACGAGTGCACCGCTACTACGCGTTGGTGGACGACGGTGACGTGCCGGGCGTCGTCCGGCTCTTCTCGGCCCACGCGGTCTACGAGCGGCCGGGCTACGACCCCATCGTCGGGAGGGAGGGGCTCGACGCCTTCTACCGCCGTCAGCGGGTCATCGACCGGGGGAGCCACACGGTGCTCAGGCTGGTCGTCGGCCCTCAGGACGCCGCTGTCGAGGGCGAGTTCCGCGGGACGTTGAAGGACGGCAGCGAGGTGGACCTGCGGTTCGCCGACTTCTTCCGACTCGACGACGACCTGCTCTTCGAGTTGCGCAACACGTACTTCTTCTCGGCGGCTGTGTGAGCGCGGGGCGCCGCCCGGTGTAACGACGGCTCACACCGATGCCGCGCCGACCGCGGCCCACCAGGATTCCGTACGGACGACCGCGTCATGGTCGCCGCCGGCCGATCACGTCGGCCGGTCCCCTCGCTCCGTCGGAAGGCCCCGTATGAGCAGTACCGGCGATTCGGAATCGGCGGAGTCGTTCGATGTGATCGTCGTCGGAGGCGGCCCCGCCGGGTCGTCGGCCGCGACCTTCGTGGCCATGCAGGGCCACCGGGTCCTGCTCCTGGAGAAGGAGAGTTTCCCCAGACACCAGATCGGTGAGTCCCTGCTGCCGTCGACGGTGCACGGGATCTGCGCCCTTCTCGGCGTGTCCGATGAGCTGCACGGCGCCGGATTCACGAGGAAGCGCGGCGGCACGTTCCGCTGGGGCTCCAACTCCGAGCCGTGGAGCTTCGACTTCGCGCTGTCCGAGAAGTTCGCGGGCCCCACATCGTTCGCCTATCAGGTCGAGCGCATGAAGTTCGACCAGCTGCTCCTGGACAACGCCAGGCGCAAGGGTGTCACGGTCCGGGAACGCTCCGCGGTCCGCGATGTCCTGGAGGAGAACGGCCGGGTGTCCGGGGTCCGTTACGAGTACCAGGGCGGCGCCGAACGGGAGGCGCGCTCCCGGTTCGTCGTCGACGCCTCGGGCAACCAGAGCCGCCTGCAGGGCCGGATCGGCGGTCAGCGCCGCTACTCGGAGTTCTTCCAGAACATCGCCCTCTACGGATACTTCGAGGGCGGGAAGCGCTCCCCCGAGCCGAACAGCGGGAACATCACGTGCGTGGCCTTCGAGTCGGGGTGGTTCTGGTACATCCCGCTGACCGACACGCTCACCTCGGTGGGCGCGGTGGTCCGCAAGGAGTGCGCGGATCGGATCCGGGGCGACCGCGACCGGGCCCTGGCCGCGATGATCGCCGACTGCCCCCTCGTCTCCGACTACCTCTCCGAGGCCGAACGGGTCACCACCGGGCCGTACGGCGAGGTCCGCGTGCGCAAGGACTACTCGTACCTGCACGAAGACTTCTGGCGTCCGGGGATGACGTTGGTGGGCGACTCGGTGGGCTTCATCGATCCGCTGTTCTCCTCCGGCGTGCACCTGGCCACGTTCAGCGCGCTGCTCGCCGCGCGGTCCGTCAACACCGTGCTCCGCGGCGAACTGGACGAGGAGGAGTGCTTCGCGGAGTACGAGGCCCGGTACCGCAAGGAGTACCAGGCCTTTCACGACTTCCTCGTCGGCTTCTACGACGTCACCCGGGACGAGCAGCAGTACTTCGACGACGCCCGGCGCGTCACCCGGGACCCCTCCCCCGGCGCGGAGGCGTTCGTCGGCCTGGTGGGCGGCGGCGCCTCGGACGACACGGCGCTGACCTCCGAGTCATACCGCGACCAGCGCAAGAGGGATCTGCACCGGCAGTCACGCGACGTCCACCAGGAGGGGCACCGCATCCAGATGCAGGCCGCCTTCGGCGAGCCGGCCGACGACGTGCCGGCCGTTGAAGGCGGACTGGTCGTCGCCGGGGACGGTATGCACTGGGCGAGGAGCCCGGAGTCAGCTCCTGTGTGACCCGGCTGCGGCCCTTCTGTCCGTCTACCGCTCCGCCGCGGCCGACCGGTAGACGGACAGGGTCCCCGGGAGCGCCGCACACGCGACGCGCGCGGCCTCGAGTTGCTCCGGGTGTCCGGCGGCGCCTGCGTCCAGCAGGAGGCCGAGCATGGTCCCACTGTGCGTGCACACCACACCGGGCGCGCCGATGCCTCGGGCGATGCGGGTCATGGCGTCGAGGTTGCGTTTGGGCAGTCGGCACTGGTTGAGGACCGCGCTGCGCGTGGTGACGGCTCCGACGGCGTCCAGGTCGGCAGCACGGACGGCGAGGGCCAGGTCACCGAGGAGCCGCGCGTAGTCGTCCCTCGATCCGGGCGGGACGTGCGGGGAGCGGCGGTTGTGGGAGACCGTGTCGAGCTGTCCGCCCTCGTCGACGGCCACGACGGTGACGGGCGGCAGCGCGCCGAGGAGGGCACGGAGCCGGACGGCTCGGTGCTCGAAGACGACGATGCCGGGATGCATGACCCCGTCGGTGGGTTCGACGGGGCGCAGCCAGTCCTCGACCGCGGCCGGCGAGGTGTCGAGGCCGAGAGCGGCGCCGACGCCGCGGGCCGTGGCGACCAGGTCGGCGGAGGAGCTGGCGAGGCCCTTGCCGACGAGCAGGTCGCTGTCGAGCAGGAGGGTGCCTCCGCCGCCGGCTCCGTGCGCGTCGAGCATGGCCCGCGCCAGTGTCAGCGACTTGGTCTTGTGCGCGGGGTAGACCTGCAGCGGGCCGTGCCGGTCGTAGCGGAACCGGGCCCGGCTGCCGAGGCTGATGGGGAGGGTCACGAGGAAGGCCGTGCCGTCGGGCAGGACGCCTTGGAGGAGTTCACCGAAGGTGCCGCGGGCGGCGCCGGTGCCCTCGTCGATGTCCACGGCCGTCCGGCGGGCGGCGGCCGTCGGCCCGCTCACGCGCTTTCACGCACGGTCACGGGGGTGTCGAGCCTCCGGGCCGCCTCGGCCCGACGGGTGGCGCGGCGCGACCACTCGGCGTCGAGCCGTCGGAGTTCGCGCTCCTCGTCGGCGAGCAGTTCCCCGACCCGGTCCGGGTGGGCGGAGCCCGCCGAGCGCTTGGCACGCAGCCCGCGGTCGATGTCGAAGGACTCGGCGAGCAGTAGGTCGGCCGGTTCCGCCTCGTGGCCGGACTCGGCGGCGCAGGCCCGCAGCAGTTCCGGGTCGGGACGATCGGCCCGCAGTCCCTGTTCGACGGCCCGTCTGACGTAGCGTCCGGCGACGATCTGGGCGGTGCGCCAGGGGATGCCGCACTCCAGGGTGAGGCGGTTGGCGAGAGTGAAGCCGCCGAGGTGGTCGTCGGCGCAGGCGGTGCGCATCCGGTCGGTGCGGTAGGTGACGCCGGTGACGACGGCGTGGGTGAGCCGCAGCAGGGAGCGCATGGCCACGGCCTGGGTGTGCAGGTGGACGCCGGTCTCCTTGGACACCTCGACGGTGTTGCTGTAGGGGGTGTTGCGCTGTCCGGCAGTGAGGTCGCCGGCGCGACCGACGACCTGGGCGCAGCGTCCGCGGATACGTTCGAGGACGGGGAAGTTGCGCTTCTGCGGCATGGCGGCGGAGATGCCGGCGAGGTCGTCGGGCAGGTCGAGGAATCCGAAGCCGCTGCCGCCCCAGGTCATGAGGTCGGTGGTGAAGCGGCTCAGGACGGCCGCGTGTCCGGCGAGGTCCGATGCCATGGAGGTGGTCCAGGTGCGGGAGGCGACGCCGACCAGCGCGTGCGGCTGGACGCGGGCGAAGCCGAGGTGGTCTGCGAGCCGGGCGCGGTCCCAGGGCAGTTCCTGCCCGGCCATGGCTCCGGAGCCCAAGGGGCAGGCGTCCGTCTCGTCGTAGGTGTGGAGCATACGGCGCAGTGCGCCGTTGGTCTCGGCCGCAAGGGCTGCGAGGTGGTAGCCGGGGGTGATGATCTGGGCGGCCTGGCCGTGGGTGTAGCCGGGCATGGGCGTGTCGGTGTGGCGGGCGGCGAGGGCGGTGACGGCCCGTCCGAGGTCCAGGAGGTCCGTCGCGACGGCGGCGAAGTCGGTTCGGGCGGCCATGAGCTGGGCGCAGACCTGGGCGTCGTTGCGGCTGCGGTCGACGTGCCAGGCGGCGAACGGAGGGGTGGGGCCGGACTGTACGTGGTATTCCAGCGCGAAGGAGATGTCTGACATGTTCCGCCGGGGGTCGGCGCGTATCGCGTCGGCGTCGAGCGAGCCGAGGCGGGCGTCGAGGGCGGCAGCTCCGGGAGCGTCGACCAGTCCCATCCGCAGGTACTCGCGCAGCAGGGCCCGTTCGATGGCGACGTAGTGGGGCAGCAGGTGCGCGGCTTCGTGGGCGAACTGCGGAGCGAGCACCTCCTCGTTCCACACGTCGCTCGGTGTGCCGTCGATCCGTCCGGTCACCGCCATGCTGTCCTCCCGGGAGGGGTGCGTTTCAGTGCGGTGGCGAGTCCGGCCACCGTCGGGTCGGCGAAGAAGGTCCGCAGGGTGGGGCGGCCCTCGTGCTCCGGGGCGAGGCGGGCGAGCAGGCGCAGGGCCTGGAGCGAATGGCCGCCGGCGGTGAAGAAGTCCTCGTGGACGTCGACGGCGTCGGTGCCGAGCAGGGACCGCCAGACGGCCGCCACCCGTTCCTCGGCCGCGTCGCGCGGCGCGGTTCTCGCGGGGGCCGCGGCCGGGGCGGGGGCGGGGCACGGGGTGTGCCGGGGCACGGTCCCGGGGAGCAGCGCGGAGAGTCGGGTGCCGGGTGCGTCGAGGAGGGCGGCGAGCAGCCGGAGGTAGTCGGCGAGCAGCCTGTCGGCCGTGGAGCGGTCGAAGAGGGCGGCGTCGTAGACGAGGCGGACGCCGGTGCCGGCGACGTCGAGGAGGAGGTCCTCCTCGCAGGAGGAGACGGGCGGGCCGAGGCCGCTGGCCGGGGTGTGGTTGAAGGCGAGCTGGTAGAGGGGCGGCACGCCGGGCAGGCGGGGTGCCGGGAGGAGTGCGACGAGGCGCTGGAAGGGGATGTCGTGCGGTTCGTCGGCGCGGACGGCGGTGGTGGTGCGGCGGACGAGTTCGGTGCCGTCGGGGTCGCCGGAGAGGTCGGCTCGCAGGACGCGCATGTTGACGAAGGTGCCGATCATGGAGCGGGTCGCCGGGTCGCCGCGCCCTGCGACGGGCAGGCCGACCGCGAGGTCGTCGGCGCCGGAGTGGTGGTGGAGCAGTGCCGTCCAGGCGGCGAGGAGCATCATCGCGGGCCGGGTGCCGTGAGAACGGGCGGCGCCGGTCAGGGTGGCGGTGACAGCGGCCGGCAGGGCGGTGCGCACCTCGGCTCCGAGGAATGTGCGGGCGGGCGGGCGCGGCCGGTCCAGCGGCACGGCGTGCACGGGCGGCAGTCCGTAGAGCCGGGCCCGCCAGTGGGGGGCGGCAGGGTGGGTGCCGGTCCGCCGGCGTTCGCGCCGTGCGTAGGTGCCGTAGCCGAAGGACAGCCGGGGCAGGCGGGGGGCGCGCCCTTCCTCGGCGGCGGCGCAGAGTTCGGTGAGTTCTGCGTGGACGTTGAGGCCGGAGGCGCTGTCGTACACGGTGTGGTGGGCGGCGAACACCACGGCCCATGAGCCCTCCCCCAGCCCGAGGACGGCGGCGCGCCACTGGGGCGCCCGGTGCGGGTCGAAGGGGCCGCGGGCCAGCCGGGTGCGCAGCGAGCGGCGTTCCTCGATCTGTGCCCCGGGGTCGTGCGCGCTCAGGTCGAGTACGTCGATCCGCGGCTGCGGGCCGGGGTGGACCTCCTGGCGGAGCCGTCCGTCCACGGTACGCAGGACGGTGCGCAGGGGTTCGTGGCGGTCCATGAGGACGTGCAGGGCGCGCACGAGGTCGTCGGCGGTCACGGACGCGTGCAGGAGGAACTCGTCGACGGCGCAGTAGGTCGGAGGGTCGTGCGCCAGGCGGGAGGCCAGCCAGGCGCGTTCCTGGGCGTAGGTCGCCGGCGCGGTGACCGTTCCGGCCGCGTCGTCGGGGGCGGTCAGGCCGTCCTGGACGGTGGATCCGCGACGCGTCACGAGAGTGCGCCGTCGTCGAGTGGCAGGACGTGGCCGGACAGTCGCACCGGGTCGCCGAGGACGACGGCGATCTCCCGGTCGCCCTCGTACGGTTCGCGGGCGTGGGCGGTGCGGATGTTGTCGACGAGGAGGACGTCGCCCTCCTGCCAGGGCTCGCCCACGGTGAACCTGTCGTAGACGGCGTTGATGCGCTCGACCGTGTCTGCGGTGACGGGGGTGCCGTCGCCTGCGGCGGTGTCGAAGGGCAGTCCGTCGGGGCCGTACACGTCGGTGAGGTACTCGCGGATCGCGGGTTCGAGGGTGAGGCCGTTGAGGAATGCGATCTGGTTGAACCAGCAGGGGACCTTGGTGCGGGGGTGGGCCACGACCGCGGCGCGGCGCTGGCGGGTGACCAGGCTGCCGTCGGGAAGCCATGTGTGGGCGACGGCGGACCGGGCGCAGTAGGCGTCGACCGAGGTCCGGTCGGTGCTGCCGAACGCCTCCTGCCAGGAGAGGCCCACGTCGTGGTAGGCGCGGCTCAGCAGCCAGCCGTGCTCGGCGAAGGGGGCGGTGAGGCCCGGCGGCAGCGCGGCGAGGACCCGTTGGGAGTCGGCGACGGTGGTGCGGCCGCCGGTGGGTGCGGTGAGGCACGCGAAGAGCAGGGTGCCGGGGACGGTGGCGGCGTGGCTCAGCTCGTGGTGCATGCACATCGGGTCCTCGGCGGGCCAGTGGCTGCCGGAGTACACGCCGGGTGCCGGCGCGGTGCGGGGCGCGAAGCCCTCCCGTTCCGTCAGCGGTTCGATGCCGAGCGCGGCGGCGACGCGCGCGACGTCGGCGTGGGTGCGGGCGCCGACGCCGCGGAGCATGACGGCGCCGGATGCGGCGAGGGTGTCCAGGGCCGCGGCGCGGTGCGCGGTGGCGCGGGCGGCGGGGTCGGGGTCGGTGGTACGGGCGTCGAGGACCGGGAGGGGTGGCGGGCTCTCGGCGGCGCGGGCCAGGGCTGTCCTGGGGGCGGGGTGGGCAATGGAGGTCTCCGGGGACGGGGCCGACCTGCTGTCCAGCAGTGCGGCGACGCCGGCGACCGTCGGGGTGTCGCCGAGTTCGGCGACGGTGACCACGCGTTCGAGTTCGATGACGAGACGGATCGCGGACAGCGAGGTGCCGCCGAGGTCGGTGAAGCGGCTGTCGCGTCCGATGCGTTCCTCCGGCACGCGCAGCAGCCGGGCCCATGCTGCCGCGACCCGCCGTTCGGTGGCGGTGCCGGGCCGCGACGCGGCGGTGCCGTCGGCCTCCCGGGGGCTCGCGCTCTCGCGTGCGTGTGCGGTGAGGGCCTTCTTGTCGATCTTGCCGTTGCCGGACAGCGGGAGTTCGCGGACGTGGTGGAGCCGGGGCGGCACCATGTAGTGCGGCAGGTAGGTGCCGAGGACCCGTGCGGTCTCCTCCTCGTCGGGAGCGTCCTCGCCCGTGTAGTGGGCGACGAGCTGAGGGTCGTCTTCGGTGCCCGCGACGACGACCGCGCCGTCGCGGATCCCGGGGACCTGGAGCAGGCGGTCCTCGATCTCACCGATCTCGATGCGGAATCCGCTGATCTTCACCTGGGCGTCGCGCCGGCCGAGGTACTCCAGTTCCCCGGAGGGGAGCCGCCGGCCGAAGTCACCGGAACGGTAGAGCCGTTCGCCGGGGCGGAGGGGGTCGGCACGGTAGACGGCGGCGGTGCGGTCGGGATCGTTGACGTAGCCGCGGCCGACGCAGACACCGGCGATCACGATCTCGCCCGGGGCGCCGTCGGGGACGAGGTGGAGCTGTTCGTCCATGACGTAGACGCGGCAGTTGCGGATGGTGTCACCGAGCGGCACGGAGCGGTGGTCCGGCACGGCGCGCATGACGCCGTGGTGGGAGTCGTCGCTCACCTCGGTGAGCCCGTAGCAGTTGACGAGGGGGACGCCTGGAAACCTCTCGAACCAGCGGCGGACCAGCTCCTTCTTGAGCGCCTCGCCGGTGACGGCCATGACACGTACGTGCGGGAGGGTGGCGCGGTCGCGGGCGGCTTCGGCGAGGACGAGTTCGAGGTAGGTGGGGACGAGCTGGAGCACCTGGACACCGTGGTGGTTGACGAGGTCCACGAAGCGGCCCACGTCGAGCACCGCCTCCTGCTCCACCAGCAGCGCGCGTCCGCCGACGAGGAACGGCGAGACGAGCTGCCACAGGGAGATGTCGAAGCACTGGGGTGCGGTCTGCCCGACGGTGTCGCCCTCCTGGATGCCGAGGTCCTCGATCTTGGCATACAGGTGGTTGAGGAAGCCGTCGTGCTCGCACATGGCGCCCTTGGGCTCACCGGTCGACCCCGAGGTGAAGTACACGTAGGCGAGTTGGCCGCCCGCCACGGCGACTGCGGGGTCGTGTGTGGGGCCGTCGCCGTGGACGAGGTCCCCGACGCTCATCCGGCGGACCGCGCCACGGCCGTCCAGGGCCTCGTCGAGTGACGGCACGCAGGGGTCGGCAAGGACCCAACGGCATTCGGCGCGGGTGAGGGTCCGCGCGATGCGCGAGGCGGGGAAGTCCGGCTCCAGTGGCAGGTAACAGCCACCCGCCTTGAGAACGCCGAGCACCGCGGCGGGCCACTGCGCGTGCCGTTCGGTGACGACGGCCACGGCGTCCTCCGGGGTCAGCCCCGCACGCAGCAGGGCCCAGGCGATCCGGTTCGCCTCGTCGTTGAGTTCGCGATAGGTGCGGGTGGTTCTCCCGTGCACGACGGCCACGGCGTCGGGATGCTTCTGGACACGCTCCTCGAAGAGTTCGTGGAAGCGGCGGCCGGGCAGCGGGCGCACGGGGCCGGCGCCGCGTGCGACGACGGCCTCGGCCTCCTCGGGCGGCAGGAGACCGTGTCGGGTGTGCGGCTGGTCGGGGTCGTCCGCCATCAGGTGCAGTGCGCGCAGTTCGTGGCGGGCGAGCTGCTCGGCGGTCGTGCCGGCCGTCTCGGACGCGTTCGCCCAGGCCTCCTCCGCCCCTGCGCGTCCCTCGTCGGTGCCCATCAGGCGCACCAGGTCGCTCCAGGTGGCGTCGGGGTCCGGCGGGGCGGTTCCCAACAGCACCGAGGCGACCTTCAGACGTACGGCGAGCCGTACCGCGGCAGGATCGGCGGCGCACACGTGGGCGAGGGCCGCTGCGGCGTCCTCCGGGCGGGCAGGCGCCGCCGGCGGGCCGGCGAGCGGGTCGGGTGCTGTTTCGCGCATCGGGTCGCTCCTGCTGGTCGGTGAACCTGTGTGCGGACCGGGCGGGACGCTCAGGCCAGGTAGTCCTCGGCGCCACCGGTGCGCACCGTGTCGAGGGTGAAGCAGTGGAACCCGCCGCCGAAGAGGCGCCGGTGCCGGTGCCGGACGGGGACGACGGTGAAGCCGTGCTTCTCCAGGGTGGCCACGAGGGTCTTGCAGGCGTCGTTGACCATGACGGTGTGCTCGTCGACGGAGAGCACGTTGAGGTCGATGTAGGGACTGGCCGGGATCGGGTCGTCGTTCTCGTACTGCGGGTAGTCGTCGACGCCGGGCGGCGGCGGGACCACGATGTCCCAGCCGCGCAGGGCATCGGGCAGGTAGTCGACGACGCCCGGGTCGCGCAGCAGTAGCGTGCCGGGGCGCAGCGGGACCACGACGGAGTCGATGTGGCTCTGGGTCAGCCGGTCCATGCGGTGCACGCGGAATCTGCCGTCGAGGTGGCGTCGCAGCCAGTCGAGGGCGAGGACGTGGTTGGCGTTGGAGACGTTGACGATCAGGTCGCGGCCCAGCCGGAGGCAGTTGGCCCCGTCGATCATCGGCTCGACGCCCACGTCGAACGGCGAGGCCTGCGGGTCGAGGGGGACCTCGATGTTCGGGGCCGCGTGGGCGACGTTGGCGGGGTCGAAGGAGTGGTCGGTCATCATGGGGCGCGGCATGGCAGTCCAGCGTGCACCGTTGCGGAAGTACTCCAGGAAGACCGGCTTGAGGAACTGTGTCTCGAAGTAGCGGTCGTGCAGCATGGGCGGGGTCTCGATGATCTCGTCGCCCATGATCAGGGTGTTGTCGCGCAGGTTGAGCGGCGGTGTGACCGCGGCCTCGAAGGCGGGAGTGGCGACCCGGTTCGTCTCCGGGGGGAGCCGCAGGGGCCGGTGCACCGTGACGCCGAGCGCGGTGAGCTGCGCCGCGATGCCTTCCACGTCCTCGACGAGTTCGCCGAGGAAGTGCTCCTTCTGCGCGAGCCGTTGCGGCGCGTTGCGGTTGCGGCGTTGCTCCCCGTCGCGCCAGGTGGACAGGGACGGGTAGTAGCCGCGGGCCCCGGAGAGGTTGTCGCTGATGAACATGTCGAACGACATGTCGCGCACCCGGTCGAGGTAGCCGTCCGCCGAGCCGAGGACGACCTCCTTCAGGGGGGTGAAGTCGTCGTAACTGTTCAGGCGCATCGGCGGGGCCCTTTCGTGGGGCGTCGGGGGGTGACGGCCCGGGTGCGGTGAGCGCGCGTCATCCCGCGGCCTCCCGGGTGAGGAGGGCCGCGAGGCGCCGCACGCCGGTCTCGATCCGGTCGGGCTCCAGGTAGCTGCACGAGAGCCGGATCTGCCGGTCTCCGCGGTCGGTGAGGGAGAACTGCCGCATCGGTGCCCACAGCACGCCGTAGCGGGACGCCGAGACCTCAAGGAGGGCGTCGTCGGCGGGTACGGGCAGCTCGACGCGGACGAAGAAGCCGCCGGCCGGGCGGTGCCAGGAGATCCCGGGCGGCATGCCGTCGGTCAGGTGCCGGTCCAGGGCGTCGGTCAGCCGGGCGAGGTTGGCCCGGTAGCGTGCGGCCTTGCGGCGGGCCAGCGCCCGGAGGGAGCCGCCGTGTTCGAGGAGCAGACCGCCGACGACGGCCTGGGACAGCGGCGGGGTGTTGATGGTGACCATTGTCTTGAGTTCGGCGAGTTCCCGGGCGAGCGACCGTTCACCGGCGCTGTGGCCGACGCGCTGGTCGGCCACGGCGTAGCCGACGCGGGCGCCGGGGAACCCGACCTTGGCAAAGGTGCCGAGGTGGACGACGCGGCGTCGGGTATCCAGGGCCTTGAGGCCGGGCAGGGCGTCGTCCTCGGCGGCGGTGAAGGCGTAGGTGTTGTCCTCGACGAGGAACAGGTCCTCTCGCTCGGCCAGGTCGAGCAGGGCGTGCCGTGCGGCGAGCGGCATGCGAGTGCCGCCGGGGTTGGAGAAGTCGGGGGCGACGTAGCAGGCTCGGATGCGGCGGCCTTCGGCGCGGGCCTGCCTGCATCGGGCGGCGAGGTGGCCGGCGTCGAGTCCGGACGGGCCCTCGCGGACGTCTGTCACGGGGATGTCGAGGAGCCGTGCGGCCCCGACGATGCCGGGGTAGCACGGGTCGGCCACGGCGAGCAGGTCGCCGGTGTCCCGGTACAGCGCCCGCAGGGTGAGCAGCATGGCCTCCTGGGCGCCCACGGTGATCACGACGTCGTCCGGGGCGGCGTCGATGCCCTGGTCGGTGCGCAGTGCGTCGGTCACCAGGTCGTTGATGAGGCCCTGGGCGGGTCCGTACGCGTAGAGCGTGCGCTCGGCCCGGGCCGGGTCGAGGCCGCGGACGGTACGCAGGTGGGTGAGGAAGCGCTCGGTCAGGGCGTGCGGGTCCAGGCCCTGGACGAAGTCGGGGTGCGGCGCGCCGGGGGCGAAGGAGATGGCGTCGGGGTGGCGGTCCATCACCTCGTTGAGGAAGCTGATGGCGCCGAGCACCGGGTCCCGGAGGGAGCCGTGCAGGTCCGCCGCGTAGAGGTCGGGGGCGTCGTTCATGTGCGGCTCCCCCGGGCGGCGCGCCGCCGTTCGCGCTCCTGCCAGCGGCGTTCGACCTTGTCGAGGACGTCGGGGGCGTAGGCGCGTTCCGCCTGGGCGAGGGCGAACTCGGCGAGGTAGGCGCGGAAGTGGTCGAGGGATTCCTCGGCGAGGGCGAGCATCCGCCGGTTGGCGGCGACCGCGGGTGCGGAGAGGGCAGCCACGGCGCGTTCCACGGCTTCGTCCATGCGGTCGGCGGGCACGACCTCGTCGAAGACGGTGGCGGCCTCGGGGTCGGTGGTGGCGATCCGGCGTCCGCCGAGCACGACCTGCCGGGCGAGGCGGGCTCCGGTCTGCCGGGTGAGCCGGAGGTTGCCGGCACCGGGCACGATGCCCTCCTCCGCGGCGGGGAGGCTGGCGTAGGCGCCCTCCTCGGCGACGACGTGGTCAAGGGCGAGGAGGAGTTGCATGCCGCCGCCGATCGCGAAGGTGTCGACGGCTCCGATCCACGGCTTGGTGACGCCGCGTTCGCCGCCGGCGCCGGGGGCCGGGTCGGTCAGCAGGCCGTGGAGGAGCTTGTTGACGTAGCCGAGTTCGCGGCCGAGGAGGAAGCCGACCAGCGGTATCCGGCCGTCGCGCAGGTCGGTGAGGTCGACACCGGCGCTGAAGACGCGCCGTCCCCGGTGTGCGGGGTGGTCGGTGACGCAGCCGCGCAGGACGCCGACGCGGACCCTGTCGTCGAGCAGGACGAGGTCGACGGCGGTGTCGAGGTCGGCGATGAGCCGGCTGTTCTCAGCGTTGAGCCGGCGGGGGTTGCGGAACTCGACGTGGGCGGCTGCGCCGCGGCGTTCGACGTGGACGGTGTCCAGTTCGACCCGGCCCTCCGCGCGGAAGCGGTCCAGGAGTTCCAGGGCGCGCGGGGTGGGTCCGAGCATCGTCTCCACGAGGTGCCGGCCGGCGACGGGCGAGCGCAGGACCGCGCCGCAGAAGCGGCCCTGGTCGATCTCGCGGCCCTCCTTCTCCGCCTGGACGTGGCGGAGTTCGGCGGCCATCTGCTCGCGGGTCGGCACCAGTCCGGGCACCCGGTACGCGGCGGCGTCCACAAGTTCCGGCAGGCGCGGGCGGCGGTTGAGGCCGTCGGTGAGCAGGCCGTAGACGGTGTCGGTGTGCCGGGCGAGGAAGGCCCTCCGTACGCCGCGCACTTCGGCGTGCACGGTCGCGGCGCGGATCCTCTCCTCCCGGGACCTCGCCGGGACCGGCGGCAGGGCCGTGAGGGCCCGTTCGGCCGCGGCGGCGTGCTCCGCGAGACGGCCTGCGTCGTGGTCGAAGCCACCGCAGAGGGGGCCGGGGGCCGGGGGCGGGGCGTCGGTGGGTACCGGAGCGGGTACCCCGGTGGACGGGGACGGGCAGTCGGTCATCGCGCCGCCTCCGGGTGCTCCGGGCCGCTGTCGGAAAGGCGTCGCAGCTCGCGGTCGCAGGCTGCCAGATGGACACCGAGCGCGTCGTCGTACTCGGCGGACGCGGCCTCCTCCAGGAGCCGCCGTCGGATGCGGGTCTCCCGGTCGGAGAGCCGGCCGCGCAGGACGGCCGCGGTGTGGACGGCCTCGGTGAGGTCCTCACTGACCTGGTCGACGATGCCGAGGTCCGTGGCGTCGTGGAGTTCGACGGCCGAGTCCCACAGCACGATACGGCGGGCGCGGGCCAGCCCGATGTGCTGCACGAGCCGGTACAGGGTCATGCCGGGCCAGAAGTGCCCCTCGTTGACGGGCAGCAACAGGCGCAGGTCGGGGCCCGCGATCCGGTAGTCCGCGGCCAGCAGCAGGTCGAGCACCGGTCCGCCGCACGTGCCCTCGACGACGGCGATGTTGACGTGGTCGAGCCGTTCCAGCCGGCGCAGGGCCCGCTCCCAGCGCTTGACCTCCTGGATGGACACCGCGCCGGGCCACTCCCGGGGCTGGAGGGGCGACGGGGTGAACCACAGCACCACGACCGCCCGTTCGCGCAGTCCCCCGGCCTGTTCGCAGACCGCGTCCAGCGCCGCGGTCAGCGTCGGCAGCGGACTGCCGCCGTCCAGCCGGACCAGGATGCCCAGTTCCTCGGGCAGCGCCGTCCGGTCGGGTCCGGTCCTCACGGTCGCACCAGCTCCCTTCCTCACCAGCGCACCAGGGCCGTCTCGATGGTCGAGCCCGGCCCCATCGTCATCAGGACTCCGAGGTCGCCCGCCACGGCGGACTTCTCGTCACGCAACCGCTCGTAGGAGAACAGGAAGGATCCGCTGGAGAGGTTGCCGTGGTCGCGCAGCACCCCGGTGGTGTGCCGCACGTCGTGCCGGGACAGTTCGAGGTTCACCCGGATCGCGTCGATGACCTTCTTGCCGCCGGAGTGCACCACCCAGTGGGTGATGTCCCCGGTGCGCAGTCCGGTGCCGTCGAGGAGGCGGAAGACCGCGGTCTCGGCATGGGCGCCGACGACGTAGGGCACGTCGGCGTCGAGGTAGAAGCTGAACTTGGCGTGCGCGTCGTCCCAGTCGTAGCGCATCGCGGCGACGGCCTCGGGGATGATGTGGCTGGTGAACCTCAGCAGCTCCGGACCGGACGGCGGCGCGCCGGGGTCCGCGGGGGCTCGGACGGCGACGGCGGCCGAACCGTCCCCGAACAGACTGTTGACCACCGAGGAGCGCATGGTGCCGTCGAAGACGTAGGCGGCGGAGCAGGCCTCGACACAGACCATGAGGGCGAGTTCGCCGGGGTGGCCGCCGACCCAGCCCGCGACGGCGTTGAGCGCGTTGAGCCCGGCGTTGCAGCCCATACCGACGACGTCGAGGCGCTGGCAGGAGGGGTGGATGCCGAGTTCCCTGATGAGCAACGCGGACAGGCCGGGGGTGAGCAGCCCGGTGGAGGTGACGCAGCACAGGTAGCGGATGTCGGCGAGCTCCGCCCCGGCGTCCGCCAGACAGCGTTCGACGGCCTCGCGGCCCATCCGCAGCCCGGTCTCGGTGTGCTTGCGCAGCAGGTCGCCCTGGGATTCCTCGACGGGCTTCCCGTCGGGGCCGATCGTGGGCAGGCTCAGGTTGCGGCGCTCGATGTTGCCGCCGAGGAAGACGGAGCGGATGCGCCGGTCGGTGATGCCGAAGGTGTCCAGGACCTCCCGCTGGGTGTACGAGACGGGCGGCACCGCGGTGCCGACTCCGACCAGTGCCGGGGTGCCGGCGGCTGTTCGCTCCTCCGGACGCCCGGGAGCCCGGTCGGCCGGCTGCTTGGTTCCGCGCACGTTTTCCTCCGTGGGGCGCGTGGTCCGGTGGCGATGGCCGAGGGGGCTCGGGGCACCGCACCGCTGCTCGCCGTCGTCGCACGACGGCGGTGTGGCCCGACGGGCCCGGCCAGCCGGCTCGCTCAGTAGCCGATCTTGGCGTTGATGCGGCGCGGGTAGTACCGCTCGTCGCCGTTGCGCCGGTACTCGGGCAGACTCGGGGTGTCGCTCGACGGCAGGTCGCCGTTGACGGTGACACGCTGGCCGCGGCGGTGTTCCTGGTAGTCGTTGATGGCGATGTGCTGGGTGACGCGGTTGTCCCAGAGGGCCACGGTGTGCGGGTCCCAGCGGTGCCGGAGGGTGAAGGCCGGCTGCTCGGAGTGCTCGAACAGGTGCTGCAGGACGGTGTCGCTCTCCTGCCGGGTGAGCTGCGGGATGTGCGAGGTCCACATCCGGGTGACGTAGAGCGACTTGCGTCCGGTGACCGGGTGGACGCGCACGACGGGGTGCTCGGCGGACATCTCGACGACCGGCGGGATCTTCAGGACGTGGACGGCGGTGAGCCCGTCGAGCATCGCGCGGAAGGGCTCGGAGAGCGTCTCGTACGCCCGGTACTGGTTGCTCCACATGGTGTCGCCGCCGGCGGAGGGGGTGTCGATGAGGTGCAGGATCGACGCGATCGGCGGGCTGGGACTGAAGCTGACGTCGATGTGCCACTCGTCGGCCTTGCCGCCCTTGTCGGGCTGGATCACCGTGATCTCGGGGTGGCCCTCGAGCTTGGGCAGGAAGGGGTGGACCTCCACCTCGCCGAAGCGCCGGCCGAACGCCACGTGTCCCTCGGGGGTCAGCTTGTCCTGGTCCGGGAAGAAGAGCACGAGGTGCTCGAGCATCAGCTCGTGGACGCGGTCGAACTGGGCGTCGGTGAGGCAGTCCAGGTCGATCCCGCGGACCTCGGCGCCGAGGGCGCCGGAGACGCGGCGGATGTCGATGCCGTCGGCGGGCGGGGTGGTGGTGGGGGCCTGCGGTGCTGCGGACGTGGTCACAGCGGGGTCTCCTTCGAGGCGCGGGGGCGGGGCGACGCGTCGGCGGGCAGCCGTGCGGGGGTCAGGGCCGGGCGCCCGCCGTTCCGCCGTGCAGCCAGTCCAGGAACGGCTTCGGGGCGAGGGCGCCGACGCGCTCGTGGTAGGCGTCGAGGTCCGCCTCGGTGAGGACGTCGCGGGCGCCCCCGGAGCGTCCGGCCCGGAAGAACTTCACGGGGTCCGCGAGGATCTCCTTGTCCGGCGCCAGCCGGGCGGCCCGGCCCTTCATCTCGTCGAAGGTCGCCGCGCGCACCAACTCCGGCCGGACGGCCTCGTCCACGGTGATGCCCAGCCACTCGGCCAGCTCCGCCAGCTGGCCGTCGAGGTCGGTGCACAGGTCGTCGTAGTGCATCAGTCGGACGTTCGGCTCCTCCCGCCGGGTCCAGGCGTCGAGCGGGTGGTGGAGCTCGGCGGCGGCCACGTCCTGTTCCCAGGCGTCCGACTCGCCGGCGCGGCACCAGTTGAGCAGGTACTCGCGGGCCGGCGGAAGCGTGAGGGACGCCGGTCCCTCGTACTCCGGGGAGTCCTCGCTGTTGAAGGCGTGCAGCCACTCGGCGCGGACGTTGGAGGCCTGGTGGTACATGGACAGGGCACGGTCGAGCGGGTGCCGGGCTACGACGATGTAGCTGACGCGCGGATCGAGCGGGAGCCCGTCGAGCGGGACGTGCGTCTTGAGGACGCGCCGGTGCTCCTGCGCGGCGAGCTGCGCGTACATCTGGTCCTGCGGGGTGAAGAGCTGGTCCAGCCACGGCGACAGCGTCGACAGCGGCTCGGGGAGTTCGGGGGTCTGGAACACGAGCAGTGCGCAGATCATCTGCACCCAGGTCGTGCCGGACTTCGCCGGGCTGCTGACGACGATGTCGCCCTCGCGCAGCGGGAAGTCGTCCCAGCGTGCGCTGTCCTGTTGCGGCGACCTGTACCGGCGCGGCGCTGGGGTCAGAGTCTGTTCGGCCATGGCGACATCCCTCACAGGGAACGGAGAGGCGGCGGTTTCGGTCACAATCTGCCGTGGGGGCCTTCGCACGGCATCCACGTTCGCCACAGTTACGCGTCCCAGGTGACCGGGAGGCTCTTCACGCCGTAGACGTCCGCGATCTCCGCCTCGGGGCGCAGGGCGATCTCTTCGGCGGGCACGGCGAGGCGGAGGGTGGGGAAGCGGTTCGCCAGGGCGGGGAACGCCACCTTCATCTGGACGCGGGCCAGTTGCTGGCCCAGACACTGGTGGATGCCGTGCCCGAAGGCGATGTGGGCGCCCTCCTGGCGCCGCAGGTCGAGGACGTGGGGGTCGGTGAACCGGTCGGGGTCGCGGTTGGCGGTGTTGTAGGACAGGATCAGCGAGGTTCCGGCCCTGACGGTGTGGCCGCCGAGGTCCACATCCTCCAGCGCCGTCCGCATGAAGGTCTTGCCGACGCTCAGGTAGCGCAGCAGTTCTTCGACGGCCGGGTCGGTGAGTGCGGGGTCGGCGCGCAGGGCGGCGAACTGCTCGGGGTGGCGCAGCAGCGCGAAGGTGCCGAGACCGATCATGTGCATCGTGGTGTCCAGTCCGGCGGCGAGCAGGAAGAGCGACATGCCGACCAGTTCCTCGTCGGTGAGGTCGCCTTCGGTGAGTTCGCTGAGCACGTCGTCGGTGGGACGGGCGCGTTTGGCGGTCACCAGAGCGCCGAGGTGGGTGCGGGTGGCGTGGTAGGCGGCGATGAGGTCGTCGCGGTCGGACTCCAGGTCCCGGAAGGCGTCCACCTGCTTCTGGAACGCCGCGCGTTCCCCGTGCGGGACACCCAGCAGTTCGCAGATGGTGACGGCGGGGATGGGTTTGGCGTACGCGGTCACCAGGTCGGTGGGCCCGCCGGCCAGTTCCATGGCGTCGAGGTGTGCGGCGGTGATCTCCTCGACGCGTTCGGTGAGCAACCGCATGCGCCGCACGGTGAACTTGCCCATCAGGGGCTTGCGGTAGCGGCTGTGGCGGGGTTCGTCCATGAAGAGGAACTCGCCCGGGGGTGCCGGTTCGAGCTCGACGTCGCCGTGGTCGACGGTCGGGTGGCGCAGGAGCTCCCAGCGGGAGCTGAAGCGCCGGTCGGCCAGCACGGACCTGACGAGGTCGTATCCGGTGACCAGCCAGCCGTCCACGCCGCCGGGGAAGACGTAGCGGCTGATGGGGCCGTGGCGGCGGGCTTCGAGCAGTTCGGCCGGTGGGTCGAAGGGCCGGTCGGGCCGGCGTTGCGTCGGCATGGTGGTGACGGTGTACAGGGGCTCGCCCACGGCCATCCTCGTCTCGCAGTGGCTTGCTGTCGGCCGGTCCGGGGTCACGCCGGTTCCGGGCGGGTGTCGGTCTGTCGCAGTTCGCCCGCGGCGATGTCCCAGATCCGCCGGACGACGTCCGGGTTCAGGAGCATTTCGCGGTGGGCGCAGTCGAGTGTGTGCTCCCGTACCCCGCCGGAGACGAACGGCCGCCACAGTGCGGCCTTCGCCTCGGAGTCGGCGGAGATCAGCAGCAGGGTTCCGGATGTCCTGCGGGTCCGGTGGGCCAGGAGGAGGCGGGTGTTGTTGCGGACGATGCGCAGGTAGGCCTCGTGCTCCTCGCCGGTGAGCGCGCCGGCCACCGCCTCCTCCTGTGCGGCGAACCCCGCCCGCTGCTCGGCGGTGGCGGGGCCGTCCACCGGGCTGGCGTCCAGGAGGATCAGGGCGGCCACCTCCTCCCCCGCGTCCTGGAGCTGGGCCGCCATCTCCTGGACGACGTTGCCGCCGAAGGACCAGCCGAGCAGGTGGTAGGGGCCGGTGGGCTGCACGGCGCGGATCTGCGCGACGTAGTCGGCCGCCATCCGGGACAGCGACTCGGGCAGTTCGTCCGCGACGGTGTCCATGCCGCGGGGGCGCAGGGCGTAGAGCGGCTGTTCCCCGGGCGCGGCGTCGGCGAGCCAGCCGTACTCCCAGCCGAGGCCCAGGACGGTGTGCGCGCAGAAGAGCGGGGGCCGCCCGCCGGAGGACCGCATGGGCACGAGGACGTCGGTGGCTCCCTGCCGTCCCTCGCGGGCGATCCAGGCGAGCAGGCCGGCGACGGTCGGGGCCTCGAACACGGAACGGACGGGGACGTCGGCGCCGATGACGGCCCTGATGCGGTTGACGAGCCGTACGGCGAGCAGGGAGTGGCCGCCGAGCTCGAAGAAGCTCGCGTCGACGCCGACGGGCGCGACGCCGAGGACCTGCTCGAAGACGGAGCACAGCAGTTGTTCGCGGAGCGTGGCGGGGCTCCGGCCGCCGTCGCCGAGGGCGGTGTGGTCGGGGGCGGGCAGGGCGGCGCGGTCCAGCTTGCCGTTGGGGGTGAGCGGCAGGGTGTCCAGTGGTACCAGCGCGGGCGGCACGAGGTGTTCCGGGAGCCGGTCGGCCAGGTACTCCCTGACCTGCCCCACCAGGGCCGCCGCCCCGTCGTCGGCGGCGCCGGGGACGGCGACGAGATAGCCGGCGAGGGCGGGTTCGCCGCCGGGGCCGTCGCGCGTGACGACGGCCGCCTGCGCGACCTTCGGGTGTCCGGCCAGGGTTGCCTCGATCTCGCCCGGTTCGATGCGGAAGCCGCGGATCTTCACCTGGTCGTCGGCGCGGCCGAGGAATTCCAGGTGGCCGCCGACCGTCCACCGCACGATGTCGCCGGTGCGGTACATCCGTGTCCCCGCCTGTCCGAACGGGCAGGCCACGAAGCGCTCGGAGGTGAGCACCGGCCGGCCGAGGTAGCCGCGGGCGAGGCCGTCGCCGGCGACGTACAGCTCGCCGGGCGTGCCCGGGGGAACGGGCAGCAGGCCGTCGTCGAGGACGTACGCCCTGGTGTTGCTCAGCGGGCGGCCGATCGGCACGGTCTCGCCGTCCGGGTTTTCGTCGCACGGCCAGGCGGTGACGGCGACGGACGCTTCGGTGGGGCCGTAGAGGTTGTGCAGCGGTACGCCGAGGGTCTCGCGGAAGCGGTCGCGCACGGCGGCCGGGAGCACTTCGCCGAGGCAGAGGACGGTCCGCAGGCCGGCGCACCGTTCGGCGGCGCCGCTGTCGAGGAGCGCCCGCAGCACGGAGGGGACGAACTGGGCGACGGTCACCCGCTCCCGGTCGACGAGTTCGGCGAGGTGGACGGGGTCCGCGTGCGCACCGGGGCCGCTCAGGACCACCGCGGCGCCGTTCAGCAGCGGCCAGAAGATCTCCCATACGGAGGCGTCGAATCCGAACGACGCCCGCTGGAGCATCCGGTCGGTGGGTTCGAGGCGGTACTCCCGCTGCATCCAGGCCAGTTGGTTGACCACGCCGTGGTGCGGGACGGAGACGCCCTTCGGGGTGCCGGTGGAGCCGGAGGTGTACATGACGTACGCAGGGTGGTGCGGGCGCAGCGGCGTCGCGCGTTCGGCGTCGGTCACCGCTCCGGGTGCCTGCGCGCTGCGGAGGCCGTCGGTCGCGGGTCCGTCGAGGTCGATCCACCGGGCCCGCGTCGCCGCGTCCGCGCCGCCGAGCCGCGCGGTGGTCCGCGCGGTGCTCAGGACGAGGACCGGGGAGGCGTCGGTGAGGACGAGGTCGGTGCGCCGCCGCGGCTGGCCGGGGTCGACGGGGAGGTAAGCGGCACCGGTCTTGACGACGGCCAGGAGCGCGACGATCTGTTCCACCGACCGGTCGAGGGCCACGCCGACCAGGGTTTCCGGCTCGGCGCCGAGGCTGATCAGGTGCCGGGCGAGGCGGTCGGAGCGCTCGTCGAGTTCGGCGTAGGTCACCTCGGCGCCGTCGTGGACCAGGGCGACGGAGTCGGGGGTGCGGGCGGCCTGCCGGCCGAAGAGCCCGGCGAGGGTGTCGTCGGGGCGGGGGCCGGCGGTGTCGTTCCACTCCCGAAGGACGCGTAGCCGTTCGGCGTCGTCGAGCAGGTCGACTCGGGCCACCGGCAGGGTGGGGTCGGCGGCCACCGTTTCCAGGACCCGCACGAGCCGGGCCGCCAGCGTCTCCACGGTGGAGCGGTCGAACAGTTCGGCCGCGAAGACGACCTCTCCGTCGAGTCCCGCGGGCGCGCCGGTCTCGTCGAAGCTCTCCCGGATCTCGAAATCCAGGTCGAAACGGGCCGTCAGGCTCCCGGCCGCTTCCTCGTCCACCTGTACGCCGGACAGGCTGAGTGTGCCCCGGTGGTTGTTCTGTACGGCGAGCATCACCTGGAACAGCGGGTTGCGGGCCATGGAGCGGGCCGGGGCCAGGTCCTCCACCAAGCGTTCGAAGGGCACGTCCTGGTGCTCGAAGGCGTCCAGACAGGCCGTGCGCACCCGGTCGAGCAGTTCGAGGAAGTCGGGGTCGCCCGACAGGTCGGTGCGCAGCACGAGGGTGCCCGCGAAGAAGCCGACGAGGTCGTCCAGGGCCTGGTCCGTGCGTCCGGCGACGGGGCTGCCCATGACGATGTCCCGGCCGGCGCCGCTCTTGGACAGCAGGACCGCGACCGCCGCGTGCAGCAGCATGAACATGGTGACGCCCTGTCCGAGCGCCAGTTCGGCCAGCCGTGCGTGCAGGGGCGCCGGGATGTGCAGCGGAACCAGTCCGGCCCGATGGTCGGAGACCGCCGGTCGGGGCCGGTCGACGGGGAGGGCGAGTTCCTGGGGCGCGCCGCGGAGCCGGTCCTTCCAGTGGGCGACCTGGGTGGCGAGCACGCTGTCGGGGTCGTTCACGTCGCCGAGGAAGTCCCGCTGCCACAGGGTGTGGTCGGCGTACTGCACGGGCAGCGGCTCCCACTCCGGGGCCCGCCCGGCGGCGCGTGCACGGTACGCGTGCGACAGGTCCCGCCAGAGCGGGCCCATCGACCAGCCGTCGGCCGCGATGTGGTGGACGGTCAGTGAGAACACCCACGCGCCGGGGCGCAGCGAGAACAGCGCGGTCCTGAGGGGCGGTTCCGCGGCCAGGTCGAAGGAGTGGGAGGCGAGCGCGTCGAGCCGTTCGGCCAGTTCCTCCTGGGTGACCGCGGTGACGGGCAGGTCCACGGCCGCCTCGCCGGTGGACAGGACGTGCTGGCTCGGTTCGTCGTCGACCAGGGGGAACGTGGTGCGCAGGCTCTCGTGCCGGGCGACGACATCGGCCAGGGCGGTGCGCAGGAGCTCCGGATCCAGGTCGCCGGTGAGGCGCAGGACGAGGCAGATGTTGTAGAGGTGGTTGGGTCCCTCGATGCGGTCCACGAACCAGAGGCGGCTCTGCCCGTAGGACACGGGCAGGACGGGCGGGCGCGGCATCGGCACGACGACCGGGCGGGCGCGGCCCCCGTCCCGGGTCAGCTGCCGTGCGAGGCCGGAGACGGTCGGGTGCTCGAAGACGGTGGCGACGGAGGTCTCGGCGTCCAGTACGGCACGGATGCGGCTGACCAGCCGTACGGCGAGCAGGGAGTGCCCGCCCAGGGCGAAGAAGTCGTCGTCCACGCCGACGCGGGGCAGGCGCAGCACGTCGGCGAAGACGACGCCGAGCAGTTCCTCGTACGGCGAGGCCGGGCCGCGTCCGACGCTGACGGCGGCCATGGGGTCGGGGGTGGGCAGGCCGGCCCGGTCGACCTTGCCGTTCGGGGTGAGCGGCAGCCGGTCCAGGACGGTGACGTAGGGCGGCACCAGGTGGTCCGGCAGCCGTTCGGCGACGAACTCCCTTATTCGGTGAGCCAGTTCTTGGCCGTTGACGGTCGGGTCAGCCGGTGCGGCGTAGGCGGCGAGGCGCTTGTCACCAGAGGTGTCCTCACGGACCACGACGACGGCCTGGGCCACGTCGGGGTGGGCGGAGACGGCGGCCTCGACCTCTCCGGGCTCGACGCGGAAGCCGCCGATCTTGGCCTGGTCGTCGGCGCGACCGACGAACTCCAGCACGCCGTCGGCCCGCCACCGCACCAGGTCGCCGGTGCGGTACATCCGGGCGCCGCCGTCCTCGAACGGACAGGCCGTGAACCGTTCGGCGGTCGGGCCCGGGCGGTGCGTGTAACCGCGGGCGAGCCCGTCGCCGGAGATGTACAGCTCGCCGGGCACGCCCACGGGGACGGGTCGCAGGGCGGGGTCGAGGACGTAGGCGCGGGTGCGGGCCAGGGGGCGGCCGAGCGGGATCGCCCGGCCGCTGTCGACGTCCTCACGGGTGACGGGGTGGGTGTGGGTGTAGGTGACGCTCTCGGTGGGTCCGTAGCCGTTCATCAGCCGTGTGCCGGGCAGCGTGTCGAGCAGCGTGCGGCAGTGCTCGACGGAGAGTGCCTCGCCTCCGGTCAGTACGGAGCGGACGCCGCGCAGTGCCTCGACGTCGAGGTCGATCACCTGGTGGAGCAGTCCGGTGGGCAGCAGGGCGACGCTGACCCCGTGCCGGTCGAGGAAGTCGCGGATTCCGGCTACGGACGGGGAGCCCGCGGGTCCCACCGCGAGGGTGGCGCCGTTGAGCAGGGTGGCCCAGACGTCGAACGTGGTGGAGTCGAAGGAGACGGACCCGAGGTGGGAGACGACGTCCCCGGCCCGGACATCGGCGTAGTCGGCGGGGCGGACGAGGCGGTCGACGGCGCGGTGGGTGGCGACGACGCCCTTGGGGGTGCCGGTGGAGCCGGAGGTGTAGATGGTGTAGGCGGCGGAGTCCAGGTGCGGCGGTGTTGCGGGGGGTACGGCGTCCTCGGCGGCCACCGCCTCCCGGGTCCGCGGATCGTCGAGGACGATGCGGGGCGGGTCCTCGCCCGTCCCGGGCAGCCGCTCCTCGATGCCGGTGGTGGTGAGGACGGCGACGGGGGCGGCGTCGCGCAGCATCAGCCGGATGCGTGCGGCGGGGTAGCCGACGTCGACGGGGAGGTATGCGCCGCCGGTCTTCAGGACTGCGAGGAGGGCGACGATCGTCTCCGGCGAGCGTTCCATGGCGACGGCGACGAGTCGTCCGGGGCCGGCGTCGTGCCGGGTGAGGTACTGGGCCAGCCGGTCGGAGGCGGCGTCGAGTTCGGCATAGGTCATCCGCGTGCCGTCGGCGACGATGGCGGCTGTGTGGGGGGTACGCGCGGCCTGGGAACGGAAGTGGCCGGGCACGGTGTCGGCCGGTGCGGCCCGTTCGGTGCTGTTCCACTCGGTGAGGACGCGGTGGTGTTCGGCGGGGTCGAGCAGGGCGATGTCGCGGACGCGGGCGGCGGGGTCGGCGACGACTGCGTGCAGGACGAGCAGGAGGCGTTCGACCAGGGACTCGACGGTCGTGCGGTCGAAGAGGTCGGAGGCGTAGGTGATCCCGCCGTCGATGCCGGCGGGGCGGCCCTCGTCGTCGAACCGCTCGGCGACGTGCAGGTCGAGGTCGAACTTCGCGCGGCCCAGTTCGGTCGGGAGGGCCTCGACTTCCAGGCCCGGCAGGTCCACGGAGGCGCTGGGCACGTTCTGTACGGCGAGCAGGACCTGGAAGAGGGGGTGGCGGGAGCGGGACCGGGTCGGAGCCAGTTCCTCCACCAGCCGTTCGAAGGGGACGTCCTGGTGCCCCAGGGCGCCGAGCGCGAACCTGCGGACCCTGGCGAGGACCTCGGTGAAGGTGGGGTCGCCGGAGAGGTCGGTGCGCAGGACCAGGGTGTTGACGAAGAAGCCGACGAGGTCGTCGGCGGCCTCGTCGGTGCGGCCCGCGACGGGGCTGCCGATGGGGATGTCCCGGCCTGCGCCGAGCCGGGAGAGCAGGACGGCGAGCGCCGCCTGCCACACCATGAAGGTGGTGGCTCCCTTGGCGACGGCCAGTTCCGTCAAGCGTGCGTGCAGGCCGGCCGGTGCGGCCATCGGGACCCAGCCGCCCTCGCGGCTGGCGACGGCGGGCCGCGGCCGGTCGGTGGGCAGGGTCAGTTCCTCGGGGCTGCCGCTCAGCGCGTCGCGCCAGAAGGCGGCCTGCCGGCCGAGGACGCTGTCGGGGTCGTCGCCGTCGCCGAGCAGCTCGCGCTGCCACAGGCTGTGGTCGGCGTACTGTACGGGCAGCGGTTCCCAGCCGGGTGCGTGGCCGGTCCGGCGGGCGGTGTAGGCGGTGGACAGGTCGCGCAGCATGGGGACCATCGACCAGCCGTCGGCGACGATGTGGTGGGTGACCACGACCAGGACCGCCTCACCGGTGTCCGGTCCGTCCACGTGGAGGAGCGTGGCCCGCACGGGCGGTCCGGCGGTGAGGTCGAAGACGTGTCCTGCGGCCTCGGTGATCCGTGCGTCCAGGTCCTCGCGGCCGACGGCCTCGACGGCGAAGTACGCGGGGAAGTCGTCGAGGGGCACGATGTCCTGGTAGGGGTCGCCGTCCGCGTGCAGGAACCGGGTGCGCAGGCTCTCGTGGCGGGTGAGCAGGTCGGTCCAGGCCGCGCGGAGCGCGCCGGTGTCCAGTGTGCCGGTCAGCCGCAGCGCGAGCGGGATGTTGTAGAGGGGCCCTGCGGCCTCGAGCCGGTCCACGAACCACAGGCGGCGCTGGGCGTACGAGAGGGGCACCCGCCGGGGCCGGGGACCGGAGGCGAGGACGGGCCGCAGGGTGCCGGTGGCGCCGACGTCCCCGACTGCGGCGGCGAGACCGGCGACGGTGGAGGTCTCGAAGACCGCCTGCACGGGAATCTCGGCGCCGAGGACGGAGCGGATCCTGCTGATCAGGCGCACGGCCAGCAGGGAGTGGCCGCCGAGCGCGAAGAAGTCGTCGTCCACGCCGACCCGGGGCACGCCCAGGACCTGTGCGAACACGGAGCAGAGAAGTTCCTCGCGCAGGGACGGCGGCCGGCGCACCACGCCGGCGCTCACCGACTCGGGGGCGGGCAGGGCCGCGCGGTCCACCTTGCCGTTGGCGGTCAGCGGCAGCCGTTCCAGTACGACGACGGCGTCCGGCACCAGGTACTCGGGCAGGCGTCCGGCGACGAACTCGCGCACGTCGGGGAGTGTATGGCCGGGCGCCGGGGTCACGTGGGCCACCAGGCGCTTGTCCCCCGGAGTGTCCTCGCGGACGGTGACGACGGCCTGGGCGACGGCCGGATGGCCGGCCAGGAGCTTCTCCACCTCGCCGGGCTCGACCCGGAAACCGCGGATCTTCACCTGGTCGTCGGCCCGGGAGACGAACTCCAGTGCGCCGTCGGCCCGTCGGCGCACGATGTCGCCGGTGCGGTACATGCGGGCGCCGGGCGCGTCGAAGGGACAGGCCACGAAGCGCTCGGCGGTGAGTGCGGCGCGGCCGACGTAGCCGCGGGCGAGTCCGGCGCCGGCGATGTACGCCTCGCCGGCGACGCCGGCCGGGACCGGGGCGAGGCTGTCGTCGAGGACGTACACGCCGGTGTTGTCCATGGGTCGGCCGATGGACACTACGTCGCCCAGTGCCTCGGGGTCGGTGAGCGGGATCTGGGTGGCGATGACCGTCGACTCGGTCGGCCCGTAGCTGCTGCGGACGACGATGCCGGGGGCGGCTTCGAGGACCCGGCGGACGGCCTCCCTGGGGACGATGTCGGCGCCGGTGAGGACGTCGTGGACGCCGGTGAAGGCGGCGGGGTCCTCCTCGGCGATGACCCGGAAGAGGCCGGCGGTCAGATGGGCGTGGGTGAGTCCGTGGTCGGCCACGAGGCTTCGGAGGCGGGCGGCGTCGGTCCTGCCGGGCGGGGTGACGATCAGGCTGCCGCCGGTGAGCAACCGCACCCAGACCTCGACGGTGGAGCCGTCGAAGGTGTGCGGGGCGGCGAACATGCCGCGGGCGGCGCCGGAGAACTGCCAGCAGCGGTCGCCGGCCAGGTCCACGATGTCGCGGTGGGTGGTGCCGATGCCCTTGGGTTCGCCGGTGGAGCCTGAGGTGAACATGACGTAGGCGAGCTGGTCGGGCAGGCTCCGTCCGCCGACTGCGACGGCGGGACGGTCGGCCCACGCGTCGTCCGACCCGTCGGCGACGACGACGGTGGCGAACAGGCCGCGGGCCGCCTCGGCGTATCGGCCGTCGGCCAGGCACAGCTCGGCTCCGGCACGGGCGGCCATCTCGGCGGTGCGGGTGCCCGGCTGGGCGGGATCGAGGGTGAGGTAGGCGCCGCCGGCCTTGAGGATCGCCAGCAGGGTGGTGACCACGTCCGGGGAGCGGTCCATGACGACGGCTACCACGGTCTCCGGGCCGACGCCGAGGTCCATGAGGTGGTGGGCGAGGCGGTTGGAGCGGGCCTCCAGGTCTCCGTAGGTGACGGGGCCTGCGCCGGTGTCGAGGGCTACGGCTTTCGGTGCGCGGGAGGCGCGGACGGTGAACAGTTCGGGGACGGTGAGCGCCAGGGTGTCGCTGCGGGCGCCGCTGGACTCGGTGAGCAGGCGGCGCCGTTCGGCGGAGTCGAAGACGTCGATGCGGGAGACGTGCCGGGCGGGGTCGGCGGTGGCGGCTTCCAGGACGCGCAGCAGCCGGGCGACGAGGGTCTCGGCGGTGGAGTGGTCGAAGAGGTCGGTGGCGTAGGTGAGGCCGCCGGTCATGCCGCTCGGCGCGCCCTCCTCGTCATGGAGTTCGACGACCTGGACGTCGAGGTCGACCTTGGCCGTGGTGGGTTTGCCGGGTCCGGCCGCCACCTCGAGGCCGGGCAGCGCGACGTGGGCCTGCGGCATGTTCTGCACGGCGACCAGCACCTGGAAGAAGGGCACGCGGTCGGTGTAGCGGGCGGGGGCCAGCTTCTCGACGAGCCGGTCGAAGGGGATGTCCTGGTGGTCGAGGGCGTCCAGTGCCGTGGCCCGGACGCGGGCGAGCACCTCGGTGAAACTGGGGTCGCCGGACAGGTCGGTGCGCAGCACCAGGGTGTTGAGGAAGAACCCGACCAGGTCCTCCAGGGACTCGTCGGTACGGCCCGCGACGGGGCTGCCCAGCGGGATGTCCTCCCCGGCGCCGAGACGTGACAGCAGCACGGCCACCGCCGCCTGCCACACCATGAACATCGTCACGCCCTCGGCACGTGCCAGCTCCGCCATCCGCGCGTGCAGTTCGGCGGGCACGTGGATGTCGGCCCAGCCGCCGCCGCGTCCGGGTTTCCCCGGGCGGGGCCGGTCGAAGGGCAGGGCGATCTCGTGGGGGACTCCGTCGAGGGCGGTCCGCCAGTGCTCGACCTGTGCGGTGAGCCGGCTGTCGGAGTCGTTCTCGTCGCCGAACAGCCGCTGCTGCCAGAGCGCGTAGTCGGCGTACTGCACCGGCAGTGGCGGGAACTCGGGGGTCCTCCCCGAGCGGTGTGCGGTGTAGGCGGTGGTCAGGTCCCGCCACAGGGGTGCCAGGGACCATCCGTCACCGGCGATGTGGTGCACGACCAGCACGAGGACCGAACTCTCCTCATCAATACTCAGGAGCGTTGCCCGCACCGGGAGTTCACCGGCCAGATCGAAGACGTACGCACAGGCCGCGTCGACACTCGACTCCAGTTCACCGGGCACGACGGGCACCACCGGCAGTTCGACCCGGGCCTCACCGGCCGGCACCACCTCCTGGTACGGCTCCCCCTCCACCTGCGGGAACCGGGTCCGCAACGCCTCGTGCCGCACCACCACATCCCCCAGAGCGGCACGCAGCGCCGGAACATCCACCAGCCCGGACAACCGCACGACCAACGGAATGTTGTACAGAGCGCTCGCACCCTCCAACCGGTCCACGAACCACAACCGACGCTGCGCGTACGACAACGGCAACCGCTCCGGCCGCACCCCCACCCACACCCCCGGACGCACACCGACCCCCGCCGCCCCCGCCAACCGGGCGGCCAGTCCGGCCGCGCTCGGTGTCTCGAAGAGGTCCCGCACGCGCAATTCGACGCCGAGGACGGCGCGGATGCGGCTGACCAGTCGCACGGCCTGGAGGGAGTGGCCGCCGAGGGCGAAGAAGTCGTCGTCCGTGCCGACCTCCGGCACACCGAGCACCTGGGCGAAGACGGAGCAGAGCAGTTCCTCGCGCAGTCCGGTCCCCCGCCGGGCGGGGGCGGCGGGCGGTTCGGCGTCGGTCTCCGGCGCCGTTCCGGCGCCGGGGGTGACGATGTGTACGCGGCCCTCGTCGTCCCAGCGGGCGTGTGCGCCGGTGGGTCGCATGACGGACTCCTCCTCGGTGAACGGACAGGCGACCGCGTCGTCCGCGGCCTGGTCGCAGGTGGTGTGGAGCAGTCCCACGACGCCGGGAGGAACCGGCATGAGGCGGTCGTCGAGTACGAACACCCGGGCGTCCGGGCCGGTGATCTCCGGCTGCCTCCGGGACCACTCCCCCACCAGCCGCTCCCGCTCGGCCCCGTCGAGCACGTCGACGGTGTGCACGGGCCGTCCCGGATCGGCGGCCACGGCGTCGAGGACGCGCAGCAGCCGGGTGGTCAGCGTCTCGGCCGTGGAGTGGTCGAAGAGGTCGGCCGCGTAGACGAGTTCGCCCTCCATGCCGGTGGGGCGCCCCTCGGCGTCGAAGCGCTCCGCGACCTGCAGGTCGAGGTCGAACTTGGCGTCGCGGGCCGTGTACGGCAGCACCTCCGCTTCCGCCCTGTCCAGCTCCGGGACGAGGAGGGGCGTGGACTGCACTTCCAGAACGGTCTGGAAGAGGGGGTGGCGGCCGATCGACCGTGGCGGTGCCAGCTCCTCCACCAGCCGCTCGAACGGGACGTCCTGATGGTGCAGGGCTCCCAGCGCGCCCCGGCGGACCCGGGCGAGCACGTCGGTGAAGGTGGGATCGCCGGACAGGTCGGTGCGCAGGACCAGGGTGTTGACGAAGAACCCGACCAGGCCCTCCAGGGACTCGTCGGTACGGCCCGCGACGGGGCTGCCCAGCGGGATGTCCTCCCCGGCGCCGAGACGCGACAGCAGCACGGCCACCGCCGCCTGCCACACCATGAACATCGTCACGCCCTCGGAGCGAGCCAGCTCCGCCATCCGGCCGTGCAGTTCGGCGGACACCAGGACCGGTACGGCCGCCCCCCGGTGGCTCTCGACGGACGGGCGCGGCCGGTCGGTGGGAAGGCAGAGTTCCTCGGGGATGCCGTCCAACGCCCCGCGCCAGTAAGCGACCTGCTCCGCCAGCACGCTGCCGGGGTCGTCCGCGTCGCCGAGGAGGTCGCGCTGCCACAGGGTGTAGTCGGCGTACTGGGCGGAGAGCGGCGCGAGGCGCGGCGTGGTTCCGCAGCGGTGTGCGGTGTAGGCGGTGGTCAGGTCCCGCCACAGGGGTGCCAGGGACCATCCGTCACCGGCGATGTGGTGCACGACCAGCACGAGGACCGAACTCTCCTCATCAATACTCAGGAGCGTTGCCCGCACCGGGAGTTCACCGGCCAGATCGAAGACGTACGCACAGGCCGCGTCGACACTCGACTCCAGTTCACCGGGCACGACGGGCACCACCGGCAGTTCGACCCGGGCCTCACCGGCCGGCACCACCTCCTGGTACGGCTCCCCCTCCACCTGCGGGAACCGGGTCCGCAACGCCTCGTGCCGCACCACCACATCCCCCAGAGCGGCACGCAGCGCCGGAACATCCACCAGCCCGGACAACCGCACGACCAACGGAATGTTGTACAGAGCGCTCGCACCCTCCAACCGGTCCACGAACCACAACCGACGCTGCGCGTACGACAACGGCAACCGCTCCGGCCGCACCCCCACCCACACCCCCGGACGCACACCGACCCCCGCCGCCCCCGCCAACCGGGCGGCCAGTCGCGCGGGCGTGGGAGCCTCGAAGACGGCGTGCACGGGAATTTCGACGCCCAGTACGGCGCGAACGCGGGCGATCAGGCGGACCGCGAGCAGCGAGTGACCGCCGAGCGCGAAGAAGTCGTCGTCGACGCCGATGCGCGGCACCCCGAGGACGTGCGCGAAGGCGGTGCAGAGCAGTTCGTCGTACGTACCCGTAGGGCGTGCGACACCCGTGCCGGTGGTGGGGTCCGGGGTGGGCAGGGCGGACCGGTCGAGCTTGCCGTTGACCGACAGCGGCAGCCGGTCCAGGGTGACGAACGCGGCCGGGACCAGATGGCCCGGGAGCCCGGCCGCGAGGTAGGCGCGCAGCATGTCGGGCTGGGCGGCGGCGGGTCGGGCCGGCACGACGTAGGCGACGAGGCGCTTTTCGCCGTGGGCGCCGGGGATGTCGTCCCGGGCGACGACGACGGCGTGGTCGACGGCCTCGTGCGCGGCTAGGCGGGTCTCGATCTCGCCCGGTTCGATGCGGAAGCCGCGGATCTTCACCTGGTCGTCGGTTCGTCCGACGTACAGCAGGCGTCCTCCGGCGGTGCGGCGCACGGTGTCGCCGGTGCGGTACATGCGGGTGCCTGCGGCCCCGTGGGGATCGGCGACGAAGCGTTCGGCGCTGAGGCCGGGCCGGCCGAGGTAGCCGCGGGCCACGCCTGCGCCGGCGACGTACAGGTCGCCGTCGACGCCGTCGGGGACGGGGCGGAGGCGGGCGTCCAGGACGTAGAGGCGGACGCCGGGCAGGGGACGGCCGATGGTGGGGGCGTCGCCGGGGCACAGGGGGCCGTCGGCGGCGGCGATGACGGTGATCTCCGTCGGGCCGTAGGCGTTGCCGAACCAGCGGTCGGCGCCCCACCGGTCAACCAGCGTCCGGCCGAGTGCCTCGCCCGCGACCAGCAGGGTCTGAACGGAGCTCAGCCGGTGGTCGCGCTCCACCATGCCGAGGACGGTGGGCGGAAGTTGAAGGTGGGTGACGGCCTGCCGCTCCACGAGGTCCTCGAGGCCGGCGCCGGGCAGCAGTCGGACAGCGGGGGCCGTGACGAGGCAGGCGCCGGCGGCGAGTGCGGTCTGGATCTCCCAGGTCGCCACGTCGAAGCCGATCGACGCGAACTGCAGCAGGCGGCTTTCGGCGGTAAGGCCGGGCCAGCGGAACGCGAGGAGGTTGACCGCTCCGGAGTGGGGGACGACGACGCCCTTGGGCGCGCCGGTGGAACCTGAGGTGTAGATGACGTACGCCGGGTGGGCGGGGCGGAGCGGACTGGTGCGCTCTTCCTGGGTGACCGGGCCCGGGGCGTGGGCAGCGACGGCGGAGCGCACGGCGGGGTCGTCCACGACGATCGCCGCCGGGGCGGAGGCGGGCACGTCCTCGGCGTGGGCGGTGCCGGTGAGGACGGCCGCGGGTGCGGCGTCGGCGCACAGGTGGGCTATGCGTCCGGCGGGCTGGTCGGGGTCGACGGGAACGTAGGCCGCGCCGGCCTTGAGGACCGCGAGGAGCGCGACGACGAGGTCGGGCGAGCGGTCCATGAGGATCAGGACCCGGTCCTCGGGCCCGACGCCATGTCCGATCAGGTGACGGGCGAGGCGGTTGGCGCGGGCGTCGAGCTCGGCGTAGTCGAGGTGTCGGGGTACACCGTGGTCGGCGTCCGGAGGGCTGACCGCGTCGCGGGACGGGCCGCCCCGGTCGTGGATGAGGGCCGGGGCGTGCGGGGTGGCTGCCGCGCGGTCGTCGAGGACGTCGGTGAGGACACCGGCCGCGCCGGGCCGGCCGGTGTCGTTCCACTCCGTGAGGATGCGGTGCCGCTCGGCGGCGGGCAGGACGTCGAGGTCGGACAGCGGTGTGTCCCGGGCCTGTTCGAGGGCGTCGACGACGCGCTCGGTGGTGGCGTGCAGCAGCCGGGTGACGAGGTCGGGATCGACCGGGGCGGCGGCCTGGACGTCGAACGCGAGCGTCCTGCCGTCGTCGTCGACGGAGACCAGCAACGGGTAGTTGGTGCGCTCCCGGAAGGCGAGGATCTCCGTGCCGGGCGGCAGGACCGTGCCGGGGCCCGCGGTGGCGTTGTGCCGGTAGTTGAGCACGGCGGTGAACAGCGGCGCGGGGGCCCGCACTCCGCCTGCGCGCTGGGCGGCGGCCAGCGAGGCGTGCTCGTGCACCATGAGTTCGGCGAGCTGGTGGTGCATGTCGTCGAGGGCGCCGGCCACGTCTGTACAGGCGGTCCGGACCCGGACCGGGAGGGTGTTGATGAACAGGCCGGGCACGTCCCCCGCGCCGTAACCGGCCTGCATGCGGCCGAGCAGCAGGGTGCCGAAGACGACGTCGTCCCGTCCGGAGACGGCAGCCAGGACCCGGGACCACACGACGTGCAGGACGGTCGCGGCACTCACTCCGGCGCGCCGGGCCTGTTCGCGCAGCCGGGCCGCCACCGGTTCGCCGAGAACGGTGCGGCGTTCGGTGACGTCGGCGCCGTCGCCCCGCACCTCCCAAACACCGAAGGGGGCGGTGGGTTCGGTGACGTCGCCGAGGAGCCGGCCGAAGTAGGCCTCGTGCTCCTCGGCAGGGGTGCTCAGCAGCGCCTGGCCGACGAAGGCCCGGTAGGGGTGCGGGGCGGGCAGGTCGTCGCCGCGGCCGGCCAGCAGGGCGGTGGCCTCGCGCAGGACCAGGTCCAGCGTGGTGTGGTCCTGGGTGATGTGGTGCATGCGGACGGCGAGGAGCCGGCGGCCGGTGCCGGGTTCGGTGGCGGTCCGGGCGTCCATCAGCGGGGCGCGACGCAGGTCCAGCGGTTCGTCGTCGTGGGCCAGCAGGTGTTCCACCGGGTCGGGTGCGTCTCCCAGGTCGGTCTCTGTGACGGGGAGTTCGGCGTGCCGGTGCACGACCTGCACGGGGTGCGGCAGGTCAGTCCATGCGAGGGAGGTACGCAGGACGTCGTGTCGGTCGATCACCTGGGACAGGGCCGCGAGGAAGGAGTCGAGGAGCTGCGCGGTCCCGAAGCGCAGGACGTAGCGGACGACGTAGGGGTCCCCGTCGCCGGAGCGGGTGCCGGTACCGGTCGCGGCCGTGCTCAGGGCGCCGTTCCCGGGGGCCGCCTCGGCGTGGAGCCGGTGGTGGAAGAAGAGTCCCTCCTGGAGTGGGCCCAGGGGGTAGATGTCGGCGACGCCGGCCGCGCCGTCGGGCAGGGCGTCTGTGAGGGTGCGCAGCTCGTCCTCGGATAGGCCGGCGAGGGGGACCATCCCGGGCGTGAGCCGGGTGGCGCCGGGCGGGACGCCTCCCCCGGGGACCAGGACGGGCTCGGGGCCCGCGGCGGCGGCGAGCCGAGCCGGTGTCGGGGCGGTGAACAGGGTCCGCATGTCGACGCTGACACCCTGGCCGCGGAGGTCGTCGAGGAGCCGAACCGCGAGCATGGAGTGGCCGCCGAGCGCGAAGAAGTCGTCGTCGGCTCCGACCTCGGGCAGACCCAGGACGTTCGCGAACGCCGCGCAGAGGATCTCCTCGCGCGCCGTCGCGGGGGGCCGTCCGTCCACGGTGTCCTCCCGGTCCGGGGCGGGGAGCGCGGCGCGGTCGAGTTTCCCGTTGTCGGTGAGCGGCAGCCGGTCGACCGCCACGCAGGCGGAGGGCACCATGTGGGCGGGCAGCACCGCGGCGGCGTGTTCACGTGCTCGGCGTGCCAGCTCGGCGCCCTTGTCGCCGGTGGCGCCGTCCGGGTCGCTCGGGACGACATAGCCCACGAGGTGCCGGTCGCCCGGCGTGCCGGTACGGATCACGACGACCGCCTCGGCGACCGGGGGGTGTCCCAGAAGCGCGGCCTCGACCTCGCCGGGCTCGATGCGGAAGCCGCGCAGCTTCACCTGGTCGTCGGTGCGGCCGAGGTGGGTGAGCGTGCCGTCGGCGGCGCGGCAAGCCCGGTCGCCGGTGCGGTACATGCGGGTGCCCGGTTCGAAGGGGCAGGCCACGAACCGGGCGGCGGTCGTCGCGGGCCGGTCGAGGTAGCCGCGGGCCAATCCGGTGCCGGTGACGTACATCTCGCCGGGTACGCCGGGCGGCACGGGCCGCAGCGCGTCGTCGAGGACGTGCACACGGGTGTGGTCGAGGGGACGTCCCACGGGGCTGCCGCCGTGCGGTCCGGGTGCGTCGCCGGTGCCGGGGGCCAGGTCGAGGTGGGTGACGTGGACGGTGGTCTCGGTGATGCCGTACATGTTCACCAGGCTTGGGCCGTCGGCGCCGTGGCGGGCGTGCCAGTCCCTGAGGCGTGCGGGGTCCAGGGTCTCGCCGCCGAACACGACGAGCCGGAGCCGGGCGTCGAGCGCGGCGGCGTCCTGGCGGGCGTCGGCGCGGGCGAGCTGGTGGAAGGCGGAGGGGGTCTGGCTGAGGACGGTGACGCCCTCGCGGACCAGGAGGCCGTGGAAGTCGGCCGGGGAACGGGAGGTGTCGTGGCCGACGACGACGAGCCGGCCGCCCGTGAGGAGGGCACCCCACAGTTCCCACACGGAGAAGTCGAAGGCGTAGGAGTGGAACCAGGTCCAGACGTCGTCGGTGCCGAAGCCGTACCGGTCGGCGGCCGCCCGCAACAGCGCGGTCGCCTGGGCGTGGGCGACCACGACCCCCTTGGGTGTCCCGGTGGAGCCCGATGTGTGGATGACGTAGGCCGGGTGGTCGGGGTGGAGCGGGGCCCGGCGTTCGTCCTGGACGAGCGGACCGGGGTCGAGGGCGGCGACGGTGGTGCGGACGTCCCCGTCGTCGAGGAGGACACGGCGCAGACCGGGTGCGCCGACGGCGTGTGCGGCGGTGTCGGCGGTGGTCAGCAGGAGGGCGGGGGCGGCGTCCGTGAGCAGGGCGTCGATCCGGGCGGCCGGGTAGGCGGGGTCGGCCGGGAGGTACGCGGCGCCCGCCTTCAACACCGCGAGGAGAGCGACGACCAGGCCGGGGCTGCGGTCCAGCGACACGGCGACCAGGGTTTCGGGGCCGGCGCCGCAGGCGACCAGGTGTCGGGCGAGACGGTTGGACTCGGCGTCCAGTCGGGCGTAGGTCAGGCCGTCCGCGTCGTGGGTGACGGCCGGCGCGCCGGGGTGGGCGGCGGCCCGGGCGGCGAAGAGGTCGGGCAGGGTCGCGGCGGGCGGCGGGGGCGCCGTGTCGCCCGCCGCGGCGAGCAGTGCTTCGTGCTCGGCGGGCGAGAGCACGTCGAAGGCGTGGAGCTGGAGGTGCGGGGTGCGGACGGCCTGGCGCATGACACGCAGGAGGCGATCCGCGAGGGCTTGGGCGGTGGCGCGGTCGAACAGGTCGGCGGAGTAGTGCAGTTCGACGTGCTGACCGGTGGGACGGCCTCGCTCGTCGAAGTGCTCCAGGACCTGGAGGTCGAGGTCGTACTTGACCAGCGGCAGTTCCGCGAACCCTGCGACGGCCGCGAGACCGGGCAGGTCGACGGGGACGCGTGGGGTGTTGTGCAGGGTGAGGTTGACCTGGAAGAGGGGGTGCCGGGTCAGGGAACGGGACGGGGCGAGCTCCTCCACGAGCCGCTCGAAGGGCACGTCCTGGTGGTTCATGGCGTCGACGGCGGCGCCGCGCACCCGCCGGACGACCTCGGTGAAGGCGGGATCACCGGTCAGGTCGGTGCGCAGGACGAGGGTGTTTACGAAGAAGCCGACGAGGTCTTCGAGGTCCGCCTCGTCGCGTCCGGCGAACGGGCTGCCGACTGGGATGTCGTGACCGGCTCCGAGCTTGGACAGCAAGACGGCGACCACGGCGTGCCAGACCATGAACATGGTGGCGTTCTGGGCCTGCGCGAACTCGGCGAGCCGGGCGTGCAGGTCCGCCGGGACGGCGAGGCGTACGGTGCCCCCGTCGTGCGCGGAGACGGCGGGCCGCGGTCGGTCGACGGGCAGCGCGAGCTCCTGGGGAGCCCCGGCCAGCGCCTTCCGCCAGTAGGCGAGTTGCTCGGAGAGCAGGCTGCCGGGGTCGTCGGAGTCGCCGAGCAGTTCGCGCTGCCACACGGTGTAGTCGGCGTACTGCACGGGCAGCGGCACGAGGGCGGGCTCGGTCCCGGTCAGGCGGGCGGCGTAGGCGGCGGAGAGGTCCCGCCAGAGCGGGGCGGCGGACCAGCCGTCGGCGGCGATGTGGTGCAGGGCGACCACGAGCGCCGACGTCCGCTCGTCGACGGTGAGCAGCCGGGCGTGGAAGGGGATGGCGGCTGTCAGGTCGAAGACGTGCCGGGCGGTGCGGCCGATCTCGGCCTCCAGGTCGTCGGCCCGTACCTCGTCGACGGTCAGCAGGCCGTCGAGCGCGGCGGCGGGCACGATCTCCTGGACGGGTTCGCCGTCGAACTGGGGGAACCGCGTTCGCAGCGCCTCGTGTCGGGTCACCACGTCGCGCAGCGCCGCCCGCAGTGCGCTCACGTCCGGTCGGCCGGAGAGCCTCAGGACGAGCGGGACGGTGTAGAGCGCGCTCGGACCCTCCAGCCGGTCCACGAGCCACAGCCGGCGTTGCGCATACGACGCAGGAATCACGTGCACTCCTCAATGCGGGCTGGGTCGTCCGTTGCCTCCGGACAGGCCGTCCGCGCGAGCGGGTCACGGCCCGGTGCGGGCAGTAGAGATGGTGCTGAGGAGGGGGAGGCAACAGCATCGGTGGGAGCCACAGTTACGTGCGGTGCCGGTGCGCGGGCACCGCCGGGTCGCGTAGGGCCGTGCGGCCGTAACGGCGGGCATCGTCGTTGCCGCCCGGTTTTCGCCCGCTTAAGGTCTGCCCCGTAGTCCCTGGCGGGCGCACGACGACAGCTACGGCCACCTGGCCGCGGGTGTCGGAGCGCCCGAACTTCATCCCGTACGCGGACGTCCCTCCGCCTCGCCACGCACCGCGTCCGCCGCGCGCCGATCCACCAGGGATCGCGGGACAGCCCTCAGCACGCCGGAACCACCGTGGCGCGCCGGCCGACGCCTTTCCTTCCCGGGAGAACGATGAAGAACGCCGCCCGCGAGGACGATCCGGTCCTCGAACGCTTCCACTTCCTCGTCAACGCTCCGGCGTTGTTCAACGCCGTCACCACCGCCGCCGAGCTGAGGATCTTCGCCTTCCTGTCGGAGAGTCCCGGCGCGAGCGCGGCGGAGATCCGTTCGTTCTGCGCTCTGCCCGCGCACCAGCTCCGGGTGCTGCTCCAGGCGGTCTGTGCGACCGGGCTGCTGGAGCGTCGGGAGGGCGTCTACCACAACTCCTCGGTAGCTGAGGAGTTGCTGGCCTCGGACGAGGAGCCGGACAGCTGGAGTCACATCCTGACCGGCTGGAAGGAGGTCTACTACCCCGCGTTCGCGGAGCTGACGAAGGCTCTGCGGGCGGGCACCAACACCGCCCTGGCCGCCCATCCCGGCGACGAGCCGACCCTGTACGGGCGGCTGTCCCGCAACCCTCCGCTGGAGGCGGTCTTCCACCGGGCGATGACCGCCTTCACGCTCCGTTCGGTCGACGCCCTGATCGAGCAGCCGGTCTTCGGGGACGTACGGCACGTGCTCGACGTGGGCGGCGGGGACGGCAGCACCTCGGCGAGGCTGGTCTCCCGCCGTCCGACGCTCAGGACGACGGTGTTCGACATGCCGAGCGTCTCCCGGCTCGCGTCCGGCGCCGAGACGGGGGCGCGGTCCGACCGGGTGAGTGTGGTGCCCGGTGACATCTTCACCGATCCGTTCCCGAAGGGCCCGGACGCGGTGCTCTTCAGCCATGTGCTGGAGATCTTCGATGAGGAATCGATCCTGCTCCTGCTGAGGAAGGCGTACGACGCGCTGCCGGCGGGCGGCAGGGTGATGGTGTACGGCTACCACGTCTCGGACGACGAGACGGACGGGGTATTCGGAGCCCGGCTCGGACTGTACTTCAACGTGCTGGCGAGCGGCCGGGGCATGGCCTACCCGGCGAGCGACTGGGAACGCTGGCTGCGCGAGGCCGGGTTCGAGGAGGTCGGCACGGTCGCGGGGCTGCCCTACGAGCACGGGCTGAGTCTGGGCGTCAAGCGCTGACGCCTCGGGCGACAGTGCGGGGCCGGCCTTCGGGCCGGCCCCGCACTGTCGTGGTGCCCGCCCGGCGACGTACTGCCGAGGCCTCGGTGTCAGCCGCGTTCGCGGGGGCGCAGGCGGGGGCGTGTACGGGTCGGTGAGGCCGTGCAGAGTGCGAGCAGGTGCTCGGCCAGCGTGTCCGGGGTGGGACGGTCCAGGACGGTGGCGGCGCTGATCTGGAGACCGGTCACAGCGCCGAGTCGGTTGCGCAGGCGGGTCGCGGTGAGCGAGTCGAAGCCCATCTCCACGAAGCCGCGGTCGGGGGCCACCGCGTCGTCGGTGGCATGCCCCAGTACCAGAGCGGCGTGGGTGCGCACGAGCCGCAGCATCTCGGCTCTCCGCGCACCCTCGGACAGCCTCCCGAGGCGGCGCCGGAACGCGTCCGGGTCCTCGGTGTACGGGTCCTCGCGCACTCCGCCGGCCCCGCGTATCGCGTCGCGGACCGCCGGGACACCGTCGAACAGCATGGCCAGTGGCCGCGCTCCGGGAGTGGCGGACACGTGGGCCGCGAGTCGTTCCGCGTCGGCTTCGAGAACGGCGATCCCCGTATCGCGGGCGCGTGCGGCACGGTCGAGAGCCTGTAGGGCGAGGTCCGCGGCCACCGGCACCAGGCCGTCGTCACGGACCGCGGTGTCCCCCTCGGCACCGGCCCACGGTCCCCAGGCGATGTGGGTCACGGGCAGTCCCGTGGCCCGGCGCTCCTCGGCCAGGGCGTCCAGGAGGGCGCCGCTCAAGGCCTGTCCTGCCCGTCCCGGGGCGCCCACGAAGGCGGTGAGGGTGGTGAGGAGGACGAAGGCGACCGGCTCGGTCCGTTCCTTGGTGAGCTCGTGGAGGTTCCGGGCGGCACGGGCATCGTTGCGCACCGATTCCCGGAGGGCGGTGACGGTCCGCCGGGCGAGGTGGCTGTCGTCGGGAGCGGTGGTCGCCGGGGTCACGACGACGGTCAGCGGGCCGCTCGCGGGAAGCCCGTCCAGCAGGACCGCCGCCTGCGCGCGGTCGCCGGGGTCGCTGACGACGACGTCGGCGCGTGCGCCGAGGGCGGTGAGTTCGGCGCACAGAGCACGGCTCGCGTCCGTGGACGCCGCGTGCTCCGGGGCCGTGTGGGACAGCAGCAGGAGGTGTTCGGCGCCGGAGCGGGCGAGGTGCAGGGCCACCTGGCGGCCGAGCGGTCCGGTGCCGTCGGTGACGAGCACGGTACCGGTGGGCGGCCACTCGGCGGTGGGAGTGGAGGTCGGGGCGTCGGGGGACGGGGCGATGCGGCGGGCGAAGAGTCCGGCGCCGCGGACGGCGAGGTCGTGTTCGGACTCGTTGCCGGCCGCGCTGTGGGCCAGGACCGCGGCGAGCCGGCTGCCGGTCCAGCCGTCGATGCGCCGGGGCAGGTCGACGGTGCCCGTCCAGTGGCCGGAGCACTCCCGTACGGCGACGCGTCCGAGTGCCTGTACGGCGAGCTGGCCGGGTTCATGGACGTGCTCGGCGGCGCCGACCGCCGCCGCGGCGCGGGTGGCGTGCCAGACGGTGGCTGGGCCTCCGCGCTCTTCCAAGGCGCGCAGGAGCGCCAGGGTGAGTACGGTCCCCTGCGGCACCGCCTCGTGGGCGGGATGCCGCCCGGGGGCGAGGGCGAGCAGGGAGAGGACACCGGAGACCGGGCCGAGGTGGTCGACGGACGCGCGGAGCCCTCCGGCCAGTGCCCCCTCGTCCGCGACAGGCACGAGGACCGGCTTCGTGCCCCCGGCGGACAGCGCCGCGACGAGCCCGGTGACCCAGGGGTCGGTGGCCTGCTGTGCGGGGACGGGGAGCAGCCAGGTGCCCGACGGTGCCGCCGAGGGGACGGTGGTCGGTGTCCAGACGGCGCGGTGACGCAGGCGGCCGACGCGGGCCTCCTCGTCGCGACGACGCCGGTAGGCGGCCAGGAGGGGGAGCAGCACGGCCGTCGACGCGGCGTCCCCTAGGCCGAGTTCGGCGGCGAGGGCGGCGTCGTGGAGCCCCGTGTCGTCTGCGTCGAACAGCGCCTCGTGGGGCGCGGCGCCGGGACGGCCGGTGCGGCCCCGGGGATTCCCGTCCGGGGACAGGCCGTCCGAGGGCAGCCAGTAGTCGGCCCTCTGGAAGGCGTAGGTGGGGAGGTCCACGGTGTGCGGGGCGCCGTCCGGAACGGCGAGCGCGGCGGACCAGTCGATGGCGGCGCCACGGGCGAAGAGCTGTCCGGCCGCCCGGATCACGGCGGCCGCCTCGCCCTCCTCATGGCGCAGCGTCGGGACGAACTCGGCACCGGGGGCGCTGTCCTGGCCCTGGGCGGACAGGACGGCATCGGGCCCGATCTCCAGGAAGGTGGTCACGCCCCGGGCGGCCAGCGCGGCGACGCCGTCGGCGAAGCGGACCGGCTCGCGCACGTGCCGCACCCAGTGCTCCGGGTCCACCGGCCGGTCCGATGGCAGGAGTTCACCCGTCAGATGGGACATGACCGGGATCTCGGGCACGGCGCAGACGAGGCCGCCCAGTTCGGCGCGGAGGGGGGCCAGGACGGGATCCATCAGCGGCGAGTGGAAGGCGTGGGACACCCTCAGCCGACGGGTCCGAGCGCCGCGTTCTTCGAGGCGGGCGGCGATCTCGGCGACGGCGTCCCCGGTGCCGGAGAGGACGACGGAGTCGGGGCCGTTGACGGCGGCGAGCCCGACCTCGTGGGCGCGGCCGACCAGCAGTGGCTCGACCTCGGCCTCGGTCAGCCGTACGGCGACCATCGCGCCGCCTTCGGGCAGGTCCCGCATCAGCCGGCCTCGGGCGGTGACGAGTGTGCACGCGTCGGCGAGGGTGAGTACGCCCGCGACGTGGGCCGCGGTGATCTCGCCGAGGGAGTGGCCGGCGACCACGTCGGGGCGCAGGCCCCAGGAGGCGAGGAGCCGGTACAGCGCGACTTCGACCGCGAACAGCGCGCACTGGGCCCGGAGCGTTCCGGTGAGGAGGTGCGCGGCCCTCTCACCCGTGTCGAAGACGGCGTCCCGCAGGGGCGGTTCGCCGGGGAGCAGCCTGTCGAAGAGAGCGCACACGGCGTCGAACGCGTCGGCGAAGACCGGGTGGGTGCGGTGCAGCTCCGCGGCCATGCCGACGCGCTGGCTGCCCTGTCCGGTGAACAGCACCGCCGTACGCCCGGTCCGTTCGCCTCCCGTCACCAGGTGGGGCGCGGGCCGGCCTGCGGCGAGCGCTTCCAGCGCCGACTCCAGTTGTTCTTGTCGCTCGCCGGTGACGACGGCCCGGTGCGCGAAGGCCGTTCGCCGGGTCGCGAGGGCGACGGCCACGTCACGCGGGGCGGGCGCGTCCTCGTCCGGGTGCTGCCTCAGCCGGGCAAGGAGGCGGCGGGCCTGGTCGCGCAGCGCGGCCGGGGAGCGCCCGGAGAGCACCCAGGGCACGGTGCTCCCGGCCGGCTCGGGGGCGTCGCCGGTGATGTCGGCGGCCGGGGCGGGCTCCTCCCGGGGAGCCTCCTCCAGGATGACGTGGGCGTTGGTGCCGCTGATGCCGAACGAGGACACCCCGGCGCGCCTGGGCCGGTCGGTGACGGGCCAGGCCACGGGGGCACGCAGCAGTTCGACGGCGCCGCTCGTCCAGTCGACGTGGTGCGACGGCTTGTCGAGGTGCGGGGAGGGCGGCAGCACTCCGTGGTGCAGCGCCTGCACCATTTTGATGACGCCGGCCGCCCCGGCGGCGGCCTGGGTGTGTCCGATGTTGGACTTCACCGAGCCCAACCGCACCGGAATCGCCTCGGCGCCGCGGTCGGAGCCGTAGGTGGCGAGGACGGCCTGCGCCTCGATCGGGTCTCCGAGCCGGGTGCCGGTGCCGTGCGCCTCCACGGCGTCGATGTCGGAGGTGGCCAGTCGGGCGTCGGCCAGGGCGGCGCGGATGACGCGTTGCTGGGAGGGACCGTTGGGTGCGGAGAGCCCGTTGGAGGCGCCGTCCTGGTTGGTAGCCGTGCCGCGTACCAGGGCGAGCACGCGGTGTCCGTTGCGGCGGGCGTCCGAGAGCCGTTCCACCAGCAGCACGCCCGCGCCCTCGGCGAGCGAGGTCCCGTCCGCCGCGTCGGCGAACGGCTTGCAGCGCCCGTCCGGTGCCAGACCGCGCTGGCGGCTGAAGCCCATGAGGGCGCCGGGTCCCGGCATGACCGCGACTCCCCCGGCCAGGGCGAGGTCGCACTCACCGGACCGCAGGGCACCTACGGCCATGTGCAGGGCGACGAGCGACGACGAGCAGGCGGTGTCCACGGTGACGGCCGGGCCTTCGAGGCCCAGGACGTAAGCGAGTCGTCCGGACACCACGCTGCCGGCATTGCCCGTGATCAGGTGGCCCTCGGTGCCCTGACCGGCCTGGTGCAGGCGGGGGCCGTACTCCTGGTAGTGCGAGCCGACGAACACTCCGGTGCGGCTGCCGCGCAGGGTCGCCGGGACGATGCCGGCCCGTTCGAAGGCCTCCCAGCCGGTTTCGAGGAGCAGCCGCTGCTGGGGGTCGGTCGCCAGTGCCTCCACCGGCGAGATGTCGAAGAACTCGGCGTCGAAGCTCCCGGCGTCGTGCAGGAAGCCGCCCTCCCGGACGTAGGCACGGCCGGGTGCGTCGGGGTCGGGGTCGTACAGGGTGTCGAGGTCCCAGCCCCGGTTGGCGGGCAACGGGCCCATGGCGTCGCCGCCCGAGTCGACGAGGCGCCACAGGTCCTCCGGCGTGGCGACGCCGCCGGGGTAGCGGCAGGCCATGCCGACGACGGCGATCGGGTCGTCGGCCGGGGGCGTTCCGGAGGTCCCGTGGGTGTCCTGGCCGGGGGCGGCGGTGCGTTCGGCGCCGATCAGCAGGCCGAGGAGGTGCCCTGCGAGGGCGGAGCAGTCGGGGTGGTCGAAGGCGAGGGTCGCGGACAGCCGCAGGCCAGTGGCGGAGGCGAGCCGGTTCCGCAGGTCGACGGCGGTGAGCGAGTCCAGGCCGAGGTCCCTGAACGCACGGTCGGGCGCGATCGCGTCGGCATCGGTGTGTCCGAGTACCGTGCCCACCTGGGCACGGACCAGGTCGAGCAGAGTGGCCCGGCGTCCGGCGGGGGCCTGCCGGAGCAGGGCGTCCCGCAGCTTCGTGTCCCGGTCCGGGGTGCTGGTCGCAGGGGTGGCCCCGGTAACGGTGCGGCGCAGGGGTCCGGCCGGCTTCCGGACCAGGCCGCGCAGCACGGGGTGGGTGGAGGCGTCGCCGGCCGCCAGGGATCGGGGGTCGAAGCGCGCCGCCACGACCAGGGGGTCCGCCGACCGCTCCGCGATATCGAGGAGACGTAGCCCGTCCTCGGTCGACAT
>NZ_JBFALP010000019.1:0-125041 GCF_040660235.1 Streptomyces sp. NPDC049970 | reverse complement strand
TATCCCCACACCTCTTCCCCAACCCGCCCCTCTCCCCATCGCCCCCCCCGGTCCAATGGCCCCGCCTTTAAAATGGGGGGGCCCCCCCCCCCCGTGGGGGGGGCGGACCACCACGCGCGTACCGCTGCACTTCCGAACAGGAAGGTTTATGCCGGCGAGCCGGCACCACTGGGCGCCACACGGGATTCAGGTTCTCCGGGCTCACTCGGCTCATCGGGCCCTTCGGGGCCTTCCTGCGACACGCTGAGCTGTTCGCGCAGGTAGTTCCAGACCACCGCGATCAGCGCGGCGACGGGTACGGCGAGCAGGCTGCCCACGATGCCGGCCAGGCTGCCGCCCAGAGTCACCGCCAGCAGGACCACCGCGGCGTGCAGACCGAGTCCGCGACTCTGGATCATGGGCTGGAACACGTTGCCCTCCAGCTGCTGCACCACGACGATGATCGCCAGCACGATCAGCGCGTCGGTCGGACCGTTCGACACCAGAGCGATGAGAACCGCGACGAAGCCGGCGAACAGCGCACCCACGATCGGGACGAACGCCGACACGAAGGTCAGCACCGCCAGCGGCAGTACCAGCGGCACTCCCACGATCCACAGGCCCAGGCCGATGAGCACAGCGTCGAGCAGGCCGACGTACGCCTGTGAGCGCACGAACTCGCTCAGGGTCCGCCAGCCACGCTCCGCCACGGTGGGCACGTCGACGGCGAGCCGGCCGGGCAGCTGGCGGGCCAGCCACGGCAGGAACCTGGGGCCGTCCTTGAGCATGAAGAACATCAGGAAGACCGCCAGGACGGCGGTGACCACGCCGTTGACCACGGTGCTCACTCCGGTGACGACCGTGGTTACCATGCTGCCGATGCTGTCCTGGACGCGGGCGGTAGCGGAGTCGAACGCACCCGTGATCTGGTCGTCACCGATGTTGAGCGGCGGCCCGGAAGCCCACTCGCGCAACCTCTGGATGCCCTCCACCACGCCGTCGGCCAACTCGCCGGACTGGGAGGCCACCGGCACCGCGATCAGCGCCGCGACCCCGACGGCGAGCAGCAGGAACAGTACGGTCACCACGGAGGCGGCGAGGGCTGGGGGCCATCCGCGTCGGCGCAGGTAGCGCGTTATGGGCCACGTCAGCGTGGTGAGCAACAGTCCGACCACGAGCGGCCAGATGACCGACCACATACGGCCGAGCACCCATACCGCCACAGCGGCCATGACAAGGACCAGCAGCATTTCGCCGGAGACGCGGGCCGAGACGCGGAGGGCGGCGCGGGTCTTGGTGGAGCTCAACGTGACAGACATGTGGGCCACCCTATTGGCCGCGGGACACCCTCAGAATCGCTCCCGCCCACCGCACGACCCCCGAAGCCACTGAGCGGACCGCCGCCGGAGTCCGCTTCCGACGGCGATCCGCTCCCCCGTGCGGCAGGAACGCTCAGGCGTGTGCGGCGGGTGCGGATCCGTCCTGCGCCTTCAGCCGCTTGCCCGAGCACCGGGCGGCCCACACGACGACCAGGAGGGCCAGTGCCAGCAACGGGTAGCCCATCGCGATCTTCGCGAAGGCCAGCCAGCCGGTGGCGTCCTCCTCGTACAGCCACTGCTGCACGACGAACCTGGCCGCGAAGACCGCGGTGAGGGCGAGCGTCGCGATGTCGTAGTAGCGCCGCGAGGGCTTGTCCTTCAACCAGGTGGCCGCTGTGCCGTTGAGCGCGCCCCAGATGATTCCGGCGAGTGGCCGGCGCACGACGATCGAGAGGAGGAAGATCCCTCCGAGAACGACGTTCGACCATATGCCCAGCAGGAAGTAGCCCTTGGCCGATCCGGTCTTCCAGGCGACGAACGAGGCGACCGCGACGCCGAACAGACCGGAGAGGGCCGGCTGGACGGGTTCCTTGCGCACCAGCCGCAGCGCGGTGAGCGCCAGCGCCACGCCGATGGCGGCCACGATGGCGGGCGTCAGTCCGAGGGAGGCGTTGGCGAGCACGAAGGCCACGATCGGCAGCATCGTGTACACCAGCCCCGATGCGCCGCCCATCTGCTCCAGCGGCGTCTGCTTCGGCTTCCGGCCCACGGTCGGGTCAGGCCTGTCAGGGTCGGTGACGGACGGTGTGGTGGTACGGACGGGATCAGTCATGTGCAAGATCAACTCACTAGGTCGGGGGTTCCGTTCGGCATGTGCCGACTACCGGACCCGGCGTTCGGCCGGGGGGTCCTGCTGTGGGGCCGGCTCCCCGGGCTCCGTGTCCTGGTACTACGTCGCGTCCGGCCAGGGGTTCAGGTGGCGGGCGAGGAAGGAGTCGGCCATGCGGTACATGTCGATGTTGTTCTCGGGGTTCACGAAGCCGTGGCCTTCGTTGTCCTTGACCATGTACTCGACCTCGACGCCGCGGGCACGGAGCGCGTCGACGATCTGGTCGGACTCGGCCTTGACGACCCGGATGTCGTTCGCGCCCTGCACCACCATCAGGGGTGTGCGGATCTGATCCACCCGGCTGATGGGCGAACGGGCCAGCAGGTCCGCTTCCTGCTCGGGGATGTCGGGGTTTCCGGCGTAGCGGTACCAGTTGTTGAACAGCTGCGACTTCGCGAACTCGGGCACGGTCCGCAGGAAGGTGACGAGGTTGGAGACGCCGCAGAAGTCGATCGCGGCGGCGAAGACGTCGGGAGTGAAGGTGACGCCGACCAGGGCGGCGTAGCCGCCGTAGGAACCGCCGAAGATCGCCACGCGGTCCCCGTCGACGCCCGCCTCGTCGACCGCCCAGTCGACGGCGTCGATGAGGTCGTCGTGCATCTTCCCGGCCAGCTCCCCGATGCCCGCCTTGAGGAAGGCCTTGCCGAATCCGGTCGAGCCCCGGAAGTTGACCTGGAGGACCGCGTAGCCTCGGTTGGCCAGCAGTTGGGCGGTGGGATCGAACTTCCAGTAGTCACGGTGCCAGGGGCCGCCGTGGACCAACAGCACCATCGGCAGTCCGGCCGGCTCCGCACCCACGGGCAGCGTCAGGTAGGACGGGAGCGCCAGCCCGTCGCGCGAGGTGATCGTGACGGGTGTCATCGGAGCCAGCGAGTCGGGGTCCAGGTCCGGGAAGGGCCGGAAGAGCAGGCGGCTCTCTCCCGTGGAGTGGTCGTAGGTGTAGGTGACACCGGGGTCACGGTCGTGCGAGAAGCTGACGATCCAGTGCCGCCCGCTCTCGTCGGACGACAGGCCTGCCACGTCCCCGTCGGACAGCCGCTCCAGGTTCTGCAGCACCTCGGCGAAATGCGGGTCCAGGGCGCGTATCACCTGTCGCTTTCCGAGGTAGCGCACCCCGAGCAGTTCTCCGGTACCACGGTCGACGACGAGCGGTGACGGCAGCGCGGGGAAGACGGTGGACCGGGTGTCGAGGTCGAGGTCAGGGTGGCTGTCCACCTCGGTCTCCTCACCGGTGGCCAGGTCGAGCCGGACCAGCCGGGTCAGGTCGCTGTCCCGGTTGGAGCCGACCCATATCCCGGTGCCGTCCGGGGTGAGCTGGAACGGGTTGATGCCCAGCGGGTAGTCGGCGCCGTCGAACGTGGCGACCAGGCGCCGGTCGTCCGTCCCGATGTCCCACTCCACCAGCTCGATACGGCCGTCGGGCGTCCAGATCTGGGCGTACAGCTCGCCCTTGGGCGTGTACATCAGCCCGTCGAGCTCGCCGGGGTTCTGCGCGAGCACCGTCAGTTCACCCGTGGCGACGTCCACCTCGCAGAGGTCGAACTCGACCGGGTTCCGGTGGTTCAGTCGCAGGAGGGCCTTGCCCGGACGGGAGACCGACATCTCGAATCCGATGGCCGTGGCTCCGGGAAAGGGCGTGAGGTCGACCGCGTCGGCCTCCGGGTCGTCCAGGTCGACCCGGAGGACGTGCCACTTCTCGTCCCCGTCGCCGTCCTGCTCGTAGAGCAGCCACCGCGGGTCGTCCGTCCAGTGGTAGACGTGCACGCTGCGGTTGTCGTCGGCGGTGACGCAGCGCGCCTCCTCCTGCGAATCGACGTCCTGCACCCAGACGTTGAGCCGGTTCCGCCAGGGCGCCAGGTAGGCGATCCTCGTGCCGTCGGGCGAGATCGACGCCCTCACACGGGCGGGTGAGGCGAAGAGCTGTTCGACGGAGAGGTGTGGGACCTCGTGCGGAACGGTGGGCATGGGCACTCCATTTCGTCAGTCGTGTCGGTCGGTCCTGGTCGGGTGGTCGTGCCTGCGGGGATGCCGTCAGATGACGGGGTCGCCGACGACGCCGCTGGTGGCCGTGCGGATCGCGTGGGCATAGCGCCGGGTGACGGCCGCCACGCCGCCGAACTGAGTGAGGTCGGCGCCGGCCAGTACGGCGGTACCGATGTGCTCGTCCAGCACCCGGATGACCGACGCGGCGGCCGCCGCGTGCAGCCGCACCTCGATGTCGTCCGCCGGGCGGTCTAGACGGTCTCCGACGATCTCGCACATCTGGCGCTCGACCTGGTCACAGGCCATCAGCCACGCCGTACGGAGGGCCGGTTCGGTGTCGGCGAGCCGGATCATCTTCATCGCGAGCATCTCGTCGGCCAGATCGACGGGCCGCGTCCCGTCCCGGAGCCCGACCAGCTCCGCGGCCAGGTGGTCCTCGAGGGAGGTCTCCCGGGGCCAGCCGCGCAGGACGGTCATCAAGGTGACAACGCCCTGCATGACGATCGGTTCGGCGCAGCTCTCCTTGCTGCGGAAGTGCCGCCAGATGGACCGCGTCGAGAGGCCGACGGCCTCGGCGATCTGGTCACCGCTCGTGGCCGCCACTCCCTGCTCCCAGAACAGGCGCGCCGCCTCCCTGGAGATCTCGAGCCGCAGCCGCGAACGCCGCTGTTCGCTCATACCTCCCGAGCCGCGCTTCGTCGTCGCCATAGCGTCCACACCCTTCTCCTCGCACGTCCTCAAACGACAGTATGTCACTAAGTGACATTCTGCAAGCGTGGACGCGCGCCGGGAGGGAGCCTCCGGACGCCGCTGCGCACGTTTCCGGTCAGCCCCACCCGCTCAATTAAGTCAGTCGATTGATTTAGGCGGAGGTGTGGTGTCTAGTGATCGAAAGCGCGCCCCGGGGCTGAGACGGATGAGCCCCGTAGGACGCGGCCGGACACGGACGCCGCCGATGCCATGCCCCGCAGGGCACCGAACGGCCGTGAACGCCTTCCCCACGAACCGCTGCACGAGGTGCCGATCACATGGCGAACAGAACCGAACCCCGTACCGGCCGCGGCGCCGACACACGCCAGGCCATCATGACGGCGGCCGAGCGCCTCTACGCCGAGCACGGGCTGTCGAACGTCTCCAACAGGCAGATCGGCGAGGCCGCCGGCCAGGGCAACAACACCGCCGTCAGCTACCACTTCGGCAGCAGGACGACACTCGTACGGGCCGTCATGAGCGAACACGGCGCACACGTCGACGTGATCCGCGGGCGCTACGTGGAGGCCGCGGGCGAGAGCACCGAACTGCGGGACTGGGTGCGCTGCCTGCTCCGCCCGGTGACCGACCACCTCGCCGACCTCGGCGCCCCGTCCTGGCAGGCCAGGTTCGCCATGCAGGTGATGGCCGACCCGCTGATGCGGGTCCTGGTGGCGGACGAGTCCCTCACCCGTGACAGCCTGCGCCGCACCCTCCAGGGACTGGGCCGGTGCCTGTACGACATCGTGCCCCCCGACATCCGCCCGGCCCGCGCGGAAATGGCCCGCCACCTGATCACCCACACATGCGCGGAGCGCGAACGCGCCCTGGCCGAGAACCCCGTCGAACCCCGCGCGTCGTGGGAGCGCACCGCGGACGCGCTGGAGGACGCGCTGGTGGGGCTGCTCGCCGCCCCCACGACCCGCCGCTGAAGAGACCACCAGGAACCGACCGATCCGACTGAGGGAGACAGCGCATGAAGATCACTGTGGACGAGGAGAAGTGCTGCGGTGCCGGCCAGTGCGTGTTGATCGCGCCGGAGGTGTTCGACCAGCGGGACGAGGACGGCATCGTCGTCCTCATCGACGCCGCACCCGGCGCGGACCGGCACGAGGTGGTCCGCGAGTCCGCCGACATCTGCCCCGCCGCCGCGATCCGCCTCCACGAGGACGCGTGAACACGCCGTCGAACGTGCTCGTCGTCGGGGCCGGCGCAGCGGGTCTCGCCGTCGTGGAGAGCCTTCGCCGCAAGGGCTACCGCGAGCGGATCACGCTGCTCGGCGAGGAGACCCACGCACCCTACGACCGCCCGCCCCTGTCCAAGCAGGTGCTCGCCGGGACGTGGCACGCCGACCGCACTCGGCTACGCACCAAGGACGTACTGGACGCCCTGGACGCGGAGTTCGTCCTCGGAGATCGCGCGTCGGCCCTCGACGCCGCCACACGCACCGTGCGTACCGAGAGCGGCGCGGAGCTGCGAGCGGAGGCCGTGGTGCTGGCCACCGGACTGCGGGCGCGCAGGCTGCCAGGGCTTTCGGGTACGGCGGGCGTCCACGTACTGCGGACCCTGGACGACGCCGCGCGACTTCGCGGGGAACTGCTGGAGGCCGAGAGGCTCGTGGTCGTCGGCGACGGAGTGCTCGGTGCCGAGATCGCCGCCACCGCGCGCCTCATGGGCACCGACGTGACACTCACGGGCCCCCAGGCGGCGCCGATGCAGGTGCAGTTGGGCCACCAGGTCGCCGCACTGCTGGCGGCTCTGCACACGGAGCACGGGGTACGGCTGCTGCCGGACACCCTGGTGGAGGCGCTGGAGACGGCCGGCGGACGCGTCACCGGCGTCCGTCCGGTCGGCGGCGGAACCCTCCCGGCGGACCTGGTCGTCGCCGCGGTCGGCAGCACGCCCGCCACGGACTGGCTGGCCGGCAGCGGTCTGGTTCTGGAGGACGGCGTGGTGTGCGACTCCCGCTGCCGTGCCGCCGACGGCGTCTACGCCGCCGGTGACGTGGCCCGCTTCCACCACGAGGCTCTCGGCCGTTCGCTGCGGCTGGAGAACCGCACGAACGCCACGGAACAGGCGATGCTGGTCGCGGCGAACATCCTGGGCGAGGACCGCCCTCACACACCCGTCCCCTACTTCTGGACCGACCAGCTCGGCGTCAGGATCCAGATGCACGGGCTGCCCGGACCTGCCTCCACCCCGCACATCGTCGAAGGCGCCGTGGAAGAGGGCCGGTTCGTCGCACAGTACCTCGACGGGGAGGGCGGCCCCGTCGCCGTGCTCGGCTGGAACATGCCCAAGCAGGTCAACCAGCACCGGCGGCAGCTCCTCGGCAGGTACGCCCCCGCTGCCGCGCCCCGGTGACCCAGGACGACCACCGGCCATCCGGCGCGCCCCACCCGCCCAGCCCGTCGCCCACCCCTGCCTGATCCGCGCCCGCCCCGGCCCCGTACGGCGGAGGCGGCCCCACCCCACCGGAGAAGACCCGTGACCAGCACATCCGCGACCTCCGCGGCAGGCGCCACCGAGGTTCCCGACTTCCCCCCGCCGCGCTCCGCCGAGTGCCCCTTCGCCCCCTCGCCCGGTATGCGGGCGCTGTCCGGGTACGGCCCGCTCACCCGCGTCCGTTCCTGGGAGGACAGCACTCCCTGGGCGGTGACCGGCCACGCCGAACAGAAGGCGTTGCTGTCGGACGCCCGGCTGAGTGTGGAGTTCTCCCGGCCGGGCTTCCCGAGCCCGGTGGACCCTTCGCACGCCCACGCCGGTGGCACCGACCTCAGCTTCGTCGGCATGGACGACCCCGAGCACGCCCGGCTGCGCCGCATGGTCGGCGGTGCCTTCACCGTCAAGCGGGTCGAGACGATGCGTCCCCGCGTGCAGGAGATGGCCGACGACTTCGTCGACGCCATGCTCCAGGGCCCCGCGCCGGCCGATCTCGTGCAGTCCCTCGCCCTGCCGATCCCCTCCCTGGTCATCTCCGAGATGCTCGGAGTCCCCTACGAGGAACACGAGTTCTTCCAGACGAACAGCAAGGCCATCGTCTCGGCGGTCGCCACCCCCCAGGAACGCGGTACGGCCCACTCCAACCTGGCCGCCTACCTGGACGAGCTCGTCGGCCGCAAGCTGGTCGAGCCCGGCGACGATCTCCTCTCCGGCTTCTGCGCGCGGATCGAGGGCGGCGAACTCACCCGGCGCGAGGCCGCCGCCATGGGCGTACTCCTCCTCCTGGGCGGACACGAGACCACCGCGAACATGATCAGCCTGGGTACGCTCCTGCTCCTCCAGCACCCCGAGCAACTCGCCCTGATACGCGACACGGACGACCCCGCGGTCGTCCGCGACGCCGTCGAGGAGCTGCTGCGCTTCCTCTCCATCGTCCATCTCGGCCGGCGCCGCACCGCCCTGGAGGACATCGAGATCGCGGGCCGCACCATCCGCGCCGGGGACGGAGTCATCCTCCTCGGCGAACTCGCCAACCGCGACCCCTCGGTCTTCCCCGACCCCGACCGCCTCGACATCACCCGCGACGCCCGTCATCACCAGGCGTTCGGCGCGGGCAGCCACCACTGCGTCGGCCAGCCGCTGGCCCGTATGGAACTCCAGGTCGTCTATCCCACCCTGTTCCGGCGCATCCCCACCCTGCGCACCGTGGACGGCGTCGACTCGATCCCCTTCAAGTACGACGCCGTCATCTACGGTCTGCACGCCCTTCCGGTCACCTGGTGACGAGATCCGGCCCGGAGCGGCTGTCCCGGGCCGGATCGGAGGACGCGGTCAGACCGTCCTGATCGCCGGATCGGAGACGCCCGGGGCACCGGTCTCCACGTGGCCGGCGAAGCGGCGCAGGAAGGTGGTGTCGGCGTCGGAGACCACCTCCACGTCGTACCAGCGGGCGGTGTCGCGCAGGGCGACCGTGTGGGAGACGGTCGCGCCGGGGTTGACCTTGAAGGTCTGGGCCGTGCCGCCGTAGGCGTTGGTCACCGTCAGGTTGACCGCGCCCTTGGAGGAGTTGGTCATGCTGAGCGCCAGGTTGCCGCCGGCCGCCACATGGCGTGCGGTGACCTCGGGGCCGGCCGACTTCGCCGGGCCCTGCCAGGTCCGCAGGAAGCCGTTCGGGCCCCGGACCGTGAGGTCGATCCGGTTCCCGGTGGTGCCGCTGGTGCTCCAGGTGTCCGAGAGGGTCTTGCCCGCCTCGACGGTGTAGGGCCAGGGGCCGTCCGTGCGGTTGCCCGAGGTGCTGTGGAAGTGGGCGCCCAGGGTGGGGCCGCCGGCGAAGGTCAGGGTGAACTTGCCGGTGGAGACGGTGGCCCGGCCGTCCACGTACGGGCTGTAGCCGAGGGCACGGGTGGGCTTGGAGCCCGCCTCCTGTTTCGGGAGGGTGCCCGTGGCCGGCGGGGTCGGGTGGTACGACGGGTGCCGGTTCCTGTCCGGCGGCACGTATCCGGCGGTGGAGGGCAGCGCGGCGGGGGCCGCGTCCGCGCGGGCGAAGTCGAAGGCCGAGGTCAGGTCACCGCAGACGGCGCGGCGCCACGGCGAGATGTTGGGCTCCCGTACCCCGAAGCGCTTCTCCATGAAGCGGATCACCGAGGTGTGGTCGAAGGTCTCGGAGCAGACGTAGCCGCCCTTGCTCCACGGTGAGACCACGATCATCGGCACCCGCGGGCCGAGTCCGTACGCGCCCGCCTCGTACCCCCCGCCGCCCGCGTACAGGTCCTTCGACACGTCCGCCGTGGACAGGCCCCAGGCCGAGGAGGCCGGCGGGTAGGGCGGGACCACGTGGTCGAAGAAGCCGTCGTTCTCGTCGTAGGTGATGAACAGGGCGGTCTTCGCCCACACCGCCGGGTTCGCCGTCAGCGCGTCCAGGACCTGCGAGATGTACCAGGCGCCGAAGTTCGTGGGCCAGTTGGCGTGTTCGCTGAAGGCCTCGGGGGCGGCGATCCAGGAGACCTCGGGGAGGGTTCCGCGGGCCACGTCCGCGCGCAGCCGGTCGAAGTACGTGCCGCCCGACTTGACGTCGGTGCCGGTGCGGGCCTTCTCGTAGAGGGCGCTGCCGGGCTGGGCGTTGCGGTAACTGTTGAAGTAAAGAAGGGAGTTGTCGCCGTAGTTGCCACGGAAGGCGTCGTTGATCCAGCCCCAGGAGCCGGCGGCGTCCAGGCCGTCGCCGACGTCCTGGTAGACCTTCCAGGAGACCCCGGCCGACTCCAGCCGCTCCGGGTAGGTCTTCCAGCCGTAGCCGGCCTCCTGGTTGCCGAGGACCGGGCCGCCGCCCGTGCCGTCGTTGCCGGTGTGTCCGGACCAGAGGTAGTAGCGGTTGGGGTCGGTGGCTCCGATGAACGAGCAGTGGTAGGCGTCGCACACGGTGAAGGCGTCGGCGAGGGCGTAGTGGAACGGTATGTCGTTCCGCGTCATGTACGACATGGTGGTGGCCGTCTTGGCCGGTACCCACTTGTCGTACTTGCCGTTGTTGTAGGCCCGGTGGCCACCGGCCCAGTCGTGGTCCAGCCCTTCCAGGAACTGCATCCCGAGGTCGGCCACCTGGGGGTTGAAGGGCAGGATGTCCTTCGTCCCGTCGGACTGGTGGAAGACGGACCTGCCGTTGTCCTGGAGCGCGGGCCGGGGGTCCCCCAGGCCTCGCACCCCCTTCATCGCACCGAAGTAGTGGTCGAAGGAACGGTTCTCCTGCATCAGGACGACGACGTGCTCGATGTCCTGGATCGATCCTGCGCTGCCCTGCGCCGGAATGGCGGCGGCCCTCGCGATGCTCTCGTTCAGCATCGTGAAGGCCGCGGTGCCTCCGGCGATCTGCAGGAACCTGCGGCGGTCGAGCTCTGTCATGGGTGACGACCTCTGGGTCATGGGGGGTGTCAGGGGCGCCCCAAGGACAGCGGTCCCGGGGTACCGGGCGGGGGCGGGTCCGTGACACCACGCCGTACACCTGGAGAACGAACGCCCTCCCCAGCAGCACGGACCTGCCCACGCCGACGGCTCGTGGGAGGTTACACGTGATGGCGTCCGGGGCCCACCCACCGCGCCTCACCGCTACGGACCCGCCCTCCCGGCCCGAGGCCGGGAGGGCGGACCACAGACCTGTTCGTCCGCGGCCGGGCCATCTGTCCGGCGGGCTCGTCAACCCGCCCGCGGGTAACGGCCGGCGGGGCGCGGGAGACCCAAGTGGCCGCGCAGCGTGGTGGATTCGTACTCCCTGCGGAACACCCCCCGCCGCTGCAGCTCCGGGACAAGCCCCCGGGTGATCGCCGTCAGATCGTGCGGCAGGGTGCCCGGCCGCAGACGGAAGCCGTCCAGGCCGGCGGAGTGCCGGTCGAGCAGCAGGTCGGCCAGTTCGCCGGGCGTACCGGTGAATATCTCTGCGTCGGACACGAGTTCGGCACCGGCGGTCTCGTCCAGGCGTGCCCGGCGGCGGGCGGCGGCACCCGGTTCCTCGTCCAGGAGGACGAGGAGGTCGGCGAAGGTCATCAGCGGCCGGCTCGTCACGTCCCTGCCGGTGCGCTTCACCGCGTCGTCGACCTGGGCGAGGACCGCCACGGTGCCGGCCCGGCCGTGCGGCGTGATGTGGACGAGGTCGGAGCTGAGGGCGGCGAACTCGTACGGCGTGGAGGCGTGCGCGAGACTCACCACGAGCGGCTGGCCCTGGGGGGTGCGCGGGGTGATCGAAGGTCCCCTCACGCTGAAGTCCGTGCCCTGGAAGTCGATGTGGTGGACCTTGTCGCGGTCGATGAACCGGCCGGTCGCTGCGTCGCGTATCTCAGCGTCGTCCTCCCAGCTGTCCCAGAGCCGGCGTGCCGCGTCGACCACCTCGGCTCCCTCCACGAAGAGTTCGCGCAGTCGCTCGGCGATCAGTTCCGGGTCGGTCGCGTCCTCCTCGGTGACCTGTGGCGTGGTGCGGCGGCCGAAGTGGGCGGCGTCGGCCGCGCGCGACGATATCTGGGGGCGCCAGCCGGCTCGGCCGTTGCTCACGTGGTCGAGCGTGGCGATGCCGACGGCGAGGTGGAAGGGCTCGGTGTGGGTGACGTTCGTGGTCGGGACCAGGCCGATACGCGTGGTGAGCGGGGCGAGGTGGGCCGCGAGGAGCACCGCGTCCACGCTGCCCCGGACCTGGTCGGTACGGTCGTCGGGCAGGTGGAAGGCGGCGGACTGGAGCCCGAGCGCGTCTTCGAAGGTGACGAAGTCGAGCCGGCCCCGCTCGGCCTCCGCGACCAGGTCGGCCCAGTAGGCGGGGGTGAGCAGTTCACCGGCACGGGCGCCCTGTTCGCGCCAGGCCGCCGGGTGCCAGCCCGCTCCGTCGAGGGCGACGGCGAGGCGCAGCGGGGCTCCGGGGGCGCCCTTCCGGTCATCGGCGCCGGTCATGCGGAGGCCTCCTTTTCGTCGTGGTGGTCGCGTACGGGCGGGCCGGGCAGACCCAGGTGGTCGCGGAGCGTGGTGCCGGTGTATTCGTCGCGGTGCACGCCCTTCTCCTGGAGCAGCGGCACCACCCGGTCCACGAAGTCGTCCAGGCCGCCGGGGGTGAGGTGAGGGACGAGTACGAAGCCGTCCGCGCCCCCGGTCCGGACGAAGTGGTCGATGGCGTCGGCGACGGTACGCGGGCTGCCGACGAACGTCCGGCGGCCGCCGACCTCGATGACCAGCTCCCGGATCGACAGGTTCCGCTCCGCCGCGAGCTCACGCCACCGCCGGGCCGTCTCTCCCCGGCCCTTGCGGAACGCGGAGTGCCCCTCGAGGAGGTGGGCGTCGTCCTCCGGCTCGACGTCGGGCAGCGGCCCGTCCGGGTCGTACGCGGACAGGTCCCGGCCCCATACCGCTTCCAGGTGGGCGATCGCGGTCTGCGGGCTCACCAGCTCACGGCTGATCTCCTCGGCGTGGGCGGCGGCGTCCGCGTCGGTGTCGGCGACGACCACGCCGGCGGTGGGGAGGATCAGCAGATCGTCGGGGCCGCGGCCGTACCGGGCCAGGCGCCGTTTGACGTCCCGGTAGAACTGCCGGGCCGCGTCGATCCGGTTGTACCTGCTGAAGACGACCTCCGCGTCGGACGCGGCGAACTCACGGCCGGCGTCGGACTCGCCGGCCTGGATGATCACCGGGTGGCCCTGCGGCCCGGACGGGGTGGTGAACCGGCCGGATATGTCGAAGTGCTGCCCCCGGTGGGCGAAGCGCCCGGCCCCGGGGCGTACGAACTCTCCCGTCGCCGTGTCGGCCCTCAGGTCGCCCTCGGCCCAGCTGTCCCACAGCTCCCTCGCCGTGGTGAGGAACTCGGCGGCGCGGGTGTAGCGGTCGGCCTCCGGGAGGAAGCCGCCCCGGCGGAAGTTCTCGCCGGTGAACGCGTCGTGACTGGTGACCACGTTCCAGGCCGCGCGCCCGCCACTGAGCCGGTCCAGGGTCGCGAGCCTGCGCGCCACCTCGTACGGCTCGTTGAAGGTGGCGTTGACCGTGGCGGCGAGGCCGAGGTGCGTGGTGACGGCGGCCAGGGCGCTCAGCACGGTCAGGTTCTCCGGACGTCCCACGACGTCCAGGTCGTAGATCCGCCCCTTGTGCTCGCGCACCCGCAGTCCCTCGGCAAGGAAGAAGAAGTCGAATCTGCCGCGCTCGGCCGTCCGGGCCAGCCGGATGAAGGAGTCGACGGAGATCTGGCTCCCGGAGCGTGGGTCCGACCAGACGGTCACGTTGTTGATGCCGGGCAGTTGTACTGCCAGGTGCACCTGCTTCTTACGGGTGGCGGGCACGGTGCGGTCTCCTCCTGCGAAGTCGGGCAGCGGGACGTGACGGTGGGATGACTCTCCGAGCGTGACGGGCGGGCCCCTGTCCGCACAGCCCGACCGGCCTTACTTCATGGAGCGTTCACGCCGCTGCGACGGGTTCCGCCGCGACATGGGCCGGGGCCCGACCGGCCGAAGGGCGTGACCCGGGTGGGGTCGGCCGCACCGACGCACGCCCCTCCGGCGTCCGGTCGCCGGCCCTCCGGTGTGTCAGGCCGCCCGGTCCGCGCCTGAGCCCCGGACCGCCTCGGTCGCGGCCACCACCGGCCGCCGGGCGGGGAAACCCGTCCGGCGGGCGTACAGGACGACCGGGAGCAGGAGCAGCAGGACGGTCCAGGGGAAGGACTGACCGCCGAGGAGGCGGTCGGCACGGCCGTCGTCGAAGTGTCTGCTCAGGAGGCCGGCGCCGGCGGGGTGCCGATGGTCGGAGGGTGTTCGGGATCCGGGATCTGATGGCTCCAGCCGCCGGGCACCGCACGGCCCTGCTGGTCCCGGAACCGGACGGGGGCCATGCCGACCCGGCGGGTGAAGAGACGGGAGAAGTAGGCGGGGTCGTCGTAGCCCACCCGGCGGGCCACGGCGGCCACGGGGAGTTCGGTGGCGGCGAGGAGTTCCTTGGCGCGGCCGAGGCGGATGCCGAGGAGGTAGTCCTTGGGGCTGCATCCGGCACCGCGGCGTACGGCGGTGCGCAGTTCGGCGGGGGTCATGCCGTGGCGGGAGGCGTGCTCGGCGACGGACATGGGCTGGAAGGCGTCGCGGGCGAGGGAGCTGAGCACGGGGTCCCCGTCGGCGCCCACGTCGGCGCGGGCGCGGCGCAGCGCGACGAGCAGTTCGTGCACGGCGGCGCCGGTCTCGACCTCCAGGAGGGGATTGCCGAGGCGGGCCGCCCGGGCGATGCGGCTCACGGCGGCGCGGGCCGACGCGGTGTCCGCGAGGGGGACGACCGGGCGGTCGGGTTCGATGTAGCCGAGTTCGGTGTAGGGGGCGGTGGCCGGGCCGGTGAAGTCGACGAAGCTCTCGTCCCACCCGGTGGCGGGGTCGGGACCGTAGTGGTGCGGGGTGCCCGGGACGAGCCAGATAAGTGCGGGCGCGGTCACCGGGACGTCCCGGCCGTCGGGGCGGCGGTACCAGCCCCGGCCGGCGCTGATGACCACGGCGACGTGGTGGTCCAGGGTGCGGGGACCCACCGCGGGCAGTGTGCCGTGCTGGAGGCCGACTCCGAGGCAGACCAGCCCCAGCCGCTGGTGGGTGGGACTGGGCGTGAAGTAGCGCATCCAGGTGTGGTACATCCGCTTCCGCTTCCTCCCCGCCCGGCTCGTCGGCGTTCCGTTGCGTCCAAACAGAGCTGATCTTTGTCCATGGACGGCCGGCCCGCCAGGGGGGTGAGGTGGGGTGGTGGAACGAGAGGCGGGGACCGTGGCTGAATTCGCGGTGGGTCGGCAGGATTTCGAGCTGGACGGGCGGCCGGTACGGCTGCTGTCGGGTGCTCTGCACTACTTCCGGGTGCACGAGGGCCAGTGGGCCCACCGGTTGGCGATGCTGGGTGCCATGGGGCTGAACTGTGTGGAGACGTACGTCCCGTGGAACCTGCACGAGCCGGAGCCCGGGCGTGGTCGCGACGTGGAGGCGCTGGGACGGTTCCTGGACGCAGTCCAGGCGGCGGGGCTGTGGGCGCTCGTGCGGCCGGGACCGTACATCTGCGCCGAGTGGGAGAACGGCGGTCTGCCGCACTGGCTGACAGGTGCTCCGGGCACCCGGGTGCGGACCCGTGATCCGGCGTTCCTCGGGCAGGTGGAGCGGTGGTTCCGGCTTCTGCTGCCGCAGGTGGTGCGTCGCCAGATCGACCGGGGCGGTCCGGTCGTCATGGTGCAGGTCGAGAACGAGTACGGCAGTTACGGCTCCGACGAGGTGTACCTGGGCCGTCTCGCGGAGATGCTGCGCGAGATCGGCGTGACGGTGCCGCTGTTCACGTCCGACGGTCCGGAGGACCACATGCTGACGGGCGGTTCGGTGCCGGGGGTGCTGGCGACGGCGAACTTCGGCTCGGGGGCCCGGGAGGGCTTCGAGGCACTGCGGCGGCACCGTCCGGACGGACCCCTGATGTGCATGGAGTTCTGGTGCGGGTGGTTCGGGCACTGGGGTGCGGAACCGGTGGTCCGTGATCCCGCCGACGCCGCTGCGGCGTTGGAGGAGATCCTCCGGTGCGGCGCCTCCGTCAACCTCTACATGGCGCACGGCGGTACGAGCTTCGGCGCCTGGTCGGGGGCGAACCGTTCCGGCGAACTGCACGACGGGGAGCTCCGGCCGACCGTGACCTCGTACGACTACGACGCCCCGGTCGACGAGTACGGCCGTCCCACGGAGAAGTTCTGGCTCTTCCGCGACGTCCTCGCGCTCCACCGTGGTGGCGCCCCGCTGCCCGACGTACCTGCCCCACCCGCCGCGCTGACCGGTCCGGTGCGCGCGGAGCTCGTGGAGTGGGCACCGCTGAGTGACGTGATGGACACCCTTGGCGGTCCGGAGGCCGAGTGGGCGATGCCTCCGACGTTCGAGGCGCTGGGCGTGGCGCGGGGTGTGGTCCGCTACCGCGTCGAGGTGCCGGGGCCGCGCCGGCCGTATCCGCTGGGTGTGACCGGGCTCCGCGACCGGGCGGTGGTCTACGTCGACGGGGTGCGGGCGGGGGTGCTGGGCGGCGGCCCCGCCGAGGCCGGCTCGTACACGGCGCTGGACGAGCCGGTCGCGGGGCCGGCGGCGGTGGAGCTGTGGGTGGAGTCGCTGGGGCGGGTCAACTACGGCCCGCGTCTAGGCGAGCCGAAGGGGATCACGGGGGGCGTCCTGCACGAAAGGCAGTATCTGCACGGTGTACGGGCGCGCGGACTGGACCTGGACGCGTTCGAGAGCGAGGACGCCCTCGGGAGGGTTCCGTTCCGTTCCCCGGAGGCGGCCTCCCCAGGCCTCTTCCGGGGAACGTTCGACGTGCGCGGTGCGGGTGACGCCGGGGTCTCGCTGCCGGGGTGGGGGCGCGGCTTCGTGTGGGTGAACGGTTTCTGCCTGGGGCGCTACTGGAGCGTGGGACCCCAGGAGTCCCTGTACGTGCCCGGGACCCTGCTGCGCGAGGGTGCGAACGAGGTGTGGGTCCTGGAGCTGGAGCACTCGGGCGGACACCTGCTGACTTTCGGCTGAGGGGTGTGTCCGGAAGCCGCTGACGGCCAGGCGCCCGCCCTGCCGGGCCGACCGCCGTCACGGCACCGGCAGGGGCTCCGGGGGGACCGGACCTGGTTCGCCCGCCGCCGCCTCGTCCTGCCGCGCCCCAGGAGGCATGGCCAGGGGGCGGGCCCCGGTGCCTCGACCCGACCGCCCCGCCTGTCGGTCCGGAGCGTGTTCCCGTGTTCACGAAGCAGTCAGGGAGGCGGGCCGGCTGTCCTTTCCGGGCCCGTGTCACGTGGGTCCGGGCCGGTGAGGTCCGGCGCGGACCCACGCCCGGGAATCAGCGGCACGCGTCCGTTCCATGCGCGCCGACCGCGCCTGCACCCATCTGACAAATGCCCTGTTTGGGTGCAGGCTTGTGGTAGAGCCTTCGAAGAGGCCATGCAGGCGTGATGTCCGTGGCCATGAGCCCGCGTCGGACGTGACGTGGGTCCGAGCGGGCGGCCGTCGAGGCACTCGCCCGGGTGACGGGCAGAATCCCGGCGATGTGCGGCGCGGGCTCCCCTCCGGGCGGTGGTGTGGTGGCGAATGCCGGAACACGGGGGACGCGGAGTTCCCGTGGCCGTCGGGACGAGGGCAGCCGGGACAGCGGGGAGGACACGGTCCTTCCCGCCGAGGAAAGGGGCACGCATGAGCGATTGGCGCGGTGAACTCCCCCGGCTCCTGACAGCGGCGGAGACGGCTGCGCCTGTCGGTGCCGTCGATGTGGTCGCGGAGGACCTCCGACGGCATTTCGGCGCCACGAAGATCTCGTTCCTCATCGTGGATCTGACGGGGAGGGCGGTCGCACGGTTGTCCACATCCCCGGACACGGGCAGCGGCCGGCCGGCTGAGCGGATCCCGATGTCCGGCACCGTCTACGAGCAGGTGATCCGTACCCAGCGCCTGTACCAGGAGACAAGTGGCCACGAACAGCGGGTGATCGTGCCGGTCACCAACCGCGGCGACGCGATCGGGCTGCTGGAGCTGATCCTGCCGAGCCCACCGGACGAGGACGTCCTGCGCGGGGTCGGGGAAGCAGGCCACATGCTGGCCTACATCGTGATCGCCAACGGGCGCTTCACCGACCTCTACACCTGGGGCAAACGTTCCAGACCTCCCACCCTGGCCGCAGAGATCCAGTACCAGTTGCTGCCCCAGTCGCTGTCCTGCGAGGCAGCCCAGTTCACGCTGTGCGGAAGCCTGGAGCCCTCCGAGGACCTCAGCGGCGACACCTTCGACTACGCCCTGGACCGCGACACCCTGCACGTGTCGGTGACCGACCCCATGGGGCACGACTTGGACGCGGCCCTGGCCGCGACCATCCTGGTGGCCGCCCTGCGCGGCGCCCGCCGAGCGGGAACGGGCCTGGCCGAGCAAGCCCGCAGGGCTGACGAGGCCCTCGCCGCCCACGCCCGCGGCCACGCCACCGGGCAGCTGCTGCGCGTCGGCCTCCGCACCGGGCGGGCTCAGCTCGTCAACGCGGGTCACCCCTGGCCCCTGCGGATGCGCGACGGAGCCGTGGAGACGGTCCCCTGCGAGGTGGACCCTCCTTTCGGGCTCGCCGTGTCCGCCCCGCATCCGTATCGCGTACAGGACATCGATCTGCGCCCCGGAGATCGACTGCTCATGCTCACCGACGGCATGCTGGAACACCAGGGGAAGTACGTGGACCTGCCCGCGCTGGTGGAGCGCACCCGCGATCTGCACCCGCGGGAGACCACTCTCATGCTGACGTCAGCGATCCGGGCGGCCGCCGACGGCCGGCTGGAGGACGACGCGACGGTGGTCTGCCTGGACTGGCACGGTCCACAGGAGACCCAACGGCATGTCAGCTCCGGCGCCGACACCCAGCAGGCCTCCGCAAGCCGCCTGCAGTGACCGGGACGCCTGACGCCCGGCTGCCTCGGACGTCGTACGGCCGCCGGGCGCACAGCTTTCGGCCCCTGCCCCCGGCGGTCGTACGACGACGGATGACGGGACAGCCCTCGTCCCCCTCCGTGGGTCCTCTCAGCGGCCCGTCACGCCTCGCGCACCTCGAAGGAGTCGAGCACGAACTCCGCCGTCCCGTCGTCGCCCGTCCTGCGCAGGCCGACCCAGGTCTCGCCCTCGGACGGTGCGGTGAACTCGTAGCTCAGCACGGCCGGTGAGGTGGCGACCGGGAGGTCCCTGCGGTCGAGTTCGCGGGCGGCCGGCGCGTCGACCCCGGTGATCCACGCGTACTGCCCGGCCTTCTCGTTCTCGTACCGGAAGGTCACCCGGTAGCGCTTGCCCGCCTCGAAGCGGACGGTGTGCTGCACGGTGCGGTGGACCAGGCCGTCGTTCTCTCCGCGCGACTTGAGCGACCGGGTGCCGTCCACGACGTCGTCGATCGCCTTGCCGTTCCAGCCGCGCTGGGTGAACGGGGCGTGCCGCAGGGCGATATGGGTGCGCGGGTCCGTCGAGCCGCCGGCGTCGCCCTTGACGAACGGGCCCCAGCCCTGGGGCACGTGCTGGAAGTCCTCGAAGGCCACGGCTCCGGCCCTGGCGGTGCGCCGCGCGGCGACGATCCGCACGTTGTCGAAGCGGACCCTGGCATCCCCTTCCGCGGTGCGCAGGGTGAGGTCCACGGGGCCTCCGCCGTCCGGCACGGTGAAATAGGTGAACATGCGCTGGAATCGGGTGTCGTGCTTGCGGTCCGCCGCGACGAAGTTGACGGCGGTGGAGGAGTCGGTCCAGTTCTCGGTGGTGGTTCCGTCGGCGGTGCGCACGGTGAGCGCGGCTCGTCGGCGCTCACCCGGGTTCCTGCCCACCTCCACCTGTACGGACGCGGCGTAGGTGCCTGGCGCGAGGCGGGCGAGCCGCTGGCTCACGGCTGCCGCCGCCCCGGCGCCGACGACCAGTTCGTGGTCTCCCAGGTCGCTCAGCTCCACCGACGCCGGGCCGCTGACGTGCCAGCCGTCCAGGGAGCCGGAGTTGAAGCCCGGGTCGTGGAGCGGTGTCGCCTGCCCCCACTGCGGGGCCCGTCCGGCGGGTTTCCGGGTGCGGTGGACGACGTACGGCTGCTTCGCCTCGGCCTCGATGGTGACGCGGCCGGAACGGACGGGCAGGTCTCGGACGTGCACCCGCCCCTGGTCGGTGAGGCGGTACAGGGCCACCTCGGAGCGGCCGGACCAGCCGCGCGGCAGCCGCCAGGTGCTGCTGCCGCCGGCCGGGTTGTAGTGGTAGAGCCGGTCCGGGTCGGTGGCTTCGCGCGGCTCCCAGGGCAGCAGATAGCTACCCGCCTCGTACACGATCCGGCCGTCCGTGGTGATGCGGCGGGTGCCGTCGGTGTCGTCCACGGAGGTCCTCGTCGGGCCGGAGAACGTGATCTCGTGGGCGCCCCAGGTCCTGATGGGATACGCCTGGAGGTACTTGGCGGGCAGGCTGTCGGTCCAGATCTGCTGGTAGAAGGTGTTCCAGTCGGTCTTGTTCACCCAGCCCTCGAAGTTGCCGGTGCGCGGAATACCCAGGAGCGTCGGCCACTTGTCGGCGAAGACGTCCTTCTGGTGGTTGCGGATGAAGCGGATCAGCTGCGAGTTGATGCCCCGGGACGTGTCGGCGCCGTAGTCGGTCTCGGTGGCCCAGTGGGACCAGAGGGAGGAGCGTTCGAGGCCGTGGCCCCACTCGGTGGTGACCTGCCAGCCCTGCTCCCGCAGAGCCCGCTGGAGCCGGTCGGAGGTCCAGCCGGACTCGCGGAACACGTCGATGTACAGCATGTTCAGGGCCGGGTCGGTCTCGTCCCTGAGGTCCTGGAAGCGCTTGACGATGTCGCTGGAGACGAGATCGCGCCGCTGGTCGATGCGGTAGCTCTGGTCGAGCCAGTCCCACTGTTCGTCGCTCTTGTCGACGAGCTTCTCGGAGAACGCGTTCGCGACCGGGTACGACTCGGTGGCGTTCACGTGCACACCGAAGTCGCTTCCCCACCTGCGTCCCTCGCGCACGAGCGTGTTGAGGTCCGCGAGGCCGCCCGCCCTCTCGTTGTGGTTGCCCGCGTAGTCGGGGTGGGCGGAGTCGTGGCCCTCCGACTGGTAGCCCTTGAGCAGCGTGTACTGGCGCAGCCCGTCCGTCGCGAGGGAGATGCGCTTGACGTTGTCGAGCGTCATGAGGAACGGGTTGGTGGCCTGGCTGGCGAAGTTGAACGGGATGTGCGGGACGACCCGCAGGTGCTGCTCGTCGGCGCCCAGCGGGTCGACCATGATGTCGCGGAAGGCGATGGCGGCGTCCTGCCAGTCCACCACCCCGTCGCCGTTGCGGTCACCGGTGATGATCACGGTGGCGTACGGGAGCGGCTCGGTGGCGTCCGGGGGCGCGGTCGCGGCACGGTGGGTCCACTGCCCGCAGGTGAGCTGTGCCTTGACGTACCCCTCCTTCCTGACGGTGCGCCGCCACAGCCGCCCGTTCTCCCAGGTGGCCCCGGGCACGCTGTCGGGTTTGTCGTACGTCGTGTTGGTCTCCAGGGCCCCGCCGAGCCGGTCGTGGGCGACGACGGCGTACGCGCAGCCCGTCGGCGCGGCGTCGGAGGCGGTGCCCGGCGTGAGCTCGACCAGGGTGTCGCCGCTCGCGGCCTTGTCGAGCTGGACGCGTGCGGCGAGGAGGGCGGCGCCCGGCTGGTCGCCGCGTACCGACAGGAAGGCCAGCGCCGGGATCTCGAGCGTGCCGACGCGCAGAGCAGGTGTGTCGGCGATCCTGGTGAGCCGCCAGTCGACCCTGTGGCCGGTGACACGGATCTCTGCACGGATCTCGGTTCCGCCGTCGAAGGCGAGGGTGTACGACGCCGTGTCGCGGCCGATGCGTGAGGTCACCCGTGGGGTACGGGCGGTCCCGTCGATCAGCACGGCGGTGACCGGGTCCTCCTGCCCGTGCAGTACAGCGCCGCCGGCGCGGTCGGTGTACGAGACGATGCGCGGGAAGTCCGGGTCGACGCGCACCTCAAGTTCTCGGGAGCGCAGCACGGCCTCCCGCTGCGCCGCGAGCGCGACGCCGGGTCCCGTGAGGGCCAGCCCCGCCCCCGCCAGTGCGGTGGCGGCCACCACGGTCCTGCGGCTCGGTCCGGGATCCTGTGCGTGCATGCTCGCTCCTGGCGCTCGACGGCATCTGTGCACGCCAAGATGCGCCGCCGGGGGTGAGCGCGCCCATGGACAAAGGAGGGGCGGGTGTTGGACTAACGCGTCCGGCTCCGGTGCGGAGTTCAGTCCTGCGCGGCGGCCCCGGTGTGGATCTCGCTCCCGGCGAGCGTGATCTCGTACGCCTTGCGGAGGGTCTCGTGGACGGTCCAGGTGGTGCGGTCGCCCTCGCGCAGGATGCAGACGTCGCCCGGCCCCACGGTGAGGACCGGCCCACCGGCCACCTCGATCGTGGCGCGTCCGCCGACGACGACGAAGAGTTCGTCCGCCTCGGTGTCGGTCACCACTCCGGGGGTGATCTGCCAGATGCCGCGGATCCGCCGGCCGTCCTCGGACTGCCAGAGGACCTTCCCCGACACCTCGGGGGAACCGTCGAGAATCTGCGCGGGGTCGAGCGGGTCCGGGTCGAGGTCGGCGTCCGGGACGTGCACGGCGAAGGTGGTGAAGTCGGTCATGCCGACGACGCTAGGGCACCCGGCGGCGGCCCCGCCATCACCACGGTGTCGCGCCTGCCCCTGCGGGGGACGACGATCCGTCGCCCCCCGCGCCCGCGGACCGCATCACCGCACGGTCGGCGTGAGCCGCCAGGTCAGCGCCGCAGGGTGAGGACACCCGGCCGCCACGGCAGTTGGTCGTAGGGGCCGCCTGCGGTGGGGGACTTGCCCTGGTAGAGGAACTGCAGGTTGCAGGGGTCGACGGTCATGGTCTGGTCGGGGTTGTCGCGGACCAGGTCACCGTGGCTGATGTCGTTGGTCCAGGTGGCACCGCTGTTGGCCTTGCCCGCGAAGGGGTTGCTCTCACTCGCGGCCTGCGGGGTCCAGGTCCCGCTCAGGCTGGAGGCCGTGAAGGAGCGGAAGTAGCGTCCGTTCGCACCCATGGCCTCGACGATCATGAGGTACTGGTTCTGGCCCTGCACCTTGTAGACCTGTACTCCCTCGAACAGGTTGGCCTTGGTGTCGCTCATGATCGTCGTGTACGACGAGCCGAAGTTCCCCGGGAAGTTCCCGATCGGCATGCTCGCCCGGTAGATCTTGCCGTTGTCACCGGCGAAGAACAGGTACATGTTCTGTCCGTCGGCGATCAGGGTCTGGTCGATCGGCCCGGTGTCCGACCCGGAGATGCCGCCCGTGAACAGCGGCTGCGGCGAGGACCAGCCGTTGGCGGCGGCGGGGTCGCTCGACGTGCGGTACACGAAGGCCGACGCGCCCCACTGGTACGCCAGCACCCAGATGTTCCTGGGTGCGAAGTAGAACAGCGTGGGCGCCACCGCGGCCTGGCTCATCCCTGTCTGACCGGCCGATGCCATGTCCGACCAGTTCGTGAAGGGGCTGAACACCATCGAACCGTACGACGATCCCGACACGTTCGATGCGTAGACCAGGTGCTTGCCGTTGTACGTCACGGTGGTGAAGTCCTTCACCGCCGCCCACCCGTTCGCCGGTTGCGCCAGCACACCGGTCGACGTCCACCGGTACGCCGACGGGAGGGCGCACGAGCCGTCGGTCGGCGGCGTCCCGGTCGGACCGGCCCACTTCTGGTTGTCCGCACCGTTGCACGTCCCGATCCGCACCGCGGCGCCGTTGGCCGTACCGGCGCCCGCGACTTCCAGGCACAGCCCGGACTCCACCCCGACGACCGTGCCGTCGGCGTTCGCCCGCCACTGCTGGTTCGCACCGCCGGAGCAGGTCCAGATCTGCACCGGGGTACCGGGCGTGGTGGCATGGCCCGGAACATCCAGGCACTTACTGCCGTACACGGTCAACTGGCTGCTGTCAGTCAGCGTCCACTGCTGATTGGTCCCGCCCCAGCAGTCGTGGATCTGCAGGCGTGTGCCGTCGGTCTGCTCGGCACCCGGTACGTCGAGACACCGGTTCGAACCGGCACCGCGCAAGGCGCCGGTCGAGGCAGCCTGAGCCGGGATGGCGACGAGCAGGGACGCCAACGCGGCCGGCACCGCGAACGCCGCGCCGAGCCACGCGGAGGGATGCCTGCGGCTGAAACCACTTCTGTACATGGGCGCTTCCCCAACCTTGGGTGGGCGGTTCCGGTCGGCCTCGCAAGAAGGCGTCCGGACTGTCGGTGGAGTGCGGTGTGCAGCGGCGCGCGAGGACCACGGCAGGCCGCTTGTGACTTCCGGTCCTTCGCCGCCCGGCTTCGGGCGACATGGGAGTCAGAGACGGAGGCGCGGGTGGCACGGCCCGGGGTTGACGAGCCAATTGCCGACGCGCTCATGACAACCACCTCCGTGTTCAGCGGCGCGATCCGGAGACACCCTGCCATGCGACGAAGTGAACTGATCTGTTCGAAATATCGAAAGCAGGTCGACGTGTCGGGCAATTTGAATGATAGGGACCCGGCGGGCGACGTCAACACCTCCCGCACGTATCGCTTTCGATTCCGAAAGATCGGGACTCGCCGTGCAGCTCGAATCCGCACGCCAAGACCCGAAAGTGGGACATCGCGCCGACCTGGCCGACGAGACCTGCCCACCGGCCGCAGCGAGGGGCCCCGCCGCAGGGTCCACAGGGTTTCGAAAGTTTCGATGGAAGAGCAGAAATTTTCTACGCCCGAAAGGCTTGACGATGCATCGTCAAGCCTCAATCATTCCTGTCTGAGAAGCCGATCACTGACCGACATTTCGCACCACGCCGGCGGGGAGGAATGCGAGCCGCGGCAGGTTCGTGCGCCACCGCATCCCAGATCCGCGCACCTGATGCACCTGCGCCACCCCGTTCGTTCCGGTGAGACCGGCACCAGCACATCCTGGCTCTTCACGAAGCGGGAGACATGCGTAACGCCTCGTGAAGGGCCCCCGGCTGAGCGGCGACGGAGTACCCCCTTGCCCGCCTCGAGGATCATCCAGCCCCGGTACAGCGGTGTCCGGGGACTCCGTGCCGCGTCCGCGGCACGGGGACGGGCGGCGTCACACTCCGCGCTCCGGCCGTTCCGTGATTTCCACCTTGGAGGCACAGCCATGGGCTCGCACACCCCCACCAGACCCGTTGTCCGCCGAAAGACCCGCGGCCTGCTGTTGACGCTGGTCGTCGGCTTACTCGGCACGGTCGCCGCACTGGTCGCACCGCCGACCGCGCAGGCCGCCGAGGGCACGCTCGGAGCCGCGGCGGCGCAGAGCGGCCGCTACTTCGGCACCGCCATCGCCTCCGGCAAGCTGGGCGACTCGGCGTACACGACGATCGCGGGCCGTGAGTTCGACTCGGTGACGGCCGAGAACGAGATGAAGATCGACGCCACCGAACCGCAGCGGGGCCAGTTCAACTTCACCGCTGCCGACCGCGTCCACAACTGGGCCGTGCAGAACGGCAAACAGGTGCGTGGCCACACCCTCGCCTGGCACTCCCAGCAGCCCGGTTGGATGCAGAGCCTGAGCGGCGGCACACTGCGCCAGGCGATGATCGACCACATCAACGGCGTCATGGGCCACTACAAGGGCAGGATCGCCCAGTGGGACGTCGTGAACGAGGCATTCGCCGACGGCAGTTCGGGAGCTCGGCGGGACTCCAACCTGCAGCGCACCGGCAACGACTGGATCGAGGTGGCCTTCCGCGCCGCGCGCGCCGCCGACCCCGCGGCCAAGCTCTGCTACAACGACTACAACGTCGAGAACTGGACCTGGGCGAAAACCCAGGCCATGTACAACATGGTCCGTGACTTCAAGCAGCGCGGCGTGCCGATCGACTGCGTCGGATTCCAGTCCCACTTCAACAGCGGTAGCCCCTACAACAGCAACTTCCGCACCACGCTCCAGAGCTTCGCCGCCCTCGGCGTCGACGTGGCCATCACCGAACTCGACATCCAGGGCGCTCCGGCCTCGACCTACGCCAGTGTGACCAACGACTGCCTGTCGGTCCCGCGCTGCCTCGGCATCACCGTCTGGGGCGTGCGCGACACCGACTCCTGGCGTTCGCAGGACACACCGCTGCTGTTCAACGGCGACGGCAGCAAGAAGGGCGCGTACACCGCCGTGCTCGGCGCACTCAACGGCGGCTCCACCACGCCCCCTTCGGACTCCGGAACGGTCAGGAGCGTCGGTTCGGGCCGCTGCCTCGACGTACCGGGCACCAGCACCACCGACGGCACCCAGCTCCAGCTGTGGGACTGCCACGACGGCGTCAACCAGCAGTGGACGTACACCGACGCCGGGGAACTCAGGGTCTACGGCGACAAGTGCCTGGACGCCGCCGGCACCGGCAACGGCTCCAAAGTCCAGATCTACAGCTGCTGGGGTGGCGACAACCAGAAATGGCGCCTCGACTCCAACGGATCCATCGTCGGCACGCAGTCCGGCCTCTGCCTCGACGCCGTCTCGGGGAGCACCGCCAACGGCACCCTGATCCAGCTGTACTCCTGCTCGAACGGAAGCAACCAGCGGTGGACCCACAGCTGACGGGACCTGCGGCAGACGTGCCGGCCAACCGCTGACGGGGCACGTCGCGGCTTCTCCCGCCCTGCCGGGAGGAGACGGCAGGACCCCGGCCCGACGGGCCGGGGTCCTGCGCTGCGCGGCGCGGAGGTCAGTGGCTGCCGGTGAGTTCGCCGGTGAGCTTGCCGTGCAGGTCGGCACTCAGGTCGTTCAGCCCGGTGATCTCCACGGTCTTGCCGTGCTGGGCGTACTTGTTCTCGATCGCGTCCAGAGCGGCCACGGAGGAGGCGTCCCAGACGTGGGCGGCGGACAAGTCGATGACGACCTTCTGCGGGTCGCCCGCGTAGTCGAACTGACCTACGAGGTCGTTGGAGGAGGCGAAGAACAGCTCGCCGGTGACACGGTGGACAACCGTCGTGCCGTCGGGGTCGATGACGCTGTGGACGCGGGCGAGATGGGCGACGCGCCTGGCGAAGATGACCATCGCGGTGACCGAGCCGACGACGACGCCAACAGCCAGGTTGTCGGTCGCGACGACCATGACCACGGTGACGGCCATGACGGCGATCTCCCCGGCCGGCATCCGCTTCAGCGTCTTCGGGGCGATGGAGTGCCAGTCGAACGTCGCGAACGACACCATCACCATGACGGCCACCAGCGCGGCCATCGGGATGTCGGACACGACCGGGCCGAAGGCGATGCACAGCACCATCAGGAACGAGCCCGCGAGAAAGGTGGACAGGCGGGTGCGGGCACCGGACACCTTCACGTTGATCATCGTCTGACCGATCATCGCGCAGCCGCCCATGCCGCCGAAGAAGCCGGTGACGATGTTGGCGATGCCCTGGCCGATGGATTCGCGGGTCTTGGAGGAGTGGGTGTCGGTGATGTCGTCGACCAGCTTGGCCGTCATCAGTGACTCCATCAGCCCGACCAGCGCCATCGCGAACGCGTACGGGGCGATCGTCGTCAGGGTGTCAGTCGTGAACGGCACGTCGGGCAGGCCAGGCACCGGCAGCGAGGACGGCAGCTCGCCCTTGTCGCCCACGGTCGGCACCGCGATCCCGGCCGCGACGGTGATGACGGTCAGGATGACGATCGAGACGAGCGGGGCCGGGATCACCTTGGTGAGCTTCGGGAAGAACACCATCAGGGTCAGCCCGCCGACGATCAGCGGGTACACCGCCCATGGCACGTCGCGCATCTCGGGCACCTGCGCCACGAAGATCAGGATCGCGAGCGCGTTGACGAAGCCGACCATCACGCTGCGCGGCACGAACCGCATCAGCTTCGCCACACCGAGCGCGCCGAGGGCGACCTGCATGATCCCGGCGAGGATGACGGCGGCGATCAGGTAGCTCAGGCCGTACTCGTGGTTCAGAGGGGCGATCACCAGGGCGACGGCGCCGGTGGCGGCGGAGATCATCGCCCGGCGTCCGCCGACGACGGAGATGACCACGGCCATGGTGAACGAGGCGAACAGGCCGATCGCGGGGTCGACACCGGCGATGATCGAGAAGGAGATCGCCTCGGGGATCAGGGCCAGGGCGACGACCAGTCCGGCCAGGATCTCGGTGCGCCAGACCTTGGGGTTGTTCAGCCAGTCGGGCTTGAGGCCGCGCAACCGCGCGGCGGGAGTCACAGCTGCAGAAGACAAGGAGATGCGTACCTGTCGTGCTCGGGCACACCGCGGGCAGCCGCGTGCGTGAGGGAAGAGGAGCGGGAGACCGGCCGGCGCCCCGCGGGCGGCCCGAGGTGGGCCGGGAGGACATGGAGGAGGCGAGCCGGAGCCTGGGCGGCGCCCGCCCGGACGGATCACGCCCGGAGGCGGAGGATCACGACGGGCAGGCGGCGGCGATCGGCGCCATGGGGTCGCACACGCTCTCTCCTGCAAGAATCGGATCTTCGCCGGGGGCTCCATCGACCCCGGAAGGGCAGTGACGGGGCAGCCGGACCGCCCTCGCCGTCAGCAACTCTACCCTAACGTTAGGGTAGAGATCGGCGGGGTCGCGCGAGGCGCGGCCCGCCACGACAGGAAGGGCCAGGGGCACAGGCGTGGACGACAAGCACATGCAGATCGGCGAGGTCGCCGCGCGGACGGAGCTGTCGCTGCGCACCATCCGGCACTACGAGGAGACCGGCCTGGTCATCCCCTCCGCCCGCTCCCAAGGCGGGTTCCGCCTCTACACCGAGACCGACGTCTCCCGGCTCATGGTCATCCGCCGCATGAAACCGCTCGGCTTCACGCTCGACCAGATGCGCGACCTTCTGGACGCCACCGACCGCTTGGACCGCGACGCCACTCTCGAGCCCGGCGAACGCGAGGCCCTGCTGGAGCGTGTCCGCACGTACCGACAGGCCGCTGCCGAGCAGGTGGAGAAGCTGCGCATCCAGCTGGAACGCGCCGAGGACTTCGCCGCAACCCTGAGCGCCCGCTCGGAGCAGAACCCTCCTACCGCCGGCCTGTAGCACCGAGCCGACACGAGACGGAGCCGGTCAGCAATTCGGTGGAGGGTGGGGAATCCCCAGAAGAGCGGCCCTGTGTGTGACTTTGCCGGATTCGCCCTGCGGAAGGAACGGGAATTCGACCCGGCACCCGCGAGGGTGACGACGACGGCCGCAAGCTTCTGTCGCCCCGCCTCACGCCGGCGCTGTGGCGTACATGCCGCGAGTAGGTCGCGACCGCCCCACGGGGCGGAAGCGCGATCTGCCGATCACTTCGACCCGGAGGCCAAGGGCTGTGCCGCAATTCCCGGTGGATCAGCGCGCGGCGTCAGATGCGGTGCATCGCAAGGCGGAGGGACGTCCGCATACTGGACGTATATGGATGTTCCGACAACGCAGCGAGGTGCCGTAGCTGTCGTCGCGCGCCCGCCGGGAATCGCGGGACAGCCCTTAGGGCCGGTGAGCGCCGGCCGGTTCCCTGCCGGATCTCCTGAGCGGGATGGCACGCAGGGCCTCCCGGTCAGGGCGTGCTGTCGTCACGGATGCGGGAGATGATCGGGACATGAGCGGCGAAAGAGACCTGGTGTGCCGTACGGCGCCGATCTGGCGCCGCTTCGCGGGGCAGCTGGCGGGGGCGGCCGGGCGCCGCCCGGTCCGCGTCGGACGCACGGCGAGCCACGATCCCGCGCCGAGGCACTACGAAGCGGCTCCGCCGCAGTCCGCGGCCGTGCCGCCGCCGGGCGGACACCGAAGGCGGGGTCGGTGAAGCAAGAACGTCTCCTCCGGCATTACGCGGCGCTGATGAGCGCCGTGCCTCAGTCGGTCTGGGTGCTGTCGGCCGACGGGGTCATCACTCTCCTGGCGGGAAGCGGCTTGAGGGAGAGGCTGTGGCACCCGGATGACGGGACCTCGTGGATGGACGCCGTACATCCGAAGGACCGGGACTGGTTCCGGCGGGCCTGGCGCAGGACCACTGAGGAAAGTTCTCCACTCGACACGGTTGTACGGGTGCGGCTCAAGGACACCCCCGACCGCTTCCGCCACATCAAGATCATCGCCGTGCCCGTCCTGGACGAGGAAGGTGACACCGAATGGGTCGGCACGGCCGCCGACGCCGAGGACCACTGGCGCGTCCGGATACGGGAGAAACTACTGGCTCGCATGGCGGCGGTTCCGGCAGCGCACGACCTGTCCGAGGCGTTCCTGACGACCGCGGCCGCCGTCGTCCCCGAACTCGCGGACGCCGTCGCCGTCTTCCACCTGCGGGGCGAGCGCGGGCCCGGTCACGGGCCGCCGAGGCGTGCGGCGTACGCGCCATCGACGCAGAGCGTGGGACTGGCACCGGGGCTGCCGTCCCTGTACCCGCTGGACAGCGACATCCTGCGGGGGGTGGCCCCACGGGAGGTCGTGGAGAACCAGGAGGCCCGTCTGTTGGTCTTCCCGCCCGGAGAGCCTCCGGAGGACAGCCTCTCGACGGCCTCCGTACGGTGGCTGCGCAGATCCGGTGCGACCAGTGTCGCGCTGGTTCCCGTCGTGGTTGACGGCAGGGCTGTGGCCCTTGTGGCCACGACAACCTGTCGGGGGAACCCGCCGCCGGACGAGGCCGATCTGAACCTGCTGCAGGACGTCTTCCAGCAGATGAGCGGACCCCTGCGTCGAACCATGGAGCTGCAGTCGATCCGCGACAAGGCTCTGGCCCTGCAGCAGTCCTTCCTCACTCCTCCACCGGTCGTCGACGGCATCTCGATCACGGCTCTGTACCATCCGGCCGACTCGGCCGCGGAGGTCGGTGGGGACTGGTACGACGCGGTCAGGCTCTCGGCGGACTCGCTCGCCCTGTCCATCGGCGACATCGCGGGCCATGACCTGAACGCTGCCGCCGCGATGGGCCGCGTCAACAGCCTGCTGCGAGGACTCGCCTACGACAGCGGGCCCGCCGCCAGCCCGGCGGTCACCCTGCGCCGGCTCGACCGAATCGTGCAGGCGCTCGACGGGCCGTCGATGGTCACAACGGTGCACACGGTCATCCGTCGGCTGGCCCCTCGCGTCTGGCGTGTCACCCTGTCCAACGCGGGTCACCCTCCGCCGATGCTGATCCCGCGCGACGCACCGCCGCGGTACCTGCACGGCCTCACGGCCCCGGACCCTCCGTTGTGCGTCACCGATGACCTGCCCCGCACCGATCTCCACACGGTCATCCGGGAAGGCGACACCCTGGTCCTCTATACCGACGGGCTGGTGGAAGCACCTGGCACGGACATCGGCGACAACCTTCGGCGCCTGCGCGAGCACACGGAGGCCCTCGTACGGGCGGGGGTACCCCTGGAGACACTGATCCGAAAACTCCTGCCGCCCGCCCACGACCGGCTGGACGACATCGCCGTCATCGCCCTGCACGCGCGGGCGGGCCAGTAGTCCGTCGACGCGTGGAGGAGTTGCCCGGATGCGTCGCCCGGGCCGGGCCGGCGGAAGCCTCCGGCCCGGCGAACCCGTTTGTGTACCCGGCACCGCGATATACCGTCGAACAAGCCGTACCTGACCGAAAGAGGCCTCGCATGAGCACCCCCCAAGACCGGCAGAGCGGACTCACCACCTCCCGGGCTCACTCCGCCCGGGTCTACGACTACATCCTGGGCGGGAAGGACCACTTCCCCGTCGATGCCGAAGCCGGCGACGCGATGTGCCGCCACTGGCCCGCCCTGCCCGTCCACATGATGGAGAACCGCCGGTTCATGCACCGCGCCGGCCGGTTCCTCGCGGAAGAGTGCGGCATCCGCCAGTTCCTCGACATCGGTACGGGGCTGCCGACGCCTCCCAACCTGCACCAGGTCGTGCAGGAGGTGGCACCGGAGTCGCACGTGGTCTACGTGGACAACGATCCCATCGTGCTCGCGCACGCGCGTGCCCTGCTCCAGAGTTCGACCGAGGGCGCCACCGCGTACGTGGACGCCGACATGCACGACCCCGACGCCATCCTCGGCAGCCAGGAGTTCCGGGACCTGATCGACCTGAACCGGCCCGTCGGTCTGATGGTGATCGGCATCATGCACTTCATCCTGCCGCCCGACGACCGGCGTCTGATCACCAGGCTGCTGGATCCTCTGCCGTCCGGCAGCTACCTGGCCATGACCGTCGGCACCGCGGACTTCGCACCGGAGGAGGTCAACCGGGTGGCGCAGGAGTACCGCCGGCAAGGTATGCCCTTCGTCCTGCGCGACCTCCGGACGGCCACCTCGTTCTTCGACGGGCTGGAGTTGCAGGACCCGGGAGTCGCCCAGGTGCACGCCTGGCGCCCGGGTCCGGAGCAGAATGCCGTCGACGGCCGGGACATCGCGATGTACGGCGCGGTGGCCAGAAAGCCCTGAAGCCCGGCTCCCCCGAGCCCGTCGATCCGCCGGGGTGACCGAACGGCGGGATGAACGGGCCCAGGACGTCGCCGAGGTCGCCGAGGTCGCCGAGGTCGCCGAGGTCGCCACCTGATCGTCCGCCCGGGGAGGCTCCCGGGCGTACCCGCTCCCACCACTGCCGCACGATCCGTCCCGCGGATTCTGGTCCAGACCAGAACATTGACGCGTCCCTGACCGGTCGATACGCTCCAGGAAGTGTCCTGAGAGCGCTCTCAGAGTCGCCTCGGGTGTCTCCCACTGGCTGCCTCCACAGCACGGCCTTCCGGATGAGGAGTAGAGCTTGTCTGCCAACCTTCGTTCCGCCCCGCACACGCACCGGGCCCGCACCAGGCCCGCCGCCCTGGTTGCCGCGCTCGCGCTGGCCGGCGGATGTCTCGTCGCCACCCAGGTCACCGCCGCCACCGAGGCCGCGGCCGTCCCCACGACCATCCCGCTCACGCTGGCCAACAACTCCGGGCGCGGCGAGCAGGTGCACGTCTACGTCATCGGCACCGAACTCTCGTCCGGGCGCCAGGGCTGGGCAGACGCGAACGGCGCCTTCCATCCGTGGCCCGTCGGCGGCAACCCCCCGACGCCCGCTCCCGACGCGTCCATCGCAGGCCCGGCCAACGGGCAGTCGAAGACGATCCGGATGCCGAAGTTCTCCGGCCGGGTCTACTTCTCCTACGGGCAGAAGCTCGTCTTCAAGCTCACCACCGGCGGCCTGGTGCAGCCCGCGGTGCAGAACCCGAGCGACCCGAACGCCAACATCCTCTTCAACTGGACCGAGTACACGCTCAACGACGCCGGCCTGTGGATCAACAGCACGCAGGTCGACATGTTCTCCGCCCCTTACGCGGTCGGAGTGAAGCGGGCGAACGGCACCACCCTCAACACCGGGCACCTCAAGTCCGGCGGCTACAAAGCGTTCTTCGACTCCCTGCGCAGCCAGCCCGGCGGCTGGGGCGGGCTCATCAGGACCCGCTCCGACGGTACGATCCTGCGGGCGCTCGCCCCCGGCCACGGCATCGAGGCCGGGGCGCTACCGGCCTCCGTCATGAACGACTACGTCAACCGGGTGTGGAGCAAGTACTCCTCGCAGACGCTGACCGTCCAGCCGTTCAAGGACCAGCCGAACACGAAGTACTTCGGACGAGTTCAGGGCAACACCATGAACTTCACCAACAGTTCGGGAGCGGTCGTCACCAGCTTCCAGAAGCCTGACTCCGACAGCATCTTCGGCTGCTACAAACTCCTTGACGCGCCCAACGACCTGGTGCGGGGGCCCATCTCCCGCACACTGTGCGCCGGCTACAACCGGTCGACACTGCTGACCAACCCCAACCAGCCCGACGCGAGCAACGCGAACTTCTACAAGGACGCGGTCACCAACCACTACTCCGCCAAGATCCACGCCCAGATGGCCGACGGCAAGGCCTACGGCTTCGCCTTCGACGACGTGGGCGCGCACGAATCGCTCGTGCACGACGGCGACCCGCAGCAGGCGTACATCACGCTGGACTCGTTCAACTAGGACCTGTCCGTGTCCGATTGCTCATGGACCCCTCCGTGCCGAGTCGTTCCCGCGGGCAGGGGGCGGAGTGGGATCCGCCCGCCCCGGCCAACGCCCGCCGAAGCCCGGCGGGGCCTCGGGTTGGACGAGCATGACGGGGTATCCGCAGGCGGTCGGTTGAGCCACCCTACGTGCGGCCGAACGGTGAAGTCGCCGTCTGTACGGGCGGCCTCGGTCCCGGTCGCGTCATCGGGGGTCGGCAGCGCCCGATGCCTCCCCGTCGTCCGCCCGCGTGAAGACGTGCCCGCCACAACTTGGACCGCGGCGAGCACGTCTTCACGCCGACGCTCCCGGAGGACTTTGCCGCCCCACCGGGTCCCTTCGGGCCCCAGAAGGACGGCCCGGCAGTGGCAGGCCGACCACCAGGCGTTCGGCAAGCGGGATCTGTTCGCCACCGACTACGTCTACGTGTGGGCTGACGGCATCCACCTGCGCATACGCCCTGCCCAGGCGAAGTCCTGCGTGCTGGTGCTGATGGGCGTCCCTGCCGAGGGCACGAACGAGCTGATCGCCATGAGCGACGGCTCCCGCAAATCGGCCGAGTCCTGGGCTGACCTCCTGCGCGACAGCCGGCTCAGGGGCATGCGATCCCCCGTCTTGGCCGTCGGCGCCTTGGGATTCCGGAGGGCTATCGCCGAGGTGTTTCCCGAGGCCCGGCACCAGCGGTGCTGGGTTCACAAGACCTCAAATGTTCTTGCCCGAAAGGAGATCTGCAACGCCGAGGACCGTGAGCGCGCGCTGAAGGCCGTCGCGGCGTTCGAGAAAACGTACAGCGTGGTGAAGTTCCCCAAGGCCGTCAGGAAGGTCACCGACCACGTCCACGAGCTGCTGGCGTTCTACGACCTCCCCGCCGAGCACTGGATCCACCTGCACACGACGCACCCGATCGAGTCGACCTTTGCCACGGTGAGGCTCAGGACGAAGGTCACCAAGGGGGCTGGCAGTGCGGCCGCCGCACTCGCGATGGCGTTCGAACTCGTCGAGTCCGCCCAGGCCCGGTGGCGGCCCGTGAACGCACCCTACCTCGTTGCCTTGGCCGGGCCGGAGCAGGCTTTGAACGCGGCCACCTCGTCGAACGCTCCGAGGCTCAGGCGGCCTGACTCACGTCACCGCGGCTTGCGATGCTCAGTCCGACAGTTCCCACAGCAGCCGGTAGTACATGATCCGTTCCAGGTCCGGCTCGACTCCGTAAGCTTCGAGCAGTGGCTCTTCCCATCCCGGACCGTAGTTCCACTGTGTGCTCCACGTGGCAACCGCGAGGTCGGCCCAGCGGTCCGCGACACCGAGCGTGCCGAGATCGACGTGCCCGGTCCACGTGCCGTCGTCACCGACCAGGGTGTTGGGAGCGCAGGCGTCACCATGGCAGACGACGAGCCGGTCGATGGGCGGGATGTCAGCGAGCGCATCGAGCGCGCGTTCGACAGTGCCGAAGTGCCGAAGCTCTTGAGGCCAGTCCGCTGGACTGATCCGTCCCGCCACCGCTCGTGACCGTGCACCTTCCAGGCGCATTTCGGCTGACCAGTCGAACGGGCAGTCCGCGATGGGCAGCGCGTCATGGACCGCCCGCAGCCCCGAGCCGATCGCGCGTACCGCGCTGCCGGGGTCGCGCTTCCAGTGGTCGTCCACCGCCGTACGTCCGGGCAAGCCATGGGTGATGATCCAGGACCCCGTTTCGTCCGCGCCCTCACCGAGTACCCGCGGCACCACGGTGAACCCCGCCGCCCACCGCAGGCGTGCCACCTCAGCCGCAAGGTCGATACCGCTGCCGACCGGCGTCCACTTAATAAACTGCCGTGTATCGCCCAAGCCGACCTGGAACGTCAACCCGCCGAGCTCGTTCTCCCACACGGCCCGTACCGGCCGCCCCGCAGCGAGCTCGGCAACGATACGTGGAGGCTCGACAGGCCCCTGGGGCGAAGTGGCGATCATCCGCTCATTCTCACCAGAGCGGCCGCCAAGGCCAATCACTTTTGGGCACATCGGCCAGTCGCCCATCCGACCAGCCGATCCACAGAATTTAGCGATTCCTCCCGAGGTGGACATAAATCGCCGTAGCACGGGCACCGGGCCGTGGCCTCACTCCGACCCAACAGACCGTCAACCGCGTGCTGTCCGCGGCACGGGCTCCGGTCGAGCGTGGCGTCGCACGGCTGAAGTCGTGGCAGATCTTCCGCAAGGCCCGGTGCAGTCCGAATCGAATGTCGTCAGCCGCTGTAGCCGTCCTCACCTTGGAGCGGCAGCGCCGAACCCAAGGCACCGATCTATCGCGATGGAAGTCCGACGAGATCCAAGCCGTTGTTCGATGCTCTGCTGCAGCGCGGTCGTGAGATCGACGGGAGGTTCGGGCTGAAGCGGTTCGGCCGAACCGTCAGCGTCAGCCGCCTCCGCCTCCGCCGCTGGTGTTGTCCGGACCGAGGTCATTCCGGCTCTGGTTCGCGCCGGATCCCCAATGCTCGTAGCAGATGAGCCCCGCCCCGAAGAGCAAGACGATCCCCGTAGCGATCAGCGATATCCACGCGCCGGCATCCATGCTTGCGGATGTACCCACAGCTGTCAGTGCGAAGCCTCACCCGGGCCTCCATCGATCCGGAGCGGTTCAGTGGGCGTTGTCAACTTGGCTGACATACCGGGTGCCTGAGACGACTATGATCCAAGACATGCCCGCCCGATCCGGAGTGGGCAGACCTCCTCACCGACGAGGACAAACGCGCCCTGACCCCGCTGTTCTGGATGCACATTCAGCCCTACGGCGAGGTACGGCGGAATACGGGCCGCCGTCTTCAGCTCGCCCGGCCCGTCCCGCAGGAGCCAGACCCCGAGTGGGCCGCCGCGTAGCCCGCCCCCAGAACCTCAGAGGACCCCGGCCGCGGCCGGGGTCCTCTGACATACGCGCATACGGAGCGCCTTCGATCCAAAAGCTACTGGCGGGTTACTTGTCACCTGGTTCGCCACTCGTCAACGGCACCCCGAAAAGGAGCACAGGACGCATGCCCGCCGACGAGCGCCAGCCACACAGCGGATCGTGACCCCTCCCGCTGTGTGTACTCAACGGCGGTTCCTAACCGCGAAACGACTCCAGCAGCCTCAGCCAGACCTCACTGATCGTCGGATAGGCGGGGACCGCGTGCCAGAGGCGGTCGATGGGCACCTCGCCCGCGACGGCCACGGTCGCGGAGTGCAGCAGCTCGCCGACGCCCGGTCCGACGAAGGTGACACCCAGGAGGATCTCGCGGTCCAGGTCGACGATCATCCTCGCCTGCCCCTTGTATCCCTCGGCGTACAGGCCCGATCCGGCGACAGCGGCCAGGTCGTGGTCGACGGCGCGCACCCGGTGGCCCGCGGCCTGCGCCTCCGCGAGTGTGAGACCGACCGAGGCGGCCTCCGGGTCCGTGAACACGACCTGGGGTACGGCCGCGTGGTCCGCGGTGGCCGCGTGCGCACCCCAGCGGTCCGTCTCCAGCAGAGGTGTGTCCTGCGCGCGGGCGGCGATGGCCGCTCCCGCGATACGTGCCTGGTACTTGCCCTGATGGGTGAGCAGGGCCCGGTGGTTGACGTCGCCGACCGCGTAGAGCCAGTCGCTGCCCTCCACCCGGCAGCTGTCGTCGACCGTGAGCCAGGAGCCGGGCTCGATACCCACCGTGTCGAGGCCGAGGTCGTCGGTGCGGGGGGCCCGCCCCGTGGCGAAGAGGATCTCGTCGGTCTCCAGCGGTTCACCGTGGTCGAGTTCGACGGTGACCGGGCCGTCCTGGCCGGCCCGTCGCACACCGGTGGCGGACACCCCGGTCAGGATGCGGACGCCCGCCTCGGTCAGGGCGTCGGCGACGAGCTCACCGGCGAAGGGCTCCATCTTCGGGAGCAGTCGTTCACCACGGATCAGCATCGTGACCTCGGCGCCGAGTCCCCGCCAGGCGGTGGCCATCTCGACACCGACCACTCCCCCGCCCACCACCACGAGCCGGCCGGGCACATCCTTGGCGCTGGTCGCCTCGCGGCTGGTCCAGGGGCGTACGTCCTCGATTCCGGCCAGGCCTGGGACGACGGCCCGGCTGCCGGTACAGACGGCGACGGCGTGCCGCGCCGTGAGGTGCCGCACCGTACCGTCGGCTGCGGTGACGGACACCTGGCGGGTTCCGCTCAGCCTGCCCACGCCCCGGTGGACATCGGCGCCGATGGCGTCCAGCCAGGCGAGCTGGCCGTCGTCCTTCCAGTGCGCCGCCATCTCGTCACGTCGGGCGAGGACGGCGTCCGCGTCCAGCGGCCCGCGCACCGCTTCGCCCAGCCCCGGGACCCGGCGCGCTTCGGCGCGTGCCACGACCGGCCGGAGCAGGGCCTTGCTGGGCATGCACGCCCAGTACGAACACTCGCCGCCGATCAGTTCCGACTCGACGACGGCGGTGCGCAGCCCGGCGGCCCTGGCACGGTCGGCGACGTTCTCGCCCACGGGCCCCGCCCCGATGACCACGACGTCGTATTCGGTGTTCCTCGAAGCATCCTTCGAAACATCAGCATCAGTCATGGGATCAGTGTGGTCATGGGTGTGCGTCGCGGCCACATGGGCAGGCGGAATAGCGCAACTGACGTCACCGTTGTGCCGGACAGGTCCGAACGGTCCCAGGAAGAGGTATCTGAGTATGACCACCGTAGAGCTCACCAAGGAAAACTTCGATCAGGTCGTGAGCGACAACGAGTTCCTGCTGATCGACTTCTGGGCTTCCTGGTGCGGTCCGTGTCGGCAGTTCGCTCCGGTCTACGACTCGGCGTCCGAACGCCACCCCGACCTGGTCTTCGCCAAGGTCGACACGGAGGCGCAGCAGGAGCTGGCGGCTGCCTTCGAGATCCGGTCCATTCCCACGCTGATGATCGTCCGTGACAATGTCGCGGTCTTCTCGCAGCCCGGGGCGCTTCCGGAGGCGGCGCTGGAGGATGTCATCGGGCAGGCGCGCAACCTCGACATGGACGAGGTGCGCAAGTCGGTCGAGCAGGAGAAGCAGACGCAGCAGGCACCGCAGCAGGAGCAGCCGTAGTCCATGCGCGCGTACGGCACACGTGAGGAAGGCCCGGCCGGGACGGCCGGGCCTTCGTCGTGGCAGCGAGCGCGGGGGAGCACGTGTACGGGCGCCCCGGTGACGGAGCGCGGGGCGAAGCCGGGCGTACGTCAGCCGGTCCCCGGCCGCCCCGGTGGCGGGGCGTCCTTCCCGGCAGGGTCGCGCGTGCCCGCGTCGCCGTCCTCCCCGCCGGGTTCCGGCGATTCCGGCGCGGCTGCCTCCGGTGCCCCTCCCGTACCGCGGATCCGCTCGGCGATCCTCACCGTGAGCCCGTAGTCGAGTTCCGCGCCGTCCACCAGCAGTGCCTCGACGGTGTGTGACGCGGGGTCGATGTCCGCCTCCAGACCCCCGCCCTCGTAGCGCGGATATCCCGACCTCCCGTTGTCCCCCGTGGCGTCCACGACCGCGGAGCGGATGGCGGTGCCTGGCTCGGGGGCGCCGACGGCGGACTCCTCGGGTTCCGGGAACAGCAGGATCTCGTAGCTCTGCGGATGGCTCATGCCGTCGACGCTAGACATCCGGGCCCGTGCCCGCACGTCGTGAGGCACGTCCCCGTCCGCCGGGAGGCCGCCGCCCTCCCGGTCAGGTGGACTCCCGTGGCACGGCCGCGGCCCTCAGCAGGTAATGGCGCTCCGGGGTGCCGCCGGGGTTCCGCACCAGCCGGTCGATCATCTCCGCCGGTGGCTGCGCGGTCGCCAGTTCCGACCTGACGCTGCTGAGCCTCGGTCGCAGGAGCCTGCCGAGCATCAGGTCGTCGGCGCCGATCACGGCGGTCTCGGAGGGGATCCGGATGCCCGCGTCCTGGAGCGCTCTCATCAGCAGCATGGCGTACTCGTCGTCGTACGCGAACACGGCGTCCAGGCCCAGGGCCCGCCAGCGGGAGGCGAGGTCGGCGGCCGACGCCTCCTCGTACCGCAGGGGCAGCGGCCGGACGCGGTCGCCCACGCCCGATTCCCGCACGGCGCGCACCGCACCGGCCAGGCGTGCCTCCGCGAACGCGGCGAGGCCGGGTTCCTGGGGCACGACCACCCCGATGCGGCGCCGTCCCCGGGCGAGCAGGTGCCGGGCCGCGCAGCCGCCGACCTCCGCCTGGTCCATCACGAGGGCGTGGGCGCCCTCCACGGGCTGCGGACCGAGTGTGATCACGGCCTTGGCCCCGGACCGGGTGAGCACGCCTATGCCGTACGGGGTGAGGTCGATCCCGCCGGGCGCCACCACGGCGACGGGGCGGAGCTCGGCCCACGCCTGGACCGCCTCGTCGGCGTCGAGGCCGGCGCCACCGAACTGCACGACGGTGTAGTCGAGGCGGCGAAGGTCCGATTCAAGCCCGGTGAGGAGGCGCTGGTAGAGGTGACCGGCCGCGGCCCGGACCGCGGGCAGCAGCACCGTTCTGGTGTGCCCGGCGCGCAGACTCCGGGCCGCCGCGTGCGGGACGTGACCGAGATCGGCTGCGGCCTCCCTGACCCGGCGGCGGGTGGCCTCGCTGATGCGCACGGTCGTGTTGTTGTTCAGTACGTAGGACACGGTGGCCCGGGAGACTCCGGCGAGTCGCGCCACGTCGGCGCTGGTCGGGACGGAGGTGCCGGCGGGCTGCTCGGGTAACTGGCTCATGGAGTCCGGAAGTCTTCCAGACCCGTTCGCGCCGGTGACGGGCCGGGGCACCGTAACGCGGGGGCGTCAGCGGAGCGCGGGTACCGGCCGGATGCCCGGGTCCTCGAAGTTGAGCGCCCACGGCGCGGTGCCGGTCACGCCGTGCTCGCGCGGCACCGGCGGACGGGTGGCGATCCCGCGTGCGTCCTGTCGCTGAAGCTGTACCCGAGGTCGAGGCGGCCGGGACCGAGGGGGCTGCCGTGTCCGGGGACCGACGCCGCGACAGGGGCCGTCCGCAGCAGGGTCGCTGTGAGGAGCACGGCGCGGGCCGGGTGGGGAGGCCGACGGGGGTGATCATGAGGTAGAACCTGAGGCGTGTTTCGCGGACCCGCTCCACGGACCGGGCAGTCCAGGTCCTACGGTGTTGCGATGACGTTCCAGCAGGCCAACCACAGCAGCGACAGCTCGACGGACTTCCCCGGCCGCAGCGGCCCGGCCGCGACCGCGGAGGCGGACCCGCGTGAGGCCGGCCCCGTACGCACCTCGTACGCCCCCGACCGTGACGGCGATCCGGACCCCGGGGAGATCGTCTGGACCTGGGTGCCGTTCGAGGAGAACGACGGCCGCGGCAAGGACCGGCCGGTCCTCGTCGTGGCGCGGGAGGCGGCGGGCACGGTGCTCGCCGTACAGCTGTCGAGCAAGCAGCACGACCGGGACCAGGACGATTGGGTCGCGCTGGGCGCGGGCCCGTGGGACAGCTCCGGGCGGCCCTCCTGGGCGGATCTGGACCGGGTGCTGCGGGTGCACGAGGACGGGATGCGGCGCGAGGCGTGTGCCCTCGACCGGGACAGGTTCGACCTGGTCGCGGAGCGGCTTCGGGAGCGCTACGGCTGGAGCTGACCGGCGCAGACGCGGCCGAAGGCGGCCCGGACGGCGGAGTCGGGGGCGCGGAGCAGCGTGGTGTGAAGGGCGGAGCCCCGGCACGGGGACTCCTCCTGGCCCGCGCGCCGTTCAGGTGGCCGACGCCGGGATTACGGGCCGAGGCGTGGTTCGGCACCGCGAACCTGGCCGCCGGCCCGGCGGTCATCCGGCGTGCCGCCCGCAGGCCGGTCTCGTCCGTCACCTCGAAGACCGGGGCCGCGGTCGGTGTCCAGGACCGCCACGGGTACCGGTTCGGGGCCGTGGAGCCGGGTGCCGGAGAGTCCTGCGGACAGGGCGCGCCCGATCGGCACCTCACGGCCCACGGCGGTGCGGTATCCCCGGCCGCGACGACGGCCTCCTTGTCACCCGCGAGCCCGCGCAGCCGTGCGCTCGTGGCCGCTCCCCCGTGTGGTGCATACGGGGCATGCTGGACGCGACGGCGGCATGGACGCAAGCGGTTTTCGGTGGCGCGGGGGCACCCTTGTGCGATCCCCGGGTAAGGGTTTGGGTGGAAGGAAGCACCCGAGAAGGAGGCCGGCATGCCCCCGGACACACTTGGTCAGACAGGTCCGCCCGTCGACGCGGCGCCCTTGGGCGAGGACGAGGCAGAGGACCTGCTCCGCGGCATATGTTTCAAGACGGGACCTCCCCGGACGGTCGGCGTCGAGTTGGAATGGCTCATTCACGACCGTGAACACCCCGAGGTCGCCGTCCCCCACGAGCGACTCCGCGCAGCCGCCGACGCCGTCCGCGCGACCCCGCTGGACGCCGCTCTGACCTTCGAGCCGGGCGGCCAGCTGGAGCTGAGCTCACAGCCCGCCGGCTCCCTGACGGCGTGCGTGGACGCCATGGCCGCGGACCTCGTCTCCGTACGCGACACCCTCGGCCGGACCGGGCTGGTCCTCTCCGGCCTCGGCGTCGACCCGTGGCACCCTCCGCGACGTCTGCTCCAGGAGCCGCGTTACGCCGCCATGGAGGCCGCGCTCGACCGGTCGGGGCCTTCCGGCCGCGCCATGATGTGCACCTCCGCCTCGGTCCAGGTCTGCCTGGACGCCGGTGAGGAGGAGCCGGGGCCACTCGGTTACGGGCGGCGCTGGCAGCTCGCGCATCTGCTGGGTGCGGTGCTGGTGGCCGCGTTCGCGAACTCGCCGTTCCGTGAGGGGCGGCGCACCGGTTGGCGCTCGACCCGGCAGGCGCTGTGGACGGATCTCGATCCGGCCAGGTCGCTGGCTCCGCAGGGCCGTCTCGGGCCCCGCCGCGCCTGGTCCGACTACGCCCTGGACACGTCCGTGATGTGCATCCGCGACGGCGACGCCCCATGGGGCGTGCCGGTCGGGCTGACGTTCCGGGAGTGGATCCGCGGCGGCGGGCCCAGGCCACCGGTGCGGGCGGACCTCGACTACCACCTGACGACTCTGTTCCCACCGGTGCGCCCGCGCGGGCACCTGGAGCTGCGCATGATCGACGCCCAGTCCGGCACCGACGGGTGGCTGGTGCCGCTCGCCGTCACCACGGCGCTGTTCGACGACCCGGAGGCGGCGGAGACCGTGTACCGCACCGTGAAGCCCCTGGCCGAGACGGCGGGTGCGTCCGCGGCGCCGCGCAATCCGCTCTGGACGGCCGCGGCGCGCGACGGATTGGGCGATCCGGAGCTGGCGGCGGCTGCTGCCGCATGCTTCACGATCGCCTTGGAGGCGCTCCCCAGGATCGGGGCCGGCGACCACGTCCTCGACACGGTCGCCGCCTTCAACGACCGCTATACAGCGCGTGGCCGATGTCCGGCCGACGATCTCCCCGACCCGTCACACGCACCGCACGGAAAGGGCCTGGTCCGATGACCGACACCTCCGCTCAGTCCACCGGCCAGGAGTTCGACCCGGAGAAGCTGCGCGTGCGCGCCCTGGCGGCGCTTCTCGCCGCACGCGAGCGCACCGCACTGCTCACCGACAGCGTCGACGACGCCGAGCTGACCGCACAGCACTCCCCGCTGATGTCGCCACTGGTCTGGGACCTGGCGCACATCGGCAACCAGGAGGAGCTGTGGCTGCTGCGGGCGGTGGGCGGGCGCGACGCCCTGCGCCCGGAGATCGACGGGCTGTACGACGCCTTCGAGCACTCCCGGGCCAGCCGCCCCTCCCTGCCCCTGCTGGCACCGGCCGAGGCCAGGACCTACGCCGCCGATGTGCGCGGCCGGGCCCTGGACATCCTCGGCTCCGCCCCACTGCACGGCGCGGGCCGCTCCCTGGAGCGGGCGGGCTTCGCCTTCGGGATGGTCGCTCAGCACGAACAGCAGCACGACGAAACCATGCTGATTACTCATCAGCTTCGAAGCGGGCCGGCCGCGCTCAGCGCGCCCGAGCCCCCGGCGCCCACCGACTCCGTGTCGCTGCCGGCCGAAGTCCTCGTCCCCGGGGGCCCGTTCACCATGGGCACCTCCACTGAGCCATGGGCCCTGGACAACGAACGGCCGGCGCACCGGCGGGAGGTGGCGGCGTTCCACATCGACACCGCCCCGGTCACCTGTGGCGCGTACCGGCGCTTCATCGATGACGGCGGGTACACCGATGCCCGCTGGTGGGCGCCCGAGGGCTGGGACATGGTCCGCGAACACGACCTGGCGGCACCGCTGTTCTGGCACCGGGACGCAGGGCAGTGGCTGCGCAGGCGCTTCGGGGTCACCGAGCCCGTACCCGCGGACGAGCCGGTCCTCCATGTCAGCTGGTACGAGGCGGACGCCTACGCCCGCTGGGCGGGCCGGCGTCTGCCGACCGAGCCGGAGTGGGAGAAGGCGGCGCGGCACGACCCGGCCTCGGGTCGTTCGCTGCGCTACCCCTGGGGCGACGAGGACCCGACCCCGGAACGGGCCAATCTCGGCCAGCGCCACCTGCGGCCCGCCGCCGCGGGGGCGTACACGGCCGGCCGGTCCCCGGCCGGAGCGGGCCAGCTGATCGGGGACGTGTGGGAATGGACGTCGAGCGACTTCCTGCCCTACCCGGGATTCGTGGCGTTCCCGTACCGGGAGTACTCCGAGGTGTTCTTCGGGCCCGGGCACAAGGTGCTGCGCGGTGGTTCGTTCGCCGTGGACGCGGTGGCCTGCCGCGGCACGTTCCGCAACTGGGACCTGCCCGTGCGGCGCCAGATCTTCTCCGGATTCCGTACCGCGAGGGATGCCTGATGTGCCGTCACATTGCTTATCTGGGGCCGCGGGCGGCCCTGGGCGAGGTGCTCGTGGCGCCGGTGCACGGGCTCGTACGCCAGTCGTGGGAACCAAGGCGTCAGCGGTCCGGCACGGTCAACGCGGACGGCTTCGGGGTCGGCTGGTACGCGGAGGGGGACCCGGTTCCCGGACGCTACCGGCGCGCCGGACCCGTCTGGGGCGACGAGACGTTCGCCGACCTGGCCCGCGTGGTGCGCAGCACGGCGCTGCTCGCCGCGGTCCGTGACGCGACGTTCGCCGGTGCCGACGGGGAGGCCGCGGCGGCTCCGTTCGCCGACGGCCGACTCCTCTTCAGCCACAACGGCGCGGTGCGGGGCTGGCCGGGCTCGCTGGCGCCGCTGGCCGGGACCCTGCCGCCCGAGAGGCTGCTCGCGCTGGCCGCCCGGAGCGACTCGGCGCTGGTCTGGGCGCTCGTGCTCGACCGGGTGGCCGGAGGCGACGAGATAGGGCAGGCGGTCGCCGACACGGTTGTCGAAGTCGCCGCCGCCGCTCCCGGTTCACGCCTCAATCTGCTGCTCACCGACGGTTCCACCATCGTGGCGACCACATGGGGCGACTCGCTCTGGTATCTCCACGAGCCGGGCCGCCGCACGGTCGTCGCCTCGGAGCCGTACGACGACGACCCCTGCTGGCGCGAGGTCCCGGACCGCACCCTGCTGGCCGCGACACGTACCGATGTCCTCATGACCCCGCTCAAGGAGCCCTCTGCGTGAGTCCCTTCCTGCTGACCCGCACCCTGCCGGCGGACGCGACGGACGCGGCGCTGCGCGCCGATGTGCTGACCGGCCTGACCGGACACCCGAAGACGCTGCCGCCCAAGTGGTTCTACGACGCGCACGGCAGCGACCTGTTCGAGGAGATCACCCGGCTGGCCGAGTACTACCCGACGCGCTGCGAACGGGAGATCCTGATCGCCCGTGCCGGGGAGATCGCCGCGGCCTCCGGCGCCCGCACCCTGATCGAGCTGGGCTCGGGGTCATCGGACAAGACCAGGCACCTGCTGGACGCGTTGCCCGGTCTCCACACCTACGTGCCCGTCGATGTGAGCGAGAGCGCCCTCGCGGGCGCGGCCGAGGCGCTGCTGGCCGAGCGCCCCGGGCTCTCCGTGCACGCCCTGGTCGCCGATTTCACCCGTGCCCTCGACCTGCCCGACTCCCCGGGTCCGCGCCTGGTCGTGTTCCTCGGCGGGACACTCGGCAATCTGCTGCCCGGCGAACGAGCCGGGTTCCTGAAGTCGGTGGCGGCGCGCCTAGCCCCGGGGGACGGGCTGCTGCTCGGTACGGACCTGGTCAAGGACGAGGCGACCCTCGTCACGGCGTACGACGACGCGGCCGGTGTGACGGCGGCGTTCAACAAGAACGTGCTGACGGTGGTGAACCGTGAGCTCGGGGCCGACTTCCCGCCCGAGGACTTCGACCATGTCGCCCTGTGGGACCCGGACCGCGAGTGGATCGAGATGCGGCTGCGCGCGCGCCGGGCGCTGACGGTGAAGATCCGGGAACTGGACCTGCTGGTGCAGTTCGAGGAGGGCGAGGACCTGCGTACGGAGGTCTCGGCGAAGTTCCGCGAGGAGGGCGTGCGCGGCGAGCTGGCCGCGGCGGGGCTGCGGCTGGATCAGTGGTGGACGGACGAGGCCGGCCGTTTCGCGCTGTCGTTGGCCACGGCGCACTGAGCGGCCCTCGCCAGCGCCCGCCTGCCGGGCTCCTCGCACACCGGGATGCGCGGCAGGACACGGATCTCGGCGGTGAGCCCGGCGGCGGTCACCACCCGCCACAGCGATGCGGCGAGCGGATCGTCCCCGACGAACGCGGCGGCACCCGCCGCGTCCGACCGGGTCGTCCGGTAACCGATGCGGACGGGGCGGACCGCGGCGCCGGCGTCGATCGCGGCCTGGAAGGCGGCGTGCCGGAACCGGCCGCCGCCGCTCCGGCCGCACCAGGTGCTGCCCTGCGGGAACACCACCACCCGTGATCCCGCGCGCAGCGCTCCGGCGAGCGCGTGTACCGCCTCCGGCAGGGCGCGCAGCCGGTCCCGGTCGATGAAGAGGGTGCCGCCGAGTGCGGCGAGCGGACCGAGCAGCGGCCAGGACCGTATCTCGCTCTTCGCCAGCATCCGGGCGGGGAGGGCCGCCGCGACCAGTGGGACGTCCAGCCACGAGACGTGGTTGGCGACCACGAGCTCGCCCGTCGCCGGCCGATCGGCCTCCACCGGGCTCCCGGTGACGCGTACGCGTACGCCGAAGGACCGCACGACCGCGCGGGCCCAGCGGCGGACGAGCCGGTCGCGGCGCGAAGGGCCCAGGAGCAGCACGGCGGGCGAGCAGATCGCCCCGAGGAGGGTGAGGGCGCACCCGGCGACCAGCAGGGCCGCGGCGGGGAGCGGCGCCCGCACGGCGCCCTCGTGCCGCGCGCAGGCGTGTGGGGTGCAGGTGGCCACGGGCAGCCAGGCGCTCATCGCAGCGGGGCGAGCGAGAGGAAGTGGCGCAGGTAGCGCGGGGCGATTCGGCGCATCGAGAGCAGGACGTAGAGGTCGGCCACGCCGAATTCGGGGTCGTGCGCGGGGGCTCCGCAGACCCATGCGCCGAGGCGGAGGTAGCCGCGCAGCAGTGGCGGGAGCTCCGCGCGGGCGGCCGGGGCGCCGCCGGGGTGAGCGGAGGCGTCCCAGAGGCGGTGGGGCGTGACCCGGTACTCCTCGGGCGCCAGGTTGTGGGTCCGTACGGTGTCCCAGCTTTTGGCGGCGAGCGCGCCTCCGTCGGCGAGCGGCAGGCAGCAGCAGCCGGCCACCCATTCGTGGCCGGTGCGTTCCATGTAGCGGGCGAGTCCGGCCCAGATGAGGGCGATGACGGCGCCGTCCCGGTGGGCGGGGTGGACACAGGACCTGCCGACCTCGACGAGGTCGTCGCGGATCGGCGCGAGCCGGCCGAGGTCGAACTCGCTCTCGGCGTAGAGGGCGCCGGCCCGCCGGGCGCCTTCGGGCGGCAGCAGCCGGTAGGTGGCGACGACTTCCCCGGTCGCCGTCTCGCGCACCAGCAGGTGGTCGCAGTGCTCGTCGAAGGCGTCGACGTCCAGACCCGGCTGCGGGCTGTCCAGCCTGGCGCCGAGCTCTCCGGCGAACACGAGGTGGCGCAGGCGCTGGGCGGCCCGTACGTCCTCCAGGGAGGTGGCGAGCGAGACCCGGTAGCCGGAGGGGGCGTCGGGGGCGGCCCGCCGGGGCGCGCGTACGGCGGACACGGGAGCGGGGATGGCGAGGGGCAGCACGGTCATGGCGGTCTCCGGGGACGGATCGGCGAGAGGGGCCGCCGGACCGTCGCGGGGAGTGCGACGGCCCGGCCCCCCTACTTCTTCCGTGACCGGCTGGATTCGACGTGACCGCTGCGGGGATCCGGGATGTGCGACGGCTGAATCCCCGGGTGGCCCGGGGTCCCCCGTGGCCGGCGGGCGGTCAGCCGGTGATCAACTTGGACGTGATGCGGTCCGACGCCTTCTTGGCCTCCTCCGCCGGGTCGCCGCCCTCCAGCACCGCGGTCATGTAGGGCTTGATCGGGTTGTCCGCCTCCACGGCCGCCCAGTAGGGCGAGTTGGGGGTGGCCCGGCCCTGGGCCGCGCCCTCGGCCATCACCGACGTCCCTTCCTGCCCGGCGACGGCTCGGGCGAGCGAGGGCTTGTTGGGCACGTAGCTCATGGCGCGGGCGAGCTCTGTCTGCCACTTCTCCCCGGCGAGCGCCTTGACCACCTCGATGCCCTCGCCGCGCTGGTCGGCGCCCTCCGGCACGATGAGGTCGGAGCCCCCGGTGAAGACGGCGCCCGGCTTCCCCGCGCTCTTCCCGGGGATGGGGAAGTAGCCGAGCTTGCCCTTGAGTTCGGGGTTCTGCTGCTCGATGAGGGCGGCGCTGCCGGGCACGGAGACGATCTGGGCGACGTCGCCCTCGGCGAACACGTCGGTCTCCGGGGGCGTCTGCTCGTCGGCGTCCTTAGGCCCGTCGCCGAGGGCCTGGAGCCGTTTGTAGAAGTCCATGCCCCGAAGGGCGGCGGGCGAGTCCAGGCTCCCCTGCCAGTCGCCTCCGCTGTCGTCGGCCAGTTCCCCGCCCTCGTCCCAGATGAACCCGGCGAGGACGTACCAGTTCTGCCCTGCGAGGTAGATGCCCTGTCCGCTCGCGGTGTCCAGCTGCTCGCTGACGTCCAACCACTCCTCGCGGGTCCTGGGGAGGGTGGTGATCCCCGCCTGAGCGAAGAGGTCCTTGTTGTAGATCACGACGCGGTTGGCGGCGTACCAGGGGATTCCGTACTGTCCGCCGCTGACCTTGCCGGGATCCGCGAGTCCGGGCAGCCAGTCCTCCCCTCCCAGGTCGCGCATGGACTCCAGGGTGAGGTCGCGCAGTTCACCGGTCTCCGCGTACTGGGCTACCTGGGTGTTGCCGACCTCGATGACGTCGGGGGCGTCGTCGCCCCGGAGCGCCTTCAGGACCTTGGGGCCGATACCGCCCCACTCCTGGAGGACGAAGTCCAGCTGGACCGAGGGATGCTCGGCCTCGTACGACTTCTCGAAGCTGTCCAGGAAGCCCTGGGAGGCGCTGCCCTTCATCAGCCACACCGTCACCGTGGTGCTGTCGTCACCGGTTCCGGGGAGGTAACCGCAGCCGCCCAGGGCGACGGACGAGACGAGCGCGACGGCTCCGGCCAGTATGCGGATCTTCACGGGGGTCACCTTCTGCGAAACGGCACGACAGCTCGACAGGACCCGGGTGGGGGACTGCGGGCGGCGCTCGCACGGGCGTGGAGCGGAGTTTGGTATGTACCAATCGACAGGTCAAGCCCCGGACCGGTACCGGTCGGCGTGCCGACACCTCGCGCACCACGGCGGAGTGAGGCACCGTGGAACCAGGAAAGGAGACATTAGATGTCGAATCACACCTACCGGGTCACCGAGATCGTAGGAACCTCCGAGGAGGGCCTGGACGCGGCGATCCGGAACGGCGTCGCGAGAGCTTCCGAAACTTTGCACAATCTCGACTGGTTCGAGATGACGCAGGTCCGCGGCCACATCGAGGACGGCCGCGTCGCCCACTACCAGGTGGGGCTCAAGGTCGGTTTCCGGCTCGACGAGAACACCTGAGGAGGGACCGGCGAATGGCTGACCACTACCTCGGCGGACGACGTGTCCTGGTGATCGTGACCAACTACGGCGTGGAACAGGACGAACTGGTGCTGCCGGTACGGCGGCTCCGCGACGCGGGAGCCACCGTGGACATCGCGGCGCTGTCCACCGACCCCGTGCGGACACTCGTGGGCGACAAGGACCCCGGGGAGACGGTGCGGCCCTCGTTCACCCTGTCCGACGCGGACCCCTCCGACTACGACCTGCTGCTCGTGCCCGGCGGAACCCTCAACGCGGACACCCTCAGGACACAGGACGCCACCACCGGGATCGTCCGCTCGTTCACGACGACGGGCCGGCCGGTGGCGGCAATCTGCCACGGCCCCTGGGTGCTCGTCGAGGCCGACGTCGTCAGGGGGAAGACCCTCACCTCGTACCCCTCGCTCCGGACCGACATCCGAAACGCGGGTGGCACCTGGGTGGACGAGTCCGTCGTCACGGACGAGACCGGGGGCTGGACGCTGATCACCTCGCGTACGCCCGACGACCTGGCGGACTTCGTCGGCGCGGTGGGCGACCGGCTCGCCGCGGCGGGTTCCTGACCGCCGGCGCCCGAGGGACTCGCGCCCGGGTACGCCTCGTCGGAAGCGGCCGCTCGAGATGCATGCGGGCGCCCGCGCTGATTCGCTGGTCGTGTCCGCTCCCCCCAGAGATCCAGGAGTGATCATGAGCGTTGCAGGTGAGTCCGGTGGCCGTGCACAGCAGCTGCGTACGAAGGCGAGGGAACTGGAGGAGGCCGCGGACCGCGCCACCGATCCGGAACAGCGGCAGCGCCTCAAGGACAAGTCCCGCCGGCTGCGCGAGCAGGGCGAGCGGGAGAGCGCCATGACCGACCGGGACATGGACCCGATGGTCTAGGCACGGCGGCCGCCCCCCGCCGGTGGTCCTCCGCGTGCTCGCCGTCCTTGCCGGCCGCCTCGGCGTCGGATGCGGACGCGTCGTGCGGAAGGATCACCGGCAGAGTCATGTCCGCCCCATCGAACCGACGGAGTCGTACCGCCGATGTCCACCCATCACGATCCGTACGTCCGGGTGCGCGGCGCGCGCGAGCACAATCTCCGCGACGTGGACGTCGACATCCCGCGCGACGTCCTCGCGGTGTTCACGGGCGTCTCGGGCTCGGGAAAGTCCTCCCTGGCGTTCGGCACCATTTACGCGGAGGCCCAGCGCCGCTACTTCGAGTCGGTCGCCCCGTACGCCCGCCGGCTGATCCACCAGGTCGGGGCCCCCGATGTCGGTGAGATCACCGGCCTGCCGCCCGCGGTCTCGCTGGAGCAGCGCAGGTCCGCGCCCGGCTCCCGCTCGTCGGTGGGCACGGTCACCACGCTGTCCAACTCGCTCCGCATGCTGTTCTCCCGGGCGGGCGACTATCCGCGTGGCGCCGAGCGGCTCGACTCCGACGCCTTCTCCCCGAACACGGCGGCCGGCGCGTGCCCCGAGTGCCACGGCCTGGGCCGGATCCACCGGACCACGGAGCGGCTTCTCGTACCCGAGCCGTCGCTGTCGATCCGCGAGGGAGCGATCGCCGCCTGGCCGGGAGCGTGGCAGGGCAAGAACCTGCGCGATGTGCTGGACGCCCTCGGGTACGACGTCGACCGGCCCTGGCAGGAGCTGGAGCCGGCCGACCGCGAGTGGATCCTGTTCACCGACGAGCAACCGGTGGTGACGGTCCATCCGGTGCGCGACGCGGGCCGCATCCAACGCCCCTACCAAGGTACGTACATGAGCGCACGGCGCTATGTGATGCACACCTTCGCGGACTCCCGCAGCCGGACTCTGCGGGCTAAGGCGGAGCGCTTCCTGACCAGCGCCCCCTGTCCGGTGTGCGGGGGCGGGCGGCTGCGGGCGGAGGCCATGGCCGTCACCTTCGCGGGCCGGACGATCGCGGACCTCGTGGCACTCCCCCTGACGGCCCTCACCGAGGTGCTGCTGGAGGCGGGCGGCGCGAACGAGGCGGCACGGCTGCTGACCGCCGACCTGCTGGGCCGGATCGAACCCGTCACGGAACTGGGCCTCGGCTATCTCAGCCTCGACCGTACGGCGCCGACCCTGTCCTCGGGCGAGTTGCAGCGGCTGCGGCTCGCCACCCAGCTGCGGTCGGGGCTGTTCGGCGTCGTCTACGTACTGGACGAGCCGTCGGCGGGCCTCCATCCCGCCGACACGGAGTCCCTGCTCGGCGTGCTCGGACGACTCCGGGAAGCGGGCAACTCCGTCTTCGTGGTGGAGCACCAGATGGACGTGGTGCGCCAGGCCGACTGGCTGGTGGACGTGGGCCCGCTGGCGGGCGAACACGGGGGCCGGGTGCTGCACAGCGGCCCTCCGGCGGAACTCGCGGGGGTCGCCGGTTCCGCGACGCGGCGGTTCCTCTTCGGCGAGGACCCGGCGCCGGTGAGGGAGCCGCGCGTCCCGTCCGGGCGGATCACGCTGCGCGGGGTGGACCTCAACAACGTGCGCGGGGTGGACGTCGTGTTCCCCCTCGGGGTCCTGACGGCGGTCACCGGGGTGTCGGGGTCGGGCAAGTCGACCCTGGTCGGTCAGGTCCTGGCGGGCGTGCTCGCCGACCGGCGGTCGGCGGAAGCGGCGGAGGAGAGCGCCGCTCCGGTCGTCCGGGGCTGTGCGTCGGCCGAGGGGCTGGACGCGGTGGACCGGCTGGTGCAGGTCGACCAGCGGCCCATCGGACGTACGCCGAGGTCCAACCTGGCCACGTACACCGGGCTGTTCGACGTGGTGCGGAAACTGTTCGCGGACACGGAGACGGCACGGGCCCGCGGCTACCGTGCGGGCCGGTTCTCGTTCAACGTGGCCGGGGGGCGGTGCGAGACGTGCCAGGGCGAGGGATTCGTCTCGGTCGAGCTGCTCTTCCTGCCCAGCACGTACGCCCCCTGCCCGGACTGCCACGGCGCGCGCTACAACCCGCGGACCCTCGAGGTGACCCTGCGGAATCTGACGATCGCCGAGGTGCTCGATCTGACGGTGGAGGCGGCGGCCGCGTTCCTCGCCGGGACACCGGCGGCCGAGCGCAGTCTGCGGGCACTGCTGGACGTGGGTCTCGGCTATCTGCGGCTGGGGCAGCCGGCGACGGAGCTGTCCGGCGGCGAGGCCCAGCGGATCAAGCTCGCCACGGAGCTCCAGCGCGCCCGGCGTGGACACACCCTGTATCTGCTGGACGAGCCGACGACGGGGCTGCATCCCGCCGATGTGGAGGTGCTGATGCGGCAGTTGCACGGGCTCGTGGACGCGGGCAGCACCGTGGTGGTGGTGGAGCACGACATGGCCGTGGTGGCCGGTGCGGACCAGGTGATCGACCTGGGGCCCGGCGGCGGCGACCGGGGCGGCCGGATCGTCGCCACCGGCACCCCTCGGGAGGTCGCCCGCGCCGAGGGGAGCCGGACCGCCGCCTACCTGGCGAAGGCGCTGCGGACGGACCGGCTGCCCGCCGGGCCCGAGGACTCGTCGGACCGGGCAGGCTCAGCGGCGCACGGTGCGGTTGGCCCGTAGCCACTCCTTGTTCATCGCGGCGATCGACGGCAGCGGGATGCCCTTGGGACAGGCCGTGGCGCATTCACCGGCGAGGGTGCAGCCGCCGAAGCCCTCGTCGTCCATGGTGGCGACCATGTCGAGGACCCGGGTCGCACGCTCGGGGGCGCCCTGCGGGAGGACGTTGAGGTGGTTGATCTTCGCCGAGGTGAAGAGCATCGCCGAACCGTTCGGGCAGGCCGCCACACAGGCGCCGCAGCCGATGCACTCGGCGTGCTCGAAGGCGGAGTCGGCGTCCGGCTTGGGCACCGGGGTGGCGTGCGCGTCGGGTGCCGTGCCGGTGGGCGCGGAGATGTATCCACCGGCCTGGATGATCCGGTCGAAGGAGGACCGGTCCACGACCAGGTCCTTGACGACGGGGAAGGCCGAGGCGCGCCAGGGTTCGACGTCGATCGTGTCGCCGTCGTCGAAGGACCGCATGTGGAGCTGGCAGGTGGTGGTCCGCTCCGGGCCGTGGGCGTCGCCGTTGATGACGAGGCTGCACGCGCCGCAGATGCCCTCGCGGCAGTCGTGGTCGAAGGCGACCGGCTCTTCCCCGCCGAGGATGAGTTCCTCGTTGAGGGTGTCGAGCATCTCCAGGAACGACATGTCCGGGGAGATGCCGTCGACCTGGTAGGTGGCCATGGCGCCGGGCGCCTCGGCGTCGGGCTGGCGCCAGACGCGCAGGGTGAGCTTCATGCGTAGCTCCGCTGGGTGGGGTGGACGTACTCGAAGACGAGGTCTTCCTTGTGCAGGACGGGGGCCTCGCCGGTGCCGCTGAACTCCCAGGCCGCGGCGTAGGAGAACTCCTCGTCCCGGCGGGCGGCCTCGCCGTCGGGGGTCTGCGACTCCTCACGGAAGTGGCCGCCGCAGGACTCGGCCCGGTGCAGGGCGTCGAGGCACATCAGCTCTGCGAGCTCGAGGTAGTCGACGACGCGGTTGGCCTTCTCCAGCGACTGGTTGAACTGCCCGCCGATGCCGGGCACCTTGATGCGGCGCCAGAACTCCTCGCGGATCCGCGGAATCCGGTCCAGCGCCTCGCGGAGCCCTTCCTCGGTCCTCGCCATTCCGCAGAACTCCCACATGAGTTCGCCGATCTCGCGGTGGAAGGAGTCGGGGGTCCGGTCCCCGTCGACCGCGAGGAGCAGGTTGAGCCTGTCCTCGGTCTCGGCGACGACCTCGGTGACCGCTGGGTGGCCGGCGTCGATCTCCTCGGTGCGGGGGTTGCGCGCAAGGTAGTCGTTGATGGTCGCAGGGAGCACGAAGTAGCCGTCGGCGAGTCCCTGCATCAGCGCCGAGGCGCCGAGGCGGTTGGCCCCGTGGTCGGAGAAGTTGGCCTCGCCGATGGCGAAGAGGCCCGGGATCGTGGTCTGGAGGTCGTAGTCGACCCAGAGCCCGCCCATCGTGTAGTGCACGGCGGGGTAGATGCGCATCGGCGTCTCGTAGGGGTTCTCCGCGGTGATGCGGGCGTACATGTCGAAGAGGTTGCCGTACTGCTCCTCGACCTTCTTCCTGCCCATGCGCGCGATGGCCTCGGCGAAGTCGAGGTAGACGCCCTGGCCGCCGGGCCCGACGCCCCGGCCCTCGTCGCAGACGTTCTTGGCTGCGCGGGAGGCGATGTCGCGGGGCACGAGGTTGCCGAAGGCAGGGTAGGCGCGCTCCAGGTAGTAGTCCCGCTCGTCCTCGGGGATCAGGTTCGGCGGACGGTCGTCGCCCTTGGCCTTCGGCACCCAGATGCGGCCGTCGTTGCGCAGCGACTCGCTCATCAGCGTCAGCTTGGACTGGTGGTCGCCGGTGCGCGGGATGCAGGTGGGGTGGATCTGGGTGAAGCAGGGGTTGGCGAAGTGGGCGCCGCGGCGGTGGGCGCGCCAGATCGCGGTGGCGTTGGAGTTCATGGCGTTCGTCGACAGGTAGAAGACGTTGCCGTAGCCGCCGGTGGCCAGGACGACCGCGTCGGCGAAGTGGGTTTCGATCTTCCCGGTGACGAGGTCACGGGCCACGATGCCGCGCGCCTTGCCGTCGACGACGACCAGGTCGAGCATCTCGGTGCGGGCGTGCAGTTCGACGTTGCCCGCGGCGATCTGGCGGGAGAGCGCCTGGTAGGCGCCGAGGAGGAGCTGCTGGCCCGTCTGGCCCCGGGCGTAGAAGGTGCGGGAGACCTGGACGCCGCCGAAGGAGCGGTTGTCGAGGAGGCCGCCGTACTCGCGGGCGAAGGGGACGCCTTGGGCGACGCACTGGTCGATGATCTCCACGGAGATCTCCGCGAGGCGGTGGACGTTGGACTCGCGGGCGCGGAAGTCGCCGCCCTTGACCGTGTCGTAGAAGAGCCGGTGCACCGAGTCGCCGTCGTTGCGGTAGTTCTTGGCCGCGTTGATGCCGCCCTGCGCGGCGACGGAGTGGGCGCGCCGGGGTGAGTCCTGGAAGCAGAACTGGACGACGTGGTAGCCCTGTTCGGCGAGGGTCGCACCGGCCGAGCCGCCTGCCAGCCCGGTGCCGACGACGATGACGGTGTGCTTGCGGCGGTTGGCCGGGTTCACGAGCTTCGCCTGGAAGCGGCGGGTGTCCCAGCGGTCGGCGACGGGGCCCCCGGGGGCTTTGGAGTCGACGGCGGGTTCGCCCGTGCCGTAGTTCGTGTAGTCGCTCATGTCAGCTCACCACTCCGGTCATCACGGCGACGGGCACGGACACGAAGCCGGCCGTCAGCAGCACTGCGAGTACGTTCGCGAGGGTCTTCAGGACGCGGTCCCGGGTGGCGTTGCCCACCCCGAGCGTCTGGGCAGCGCTCCAGAACCCGTGGCGGACGTGAAGGCCCAGGGCGAGTACGGCGACGATGTAGACGACGTCGCCGTACCAGGTGGAGAAGGTGTCCAGCACGTTCTGGTAGGGGTGCCCGGGCTGGAATCCGCCCGGGTGCACGGTGCCGGTCGTCAGGTCCAGGATGTGCCAGACGATGAAGAGGCCGAGGATGACACCGCCGTAGCGCATGGTGCGTGTGGCGTAGCTCGTGCGCGCCTTCCTGTGGACGTACGCGGTCGGGCGCGCCCTGAGGTCACGGCGGCTCAGCTGGTACGCGGACACGGCGTGCAGGACGACGGCGGCGACGAGCACCACGCGGATGATCCACAGCGCCCACTCGTAGTGCAGGAAGGGCTCACCGATGGTCCTGAGCCAGTGCGCGTAGTGGTTGAACTCGTCGGGTCCGAAGAAGATCTTCAGGTTGCCCAGCATGTGGACGACCAGGTAGCCGAGCATGACCAGGCCGCTCACAGCCATGATCGTCTTCTTGCCGACGGACGAGTCCCAGAGCGTGCGCGTCATGGACGACCGTCGGTCCGTCCGTGTTGCCAATGCCATGGACACGACGCTAGAGGCGAGAGGCACCATCAGTCCAAGACATGAAACGAGTCATGTCCATAGGCAATGTCTATGATTCCCGTTATCCTCGGATCCATGCACTTCCAGCAGCTCACGTACTTCGTGGCCGTCGCCGAGGCCAGGCACTTCACCAGGGCCGCCGAGGAGGTGCACGTGTCACAGCCCTCGCTCTCCCAGCAGATCAGGGCGCTGGAGAGCGAACTGGGCGCCGAGCTCTTCAGCCGCGCGCGGGGCAACATCGGACTGACCGACGCGGGCGAGGCTCTGCTGCCGCTGGCCCGCAGGATCCTCGCGGACGCGGACACCGCGCGCCACGAGGTGCAGGAACTCGTGCAGCTGCGCCGCGGCAGGATCAGGCTCGGCGCCACCCCGAGTGTCTGCACCGGGCTGCTGCCTGACGTCCTGCGCGCCTTCCACGGCGCGCACCCCGGGATCCAGCTCCTGATCGAGGAGGGGGGCTCCCACGACCTCGTACGGCAGCTCGCCCGGGGCGCTCTGGACCTCGCACTGCTCGTCCTGCCCCTGCCCGCCGGCTCCCCCGCCCTGACCACCGTCGAGCTGCTGCACGAGGACCTCGTGGTGGTGTCGTCGGCCTCACGGCCGGCTCCCGGACGCAAGGGCTCCGTGACGGTCGCCGACCTGGAGAACGAGCCGCTGGTGATGTTCCGGCACGGATACGACCTGCGGGAGCTCACGGTCGCCGCGTGCCGCGCCGAGGGCTTCGAGCCCACGTTCACCGTCGAGGGCGGCGAGATGGACGCGGTACTCGGCTTCGTACGGGCGGGCCTCGGCATCGCCGTGGTGCCCCGCATGGTCGCCGTCCGGGCGGGCCAGGACCTGCGGACGACGCCGCTGGCCTCGCCCGGACTGCGGCGCACGATCGCGCTCGCGCACCGCAGCGATGTCGAACCGCCGCGTGCCGCACGCGAGTTGCAGCGCATGCTGCTGGGGTCGGGGCCGCCCGTCGTACTCCCGGCCGCCGGCGGGCCGGACCCGGCCGGCAGCTGAGAGCCGAGCTGTCAGACGGCGTCCGCCAGCAGCAGTGAGTGGATCCGGTCCGGGGCACCCGGCCGCGCGTAGTACCAGCCCTGTGCGGTGTCGCAGCCGAGCTGTCGCAGCTGCTCCGCCTGCGCCCGGGTCTCCACGCCCTCGACCGTGACCGCGAGATCCAGGCTGTGGGCGAGCGAGACGATGCCTTCGACGATCTTGAGGTCGACGGGATCGGCGGGGTGGTGCTGCATGCCCTGCGTGAAGGAGCGGTCCAGCTTCAGCACGCTCACCGGCAGTCGGCGCAGATTCGCCAGGTTCGAGTAGCCGGTGCCGAAGTCGTCCAGCGCGATGTCGACACCCATCTCGGCCAGCTGGCGCAGCGGCTTGAGCAGGTCGTCGTCGGCGCCGATCAGCGCGGACTCGGTGACCTCCAGGCAGAGGGCTCCGGGCTCCAGACCGGACCGCTCCAGCACGTCGACGGTCTCGGCGACCAGACTCGGGTGGTGCAACTGGGTCGGCGAGAGGTTGACGTTGATCCGCAGGGGACCGCCGTCGGTGTGACGTTCCTGCCAGAAGTTCGCCTGCCGTACGGACTCCTCCAGCACCCAGCGCCCGAGCGGCACGATCAGCCCGGTGTGCTCGGCGAGCGGAATGAACCGGTCGGGCCCGAGCACCCCGTGCTGCGGGTGGCACCAGCGGACCAGCGCCTCGGCACCGTGCACGCTCCCGTCACCCAGGTGCACCAGCGGCTGGTACTCGATGAAGAACTCGCCGCGGTCGAGCGCGGCGGGCAGTGCGGTGGTGAGTCCGTGCCGCGTGATGGCGCGGGCGTCGGCCTCGGCGTCGGCGAGCGCGAAACGGTTCCCGCCCGCCGCCTTGGCCCGGTACATCGTGATGTCGGCGCTCCGCAGCACCTCGGCACCGGTGCGTTCACCCGACGGACCTTCGACCACGCCTATCGATCCGCGCACGGTCAGCTCCCGGCCGTCGAGACGGATGGGCGTGGCCAGCGCCAGGAGGATGCGTCCGGCGAGCTCGTGGACCTCGTCCTCGGTGTCCGGCCCGGTCGTGAGGGCGACGAACTCGTCACCGCCGAGCCGGGCCACCATCTCGCCGGGAGCGGTCGCACAGCTCTGCAGCCGGTCGGCGACCTCGACCAGGAGCCGGTCCCCCGCGGCGTGGCCCAGACTGTCGTTGATCGCCTTGAAGCCGTCCAGGTCCAGGTAGCAGAGCCCGAAACGCATGCCCTCCCTGGGCGCGAGGGCCTTCTCCAGCCGCTCGAAGAAGAGGGTCCGGTTGGGCAGACCGGTGAGCGCGTCGTGGGTGGCCTCGTACCGCAGCCGCAGGTTGAGCAGCCGCCGCTCGGTGGTGTCCTCCATGAGGGCCAGCTGGTACTCGGGCCGCCCCTCGGTGTCCCTCAGCAGGGAGACCGCGAGGTTGGTCCACAGCACCGTGCCGTCGTTGCGGTAGAACGGCTTCTCCACGCTGTAGTGCTCGCGCTCGCCGCGCACCAGCTCGTCGTAGTACTTCCAGACGTGCGGCGAGTCCTCGGGGTGGACCCACTCGTTCACCTTGTGGCTGCGGACGTGGTTCTCGAGGCCGCCGAACATCTTGGTGAGCGTGTCGTTGATCTCAAGGATGTTCCCGTCGAGGTCGGCGATGCCGATCCCGACGGCGGCGTCCTTGAACACGGCGCGGAAGCGGGCCTCCGTCGCGTGCAGGGCCTGTTCGGCGTGCGAGCGGGCGGTGAGGGCCGAGCGGGCGATGGCCTCCTGCTCGGCGAGCGTCCGCTCGCGCAGCGCCTGGGTGAACCCGCCGGCGAGCGCGTGCTGGATCCGGGCGCAGCGGGCCCGGCTGTCCTCCGTGGACAGTTCGACCGGCCCGTTGCCACCGCAGTAGAGGACCAGGTAGGAGTCGACCACGCCGAGCGTGGAGCTCAGGGCGTCGGGGTCCGTGCAGTGCGCGGCGACCAGCGAGGCCCCGACACCGTTCGCGGGCGCCGCGTCGAAGACGCGTGCGTGCAGGATCTCGTTGAGCCGACGGGCCATCGGCAGCAGGTGTTCCTCGAACTCCGGCCGGGTCAGGGAGGTGGCCGTGGACGGGAAGATCGCCCGGCTCCAGATGGTGGCGAATCTCCGGAGCCGGCCCTCGGGGCCGTCGGGTTCCGCGCCCGGCACGCCGGACGACTGGGCGGGAATGCTCACGCCTTGCGCCCAACCCCGGCGAAGCCCGAGAAGGCGAAGGGGTCCTCCTGTCCGCGGGCCTCCGGGGACTCGGGGCGCCAGTCGGGCATGGACACCAGCCCGGGCTCGACCAGCTCGTACCCGTCGAAGAAGCGGCTGCCCTCCTGACGGGTCCGCATGATCAGCGGGCTGCGGATGTTGCGGTAGACCCCGACCGTCCCGCCGGCCTCCTCCTCGGAGAGCGGGATCCCCTCGTACGAGGCGTGGGTCAGGACGAGCAGGCTGCCGGGGGCGAGCGCCTCGCTCAGCTCCGCGACCGCCCCGTACGGGTCGTCGGCGTCCTCGATGAAGTGGAGCACCGCCACCAGGAGCAGTGCCACCGGCCTGTCCAGGTCGAGGAGGGCGTTGATCTCGGGGTTCTCCAGGATCTCCCTGGGCTTGCGGAGGTCCGCGGCCGCGACCACGGCCCGATCGTTGCCCTCGAGGACCGCCTGGCTGTGTGCGACCGCGACCGGATCGTGGTCGACGTACACGACCCGGGCCTCCGGGTCGTTGGCCTGGGCGACTTCGTGCACGTTGCCGAAGGTCGGGATACCGGAGCCGATGTCCAGGAACTGGTTCACACCCGAAGCCGTGGCGAACTGCACGGCCCGCCGCATAAAGGCGCGATTCGCCTGCATGACCTTGGGCAGACCCGGCATGAACTCCATGGCCTTGCGGGCCGCTTCCCTGTCCACCTCGAAATTGTGCGAACCGCCCAGATAGAAGTCGTACATGCGAGACACGCTCGGCACCGAGATGTCAATGCCCTGCGGTGCCCAGGAGGGACGCTCCATCGATGTCTCCAACAAGTCGCAACGGCGATCCGGCCATGTTCATGGTCAGTGTTGACCAGAGGCTACTGATCGACCGCCAGGAGAGCGAGTGGAAACGGAAATTAGAGATCCGTTATTGGTCACACACCGCAGGCATGTACGGCCGGTCCGTCGCTGCGCGTGCGCATTCGGCGACGGACCGGCACCGGGAAGGACTTCCGGCTCCTACTTGGACGCTCCGACGAGCTTCGCCTCGGGCGAGACCGCGTACCATGTCCCCCCGACACCTTGGCCGTTGGTGTCCCCCGGCTTCGCGTCACCGGAGAAGGTGTAGACGGGCCAGCAGTCGATCGACTGCTGCTCGATGCCGTCGGGACGGTCGAAGGTGACGAATCCCTTCGTGGTGACACCGTCGACGTCATTCTTCGACACGGGGCTGACCACCGGCCACTTCTTGAGGCAGTCTCCCGTGCACGCGGACTTCATCGGCCACGCCGAGTCCTTCTTGAAGCGGTAAACCGTCATGCCGCGCTTGTCGACGACGATGTCTCCGAGTTCCGGATCCTTCCGGACCGAAAGTCCGGCGAGGTCCGCCGGCTGGTCGGCGGAGGCTCCGTCCGCGTCGGCCACCGCCTTCTTTCCGTCCGGAGCCGAGGCGAACCATGTCCCGCCGACGCCCTGTCCGTCGGCCTCTCCAGGCCCGGTGTCCTTCGCGTAGCGGTACATCGGCCAGCCGCCGACGGTCAGTTGCTTGGTGCCGTCGGCGCGCGTGACCTCCCCGATGAGCGCGGCGTCGGTTCCCGCGGCGGCCGTGGCGTTCTCCGCGGACACCACGGGCCACGTCTTCGCACAGTCGCCCTCGCAATTCGACCTGGGCGGTTCGGCGGTGTCCTTGTCGAACCGGTAGAGCGTGAAGCCCTCGCTGTCGGTCAGCACCTCGCCCAGCTTCTTGCTGTCCCACACCGCGAGCTGGCCCGCCTCCTCGGGTGCGCCGCCCGCTGCGGCGTCGGATCCGTAGCCGCCGTCGGAGCCGTATCCGCTGCCCGCCGGCTGTTGTGCGGCGGCGTTCCCCACGGCCTGGCCGTCGGGAGACGCGGTGCCCTTCTCCTGACCGCACGCCGTCGTCAGCGCCAGCAGGGCCACCGCCGTCATCGCGAGTGAGGCGTTCCGCCAGGTATCCATGTCGACTCCCGTTGTCCTTCTGCCGTTCGGGACGCGAGTCCGCGCCTTTCGTGGCCCTAGGTACGGGCGGGTGGCGCGCAGGTGTTCAACTCATCGCCGAGAAAGTTTCGCCGGGCGCAAACGTGAATCGCCCGATGTCCCCACCATCAGGCGAATCATCCGCGCTCTCCGCGTGTACGACGTCTGAGGGGAACATGCTCCCCGGCGTGTACGGATCACGCATATGGCGGCTGACAGCCGCCGCCCTGCTCGTGCTGCTCGCCGTTCCGCCGCCCGCGTTCGGCGACGACTGCGCGGTGGCCTCGATCGGGCAGGGGGAGGACGGCTCGTCCATCGCCGTCTCGGGCGAGGGCCGGTGCACGGCGGTGATCGCCGAGCCCGAGCCGGAACCGGCGCCCCCGCCTCCACCTCCGCCGCCCCCTCCACCAGAACCTCCGCCACCGCCGCCGCCTCCACCCCCACCGCCCCAGCCACCGGTGCCGGCACCGGCACCTCCCGTACTGCCCGCACCGCCGCCGCCGCCACCGCCACCGCCCGTACCGGAGCCTCCGGAACCGGAACCCGCTCCCCCGCCGCCGAGCGCACGTCCGACCCCACCGCGCCCGGCACCTGTCGCGCTGCCCACCTACCGCAAGCCACCTCGCAAGACACCCCGGTCGGGACCCTCGCTGGTCTCCCTCACCCTTCTGATCACCGCGCCCGCAGTCTTCGCCGTAGCCGTTCTGCGGCCCCGCTCCTCCCGCTGACCCATGAAGGGACCCCATGTCGGAATGGCTTGTTCTGACCATTGCCATGGCCTCGGCCTGTGCCGTCGTCCTGACCATCGCCGTTCTCAGCAACCGGCGCCTCGCCGAGGACGACGACCCCTCCGAGACACCCGACGTCATCGAGTACATGACGATGATGATCGGCGTGGTCTACGCGATCGTGCTCGGCCTCGCCATCGCCGGCGTCTGGGAGGGCCGCAGCGCCGCCCAGGAGTCCGTACGCCTCGAGGCCCAGGCGCTGCACGAGGTCAGCGCCCGCTCGGCCGTCTACCCGGCCGAGGTGCGCGACCGCATCCGCGGTGACGTCGACGCCTACGTGGCACATGTCGTGGGCGACGAGTGGAGGTCGATGACCGATCACGGGGCGCTCACCGCGGAGGGCACCAGACTGCTCGACCGGGTGCGGGCCGACGTCACGGAGTACGAACCACGGACGGACCACGAGGGGCAGGCCTACCAGCCGCTGGTGGACCAGGTGGCCGCCGTCGACGACGCGCGGGGCTCCCGGGGGCAGAACGCGGGCGCGACCATGCCGGGAGTGGTCTGGTTCGGCCTGATCACCGGGGCACTGGTCACCGTGGGCCTGATCTTCACGCTCCAGATCCGCAGAACCTTCCGTGAACTGCTGCTGGCGGGCCTCTTCAGCGTCCTGATCGCCTTCCTGCTCTTCCTGATCTGGGACTTCGACGCCCCGTTCGGCCGGGGCATCTCGGCGACGACGGCTCCGTTCGTCGATCTGTTCCCCCACGCCACGGGGGGATAGGAGCAGCCCGTGTCCCCCGGCCGGTCCGCCGGCCGGGGGACATGGCTGCCCCATTCGCCTTACCCCGATCGCGGGTGGTATGCGGCACTTCTAGCGTTCCGGACATCGAGGTGCATTTCCCATACCTCGCGGAAACCCGTTCCGCGGCTGCTCCTCGGGACCCGGAGGATTCACCATGCGCTCGATACGTGTCGCACCCGTCGCCCTGCTGGGCGCCGCCGCCTGCCTTCTGCTGGCACCGGCCGCCTCGGCCCACACGCTCACCGGCGGCACGTCCACCTCGTTCACCCCGACCATCACCCCGTCCACGGTCGCCCCGGGAGGTCAGGTCACCCTCGGCGCCATGGGCTGCACCAGCGAGGCGACCGCGTTCTCGGGCGTGTTCGACACAACCACCATCCCGACGGGGAGGTCGGCGACCGCCACGGTCGACTGGGACGCGAGGCGAGGCGCGGTCTACGAGGTGACCTTCCGCTGCGGCACGACGACCCGGTCGGCGAACCTGACCATCGCGGCCGGCGCCACCGGCAGCCCCACGACCTCTCCCACCACGGCCCCGACCACCAGTTCCACCGCCTCTCCCAGCGGGGTCCTGGGTGGTCTCGGCGGCAGCGTCGACACCATGGACCCGGCGGCGATCGCCGGCGGTTCGGCACTGGTGGCCGCCGCCTCGGCCGGCGCCTTCTACGTCCTTCGCAGGCGGCGCACCGGCCGTCAGCACTGACGGGACGGCACCGCTCCCCGACACACGACAGTCGCCCCGGGTCCTGGTCCAGGACTCGGGGCGACGGGCGTATCGGGCCGGGCGGGAGGTTCGGAGCGTCAGATCGCCGCATTGCTCATCCGGCGACGGACGACGAAGGCCGCACCACCGAGGGCTGCCGCGGCGACGAGGCCACCGCCTACCTGCATCTCGACGGAGCTGGGGCCCATCGAGCCGCCGAGGCCGCCCTGCGCGCCCCGGGACGGGAGCACGGTGAAGCGGGCCGTGGCGACCGGGTCGTTCTGGTCACCGCGGTTGCCGCCGTTACCGCCGTTGCCGTTGCCGTTGCCGTTGCCACGGTCGTTGCCGTTGCCGCGGTCGTTGGGGTTGCCGCGGTCGTTGCCGTTGCCACCGTTCCCGCCGTCGCCTCCGTTCCCACCGTTGCCGCCGCCGAAGTTGTTCTCGCTCTCGTTGCACTTGACGGACAGGCTGTACTGGCCCGGGGTCGCGTCGTGACGGATGTGTGCCGTGGCGTATCCGACCCGGCCCGATGAGAGGTTCACCGTCGGGAACGCGTTCGACCACACCTTGCCGCCGGAACGGCCGCAACCCTCCGCGCTGACCTGCATCGTGGCGCCCTGGTGGACCGAGGACGGGTTGACGGTGACATTGGTCGGGAAGTTGCTCGGGTTGCTGCCCGGGCCGCCTCCGGCGGCGGCCAGCGGGGCAGCGAGTCCGACCGCCGCGAATGCGGTCGCGGTCACCGCGAGAGCGCGTGAAGCACGCATCTTTGAGCCTCCAGCGGGAAGCGCGCCCCGGAGTCCTGTCCTCCGGGAACTGTCGAAGAGAACGCATCCCATGACGAACCCTCACCAGAGACCGCGCGGGCCGCACTTCGGCGCTGCTCCACCCCGGTGAGCCGACACGCCGTGCACCGAGCACCAGATCTGACGGACTCGCAGGTCACGGACCGTCAGAACTTTTATCCGCTCATTACTCCGAAGAGAAGACGGCGGGGTCCCCTCCCGGTCGGCCGACACCCGTTCGCCCTTCTCTGATCGCCGCCGAGCGGCCTCCCGCCTAGCGTGGCGATGTCGCGACGAAGGGAGAACCATGGGCCGGGACCAGTGGGGCGGCGAGCGGATGAGACGCACACCTTGGGGAGCGATCGCCCTGGTGATGCTCACGGGGCTCGCACTGATGCGCAACGGTGTGGAGACCTCGCCCGGACCACCGCAGCCCGCCGCGGCGGCCTCGGTGGCCGGCCCGCGGGACACGTCGGCTTCCGCACCGGTCGGGGGTGAGCCGGTCCAGCCGCTCGCCTACGCGCCCGCCGAGCGTGTGCGGATCCCCTCCATCCAGGTCGACGCGCCCGTGGTGGACGTGAACCTGGACCCCGCCGGCTGGATCGAGGCTCCGCCCGCCCAGGACCCGAATCTGGCCGGCTGGTACCAGAACGGCATCGCCCCCGGCCAGCGCGGCACCTCGGTGATGGTCGGCCACGTGGACAACCTGGCCGGTCCGGCAGTCTTCTACGGGCTCGGTTCGCTCAGCAAGGGCCAGCACATCGAGGTGTCCCGCTACGACGGCCGGACCGCGGTGTTCGAGATCTACGGCGTCGAGGTGTTCTCGAAGAACGACTTCCCCGGGGCCCGGGTGTACGGCGACACCGGGCACGCCGAGCTGCGGGTCATCACCTGCGGCGGTGGCTACACCAGGACCGACGGGTACGACGGCAACGTGGTCGTCTTCGCCAGGCTCGTCGAGACGCGTTGAGCAGCGGCGGGAGGGGACCGCACACGCCCGCCACCGACCGCACCACCGCCGCCGGGCGTGCGGCACGTAAGCGGGCCCGAGGCCCGTACCGCCGCTCGCACCCCACCGCCGTAGGACGCTGCGACCGGCCGCAGCGTCCCCGCACCGGCGCGCCCGGGCGTGGTCAGGCCCGACGCGGGACCGTCGGCCGGTAGCCCCTCCTGATGAGCGCGGGCAGGTACCGCCGCAGGGCGGCCACACTCTGGGACCGGTTGCCGCCCGCGTCGTGCGAGAGGACCACGACGCCCGGCGCCGCGCCCTTCCTGACCCTGCGCACGATGGTGTCGGTGCCCGGCTCGGTCCAGTCCAGGGTGTCGACGGTCCAGGCCATGGGTTCCATGCCCATGGAGGCCCCGATCTCGAAGGAGTTGCGGTTCCAGGCGCCGTACGGGGCCCGGTACCAGAGCGGCGGGGCGCCGAGCGTCTTCTCGATCACCTCGCTGGTGGTGCCGAGTTCGTCGCGGATACCGGCCCTGGAGAGCTTCGGGATCAGCGGGTGCGACCACGAGTGGTTGCCGATCACGTGTCCGTCGTCCGCCATCCTCCGGAGCAGATCACGGTTGTCAGCCGCCATCTCGCCGCAGACGAAGAACATCGCCCGGACGTCGTACCTGCGCAGCGTGGCCAGGATGTCGGGGGTGTACCGCGGGTCGGGTCCGTCGTCGAAGCTGAGGACCATGGCGTCGTCCCCCAGCTCCGGCAGCTCCTCGAACGGCCGGGTGCGTACGGGCGGCGGGGCGGGCCGGAAGCGGGGCGGGGTGTCGGCGGTCATGGGCCGCAGCCGGTAGCCGCCGGCAGCCGCCCGGGCGCTCGCCGGGGGCCCTGCGGCCGGTGTCGGCACCGGCTCACCACCCGGGCGCACGGGCGTACCCGCCGGATCCGCTGCGATCATGTGCACCGCCGTGGCCGCCCCGAGCGCGAGGCCGAGGCGCAGGAGCGTGCGGCGGTCCGCTGGAATCTGATCATGCTTCATGACCAACTGCTCGCACGTACTTCCGCCCGCGTGGACCGGCGACACCGGGGACACGACGTATTGCACCCGATGGATGCAGTGCACACGCGGTGACCCTCGGTGGGCACCGAGCTCCGGTGGAGGCCGGCGGGGGTGCGCGAAGGAGGAGCGGCTAACCTCGTGGCCGTGACAGAGCAGCAGGAGCACCGGTTCGAACGCGGTACGGACGGCCCCAAGGTGATCGTCGCGGGCCTCGACGGTTCCGAGTCCTCGATGCGGGCCGCGGCGTACGCAGCGGGCCTGGCACGTCGGCAGAACGCGATGCTCGCCCTGGTCTACGTCCAGCCCGTGCTGTCGGCCGGCGCCGCCATGGGCGCGCCGGTCGCCGAAGCGACGGGTGAGGTGGCCGAGGGGCTGGTGAACGAGATCAGAACCGCGACGGAGCGGCTCAAGGACACCTGGAACGTCCGCTGGGAGTTCCACACGTTCCCGGGCGATCCGTACAACGGGCTCGTGACGGCGGCCGACGAACTGAAGGCGGACGCCGTCGTGGTGGGCGCCTCGGAGTCCGCCGGGCACCGCTTCGTCGGTTCGGTGGCGGTGCGCCTGGTGAAGGCGGGGCGCTGGCCGGTCACCGTGGTGCCGTAAGTCCCCGGCGGGCGCGGCGCCGAGGGCCGCCGCCCGGCCCCTGGGCGGGCCGCCCCGCTACTTCCCCTCGACGAGCCCGTCCTGGGCTGCGCCGCGGCTGAGGACCGCCCTGGCGATCCGGTCGTGGATCCCGGGGGGACGGCTGTCGCTCCCGCCCGGTGTGCCGTCCGGGCCGAGGACGACGATCCGGCCGGCCCGTGTGTCGAACCACTGCGGCAGGAACTCGGCCTTCCGCACGGCCCAGCGCTCCCCGGGGCGCGCCGGGGGCGCGAACGTGAAGCGGCCCATCGAGCTCGCCCCTGCGCGCGGGTCCTGGACGCCCTCGCGGTTGACCATGGGACCGGCGATCTGGTTGCCCGTGCCGTACACGATCCAGGTGCCGTTGACCTTCTCGTACGCCTGCGGGACATGGGGGCGGGTGCCGATGATCAGGTCGATGTCCGGCCGCTCGCCGGTTCGGGAGGCGGTCAGTTCACGGCCGAGTGCGATCTGTGCGTCGTCCGGGGCGTCCTGCCACTCGGTGCCCTGGTGCAGGGAGACGACCACGACGTCCGCGCCCGCCCCACGCGCCGCTCTGGCGTCCGCGACGATCCGGTCCTTGTCGATCAGGTCGACGGCCCACGGCTGGGCCGGCGGCAGCGGGATGCCGTTGGTGCCGTAGGTGTACGCGAGGTGGGCCACCTTCGCCGCGTTCTCGCCCTTGCCTGCCCTGAGCAGCGTGGGGCGGGACGCCTCCGCCGCCGAGCGGGCGGTACCGGCGTGGGCGATGCCCGCCTCGTCAAGGGCGTCGAGTGTCCGGCCGATGCCCGCCGCGCCGTCGTCGAGACTGTGGTCGGAGGCGGTGGAACAGGAGTCGAAGCCGGTGGCGCGCAGCGCCGTCGCCAGTTCGGGCGGTGACTTGAATGAGGGGGATCCCGTGTACGGTCCACCCTTCTGCCCGTACGGCGCCGCCATGTGACAGAGGGCCAGATCCGCGCCCGAGACGGCGCGGGCGGCGCCCTTGAGCATCGGACGGAAGTCGTATCCCCTCCCGCCCGCGTCCTCCGCGGCCCGGTCGATGATCGGGGAGTGCGGCAGGATCTCACCCGAGGCCAGCAGCGTGAAGGCTCGCTCGCCGTCCACTTCGGCACCGTTGCCCGCCCCGTGTGCACCCCGCTCGGCGGACAGGTGCCGGCCCGCGAACCCGGGGGACGACGAGGACTGGCCGTTGCAGGCCGTTGCGGTGGCGAGCAGGCCTGCGACAGCGATCGCCGTGCCCAGCCGGATGCTCTTCGTCATCAGCACGACTCCCGGTTCGGATGATTTCGGCCATCTGACTACATATATATCCATATCGATGAGTCAAGGAGAAAGGCCGTGAAGTACCTGAATCGGCCGTATCGACGCCGTGCGACCGTTCACCGCACCATTCGCCGCTCCGTGCGACCGCTCGGCGCACACCTCTGTGCTCCGCCTGTTCCCCCGCCCGCCGATGCGTTCGTATACGCCAGGCGGGAGCGAGGCGCCGGAGGCCTCTTCGGGAAGGGACGTTCACCATGACCACCGCGATCACAGCGACCACCGATGAACGGGCCCTCGCCCGGATGCAGCGGGAGCACGGGGCCGCGCTCCTGCACTTCCTGCTGGGCCTGACGTTCGGCGACCGGCAGCGGGCCGAGGACCTGATGCAGGAGACGCTCGTACGTGCCTGGCAGCACCCCGAGGCTTTCGACGCCCCCTACGACTCGATGCGGCCGTGGCTCTTCACCGTCGCGCGGCGCCTGGCCATCGACGCCCGGCGGTCCCGTCAGGCGCGGCCGCCGGAGGTCAGCGACGCGGTCCTGGAGACCGCCCCCACCCGGGACGACACCGCGGAGACGGCCGCACTCTCCCTCGACGTGCGCGAGGCGGTCAGGACGCTGAGCCCGGAACACCGCGCGGTGCTCGTGCAGATCTACTTCCGCGGGCTCAGCGTGGGAGAGACGGCACAGGCCCTCGGAATACCGGCGGGCACCGTCAAGTCCCGTTCCTACTACGCGTTGCGGCTGCTGTCGCGGAATCTGCCCGGCTACTCGAGCAGGTCCTCCGCATCGAGCAGGGCCAGCAGGGACACGGCCTCCGCCACCTCGACGTAGGAGGCCGCGCACGCCTGGCACCGCTGGAGGTGCCGGGCGACCGGACGGGTCTCGCCGTCGGGCAGCGCGTCGAGCACGTAGGCGCCCAGCAGGTGGCGTACGTGCGGGTCGTCGCACCGGTCGGCGGCCATCACACCTCGAATCTCGCGACGGATCCTGCCCTTCTGCCCACGCGGGGCACGCGCCTCCGGTTCAATGCCGCGTGCGGGGGGGCTGCCCCCGGGTCGACGAAAGAGGCGGTACGGGGACGCGTCCCGGACACCGCGAGGACACCGCCGGGGCCGCACGTGGGCCGTCCCCGGTCGTACACCCGCACCGAGGGCTCCAGGCGCCCGACGTCCCGTCAGTCATGAACCGTGCACGCCCGCACGGTACTTGGGCAGGCGCAGGGTGATCCTCATTCCGGCACCGACGCCCGTCTCGATGACGAGCCCGTAGTCGTCGCCGTACACCTGGCGCAGCCGCTGGTCCACGTTGAGCAGCCCCACACCGCTGGAGGTTCCGCCCTCGCCGCGCAGGATCTGTCTCAGGCGCTCCGGATCCATACCGGTTCCGTCGTCCTCGATGACCACCTCGGCCTCGGCGCCGGCGTCCAGCGCGCTGATCGTGATGCGGATCGGACCCTCCCCGCTCCGGCCGGGATCCTTGGCCCGGGGAAGGGTGACAGCGCCCTCGAGCCCGTGTTTGACGGCGTTCTCGACCAGGGGCTGGAGGCAGAGGAACGGCAGTGCGACGGGGAGTACCTCGGGGGCGACCTGGAGGGTGACGGACAGCCGTTCGCCGAAGCGGGCCCGGACCAGGGCGAGGTACTGGTCGATGGAGTGCAGTTCGTCGGCCAGGGTGGTGAAGTCGCCGTGCCTGCGGAACGAGTAGCGCGTGAAGTCGGCGAACTCCAGGAGTAGTTCGCGCGCCTGTTCCGGGTCGGTCCGGACGAACGAGGCGATGGCCGCCAGGGAGTTGAAGATGAAGTGCGGGGAGATCTGGGCCCGGAGGGCCTTGATCTCCGCCTCGATGAGCCGGGTGCGGGACCGGTCGAGTTCGGCGAGTTCGAGTTGTACGCAGACCCAGCGGGCGACCTCTCCCGCAGCTCTGGCCAGCACCGCCGATTCCCGGGGGGCATAGGCCACCAGAGTGCCGAGCACCCGGTGATCGACCGTCAGCGGGACGGCGACGGCCCAGCGCAGCGGGCAGTCGAGGTCGCCGCAGTCGCTGTGGAACGCGGTGTCCCGACCGCTGGCCAGAAGTCCCTCGACGTGGTGCATCACGTCCTTGCCGTGGTGTTCCCCCTCGCCGTCCCACACGAGCACCCGGTCGCGGTCGGTCAGGCAGAGGGCGTCCGTGCCGAGCAGCGAGCGCAGCCCTCGCGCGGACCGGCGCGCACTCTCCTCGGTGAGCCCCGCGCGCAGCGGGGGCGCGGCGAGGGAGGCGGTGTGGAGCGTCTCGAAGGTGGCGTGCTCGACGGGCGTGCCCACATCGCTGGTGCGTACGGGACGGGCCGTGCGGCCCAGCAGGAAGCCCGTGCCGAACAGCAGTAGGGCGAGCACCGCGATGACGGCGATCCCGGCCCCGGTCACCGCCCGCGCCCCGAGGTCAGTGCTTCCGGCAGGTGGAAGCGGGTCATGGCGGCGTTGGTGCCGGGCGGTATCCGCCCGGGGGTGGCGAGGGAGACGAGGACCATGGCGAGGAAGCCGACCGGTACGGACCAGACGGCCGGCCAGGCCAGCAGGGCGTGCGGCCAGCCCGGCGGGCTCACCGCGCCGCTGACGGTGACGGCCACGGAGAGCAGGGCCGAGCCGCCTCCGAGCAGCAGTCCCGCGGCGGCGCCGGGCGGGGTGAGGCGCCGCCACCAGATGCCGAGGACGAGCAGGGGGCAGAAGGAGGACGCGGAGACCGCGAAGGCCATCCCGACGGCGTCGGCCACGGGCACCCGGCCGACCACGAGCGACCCGGCGAGCGGCACCGCTACGGCCAGGACGGTGGCCAGCCTGAAGTGCCGTACGCCCCGGGAGGGCAGGACGTCCTGGGTGAGCACTCCGGCGACGGCCATGGTGAGCCCGGAGGCGGTGGAGAGGAACGCCGCGAACGCGCCGCCGGCGAGGAGCGCGCCCAGCAGATCACCGCCGAGGCCGCCGATCACCCGTGCGGGCAGCAGCAGCACGGCGGCGTCGGCGTCGCCACCGTGCATGAGTTCGGGCGCGTACAGCCGTCCGAGGGCTCCGTAGACCGGGGGCAGCAGGTAGAACAGGCCGACCAGCGCGAGCACGGCGACGGTGGTGCGGCGGGCGTCGCGTCCGTTGGGGCTCGTGTAGAAGCGGACGACGACGTGCGGCAGCCCCATCGTGCCGAGGAACGTCGCCACGATCAGCCCGTACGTCGCGTAGAGCGGGTGGTCGGCCCGGAAGACGGAGATCTGGTCGTCGAAGGTGACCCGGGGTCGCCCGTCGCCCTGCCAGGCCAGCACCAGGAAGATCGCGGGCACCAGCAGCGCGGTGAGCTTCAGCCAGTACTGGAACACCTGCACGAAGGTGATCGACCGCATGCCGCCGGCCGCGACCGCGATCACGACGACCGAGGCGACGAGTACGTCGCCGAGCCAGCCGGGCGCGCCCGTGAGGATCTTCAGGGTCAGACCGGCGCCCTGGAGCTGCGGCACGAGGTACATCCATCCGGCACCGACGACGAAGGCGCTGACCAGTCGGCGCACCTGCCGCGATTCGAGCCGTCCCTCCGCGAAGTCGGGCAGGGTGTACGCCCCCGATCGCCGCAGCGGCGCCGCCACGAACACCAGCAGCACCAGATACCCGGCGGTGTAACCGACCGGGTACCAGAGCATGTCGGGCCCGTGCACGAGGACCAGGCCGGCGATACCGAGGAAGGAGGCGGCGGAGAGGTACTCACCGCTGATCGCAGCGGCGTTGAGGCGCGGCCGTACGGTGCGCGACGCGACGTAGAAGTCGGAGGTCGTGCGGGAGATCCTCAGGCCGAATCCGCCGACGAGGACGGTGGCGAGGACGACGAGGGCGACGGCGGCCACCGCTGCCGGATGACCGGGTGCGCTCACGGTGCGGGGCGGCCTTCCACGAGTCTGGCGAAGTCGCGTTCGTTGCGCTCGGCCCTGCGGACGTACCACCAGCCGGCCAGGGTGAGCGGCGGATAGGTGGCGAAGCCGAGTACCGCCCAGACGACGGCGTTGCTGTGCAGGGCCTCGAAGACGAGAGGCAGGGTGCCCGCGACGAGGGCGAGCACGGCGAAGGCGGTGAGCCCGGCCCGGAGCTGGCTGCGCATGAGCGAACGCACGTAGGCGCCGCCGAGCGCGGTCTGTTCGTCGATCTCCGACTGGGCGCGGTAGCGGGGCAGCGGACGCACACGCCGGGGCTCGCCCGTGACCACTTCGCGCCGGGGCGTGCTCTCTGCGGACATGGGGCCGGAGTGTAGGCGGCGCCGGGGCCGGCTGGGAAGGGGCCTCGGCCGGGTAGGGCCAGGTCAGCGGCCGGTCTGCCGCATGAGGAGATCACGCAGGGCTCGGGTGTGACGGCGGCTGACCGCGAGTTCGGCGTCCCCGATCCGGACGCTCATGCTGCCCGCGTCCAGCCGGAGTTCGTCGATCCGGTTCAGTGCGACGAGGTGGCGGCGGTGGATGCGTACGAAGCCCCGGGAGCGCCAGCGTTCCTCCAGCGTGGTGAGGGGGATCCGGACGAGGTGGCTGCCGGCCGCGGTGTGCAGCCGGGCGTAGTCGCCCTGCGCCTCGGCGTACGCGATGTCGTCGACGGGCACGAAGCGGATCACCCCTCCGAGTTCGACGGCGACCTGGTCGGCGGCGGTGTCGTGGACGGTCGCCGCGCGCTCGCCGACCTGCTCGGCGACACGGCGTACGGCCTCGGCCAGGCGCTCGCGGCGGACGGGCTTGAGCACGTAGTCGACCGCCTTGAGGTCGAAGGCGTGCACGGCGAAGCCCTCGTGGGCCGTGACGAAGACGATCAGCGGGGGCGCGGCGAAGCCGGCCAGGAGCTGGGCGACGTCGAGACCGGTGAGCCCCGCCATGTGGATGTCCAGGAACACCACGTCGATCGCCGAGGGGTCCTCCGGTCCGGCGTCCACGGCACCGCCGATACGGCGCAGCGCCTCGGTGGCACCGGTGGCGCCCTCGGCGCTGCCGATGCGGGGGTCGGCGCGCAGAAGGTAGAGGAGCTCCTCCAGGGCGGGTTCTTCGTCGTCGACGGCGAGTACGCGCAGCATGAGGCCGGAGTTTAGGGGCTGTCCCGTCGTAGCTCTCGTCGTGCGCCCGGCGACGACTGTCCCGAGGCGCTGTGCGGGTGTGACGGCCTGAGTGATCCGGGGGTCCGTCGCGTACCTGGGGGCATGCGCGCCATCGAGTCCCACAGCGACGCCGGAGCCTACGCACTCGGGGTGCTCGGCGCTGCCGACGCGTCCCGTTTCGAGGAGCACCTCACCCGGTGTTCCGTGTGTGTGATCCAGGTGCGTGAGTTGGACGAGGTGGTCGACCGCCTGGTGGCGTACGCGCACCGCGTCCCGGCCGGGGCCGCCCCTGTGGCCGCGGTGCCGCGCGGGTCGTGGTGGCGGGAGCGCGCGGGCCGGTGGCGGTGACCGGGCCCGCTACTTGAGCAGGCGGGAGAGCCGCCGGTCGGCGAGGGGTTTCCCACCGGTCTGGCAGGTGGGGCAGTACTGCAGCGACGAGTCGGCGAACGACACCTCCAGCACGGTGTCGCCGCACACCGGACAGGGCAGCCCGGTGCGGCCGTGGACGCGCATGCTGCTCTTCTTCTCGGCCTTGAGCCGTCCCGCCGCGACGCCCCGGGAGCGTTCGACGGCCTCCTGGAGCGTGGTGCGCGTCGCGTCGTGGAGGCGGGTGATGTCGTCGTCGCCCAGGGAGGTGGTGAGTCTGAAGGGGGACATCTTCGCCACGTGCAGGATCTCGTCGCTGTAGGCGTTGCCGATGCCCGCGATCAGTGACTGGTCGCGCAGGGCTCCCTTGACCTGCCGGCGTTCGCCGTCGAGCAGCCTCGCGAACGCGTCGCGGTCGAAGGAGTCGGCGAGCGGGTCGGGGCCGAGCCGCGCGACCCCGGGGACGTCGGCAGGGTCGTGCACCAGATGGACGGCGAGGCGTTTGGTGGTGCCCATCTCCGTCAGGTCGAAGCCGTCGCCCCCGGTGAGCACCGTACGCAGGGCGAGCGGCCCCTTGCCTGGGCGTGGCGGGGTCGCGGGAAAGGCGTCCTTCCACTGCAGCCAGCCGGCCCGCGCGAGGTGGATCAGCAGGTGGAGCGGTCCCGCCGTGATGTCGAGGAACTTGCCGTGGCGGCCGACGGAGGTGACCGTGGCACCCTCCAGAGCGGTCAGCGGCGGGTCGTACGTCTTCAGGACACTGATCGCGAGCGGCAGTACGCGGGCGATCTCCTTGCCGACCAGATGGTCGCCGAGGAAGTCCCGCAGGGCTTCGACTTCCGGCAGTTCGGGCATGGGACCAGCCTGCCGCAGCAGCCGCGCTGATGCTCACCGGGACGTGCGGCCCGGGTCCCGGACGGCGGGCTCCCGCAGACCGTAGACGCGCCGGGCGGTGCCCGCGAAGACGGCCCGCCGCTCGCTCGGCCCGAGCGCGCCCGTCAGCTCGTGCGCCGCGTCGAGTACGTCGGCGTAATCAGCGGCCAGCCGGCACACCGGCCAGTCGGAGCCGAACATCAGCCGGTCGGGCCCGAAGGCGTCTATCACGGTGTCGGCGTAGGGGCGCAGGTCGGCGACGGTCCAGGAGCGGTGATCGGCCTCGGTGACGAGACCGGAGAGTTTGCAGACGGTGTTGGGCAGCGCCGCGAGGGCCCGCAGCCCGCCGGCCCAGGGGTGCGTCGTCCGCCGCGCCACCGGTGGCTTGCCCGCATGGTCGAGGACGAAGGTGAGTCCGGGTACGAGAGCGGCCGCGCGTGCGGCGGCGGGCAGTTGGTGCGGCAGTACGACGAGGTCGTAGGCGAGGCCCGCGGCGGCCACGGCCCGCAGCCCGCGGAGGACGTCGGGGCGCAGCAGCCACTCGGGATCGGGTTCGCCCTGGACCTGGTGGCGGATGCCGACGAGCCGGGAACCGCCGGGCAGGCCGCGGAGTGCGGCGAGAGCGTCGGCGACGTCCGGCGCCATGAGGTCGGCCCAGCCCACGACGCCCGCGACCAGGCCGCCGGGGGCGGCGAGGGCGAGGAGCTCGGGTGTCTCCTCGGCGACGGTGACGGTCTGGACGACGACGGTGGCCACGACTCCGGCGGCGCGGGCCTCGGGCTCGAGATGGGCCAGGGTGAAGGTGCGGCGGATGGGGGCGAGTTCCTCGCCGGTGATCCAGTCCTGGTCCCGTGCCGCGAGGTCCCACACGTGGTGGTGCGCGTCGACGACCGGCAGCGACGGCCCCACGTCAGAGCAGACCTTCGGAGCGCAGGTCGTCCCAGAGCTCGTCCGGGACGGGGGTGCGGAGCTGGGCGGCCGAGTCCCGCACCTCGTCCGGTGACCGGGCGCCGACGAGGACCCCCGCGACGGCCGGGTGGGCGAGCGGATAGTGCAGGGCCGCGGCGCGCAGCGGGACGCCGTGGGCCTCGGCGACGGCGCGGATGCGCAGGGCTCGGTGGAGGACGGGCGCGGGGGCGGCCTCGTAGTCGTAGGTGGCGCCGGGGCGCGGATCGGCGAGGAGGCCGGAGCTGAACACACCTCCGACGACCACGCCGCGCCCCCGGGCGAGTGCCTCGGGGAGCAGTTCGTCCAGGGCACTGTGGTCGAGGAGGGTGAATCGGCCGGCGCACAGGACGGCGTCGACGTCGGTCTCGCGCAGGAAGCGGGTGAGCATGGCGGTCTGGTTCATGCCCGCGCCGATGGCACCGACCAGTCCCTCGGCGCGCAGCTTCTCCAGGGCCGGATAGCCCTCCCGGAAGGCGGCTTCGCCGTGGTCGTCGGGGTCGTGGAGGTAGACGACGTCGATCCGGTCGAGGCCCAGGCGCCCGAGGCTGTCCTCGATGCTGCGGCGGACGCCGTCGGCGCTGAAGTCCCAGCGGCGGCCGTGCGTGTGCGGTACCGCGAAACCCTCGGACAGGCCCCGGTGGGCCGCCGTCTCGGCGGGGGTCAGCGGTTCGAGCAGTCTGCCGGCCTTCGTGGACACCGTGTACGCGTCGCGCGGCCGGGAGCGCAGTGCCTCGCCGAGGCGGTGTTCGGAGAGCCCGAGGCCGTAGTGCGGAGCGGTGTCGAAGTAGCGGATGCCCTCGTCCCAGGCCGCGTCGACCGCGGCGGCGGCCTGCCCGGGGTCGACCCGGGTGAAGAGGTTGCCGATGGCCGCTGCCCCGAAGGCCAGTTCGGTGATCTCGACCGCGCTGCGTCCGAGCCTGGTTCGCCGCATTCCCTGACCGCCCCCGCCGGTGACCCTGATGACCGCTTGTGGTCCGTACGGGACTATTCATCGGATCACTCGGACGCGTCAACAGCGTACGGGGACAAGCCTTCAGGCGGGTGCGGGCACCGTGGGCAGCAGAGCGTGCAGCTCACGCAGCTCCTCGTGGACGGCGGACGCCAGTCGGTCGAGGTCGGGCAGCGCCTTGCCGTCGGCGACGAGTCCGACCTGTACCCGCCCGGCGTACGTGGAGAGCGCGACGGCGAGCGACTGCCCGCGGGCCAGCGGTGCCATCGGGTAGACGGCCCGCAGAGGACATCCGCCGAGCGAGAGGGCCGAGCGTGGCAGGGGCACGCTGGTGACCAGGACGTCGAAGAGCATCCGGGCCGCGTTGCCGGCCAGCGGCGCCCCGAACCGGTGGGCCAGCGCGGGCAGCTGATCGGCGAGGACGGCGACGGCGCCGGCGCCGCGCAGCGGCCCGGCCGCCTTGTTGCGGTTCATGCCCGTACGCACGAGGCGCAGGCGCTCACGGGCGTCGGGTTCGCCGACGGGAAGCCCCAGAAGGTAGGCCGAGAGCCTGTTGCCGGTCGCCGCGCCACCGGGGCGGCGGCGGGAGACGGGCACCAGGGCACGAGGATCGGCGCCGGGGAGGGCCTCGCCCCGCTCCAGCATCCAGCGGCGCAGCGCACCGGCGACCACGGCGAGCAGGACGTCGTTGGACGTGCCGCCCTCGGTCCGGCGGACGCGCTGCACCGTGTCGGCGTCGAGCTCCGCGGTGGCCAGGCGGCGTGTCCCGCTGGAACGCGCCGTGAGAGCGGTCGAGCCACGGAGGTCGAGACGGCTGGCCCGTACGACGGAGGCGCCGACCCCCAGCGCCCGGCCGACGTCGCCGAGCCGGTCCAGCGCCATACCCGCCGCCTGGTACGGGCCGGGCAGCCAGGAGCGCGGCGGCACGGGTGTCCGGCGGCGCACCGCACCGGGGGCGGCCCCGGCGGAGGCGATCTGGTCGAAGATCCCGGCCCCGATGGCGACGGCGCGCATCCCGTCGGCGAGGGCGTGGTGGAGCTTGACGAGTACGGCGAACGGGCCGTCGCCGGCACTGTCCAGGAGGTACATCTGCCAGGGCGGCAGGCCCCGTTCCAGTGGCTGCTCCATGAGTTCACCGGCGAGCCGCGTCGCCTGCGCCATGAAGTCGCCCCCGGTGAGCAGGATCCTCTTGACGTGCCGGTGCACGTCGAAGTCCTTGTCGGTGAACCATGCGGCGCCCCCCACGGGAAGCAGGACGTCGCGCACGCGCATCCGCAGCCGCGGCATGGCCGCGGCGCGGGCTCCGAGCAGTTCGAGCAGCTCCCGCGGGCCGGCGCCGGGGGCGGGGTCGAAGACGGCCAGCGCACCCAGGTGCATCGGGTGGGCATCGGTTTCGAGGTGCCAGAAAGCCAGATCAAGCGGTGCCAGGAGCTCGGTACTCAACGGGGCCTCGCGTCGTCGACGGCGGAACGGCGGGATCGCAGTCAATCCCTCGTGTTCGGTAACGGTCAAGCATGACCGTGTTACGTACTGTTACAGTCTCGCGGCGGTCGGAGAACGGCGCTACCGGGGCTCCGGGATGAGGAACTCGCACCAAACGCACTTGCCGTTGCCGCGGGACTCCACACCCCACACATCGGCCAGCCGGTCGACGAGCATGAGGCCCCGGCCCGAGACCCCGGACTCCCCCGCCTCCCTGCGGCGCGGCAGCGCGCTGGAGCGGTCCTCGACGTCGACGCGGAGGCGCCGCTCGGGCCCGGTGAGCACGCGGATGGTGACGATGGCGCCGCCGTCGGTGTGCATCAGGGCGTTGGTGATCAGCTCGTCGGCCGCGAGTTCGACCTCGTCCGCCCGCTCCTTGGCCCCCCACGCACGCACGGCCGCCCTGATCATGTGACGGCAGGAGGTGAGCGCCTCGGGGTCGTTCTGCGCGACGTGCTGCTGGAGCCGCCCGCCGGGATGAGGGGCGTGGGCGGCGTTGCGGCGCAGGAGGAGCACCGCCATGTCGTCCTCGCCGCCGCGTTCGTCGACGACCTCGCAGAGCCGGTCGGCGAGCCTCTCGAGGTCCTCCGGCCCGTCGCGCACCGTCGAGGCGAGCAGTTCCATGCCTTCGTCGAGGTCGGTTCCCGGCAGTTCCACCATTCCGTCGGTGTAGAGGATCAACGTCTGGCCGGGGTCCAGGTCGACGGTGCTGACCGGGTACTCGAGCCGGCCGAACTCCGCCGAGAGTCCCAGCGGGAGCCCTCCGTCGACGGGGAGTTTGCGGCAGCTTCCGTCCACGTCCCGCAGGGCGGGATCGACGTGGCCCGCCCGGACGAGCTGCACCACCCCCGTGGTCAGGTCGGCCTCGGCGTAGGTGCAGGTCGCGAAGCGGTCGGTGTCCAGCTCGTGGAGGAAGACGGAGGCCCTCGCCATGACCGTGGCGGGGCTGTGGCCCTCGGCGGCGTAGGCACGCAGCACGATCCGGAGCTGGCCCATGACGGCCGCGGCGTGCGTGTCGTGACCCTGCACGTCGCCGATGACGGCGCCGACCTTGCCGCCGGGCAGCGCGATGATGTCGTACCAGTCACCGCCGATGTCCCGCCCCATGCGCGCGGAGCGGTAGCGGACGGCGGCCTGCGCACCCGGTACCTCGGGGATCCGGCGCGGCAGCATCGCCTGCTGGAGCCCCTCGGCGAGGTCGTGCTCCTGTTCGTAGAGCATGGCCCGCTGGAGGCTCTGGGCGATGGAGCTGCCGAGGGCCACGAGGAGGTTCCGCTCGTCCGCGGTGAACCCGGCCTTGTCGCGGTAGAGGAGTCCGAGTGCGCCTATGGGGCGGGCCTGTGCGATCAGCGGCATGTAGGCGGCGGCCGTGATGCCGAGGTGGCTGATGTGCGGCCAGAGGATGGGGTACGAGGTGGCGAAGTCCTCGGCGGTCTCGATGAAGCGGGGGGTGAGCGTGCGGATCACCTCGCTCATCGGGTACGGCTCGTCCACCCGGGTGTACCGGGTGCCCTGCACGAACGCCCCCTCGGGGCCGTCGGCCACGAGGTGGATCCGCCCTGACTCCAGCAGCCCCATGACGAGGCTGGTGGCTCCGAGGTTGGCCAGGCCCCGGGAGCTCTTCAGCACCTCGGTCACGTCCTTGACCGTCCGCGCGTGGGCCAGGGCGGCCGTGGTGCCCTCGACGAGGCTGGTGCGGCGCCGCCGTTCCTCGTCGACGGTCCGGCGGGCGGTGGACTCGGCGAGCTCCTGGGTGGCGTCGCGGACGATCCCGATGATGCGGCGGGGCCGGCCGGTGCCGTCGCGGCGGATGAATCCCTGGGTGTGGGTCCAGCGGAGAGTGCCGTCGGGTCGCGTCCTGCGGAAGTACGCGCCGTAGTTGCTGCGTCCGCTCTTGAGTGCCTGCGAGACCATGCCGTCGAGCCGGATCGCCTCGTCCGTGGGGACGCGCCGCGCGAGTGTCTCGGGGCGGCCGTCGTACTCGTCGGGTCGCAGGTCGAACACGCCGAGCGCGGGCTCGTCCATGTGCATGAGGCCGCTGTCCAGATCCCAGTCGAAGCTGCCCATTCGGTTCAGGGCGAGGCTGAGGTCCGGGTGGGCGGGCCAGTCGTCCGGGAGTGACGGGGCACCCGCTACCCGATCATCCATGTGCGCCACTCTGCCATCATTTGTCCGATTCTTCGACCGAACAGCACCTTGAACGCGTTCAAGGGAACCCCTATGGTCGGTACCGATAGAACTGAACGCGTTCAATTCAGTTCCGCAGGCCATGAGGCGGGGGTGGGCGCCGTGTCCGTGCTGGTTGATCTGATCGTGATGCTGGGCATGCTGGTGATCGTGCCGACGGGCCTCCGACTCGTCGGGGACCCTGCGCTCGACCGGATACGACGGATGTGGCCCGTGTTCGCGGCCCCGGGCGCCCTGGCCCTGTGGCTGCCGCGCGGCACCGCCGCCGGCCTGCTCGCCCTCTGCTACGCGCTGGGGACGCTGCTGCTCGCGGGCCACGCACCCCGGCGCCTGGCCCGGACCCGGAGCACGCACCCCGTGGAGGCGGCCCTGCTGACGGCGCTGGTCACCCCGTCGGTCGCGGCGCTCGCCCTGGTCGCCGAGCGCACGGGCCACGAACTGTTCGGATTCGGGCTCGGCGTTCTCGCGCTGACGGTGCCGCACTTCCACTTCGCCGGTTTCGCCGCCGCCCTGGTCGCAGGTCTCGTCTGCCGTGCCGAGGACGGTCCGGCGGGCCGCTTCGCCGCCCTGAGCGTGCCGTCCGGAACCGTGCTCGTCCTCGTCGGCTACTTCACCGGGGACTGGACCGAGCTGGGCGGGGCCCTCGTCCTCACCGCCGGGATGTGGACCGTCGCGCTCCTGTCCTGGCGCACCTCTCGTGCCCCAGGACGCGACCGCACCACCCGCGCCCTGCTCGCCGTCTCGGCGACGGTGCTGGTCGTCACCATGGTGCTCGCGCTGAGCTGGGCGCTCGGCGAGGCCACCGGACTGCCCCACCCCACACTGACCTGGATGGCCGCGACGCACGGACTGGGCAACGCACTGGGCTTCGCGCTCTGCGCCCTGCTCGCCCGCCGCCGGCTCCAGGACCTCACCCACCAGGAAGGCAGGAGCGCATGAGCACGCTGACGTACCCGGAGGTCGGAGCCACCCGGCTCGGGCCGCTCCCGGACGGCTACGACCACCTGCGCCACCGGGCCGCGGTCGGCCGTGGCCGGACCGACTTCGAGGCCGCCGGCGCCGCCGTCACCGAGTGGCGCATGCACCGCGCCGCGGGCGCACGCGTGAACGCCTCGGCCGAGCGGGCGGCGGCCGGAGTCGCCGTCGAGGTGTCGGCGGGCCTCGGACGGCTCCGCGTCGAGGCGCCGTGCGAGGTCGTCTGGACGGCGTACGAGAGGGACCGCACCGGGTTCGCGTACGGCACGCGGGCCGGGCATCCGGAGTGCGGCGAGGAGAGCTTCGTGGTGGAGCTGGCGGAGGACGGGACGGTCTGGTTCTCGGTGGTGGCGTTCTCGCGGCCCGCCTCCTGGTACGCACGGCTCGCGGGCCCCCTCGTACCACTCGCCCAGCGGTGGTACGCGCGCCGGCTCGGAAACGTGCTGCGCCGCACCGTGTCGGCCGCCTGACGGGGGCGGCACGCGCCGGATACTGGAGGCGATGGACTGGTTCACCGCAGACGGCTACGGGCTGAGCAGGCTGATCTTCCAGCGCTCGCTCGCCGCCGTGTACCTGGTCGCTTTCGTCGCGTCGGCGCTCCAGTTCCGGGCGCTGATCGGCTCCCGAGGGATGCTGCCCGTGCCCGAACTGCTGCGGGGGACGTCGTGGCGCACGGGTCCCGGGCTGTTCCGGCTGCACTACTCGGACCGCTTCTTCGCGCTGGTCGCCTGGACGGGGGCCGCGGTGTCGATCGCGCTCCTGGCCGGACTGGACGGCTACGTCCCGCTGGGTGCGGCGATGGCCCTGTGGGCGGTTCCCTGGGCGCTCTACCTGTCGATCGTCCAGGTCGGCCAGGTCTGGTACGGCTTCGGCTGGGAGTCGCTCCTCCTGGAGACGGGCTTCCTCGCCGTGTTCCTCGGCAACGCGGACACGGCACCCCCCGTGCTGGTGCTGTGGCTGCTGCGCTGGCTGCTCTTCCGCCTGGAGTTCGGCGCCGGCCTCATCAAGATCCGGGGGGACGAGTGCTGGCGGCGGCTGACCTGTCTGGATTTCCACCACGAGACGCAGCCGATGCCCGGCCCGCTGAGCTGGTTCTTCCACCGGCTGCCGGAACCGGTCCACCGGGTGGAGGCCGCCGCCAACCACGTCACCCAGCTCGCGGTGCCCTTCCTGCTGTTCACCCCGCAGCCCGTGGCGAGCGTCGCGGCGGGCCTGATGGTGGTCACCCAGCTCTGGCTGGTGCTCTCGGGGAACTTCGCCTGGCTCAACTGGCTGACCATCGCGCTCGCCCTCTCCGCGGTGGACTGGTCCCCGATCGCGGGCTCCGCGCCCGCGCGGCCCGCGCCACCCCTCTGGTACGAGGTGGTGGTCGTGGCGGTGACCGTACTGGTGCTGGCGCTCAGCTGCCGTCCGGCGCGCAACCTCGTCTCCCGCCGGCAGGTGATGAACCGGTCCTTCGACCCGCTGCACCTGGTCAACACCTACGGAGCGTTCGGGAGCATCAGCAGGATGCGACTCGAGGTGGTGGTCGAGGGGACCGGCGATCCGGTGATCCACGAGGGGACCCGCTGGCTCGAGTACGGCTTCCGGGGGAAACCCGGCGACCCGCGCCGGCTGCCCCGCCAGTTCGCCCCGTACCACCTGCGGCTCGACTGGATGATGTGGTTCGCGGCGCTCTCCCCCGCCTACGCGCGCTCCTGGTTCGGGCCGTTCACCGAACGCCTGCTGCGGGGCGACCCGGACACCCTGCGGCTGCTGGGCCACAACCCGTTCCCCGGCGCTCCGCCCACCTACGTCCGGGCCAGGGTCTTCCAATACCGCTACACGGATCCGCGGGAGCTCAGGGACACCGGGCAGTGGTGGCACCGGACGTACGTACGCGAGTTCATGCGGCCGGTGGCCCGGCCGGTCCCGCTCGGACCGGACGGCGGGAGCTGACAGGGCTCCGGCCCCCGTCGGGTGACGGGGGCCGGAGCCCGGGCGCTGTTCGACGCGGGTTCGGAGGTCAGTCGATGCCGGGCAGGATGTGCGGCTCGGCCAGATCGTCCTCGTAACCGGCCAACCTGATCGGGGCCGAGCGGGCCCAGACCTCGATGTTCCGGAGCTTCTCGGGCCGCTGGGCCCGCGCTCGGGCGGCGTCGGCCGGACGCGTCTCGCTCTTGGTCATTTCAGGTGTCACCGCGGACTCCTTTGTGTCGCGTAACCCCGGGGCGGTAACGACGCTGCGGCTGTGAGAACCGTGTCGTCCGCCCGCTGCGGGGCAGGGGCAGAAACAGTTCGGTCGCGGTGGCGCCGTTACGGGGCGGGACGTCGGACTGCATAAAGACCTGTCCCAGGACGGCCGAGGAAGTTTTGTGGGTCCCTTGGTGGCGTCCGTTCACCTCAGACTAACCAAATGAGCACCATCGCGCTCGACAGAACGTATGGCCTGGGTCACTTTCAGCCAACGGAAATGGTGGCGAACCCCCTGGCCAGGGGTCGCCACCGTGGCACCTGTCCACGCGGGTGACCTGCGGGGCCGAAGTCTCCGGGGGTGCGGGAGAGGCCGAAGACGCGGGAGCGGTCAGAGCTACGGGAGGGGTACGGCGACAACCGGCCAAGGCCCCCGGCACGACTCACGGCCGGGTGCCGTCCCGGGTCACCAGCCGGCGGGCGCGTAGTCCTTCAGGAAGCAGCCGTACAGCTCTTCGCCCTCCTCGCCGCGGACGATCGGGTCGTAGACCCGGGCGGCGCCGTCGACCAGGTCGAGCGGGGCGTGGAAGCCCTCCTCGGCGAGCCGGATCTTGTCGGGGTGCGGGCGCTCGTCCGTGATCCAGCCGGTGTCGACGGCCGTCATGAGGATGCGGTCCTTCTCGAACATCTCCTGGGCACTGGTGCGGGTCAGCATGTTCAGTGCCGCCTTGGCCATGTTGGTGTGCGGGTGACCCGCTCCCTTGTAGCCGCGGCCGAACACGCCTTCCATCGCGGACACGTTGACCACGTAGGAACGCCCGGACGATGTCCTGGCCATGGCCGGGCGCAGCCGGCTGATCAGGATGAAGGGCGCGGTCGAGTTGCAGAGCTGGACCTCGAGGAGCTCGATCGGCTCGACCTCGTCCACGGTCTGGATCCAGCTGTTGGTGTCGTGCAGGTCGGGCACCAGACCGCCGGCGTCGATCGCGGTTCCCGCGGCGATCCGGGCCGGCGACGCGGATCCGGTGACGAGCGCGAGGTCCGTGACGTCCTGGGCGCTCAGCCCCTGCCCCTCGTGCCGTGCGGCGGGCAGCGCGGCGACGCGGTCGACGGTGCCGCTGCCGAACGTGCCGATCACCTCGGCGGCGGGCAGTTCGCCCGTCGGCAGCGGCGCGGACTCGGCGCCGAGCAGCTCGCTGTAGGCCTGCGGAGACCGGCGGACCGTCTGTGCGGCGTTGTTGATCAGGATGTCCAGCGGGCCTTCGGCGGCGACCGAGTCGGCGAGCGCGACGACCTGGGCGGGGTCGCGCAGGTCGATGCCGACGATCTTCAGGCGGTGGATCCACTCGTCGCTGTCCGGCATCGCCTTGAAACGGCGGATCGCGTCGTTGGGAAAGCGGGTGGTGATGGTGGTGTGCGCACCGTCGCGCAGCAGCCGCAGCGCGATGTACATGCCGATCTTGGCGCGGCCGCCGGTGAGCAGGGCCCGGCGTCCGGTGAGGTCGGTGCGCGCCTCGCGCCGGGCCCGGTTCTCCTTGGCGCACTGCCGGCAGAGCTGGTGGTAGAAGGCGTCCACCTCGACGTACCGGGTCTTGCAGATGTAGCAGGAGCGGGGGCGCTGGAGTATGCCCGCGATCTCGGCGGAGGCCGAGGAGGACGGGAGGACGCCCTGCGTCTCGTCGTCGATACGGTCGGCGGAGCCGGTCGCCGTCGCCTCGGTGACGGCCTTGTCGTGCGCGGTCTTCGTGGCACGGCGCTCCTGACGGCGACGCTGCTTGACCGTGCGGTAGATGCCCGCGGTCGCACGGCGTACGACGACGGCGTCCGGGTGGTCGACCTCGATGGTGTCCAGCTCGTCGAGCACGCTCAGGCAGACGGCCAGCCGCTCCGGGTCGATACCGGGACCGAACTCGTCGGTACCGGGAGCGAACTCCTGGCTGTCCTCTGTCACCGTCATCGCCGTTCCTCTGTCACTCGTCACTCGCGCCGCTGCCGGGCTTCGGCGGGGCTTCGGTGGGGAGGGGGCCCGGCAGGGTGCCGGCGAGGGCCGGCGCGCCATGGGCCGAATGCCCCGGTCAAGTCTGCCACGAGTCGGAAGCTGCTCGGTTCGGCCGTCGGGCCTGGCCCTGAGGGCTGCCCATCAGCCGACCGACAGCGGGGTGGCGATGTCCTCCAGCGACTTCTGCTCGGCGGCCACCGCGAAGAAGCACGCGACCACTCCGGCCGCCACCATGAGGGCGGCCCCGACACAGAACGCGAGGACGGTGTCGCCGACCACTCCACTGCCGGTCAGCTCGGCGAAGACCAGCGGGCCGGTGATGCCCCCGGCCGCCGTGCCCACCGCGTAGAAGAAGGCGATGGCCATGGCCCGGGTCTCCATCGGGAAGATCTCACTGACGGTCAGGTAGGCGGAACTGGCACCGGCGGAGGCGAAGAAGAGGACGAGGCACCAGCAGCCGGCCATGGTGACGGCAGTGAGCCACCCGGCCCCGAAGAGCCACGCGGTCGCGAAGAGCAGGAGGCCGGAGAGGACGTACGTCCCCGCGATCATCGGTTTACGCCCCACCGTGTCGAAGAGGCGGCCGAGGAGCAGCGGCCCGAGGAAGTTGCAGAACGCGATGACGGCGAAGTAGTAGCCGGTGACTCCGGTGGGCACGTCGAAGAACGTCACCAGGATCGAGCCGAAGCCGAAGGTGATGGCGTTGTAGAGGAACGCCTGCCCGATGAAGAGGGAGAGCCCGAGCACCGCCCGTTTCGGGTACACGCGGAACACCGTGCGGGCGATCAGCCCGAAACCGATGCTCCCGCGCTGCCGCACGGTGATGGCCGGCTCCGCCGGAGGGAGGGCACGCCCGGTCTCCGCCTCGACCTCGCGCTCCACCTGGTCGACGAGCTTCTCGGCCGCCTCGTCGCGCCCGTGGATGAACATCCATCGCGGGCTCTCCGGTACGTGACGGCGTACCAGCAGGATGACGAGCCCGAGGACCACGCCGAGGGCGAAGGTGAGCCGCCAGCCGATGTCCTTCGGGAAGATGTCGGTGTTCAGGGCCACCACGGAGAGCAGGGAGCCCGCCACCGCCCCGAGCCAGAAGCTGCCGTTGATGATGAGGTCGACCCGGCCCCGGTACTTGCTGGGGATCAGCTCGTCGATGGCCGAGTTGATCGCCGCGTACTCCCCTCCGATCCCGAATCCTGTGAAGAAGCGGAAGAGGAGGAACCACCAGGCCGAGAAGGAGGCCGCGGTGAGCGCGGTGGCCGCCAGGTAGACGGCGAGCGTGACGAGGAACAGCCTCTTGCGTCCGAAGCGGTCGGTGAGCCGGCCGAAGACCAGTGCGCCGGAACAGGCGCCCGCCACGTAGAGCGCGGCCGCGATGCCGGTGACCTGGGCACCGCTGACGGCGAGTCCGCTTCCGTCCTCGGAGAGCCTGCCGGCGATGTTGCCGACGACCGTGACCTCGAGACCGTCGAGAATCCAGACCGTGCCGAGCCCGATGACGATCATCCAGTGCCATCTGGACCAGGGCAGTCTGTCGAGCCGTGCGGGAATCCTGGTCGTGACCGTCCGCCGTCCGAGTCCTGCCGCACCGACGTCACTCACGGCGCCTCCCTCTGCTCTCCGGAAACACCACTCGTGCCCGGAATGAGGCGCTCCTCACACTCACCCCTGAAACAGGATGGACAAATAATCCCTGAAGCCATCAAATACCCCCCGTTCGGTGTCGGTCCGGGCTACGGCAGCCCCCGCACCTGAGACTCCGGCGAAGAAACTTCGGAGTCAGCAGGCATGAGTTCCGCGATGCGGGGCATGCGCCGGTCACCACAGCGGTATTCCAGGGAGGGCGACATCATGACGGCAGTGTCAGTGCGGACCACCGAAGCGATCGGCGCGGCGGCGACGCGGCGAGACGAGACGGCCAAGGGTTCCGACACCGCTGCTCTTCCGTGGATCGAGGACGCGGGCAAGGTCGCTCCCCAGGACGCGCGCGCGATGTCCAAGCTCTTCTTCGACCGGATCCAGGTCCTCGAAGAGGGCACCCACGAGCACCAGTACGCGCGCAACACCCTCATCGAGATGAATCTCTCACTGGTGCGCTTCGCCGCCTCACGCTTCCGCAACCGGGGCGGTGACGACACCGAGGACATCATCCAGGTCGGCACGATCGGCCTGATCAAGGCCATCGACCGGTTCGACCTGTCGCGCGAGGTGGAGTTCGCCACCTTCGCGGTGCCGTACATCGTGGGCGAGATCAAGCGCTTCTTCCGGGACACCACCTGGTCCGTGCACGTGCCGCGCCGGCTCCAGGAGCTGCGCGTCGAGCTCGCCAAGGCCAAGGAGCAGCTGTCGGCGAAGCTGGACCGCGACCCGACCGTCGCGGAGCTCGCCGCGCACCTGGACCTCCCGGAGGAGGAGATCATCGAGGGCCTCGTCGCAGCCAACGGCTACTCGGCCGGCTCGCTCGACACCCCGAGCGCCGACAGCGAGTCGGGCAGCGACCAGCGGGCATACGCCGAGCTGCTCGGCGAGGACGACCCGGCCATGGAGAGCGTCGAGAACCTGCACACCCTGGCCCCTCTGCTGCGCCAGCTCGACGACCGCGAGCGCAAGATCGTCCAGATGCGCTTCGGCCAGGAGATGACGCAGGCGCAGATCGGCGCCGAGCTGGGCGTCTCCCAGATGCACGTGTCCCGTCTGCTCAGCCGCATCGTGCAGCGCCTTCGCGCGGGCATGAGCGTCGACGCCTGACCCGGGGAAGACCGATCAGAACGACTGAGGCCCGGCCAGGTGCCGGGCCTCGGTCACATATGCTTCCTGCCGATACGGCCGTGGGTGTCCCGAGCCGTCCGTCGGAGGGGTGGAGTGTGACCGAGCCGTTGGACACCTCTGCGCGCGCAAGGGATCTCGGCCTGATTCCGGAGCAGCAGAGTGTGCTTGCCGCTGCCGACTCGTCCGTCTGGGACGTGGACGCGGACGCGGCTCTGCTCCTGGTCGAGGACGACGCGGGCGACGCGCTCCTGGTCGAGGAGATGCTCACCGACAGCGAGCTGGACGCCCGGCTCACCTGGTGCAAGACGCTGGCCGAGGCCCGGCGGTTCCTGCTCGCCTGCCGTACGCCGGTCTGTGTGCTGCTGGACCTCCACCTGCCCGATGTGAACGGCCTGGACGCGGTCCGCCAGCTCGTCGGGTCGGCGCCCGACGCCGCGATCGTCGTGCTGACGGGCATGGCCGAGTCCGAGACCGGCCTGTCGGCGGTGGCGCACGGCGCCCAGGACTATCTCGTGAAGGGCCGGATCGACCCCGAGGCCCTGAGCCGCGCGGTCCGCTACGCACTCCAGCGCAAGTACGCCGAGAGGTCGGCTGCCGCCATGCGGACCAGCAGGCTGATCGAGCAGGAGAACGCCCGCCTCGAACGTGCTCTGCTGCCGATACCCCTGCTGCGGGACGAGAGCTTCCGGGTCGCCGCCCGTTACGAGGCGGGACGCGCCCACGGGCTGCTGAGCGGCGACTTCTACGACGTGGTGCAGACCTCGGACGGCACGGTGCACGCCGTGATCGGCGATGTGTCCGGGCACGGGGCCGCGGAGGCCGCGCTGGGCGTGTGTCTTCGGGTTGCCTGGCGCACGGCCGTGCTGACCGGTGTCGGCCAGCTGGGGAAGATCGGCCTCCTGGAGGAGATACTCGTCGCCGAGCGGTCCGATCCCCATGTCTTCGCGACCGTGACCACGCTGGTCTTTCCCCCGGGCGGGGACCGCGTGCTGATCGCGCGTGCCGGACACCCCGGTCTGCTCCTCCGGTGCGGGACCCAGGTCAGCTGGGTCGAGCCCGAGATGGGCATGGCCCTCGGGCTGCTGCCGGGCGTGGGGCGGTGGGCGATCACGGAGCTGGCGCTGTCACCCGGCAGCGAGGTGGTCCTGTTCACCGACGGACTGTTCGAAGGACGTACGGGGCCCAAGTCCCGGCTGGGCGAGGAAGGGCTTCTGGCGATGGCAGGGAAGAACGGAGCGCTGGAACCGCGCGCGTTCGTGGACGCACTGGTCGCCGAGGCCACCGAGAGCGCGTCTCCGTACGGCGGACTGGCCGACGACGTCGCCGTACTCCACCTGGGCTGGAGGGCGCGGTCATGAGCGCCGGGGAGACGCCGGGCGGTCGGCCCGGTCCGATAGCACGCCTGTCGGTGCAGAACTGGGTCCACCTGATCCTCGCCGGTTTCGTACTGGTGGTCTGTGGCTGCCTGGTAGTGGGCGGGCTCGTCCTCTCCCGCATCTCCGACCGGACCACGGACCTGGTGGACCGCATCCAGCCCGCCCGCGCCTCCTCCTTCCAGCTGCAGAACTCGCTGCTCGACCAGGAGACCGGGGTGCGCGGTTTCGCGCTCACCGGCGACCAGTCGTTCCTGGAGCCTTACGAGGCGGGCATGAGGGCCGAACGGGAGCGGCTGTCCCGGGTGCGGACGCTGATCGGGGACGAGCAGCCGTACCGCGGGGACTTGGACCGGATCGCGAAGGCCGCCCAGCAGTGGCGTGTCCGGCAGGCGGAGCCGCTCATAGCCACCGTGCGCGAGAACGGGCCCACCGGCGCGTCCTCGGCGCCTATCCTGCGGAGCAAGTCGGAGTTCGACGCTCTGCGCCTCCTCTACGCCGCCCAGCAGAGTCATCTGGACGACGCCCGCGACCAGGCCCGTGCCGAACTGGACGACGCGCGGACCACGCGCGACCGGGTCCTCCTGGCACTTGTGATCGGCTTCGTGCTGACCGTCGTGTCACTCAGTCTGCTGCTGCACCGCGTGGTGGGCCGGCCGCTGGGCGCGTTGACGGCCGCCTCCGACCGGGTGCGGTCGGGCTCGTTCAGCAGCAGGATCGAGGTCAGCGGCCCGTCGGACGTCAGAGCGGTCGCGGAGGCCGCCGAGGACATGCGCCGGCGGCTCGTCGCGGAGCTCGCGGAGTCGCAGGAGCGGGAGACGCTGCTCGCGGAGCAGACCTCTGAGCTGCGCCGGTCCAACTCCGAGCTGGAGCAGTTCGCGTACGTCGCATCGCACGACCTGCAGGAACCGCTGAGGAAGGTGGCGTCCTTCTGCCAGCTGCTGGAGAAGCGGTACGGCACGGAGCTGGACGACCGGGCGAAGCAGTACATCACCTTCGCGGTCGACGGAGCCAAGCGGATGCAGGTCCTCATCAACGACCTGCTGACGTTCTCCAGGGTGGGCAGGGTGCAGCAGAGCTGGAAGCCCGTCGACCTGGAGAACTCCCTGACCCGGGCGCTGTCCAACCTCACGCTCGCCCTCGAGGAGTCCGGGGCCACGGTCGTCCGTGACGACCCCCTGCCGGAGCTGCTCGGCGACTCGACGTCCCTCACGATGGTCTGGCAGAACCTCATCGGGAACGCGGTCAAGTTCCGCAGGCCCGACGTTCCGTGCCGGATCACCGTCGGATGTGTGCGGGAGGAAGAGAAGTGGCACATCACGGTCGCCGACAACGGGATCGGGATCGCGCCGGAGTTCGCCGACAAGGTGTTCATCATCTTCCAGCGGCTGCACGCCCGTGACGAGTACGAGGGAACCGGGATCGGGCTCTCCCTCTGCCGTAAGATCATCGAATTCCACGGTGGCCGGATCTGGCTGGACCCGGAGCCTTCCGAGGGCACACTGTTCCACTTCACCCTGCCCGTCCTTCCAGAGGCACCCACGCACACCACGGCGGAGCTGCTCGCCCCCGCCGCACTGACCCCCCGGTCGGGAGACAACCTGTGAACGACTACGTAAGGCCCATCGAGGTCCTCCTCGTCGAGGACGATCCCGGTGACGAGCTGATGACCCGTGAGGCGTTCGAGGACAACAAGATCCGCAACACCCTGCACGTGGTGCGCGACGGGCAGGAGGCGCTGGACTTCCTCTACCGGCAGGGTGACCACCCGGACGCCCCCCGCCCGGACCTGGTGCTTCTCGACCTGAACCTGCCGAAGTACGACGGCCGGCAGGTGCTGGAGCAGATCAAGACGGATCCGGAACTGGCCCTGATCCCGGTGGTGGTCCTCACGACGTCCTCCGCCGAGGAGGACATCCTCCGCAGCTACAAGCTGCACGCCAACGCCTACGTCACCAAGCCGGTCGACCTGGAGCAGTTCATCGGCGCGGTGCGCCAGATCGACGACTTCTTCGTGAGCGTGGTGCGCCTCCCGCCGCGTGCGTAGGATCTGTCCGGATCCCCTGGAGTGGATTCTCTCGGCGTGGGTACACGAACGGCGAGAAGAGGTCTGCGACCTCCCCTGCGGCACCCTGGCTGGAGCACATGAAGGAACAGGCCATCTCACGGCCGGACGATACCTGTAACAGGTCACCGTCCTCAGACGTTCTGCTCACCGCCGAGGTCTTCGACGGTGAGCCGGGTTGCATCGCCCAGGCCCGCGCGCTGGCCGACCGCTTCCTCGCACAGCTCGTCGCCGAGTGGATGGCCGCCCTCGGCGACAACACCCGCAGCGACCTGATGCTGGCGGTCAGCGAGCTCGTCACCAACGCGGACCGCTACAGCCACGGCCCGTACCTGCTGGAGCTCGAGGGCAACGCACGGCACATCAGCGTGACCGTGTACGACACCAGCACGGCCCTTCCGGTGCTCTACTCCCCCGACCCCGGCCGCCTCGGCGGTCACGGCATGGAAATCGTGGTCGCGCTGTGCGACCGGCTCACGGCGGAACTGGTGCCCGTGGGGAAGCGCATTCGAGCCGAGTTCCAGCTCAGCACCTGAACCGGACCCGACGGCGGTGACGGACGCCCGCTCCGGTCGGAGCGGGCGATTTCTGCATATTGTTGACGATCTCGTGACCGCGTGGCAGCACGGTGTCACCTCTCCGACGAACTTCTGAGCCCTGGGGCCAGGAGGACTACCGTCGAGAGGAGGACCAAGGAGTGATGTACGTACTACTGGAGCAGTACGCCGAATCGCCCACTCAGGGACGACGACGTGGAGGCTCCGACGGGACATCGTGGTGCCCATGAGTTCCCTCGCGTTTTCCGTGCTGCTGTCACTGGTCTCCGCGGTCGCGTACGCGGCCGGTGCCATCGTCCAGGAGCACGTGGCCGCAGCCGGTGGCAGCCGCCCGTACGCACCGCTGCGCAACGGTGCGTGGTGGGTGGCTGTGGCGCTCAACGGCGTGGGGGCCCTGCTGCACGTGGTGGCACTGGCGTACGGGCCGCTCAGCCTCGTGCAGCCGCTCGGCGCGCTGACGATCGTCTTCGCGCTGCCGATGGCCGCGGTCTTCGTGCACCGCAGGGCGGGCCGCACGGCATGGCGGGGTGCGGTGATGGCCACGGTGGGCCTGGCCGGGCTGCTGGCTCTGACGGGCAGCGCGGGATCGCACTCGCTGGCCGGGCCTGAGCAGTTCGTGCTGGCGACGGGGACGGCCGGCGCCGTGGTGGTCGTGCTCGCCCTGGCCAAGGGCCTGCACCGGCCGATGCCGCGCAGTGTGGTGCTGGCCACCGGCGCCGGAATCGCGTTCGGTATGGCCTCGGTGTTCACGAAGACCGTGGCGGTGGAGTGGACGTCCGGATCGGTGCGTTCGGGGCTGCCGACCCTGCTGGTCATCGCGGGACTCGCCGCGGCCGGGCTGCTGCTGTCCCAGGCCGCCTACCGGGGCGCGGGGCTCACCGCGCCGCTCGCGACGGTCACCGTGGTCAATCCGGTGGTCGCCGCCGCGGTGGGCATCACCATGTTCGGGGAGCAGTTCCGGTACGGCGTGGCGGGAACGGTGCTCGCCGTGGCCTGCGGTGCGCTGGCCGCGGCCGGCCTGGTGCTGCTGACGACCGAACGGGTCGGCGCGGAGCGGCGTACCACGGAGGTCGGCACACGACCGGGCGGGCCCTCGGCCGAGGCGCCGGAGGAACCGGACGTACGTCACACAGTGACGCTGCCCGAACCGTCGAAACCTCCGGTCGGCACCACGGGGGCGCGTCTGCCGGACCCTTTTCCGGCACCGACGGCGCTGTCACTGCCTCTGACCATGCCGCTGGACCACGGCGGCGGACGCGTGCGGTTCGACGGCGAGAGGCCCGCGGCAGGTCCGGCACGCCGGGGTGAATTAGGTTCTCTCGTCTGAGTCCCGCTGGATCACGCTGGATCGGGGCGGGGTCCGGAGGTGGGCTCGCGACGCCGGTCCCCGCGAGCCCGTTCCGGGGAACACCGGCGTCCTCGCGGACGGCAGGTCCCGGATCGGCTCAGACGGCGGCGCCACCGGCCCTGAGGTAGGCGAGCGGGTCGACGTCGGATCCGTAGCCGGGGCCGGTGCGGATCTCGAAGTGCAGATGCGGTCCGGTGCTGTTGCCGGTGGATCCCGAACGCGCGATCCGCTGCCCGCCGCCGACCTGCTGACCGGCGCGCACGTGGAGCGAGGAGAGGTGCGCGTACTGGCTGTACCTGCCGTCGCCGTGCCGGATGACGACCTCGTAGCCGTACGCGCCGGCCCAGCCCGCGGAGACGACCTTGCCGGACCCCACGGCCTTCACCGAAGTGCCGGTGGGGACGGGGAAGTCGACACCCGTGTGGTAGCCGCTCGACCATGAACCGGCCTGGTGGTACGGGGTTCCGGTGCGGGCCGACACGGGCGCGGTGAGCCCGGAGCGGGGCTCGGCCGCCTTGTGCTCGGTCCTGGCGGCAGGCTTCCTGGCCTCGGGGGCCGCCTTCTGCTTCGCCTTGGGGGCCTCGGCCCTCGGGGCGGGCTTCTCGGCTGCCTTCTCTTTCGGGGCTGCCTTCTGTGTCGGGGCTGCCTTCTCCGCCACCTTGCGCTGCGGGGCCGCCGTCGGCTTCGAGGACGTACCGGGCGTGACCGACACGTCGAGGGTCAGCCGCTGGCCGGGAAGAATGAGGTCGGGGTCGGCGCCGACCACCGCGCGGTTCGCGGTGTACAGACGCTCCCAGCCGCCCCGGACCCGCTCGGCGGAGGCTATCGCGGAGAGGGAGTCACCGTGCGCCACGGTGTAGGACTCGCGCTTGCCGGGCACGGCCGTCGGTGACGTCTTGCCCGCCACAGCGTCCCGGACGGCCTTCTTCGGTGTCGGGGACGCCTTGTCCTGCGTGGTCGTGACGGGCTGGGCCGCGCGGTCCGACTGCGGGGCGATGCCGGGGGCGTCGCCGCCCCGCTCCAGACCCGCGCTCACCGAACACGTCGGCCACGCGCCGGGCCCCTGCCCGTCCAGCACCTTCTCCGCGACCGCGATCTGCTGGTCCTTCGTCGCAAGGTCGGCCCGCGCGGCATAGGCGGTTCCGCCGTACGCGGCCCAGGTCGACCGGGTGAACTGCAATCCGCCGTAGTAGCCGTTGCCGGTGTTGACGTGCCAGTCGCCCGTCGACTCGCAGGCGGCGACCTTCTCCCACACATCGGCCGAGGCGGCGCCCGCCGAGGCAGCGGCGAGAAGCGGGAGAGCGATGCCCGCGCCTCCCGCCGTCACCGTGAGCGAAGCGCGGTTGATCCGGCTGGGCTGGTATCTGCGGTGCCGTCCGTTCGCGGCCATGATTCAGGCTCCCCCACTCGCAGTAGCACACGTCACAAGCGGCCAACTTATGGGCATACAAAGGACGGTGACAAGTGAACAGTCGGTACCGACCACCCTCGCGCTCCGGCGCACAACCCCCTTGGCCGATCGAGAAGCCGGTGTCGCGGTGCTCCGGCAAGTGGGAGAGCGCTCTATCAACTCGCCTTGCTGATGCTATAAATGCGCTCATGACGGATGCTCTGCGACCGACCGGTGCGGCGCCCACCCTGGAGGACGTCGCGAGGGCCGCAGGCGTCTCGCGCGCCACGGTCTCGCGGGTCGTCAACGGCGTGCGCAACGTCGACCCGGCGATCCAGGAGGCCGTGCGACGGGCGGTCTCCGTGACGGGCTACGCGCCCAACCGTGCGGCCCGGTCGCTGGTCACCCGCAGGTCCGACGCCATCGCGCTGGTGGTGTCGGGAGCAGGGGTCGAGCCGGATGGCGGGACCCCTGCGGCCGAGGAGGCGTCCTTCACGGCCCAGGTCTTCGCGGACCCGTTCTTCGGCCGAGTGGTGACGGGGGTGGTCGACTACCTCAGGCCACGCGGGATGCACCCGGTGCTGATGTTCGCCGAGACCTCGCGGGCCCGCGAAGAGGTGGTGACGTATCTGCGTCAGGGCAGGGCGGACGGCGCGCTGATCGTGTCGACGCACGCCGAGGACCCGATGCCGGGGCTGATGACCGACGCAGGACTGCCGGCGGTGCTCTACGCGCGCCCCGCCCGGCCGGTGGGCATCAGCTACGTCGACCTGGCCCACCGGGACGGCGCCCGGCTGGCGGCCGAACACCTGCTGGCACGCGGCTGCGTCAGGATCGCGACGATCAGCGGGCCGCTGAACGTGCCGGCGGGACAGGAGAGGCTGGCGGGCTTCCGGGAGGCGATGGCGAGCCACGGACACGGCCACCCGCCGGTGGCCGAGGGGCAGTTCACCCAGGAGAGCGGGGAGGCCGCGATGGAGCGGCTGCTCTCCGAACACCCCGGTCTGGACGGGGTGTTCGCCGGGAACGACCTCATGGCCGTGGGCGCCTGCCACGTGTTGCGGGAGCACGGCAGGCGGGTGCCGGAGGACGTGGCGGTGATCGGCTTCGACGACAGCAGGGCCGCCTCCGCGTGCCGGCCGCCGCTCACGACCGTGCGTCAGCCGGTCGAGGACATGGCGGCGGAGATGACGGGCCTTCTGCTCGACCGGCTGGCGGCACCGGCCCGGCCGGTGACATCGGTGATCTTCGAACCGGTGCTGGTGGTACGGGACTCCGCGTAGGTCTCGGACACGGGCCCGCCATCGCGCGCGCCGCCCGAACGACCCACCGCCGGCCCGGACGCCCGACGCCGACCGGGGACGCCCGGCGGCCTGCGCCCCCGGACACCCGCCGCCCCGGAGGGCGCCCACGCGCCCGGACTGCCGACGTCCCGTAGGGCACACCCGCACCCCGGAGGCCCGCCGCCCAGCCCCTCCCGCCGCTCGCCCTGGCCCGGAGCGGCCGGGTCGGTCGCACCCTCATCCCGCCGCAGCGCGGCCTCGCCCCCGGAGGGCCGACGCGGGGGTGCGTTCGGACGCCTCGGTGGCGTCCGGGAGGCGCAACCGCGCGGGGCGGGTGCCGCCGCGAGCCAGGAAGTCGGACAAAGGCAGGGTCGCGGCGCCCACCGTGACCGCGTCGGGACCCAGGTGCCCCAGGTCGATCGTGGTGCGGGCGACCGCGTGCCGGAGCGCGTACTCCCGGGCGTAGCGGCGGATGTCCGGGAGCAGGTGGGGGCCGATGAGCAGGCCCGCCCAGCCGCCGAGCAGGATGCGTTCGGGCAGGAAGAGGTTGACCAGGTCGGCCAGTGCCGCACCGAGGCATTCGGCCGTCTCGTCCAGGATCGAGACCGCCACGGGGTCCGGGGGGCCTTCGCCCGGGCCGGGGTACGCGGCGGCGAGCAGCGCGGCGAGGGCGGTCTCGTCGTCGGCGTCCGGGGGCAGCGGGCCGCCCGCCTCCTGCCAGCGTTCGCGCATCGCCTCCGCACCCGCGTACGCCTCCAGGCAGCCGATGGAGCCGCAACGGCACCGGCGGCCCCTCAGCTGCACCGTGGTGTGGCCCCACTCCAGGGCCGCGTTCGAGAGGTCCTCGTCGAGGATGTCCCCCCGGTTGACGCTCGCGCCCACACCGGAGCCGATCAGGGCGACGGCGGCCGTTCCGGCACCCCGGCCTCCACCGAACCACATCTCGGCCTGCCCCAGCGTCTTGGCTCCGTTGTCGATGAAGAACGGGACCTCGGGCGGTATGTCGACGGCCTCGCGGAGCATCCGCTCGAAGGGCACCGCGCTCCAGCCGATGGTCTGCCCGTGCACGACCGCGCCAGGACCGCCCGCGGCCTCCGACGCGTCGCGTTCGATGATGCCGGGCACCCCGATCCCGATGCCGAGCAGCAGCCGCGGGTCCGCCTCCGCGTCGCGCAGGACGTCGGCCACTCCCCTGCGGACGTGGCTGACGATGCGCTCGACGTCGTATCCGTGCTGGGCGAGCAGGCGGTCGGTACGGGCGAGCTCCGTGAGCGAGATGTCGAACAGCTCGACACGGACGCGGGTCTCGCCGATGTCGATGCCCACGAACAGTCCGCTCCCCGGGGCGATGCGCAGCAGGGTCCGGGGGCGCCCGCCGTCGGAGTCGACTATCCCGGCCTCCTCCAGGAGCCCTTCCGAGGCCAGCTCGGCGACCACGTTGCTGATGGATCCCGAACTCAGCCCGGTCGCGGGGCCGAGCTCCTGACGGCTCAACGGGCCGTCGACATACAACCGTTGCAATACCCTCGCGCGGTTGCCCCTTCGCAGGTCACGCACGGTCCGTCTGCTGCGCTCAGCCATGTTGCTCCCTTCGTCCAGGCAACATACCCCGACCCCAACCCTTGACGCGCACTTTCTTCACCTCTTAAATCACATCTTAAATTAAGAGCGGAAGGGCGGTTCGGATCCCGAACCCAGCCCTCCCCGGAAAGGGGCCACCTTTCATGCGTCACCTCAGAGCCGCAGCAGCCGTCACCCTCGCCATGTCCGTCGCCGCAGGAGTCACCGGCTGCGGGGGCGGAACGTCCGCGGGCGGCAGCAACGATTCGCCGAAGACCCTGACGTACTGGGCGTCCAACCAGGGGCCGAGCATCGAGGCCGACAAGAAGATCCTCACCCCCGAGCTGAAGAAGTTCGAGAAGGAGACCGGGATCAAGGTGAAGCTGGAGGTCGTCCCCTGGGCAGACCTGCTGAACCGCATCCTCGCCGCCACCACGTCGGGACAGGGCCCCGACGTGCTGAACATCGGCAACACCTGGTCGGCTTCGCTCCAGGCCACCGGGGCGCTGCTGCCCTGGGACGACAAGAACTTCGAGGCGATCGGCGGCCGGGACCGCTTCATCGACTCGGCGGTCGCCTCGGCCGGCAAGGAGGGCGAGCCGCCCGCCGCGGTTCCGCTCTACTCGCTGTCGTACGCCCTCTACTACAACAAGAAGATGTTCGCCGACGCGGGCATCACCACACCTCCCGCCACCTGGGACCAGCTCGTCGAGGACGGCAAGAAGCTGTCCAAGGACGGCAAGTGGGCCCTCGGCGCCGAGGGCGCCAACCTCTCCAACAACATCCACCAGACGTTCGTCCTCGGGCGTCAGCACGGCGCGGACTTCTTCGACGCCCAGGGCAAGGCGGACTTCACCTCCGAGGGCGCCGTCGCGGCGGTGAAGCAGTACGTCGACTTCATGGCCAAGGACAAGATCATCGCTCCGGGCAACGCCGAGTACGCCCAGAACCAGTCGCTCACCGACTTCGCCAAGGGCCGCACGGCCATGGTCCTCTGGCAGGCCGCGGCCACCACCTTCGCCGCACAGGGCATGAAGCCGGAGGACTGGGGGGTCGCACCCGTCCCCGTCCCCTCGGGCGCCCCGGGAGCCGGCGAGCAGACCAACTCCATGGTGGCCGGCATCAACATGGCGGTGTTCAAGAACACCAGGAACATCGACGGCGCCAAGGAGTTCGTGAAGTTCATGACGAGCGACGAGGAGCAGAAGATCCTCTGCCGGACCTACGGGTCGATCCCGCCCGTCAAGGCCGCGCAGTCGGACGCCGCGTTCTCCGCGCCCGAGCTGAAGGTCCTGCGCGACACGCTCGCCACCAGCGCGGCTCCCCTCCCCCAGGTACCGAACGAGTCGCAGTTCGAGACGGCGGTGGGCACCGCGGTGAAGGAGCTGTTCGCGGACGCCGCGGCCGGCACCCCCGTGACGACCGAATCGGTCAAGGCACGCCTGGACAAGGCCCAGCAGACGATGCAGCAGCAGTGAGGCACTCTTCATGACCGCCGTGACCACCGATCCCCAGGTCGACAAGTCCGACAGGGTGAGGAGCACGGGCACCGGGGGTGCGCGCGGGCGACTGCCGCGCATCCCCGACCGGATCCGCCGAGGCGGACTGCCCTACCTCCTGCTGCTCCCCGCCGTGCTGCTCGAACTCCTGATACACATCGTCCCGATGATCATCGGGATCGTGATGAGCTTCCGTCAGCTCACCCAGTTCTTCATCAACAACTGGGGCGGGGCGCCCTGGACCGGCCTCGACAACTACCGCATCGCCGTCGACTTCGACGCCCCGATCGGCGAGGCACTCCTGCACTCGTTCCTCGTCACCTGCGTCTTCACGTTCTTCGCCGTCGGACTGGCCTGGCTGTTCGGCATCGCCGCGGCGGTCATGCTTCAGGAGAACTTCCGCGGCCGGGGCTTCCTGCGGGCCGTCTTCCTCGTCCCGTACGCCCTGCCGGTCTACGCGGCGGTCATCACGTGGGCGTTCATGTTCCAGCGCGACAACGGGCTGGTCAACCACGTCCTGCACGACCAGCTCGGGCTGACCGGCCAGCCGTCCTTCTGGCTGATAGGCGACAACAGCATCTACGCGCTGATCATCGTCTCCGTGTGGAAGGGCTGGCCGTTCGCCTTCCTGATGCTGATGGCCGCCCTGCAGAACATCCCGCGCGAGCTCTACGAGGCGGCCTCGATCGACGGCGCCGGCATCTGGCAGCAGATCCGCAGGATCACGCTGCCCTCGCTCCGGCCCGTCAACCAGGTCCTGGTGCTCGTCCTGTTCCTGTGGACGTTCAACGACTTCAACACGCCGTACGTCCTGTTCGGGAAGTCGGCACCGGAGAACGCCGACCTGATCTCGATCCACATCTACCAGTCGTCGTTCGTCACGTGGAACTTCGGCAGCGGTTCGGCGATGTCCGTCCTGCTGCTGCTCTTCCTTCTGGTCGTGACGGCCGCGTACCTGTTCCTCACCTCACGCGGAAGGAAGGGCGCCGATGCCTAGCCCCGCCCGGTCGCGCGTCCGGTCCCCCATGGCGGCGCCGCGGTCCTTCCTCTGGACCCGGCGAGTCGTCCTGACACTGCTCGCGGGATTCGTCCTCCTGCCGGTCTACGTCATGATCAGCAGCTCCCTGAAACCGCTCCAGGACGTCTCCGGGAAGTTCCGGTGGATCCCGACGGAGCTGACGGTCCAGCCCTACTTCGACATCTGGGACACCGTCCCGCTCGCCAAGTACTTCGTGAACTCGCTGATCGTGGCGGGCGCCGCGACGGTCCTCTCGGTGACCATCGCGGTGTTCTCGGCCTACGCCGTGAGCCGCTACGGCTTCCGCGGCAAGCGGGTGTTCACCGTCACGGTGCTCTCCACCCAGATGTTCCCGGGGATCCTCTTCCTCCTCCCGCTGTTCCTGATCTTCGTCAACATCGGCAACAGCACCGGCCTCGCCCTGTACGGCTCACGGGGCGGACTGATCCTCACCTATCTGACGTTCTCGCTGCCCTTCTCCATCTGGATGCTGATCGGCTACTTCGACTCCATCCCGAAGGACTTGGACGAGGCGGCGCTGGTGGACGGCTGCGGCCCGGTCCGGGCACTGTTCCGGGTCGTCGTGCCGGCCGCCGTGCCGGGGATCGTCGCCGTGTCCGTGTACGCGTTCATGACGGCGTGGGGCGAGGTGCTGTTCGCCTCCGTGATGACGAACGACGCCACCCGCACCCTGGCGGTCGGCCTGCAGGGCTACGCCACCCAGAACGACGTGTACTGGAACCAGGTCATGGCCGCCTCGCTCGTCGTCAGCGTGCCCGTGGTCGCGGGCTTCCTTCTCCTGCAGCGCTACCTCGTGGCCGGGCTCACCGCGGGGGCCGTCAAGTGACGCACGAGGAAGGGCAGCCGGTGAACGACCTCGACCCCCTTCCGACCGACTCCACCCGGGGCGTCGCCACGCGGAGCTGATCCGCGCGGTCTCCGAAGACCGGCCGCACCCGGTGGCCTGATCCCGTCCCGTGCGAAGCCCGAGCCCCCGGCCCAGCGGCCACAACCGCTGGTGACCGGGGGCCTCTGCCGTCCGGAACCGCCTCCGGGGTGATCGGCGCAGCTCCCGGGAAGCCATCGGGCACGGGCGGCCTGGGCACTTATGCTCACCGTATGGAGCAGAGCGAAGTCCTCAAGCGAGTGATCGGCATCCTCACGGAGGCGGGCCAGATGCAGCGCCAGGCCGAGGAGGACGGAGGCGGCGGTGACCCGGACGCGGGCGGCAGCATGGTGACGACCCTGCTGAACGAGACGATGCCGCACATCGCCATTCCCGCGGACGCGAGCGTCGAGGAGATGGCGGCTCTGGTGGGGCGCGAGGTGGGTGGTGCCGTCGAGCAGCTGGTCGGGGCGTTCACCCTGGCCTTCATCGCTCTCGCGCAGATCCATGACTCCGGTCAGGAGGACGTGACCTCCGCCGATGTGCTGCAGGACCTGGCGCTGCGGGCCGAGGAGCTGAGCTCCGACGACGACGGCCCCGAGGAATCCGCCTGAGCCGCCCCTTTCCGCGCACCGACCGGACGGCGGCGACGCGTGAGTCCGCGGCGGGCCACGGTTCTCCGTGGCCCGCCGCGGACTTCCCTGCCGCACCGACGGCGGGGATCGGGACGGTGCGGCGGCTCCTGCGGGCGGTCAGCGCCGGTAGACGCCGAACTCGTAGAGCGAGTAGCCCCAGGGTGTGCCGCGCACGGAGGTGCTCACCCGTACGTAGCGCGCCTCCCCCGTCACATCGAGGTCGTCGATGCCGCCGTTGCCGTCGGTGACGGTCCGCACGGTGGTCCAGTCCTGGCCGTTGTCCGACGTCTGCAGGGTGTATCCCTTGGCGTACGCGGCCTCCCAGGCGAGCTGCACGTGGTCGAACGGCGTCCTGGCCCCGAGGTCCACCTGGATCCACTGCTGGTCGGACCAGTCGCTCGCCCAACGGGTGTCGAAGGAGCCGTCGACCGCGTTGCCGGCCGGGCACGGGCAGCCGACGCTGTCGGGCTGGAACGTGGACGCGGTGGCGGGCCTGCCCGCCGCCACGTTCGTGCCCCCGACCTGCGGCGGCACGACCTCGAAGGACTTCGTCTCGATGCCGACGTTGCCCTTGCCGTCCGAGCTCTTCAGGTAGACCTTCCACACGCCGAGCCGGTCCGGAGCGGTGACCTCGAAGGTGCCGTTGCCCTTGTCCGTGAACGGCGTCTGGTTCAACTGCCCGTTGTTGTCGACGTACTTGCTGCCCAGGAGCACCTGGTGGGTGAGGGCGTCACCGTCGGGGTCGGAGACCGAGGCCTTCACGGTGAAGGGCCTGCCGGCCTGGACCGCCGAGGCGTTGTCGACCGTCATGCCGGTGATCACGGGCGGTGTGTTGTCGCCCGCGGTGCTCGCTCCGTACGCCTGCTTCACCGCGTAGTACGAGAGGCGCTTCTGACCGGCGGGGAGCAGATTGAACCAGACGCCACCGAAGTCGTACTCGGTGCCGTAGTGGAAGAGCGTCGCGCCGAGTGCGACGCCGGTGTGGCCGGTGACGCACTGCCAGGCGCGCTTGTAGCCATCGGCCTTGGCGACGTCGGTCGGCTCGTCGGGTACGCCGTTGGCGTCGTCCGGCACCTCCCACTCACCGGCGGGGCCGCCCTCGGTCACGATGTACGGCTTGTCGAAGGCCCCGTCCTCCCAGGTCTTCCTGATGTCGCAGACGGCGCCGTAGGAGTTGACTGCGTACAGGTCGAGGTCCGGTGCGTTCCTCTTGTAGTACGGCCAGGCCCCGGTCCACGCGTCGGTCGAGGTGACCGGGTGGTTGCGGTCGACGGCGTGGATCTTCTTCGTGATGTCGTTGACGAAGGCCGTGTACGCGTTGCGCTGCTGTTCGAGGGCGTCCCCGCCGTAGCAGTTCTGCAACCCGAGCACGGACTCGTTGCCGACGTTCCACATGAGGACCCCGGGGTGGTCCTTGTACGCTTCCACCCACTTGGGGAACTCGGCGAGCATCTCGTTCTTGTACGTGGTGTCCGTCAGGTAGTCGACGCACCCGCCGCTGCCGGGACCACCACCGGGCTGGAGCCAGAAACCGGCGATGACCTTGATGCCGTTCGCGGCAGCACCGTCCAGGAGCGGTTTCGTGGTGGCGTCGGTGCCCCAGGTCCTGACGGTGTTGACCCCCATCGACCTCACGTCGGGCATGTACTGTCCGGCGTCGGCCACGGCCGGGCCCCAGGTCAGGCCCTTCACGGTGTACGGGGAACCATCCACGGTCAGCTTCCAGGAACCCTGCGCCCCTTCGACCTTCACCACGCTTCCGGCGGCCTGGGCGGCGGGCGCGGGGAGGGCTGCCGCTCCGGCGGCGAGAAGGGCGGCGACGGCGAGCCGCGCCGTCGTGCGTCTGCGGCCTCGGGCCGACGGGATGAGACGTGGCAGTTTCATGGGGGGAGACAGCTCCTCGTCGTGGGAAGAATGGCGTGAACGTGTGAGGATCCAGGGAGAGCGCTCTCCCTGGTGGGCGCGGCCGATCCGCGCCCACCAGGGGGATACCAGGGTCAGGGAAGTTCGTAGTTCTCGTTCAGCGCCGCACCCGCGCCGGGGTTGTTCTGGTCGTACCCCCGGGCGTCGCACTGGAGGCCGCCGACCACGCAGTGATCGACCATGGCGTCGAGCGTGGCGTCGTCCCAGGCGTTGAAGAAGTCGTAGTGGAAGGAGTGGCCTGTACCGCTGGCCAGCCTCACCTGCGACATGTCGCCGTTGACCGGCCAGGCCATCTTGAACTCGATCATCGGCAGGGCGACCGGGTGACTCGACGGGCAGACGTCCTGGTTGGCACCCGTCACGATCGGATACGCCATGTGCGCCTGGTGGTCAGGGGTGTCCAGGTACTTGCCGTCCCAGCAGCTGGGCGCCTGCATACGGAGGTTGAGCTGGGTGTCCTGACTGGTCGGGCAGGATGCCGGGAACTCGTAGTTGTGGTAGCTCTCGCCGCACTCGTAGCCCTCGACCATGCCCGGGTGGTTCCGGAACTGCTCAGCCGTCTGCATCGGGCTGCCGACGACGAAGCGGAGCCCCTTGGGGAACGGCCGCACGGTCCGGTAGTCCGTGACGCCGGCCTTGTAGTAGATGGTCTGCGGACCGACCGGACGCACCTCCTGGTCCCCCTTGTAGAGGGTCGGCATCCAGTACGCCGACAGGTCGCCCGGAGCCTTGCAGGCGGTGCCGCCCGCGCCGAGCGATGCGGTGGTGCTGTTCTCGTCCGTGGTGTCGTTCCCCATGAAGGTGTGGTTGTGGGACTTGCCGGTCTGCCCCGGATAGACGATCGGGTCGACCGCGCCGGTGTGGTCGACCGAGCAGTTCGCCTGGAACTCGTGGAAGTAGCGGTGGGGCGGGATCTCGGTGGACGGCACCACGCCGGTGACCGGCGGGTTCGCCGGGATGTAGCCGTCGCCGTCGGGGTCGTCACCGGAGGGGACAGGGGCGGCCGCCGCCATGGCGTGGCCCTGCATGGGCTGCCCCTGTGACCCCTCCATGACGTGAGACGCCGCGACCGACCCACCGGCCGCCTTCGAGGCGGTCCCGGCCACCGTCGTACCGGCGTCCGTGATCGCCGTGAGTCCGACGACCACCAGGGCCAGGGCGGCGGCGACCGCGAGGGCGGACACCAGGATGCTTCTGCTGAATCTTTCGGCCATGCGGACCTCCGTGCCGCTCTGCGTCCGCGCACATCGGGTGCGCGGTGGGGGGAGAGTGGAGCTGGATGGTGCGTCGTGCGGAAACGTGCCGAGCGAGAGACTCGGGAGAGCGCTCTCCCAGGCGTTGCCAGTGTTACGCCGCCGCTGAGAACATGTCAAGAGTTGGTGAACAGTGCGCACGGCAGGGGGAGTTGAAGTCCGGGCGCACTCCGAGCACGGCCACAGCCCTGGCACGCCGTCAGGTATCAGGCCGAGTCGAGAAGGACGGAATGCCTGACCGGGTGACGAAGGCCGAGCGGGAGCGCAGTTGGTTTCGAGGCGACTGCCACGTCCATTCGACGGTCTCGACCGGGGGCGAGCTGACACCGGAACAGCTCGTGCGTGCGGCCCGGGCGGTCGGGCTCGACTTCCTGGCCGCCACCGAACACAACACGTCCGAGACGCACGAGGCCTGGAGCAGACACAGCGCCGGGCATCTGCTGGTGATACCGGGTCAGGAGGTCACCACACTCACCGGGCACTGGCTCGCGCTGGGCATCGAGCCCCGGCAACGGATCGAGTGGCGGTACGGCGTGCGGGACGACCGGATCGGACGGTGGGTCGACGACGTCCGCCGCGTCGGCGGACTCTGCGTAGCCGCCCACCCGCACGCCCCTTACCCCTCCGGCACACTCATGTACCCGTACCAGGCATTCGACGTGGTCGAGGTGTGGAACGGGCCGTGGACTTCCGGAGCACCCTGGCAGGCGGACAACGAGGCGGCCTTGGCCGAGTGGGGGCGCGGCCTGGCCGCAGGCATCCATCAGGGACGGTGGCTCCCCGCCATGGGCAACAGCGACACCCGTCTCGAGGGACAGATCGGCATCCCCCACACCGTGGTGGCGGCCAACGAGCCGAGCACGGCGGCCCTCCTCTCGGCCATACGCGCCGGCCGGAGAGGGATCGCCGGATCGGCGACGGCGCAACTGTCGTTCACCGTGTCCACGGATGGGCGGAGCGCCGGGATCGGAGAGCGGCTGGCGACGGTCGGCGCACCGGCCCTGGCCGGAGCGGAGGTGCACGGAGTGCCGTCGGGCACGGTCAGCTTCCACACCGAGCGCGGCGAGGCGTACCGGTCGCCGCTCGACGCCTCGGGAGCGGGTAGCGCCGAGCTCCTCATCGGAGCGGCCGACTCCGCCTTCGTCCGCGTGGAGGTACGGCACCGTGAGGGCCACATGGCGGCGCTCAGCAATCCCGTCATGCTGGACTGACCGGCCCGCCTGGACCACTGGCCCGAACCGGCCCGAACTGGAGCGAGCCGCGGCGGACCAGGCCCGCCGGACACGTCGTGGGGCACGACGGGTCCGGTGTCCGTCCCGCGCGGGCGACGGTCGGCGGGCCCCACGCACGAGAGCCTGCTGCGGCAGGGGGCCACCCTGCTGCCGCAGCAGACCGGTCGCGTTCCGCCGGGCCACCTCGACCCGGCGGGGTCATCGCGTCGGACGGTGTGAAGGGCCGGGCGATGTGAAGCGTCAGACGACGTGAACCGTCAGGCGATCCGAACCGTCAGGCGGTGTGCAGGGTCAGCCCGTAACGGTTGAGGATCTCGTTGATGGGCTGGTGCCACGTCTCTCCGCCGCCACTGCAGTTGCCCCAGCCGCCGGAGGTGACGCCCTGCGCCTGGTCACCGCTGATGAACGAGCCACCGGAGTCGCCCGGTTCGGCGCAGACACTGGTCTTGGTCATCTGGTGGACGGCACCCTGGCTGTAGTTCACGGTCTCGTTCTTCGCGAGGACGTTGCCGCAGTGCCAGTGGGTGGTCGATCCGGAGCGGCAGATCGAGGCGCCGATCGGAGCCTCGTTGGAGCCGCGGACCAACTGGTCGGACACGGTGCCCCAGCCGAGGACCACCGGGACGGTCCACCAGCCGCTGCCCACGTTCACCCAGGCGTAGTCGTTGTCGGGGAAGGACGACCCCTGGAAGTTGCCGATCGCCGAGCCGTCCCAGCCCCGCACCGCTCCGCCTGCCTGGCCGCAGTGCCCAGCGGTGACGAAGCCGCCGTGGACCGAGAAGCCTATGGAGCAGCGCACGTTGCCGGTGTAGTACGGGTCGCCGCCGACCGTTCCGGCAGCGAAGGTCTGCGGGGCCTCGGCGGTCTGCTCGACCGTGACGGGGCCGGCTTCGCGGGCCTTCGCGACGAAGGCGCGGACATCGTTGTCACCCTGTTCGGCGGCGACGACGTTCACGACGACGGAGTTGGCCCGGGGGTCGACGTGCCAACTGCTGACTCCGGCAGGCGCGTCGAGAGCGTCCAGCCGGCTCTTCACGGTGTCGAGCAGGCGCGCCGTGTGGTCGACCACACGGACCTCCGCACCCGTTGCCCGGACGGCACTCGCCTTGGCGCCGTCGGCGACGGCGACCGTCAGCCTGCCGCTGCCGGCGTCGAACCAGGAACCGCCGTACGCCGCCCCCGCGGCGTTACGCGCCTTGCCTTCCAGGGCTGTCGCCGACTTCTCGGCGGTGAGCCTGGCCTCTGCCTGACTTTTCGTCAGTCCGAGGTCACGCTGCATGGCCGTGATGATCCCCGCGGAGGCCTGTGCCTTCGCGGGGTCCGAGGGGGAATCGGCCGCGGAGGCCTGGGTCAGGCCCGCCGTCGCCCAGGTGCCGATGATGAGCAGTGCGGAGAGACCGGTCCGCACCATCGTCGTGTGTCTCAAGGGAGTGCCCCTTCTGTTGTTCCAGCATCGTGGGGGTGGAACAGGAAGCATCCGAGAGCCGTCTGAGAGCGCTCTCAGAAGTGCCGCTACGGACTGTAGTCCAGTTCGATAAGCAGGTCCATGCCAATGACACGACGCCAGGAATTCGATGAACAGGACCACTCACGGTTTGGTCGAGGACGCGCCCGGTCGCAGCCCGGTGGCGCGCGGAAGTCCGCCTCCCCTTTTCGGCGGGGCTCACCTGTCCTGGTCAGGTGGGATGTACAGCCCTGCCGCCACGGCGGCAGGGCCCCTGAACACGGGCCTCGGAGTTCTCGGGGTGGTCAGCTCCCGGCGAGTTCCCGCACGGTGGCCATGTCGCTGAACGGCAGCAGCGCGTCCCCGACGATCTGGTAGGGCTCGCTGCCCTTGCCCGCGATCAGGACGATGTCGTCCGGGCCCGCCGCCGAGAGCGCGAAGGCGATGGCGCGGCGCCGGTCGGTGAAGCGTTCGTAGGGGGTGCCCGTCTTCTCGATGCCCGGCACGACCTGGTCCATGATCGCCTCGGGGTCCTCGTTGCGCGGGTTGTCCGAGGTGAGGACGCACAGGTCGGAGTGTGTCCCGGCGATCGTGCCCATCTCGGCCCGCTTGGTGGTGTCCCTGTCACCGCCACAGCCGAAGACGGTGACCACCCTGGAGCGGGCGAAGCCGCGAATGGTGCCGAGCACCTTGTTCAGCGAGTCCGGGGAGTGCGCGTAGTCGACGATCACCGACGTACCGGACGCCGTCGTGGTCCGCTCGAAGCGGCCCGGGATCTGCGGCATGCGTTCGAGTGCCGAGACGAGCCCGGCGAGGTCGTGCCCGAGCCTGTGGCAGGCCGCCACCGTCGCCAGTGCGTTGGCGACCGAGAACCTGCCGGGGGCGGGGATCGCGGCCGGGTACTTGCGGCCGTCGTGGTGGAGGGTGAAGCGGGTCCCGGAGGCGTCCACGACCAGATCGGTGGCCCGGTAGTCGGCGTCGGTGTCGAGGGCGTACGTGGTCACCGCACCCGGCATCAGCGTCGCGATGCGAACACCCACCGGATCATCCGCGTTGACCACGGCGTGCCGGCAGAGCCCCTGGAAGAGCCGGAGTTTGGCGTCGCGGTAGTTGTCCATCGTGCCGTGGTCGTCCAGATGGTCCTGGCTCAGGTTGGTGAAGACGCCGACGTCGACGAAGGTCCGGTCGACCCGGTGCGTCAGCAGGCCCATGGACGTGGCCTCCAGCACCACCGTGCCGACCCCGCGATCGCGCATGCACCCCAGGAGGTACTGGAGGTCGGGGGACTCCGGGGTGGTCAGCACCGTCCGGGGCATCGGGATCAGTTCGTCGCCGATGCGGCTTCCGGCCGTGCCGATGACCCCTGCCCTCACCCCTTCGGAGATCCGCAGCACCGACTCGACCATGTACGACACGGAGGTCTTCCCGTTGGTGCCCGTGACGGCCACCATGTCCATGCTCCGCCCCGCTTCACCGAAGTAGCGGGCGGCGACGACGGCCGCGGTGGTACGGACGTCAGGTACCTGTACGACGCAGGCCCCTTCCGCCGGCGTCTCCGGGACGTGGCCGTCCTCGACGATGACCGCCACCGCGCCCCGGGCCAGGGCGGGGGCGACCGCGCCGGGCCCGCCCTCCTGATGTCCGGGCACCGCGATGAACAGCGATCCCGGCGCCACCCGGTCCGCGTCGATGGCCGTTCCCGCGGTGACATCGGTTTCCCCCGGGTCACCCTGAAGGATGTGGTGGTTCTGTCCGGCCAGCAGCTCGCTCAGCTTCAAGGTGGTCCCTTCGAGGGTGGCTCGGGCCGTGGTGCGGCCTTCGCCGGAACGCGGCAACGGCGGCACGCCGAAGCTGCGGTGGGGAAGTGGGGCGCCTGCGGGGTCGGGGCCCGGCCCGCGGTGCCCGTGCGGGATACCCGTGGGCACGGTGGGAGGAGGTACGGGTTCGCCCCGGGTGGTGACCGCGGAAGGTCGCTAGCCGTGCCCGTGCAGGGCGGTACGACAGCTCGCGAGCACACCGGGGGCGGCCTGGTGCAGGCACTTCCCTCTGACGCCGGTGCGACTCATACGGGCGAGTGTACGTGCGGAAGGGTGGTCCGGGTTCCGCGTCAGGGGCGTGCCGCCTCTCCCCGTCTCCTCGACGCGCCGAGCAGGGCGGCGGTCAGGGGATGACGGGGAGCGGTGAGGATCTGTTCCCGCGGCCCCTCCTCGACGACCTCCCCGCCGTCCAGCACGGCCACGCGTGTCGCCGGTGCGGCGGTGTCGAGGTCGTGCGTGATCAGTACGACGCTCAGCCCGTCCCCACCACGGATCAGCTCGGCGAGCAGGTCCAGCAGGGAGCGCCGGGTCACCGGGTCGAGCCCCGAGGTGATCTCGTCGCAGATCAGTACCCGGGGCCGGGCGAGCAGTGCTCTGGCGAGCGCGGCGCGTTGCAGTTCGCCGCCGGAGAGCCGCCCGGGCGGTCTGCGCACCAGTGCCCCGTCCAGGCCGAGACCGGCCAGCACCCGCCCGGCCTCCTCCGTCGCCTCGCCATGTCCCGCGCCGCGCAGGCGTACCGCGGTGCGGGCCACCTGGTCGAGGACGGGGCGGTGCTCGTCGAAGGCGGCCCGTGCGTCCTGGAAGACGTACTGCACCGCGGCGAGCTGCTCTCGGCCACGGTCCCGAAGGCTGCGGGGCAGGGCCGTGCCGTCGAGCAGCGCCTCCCCCGTGTGGTCGCGGTGGAGTCCGGCGAGGCAGCGGGCGAGGGTGGTCTTGCCGCTGCCCGAACGCCCCACGACGGCAAGGCATTCGCCGCGACGGAGGGTCAGCCGGTCGACGCCCAGCACCGGGACGCGTACTCCACCCGAGCGATGACGAGCGATCAGTTGACGAACCGACAGGACCTCTTCACCACCGCTTCCGGGAGCGGCGTACGGCAGTGTCCTCGGTCCGGCGAGGAGTTCCCTGGTCCACGGGTGGGCGGGGGCGTCGAGTACCTGGTGGGCGGGCCCCTCCTCCACCACCCGTCCGCCGCTCATCACGAGTACCTCGTCGGCCAGTTCGCGTACGACGTCGAGGTCGTGGCTCAGCAGGAGTACGGCGATGCCCCGGCCTGTGAGCGCGGCCAGCTGGTCGACGACACGGCGCTTCGTCAGGGCGTCCTGCCCCGTGGTGGGCTCGTCCGCCACGAGGACGCGGGCAGGAGGTGCTCCGCCCAACGTTCGGCGAGGCGTTCGGGGTCGGGGAACCGGGCTTCGTAGAGCTCCGGCCGGTCGGTGAGCAGGTTGCCGGTCCGGTGTCTCATGCCGCCACCGCCGCGGGTGCGGGCCGGATCACGGGGAGCGTTCCGGCGCGGTGCAGCCAGGCGACCGCGCCGGCCGAGACGAGTCCGGTGGCCAGGCAGCAGGCCCAGGGGAGCAACGCGACGGCGGTGCCGTCCGCCCCGCCCCGCCGGGCGACGTCCATGGCCCGTCCGACGGCGGCGTTCCCGACGGCCGCGGCGACGCCGGAGACAGCGTAGAAGACACCGAAGTACGTACCGGTCAGCGCCGGCCTTCCGAAGCCGGGGATCAGCTCCATGACGAAGGGCTGCGCGGTCATGACTCCCAGGTGGAGCAGGAGGGCTCCGGCCAGCACGGGCAGGACGCGCAGTACGGCCTCAGGGGTGCTGCTCACGGGTGCGTCCGCGCCGGCGACGAGCATCGGGGGTGCGAAGGCCGCTCCCATCAGCACCAGTCCGGCGGCGATCCACCGCACGCTGGACCCCCGCCCCTTCAGCACGCGGGTGATCCTCAGTTGCAGGGCGATTCCGGCGACGGTTCCCACGACGAACACGAGTCCGGCGGCGCCGTCCCAGCCGGTCGCCTGCCTGGCGCCGTCGGGGAGCAGCAGGTAGAGCTGGCTCTCCAGGGTGAACATGCCGACCATGGCCAGGGCGAAGGCGAGGAAGGCGCGGTTGCCGACGGCCTCACGCCAGTCGGAGGCGACGCTGCCGGTGGCCGGCGGGACGTCCCTGGGGGGCAGGACCAGGGCCTGGGCGACGGTGAGCAGGGCGAAGATCCCGGCGGCGGTGAGCGCGGAGGCCCGGAAGTCGACCAGCAGCAGGACGCTGCCGAGCAGCGGGCCGACGAGGGCTCCGGTGGTCGCGAAGACGTTGAAGAGTGCGAAGGCCTCGGCCTTGCGCTCCCCCGCCTCCTGGGCGAGATAGGTCCGGACGGCCGGGTTGAACAGGGCTCCGGCCACTCCGCTGAGCACCGAGGCCGCGAGCAGGACGGGCAGCCCGTCGCCGAGCGCGAACAGGGCGAAGCCGACGGTGCGTATCGCGCAGCCGGCGATGATGACACCGCGTGCCCCGAGCCGGTCGGCGGCGGAGCCGCCTATGAGGAAGAGGCCCTGCTGACTCAGGTTGCGTACGCCGAGGACCACGCCGACGACGGCCGCCGACATGCCCAGGTCGTCGCCGAGATGGGTGGCGAGGTACGGGATGAGCAGGTAGAAGCCCGTGTTGACGCCGAGTTGGTTGACCAGGAGCAGCCGGGTGGCGAGCGGGAATCCGCGTACCTCGTGCCAGATCCTCATGAGGCCTCGCTCCAGGATCCGGCTTCGGCACGGGGGCGTACGCCGAGTCCCGGGTGGCCGGTGACGTGGACGAAACCGTCGTCGCCGCCGATGCCCGTCCACGGGTCGTGGGCGAGCAGGAGGTGCCCGTCGAGGTCGGTCCAGCGTGCGCGGTCGGCGATGTGGACGGCGGGGGCGATGCCGAGGGTGCTGGCGGTGAGGCAGCCGAGCATCAGGTCCGTGCCACTGCCCTCGATCAGGGCGGCGATGCGCAGGGCCGCGTGGACGCCACCGCATTTGGCGAGTTTGACGTTGATCCCGTGGACCCGTCCGGCGAGCCGCCGGGCGTCCTCGTAGCTCACCGCGTCCTCGTCCGCGACGACGGGCAGGGGTGAGCGGGCTGCGAGGCGTGCGAGTGCTTCCGGGTCACCCGGGGCGACGGGCTGTTCCACCGCTTCGACGCCGAGGTCGGCGAACCGGGGAAGGAGCCTGCGCGCCTGTCCCACGGTCCAGGCCCCGTTCGGGTCGAGGAGGAGCCGGGCGGAGGGTGCCGCGGCGCGGACGGCGCGTACCCGGTCCAGATCGGATTCGTGGTCCGGGTCTCCCGCCTTGATCTTGATGACGGAGAACCCGGCGTCGGTCAGTGCACGTGCCTGGGCGGCGGCCCGGCCCGGCGAGGTGAGGGAGATCGTGCGGGCGGTGGCGGCCCTCGGTGCCACGGTTGACCCGAGGAAGCGGTGGACGGCCGTGGCGGTGCGCTTGCCGACCAGGTCGAGGAGCGCCGCCTCGGCGGCAGCGGTGACGGCTGCCGGGGTCCCGGGTGGCAGGAGTTCGCCGACACGCAGGGCGTGCAGCGCGGTCTCGGGCCCGGCGAAGCGCGCGAGGCTCTCGCCGGTACGGGCGGCGAGACGTTGCAGGGTGCGGGTGTCGAGGCCGTAGAAGACGCTGGTGACGGCCTCACCGTGGCCGCTCAGACCGTCGTGCTCGACGGTCAGCCGTACGGCGTCGCGGGCGGTCATGGTCGAGCGCGAGATGCGCAGCGGCTCGGTGAGGGTGAGCCGCACGGTGTGCTGGGTGAGTTTCACGGGTGCTCCTCCAGGCGCTCCGCCAGTGGATCGGTGACGGTGGTGCACCTGGCCCAGCCACCGGCCTGCGCGGCGCGTGCGTGCGGGATGTCGACGGGGAGGTCGGCCGCACGGCCGGGGTCCAGGTGGTGCGCGGTCATGAAGTCGTCGTCGTAGACGCTGCCGAGGTAGCGGTGCGGTCCGTCGGGGAACACCGTGGCGACGGCCGCGCCGGGGTGGGCGTCCGCGGCCCAGGCAGCGACGCGTGCGACCGCGCCGGTGCTCCAGCCTCCGCTGACGAAGTTGCCCCGGGCCAGGCGCCGGCAGGCGTCGACGGCCTCGGCCGGGCCGATCCAGTGCACCTCGTCGAACGCCTCGTAGGCGACGTTCCGCGGGTGGATGCTGCTGCCGAGTCCGCGCATCAGGCGGGGCGCGGCGGGCTGTCCGAAGATGGTGGACCCGGTGGAGTCGACGGCGACGAGGCGCAGGCCGGGCCAGTGTCTGCGCAGCGGTGCGGCGATCCCGGCGCTGTGACCGCCGGTGCCGACGCTGCAGACGAGGATGTCGAGATGGTCGAGCTGGGTGGCCAGTTCCGCCGCGAGCGAGGCGTAACCGGCGGTGTTGTCAGGGTTGTTGTACTGGTCGGGCCAGTACGCACCGGGAAGTCGGCCGAGCAGGTCGTGCAGCCTCTCCAACCGGGCTCCCTGCCAGCCGCCTTGTGCGGCCGGACTGTCCACCAGTTCGAGGCGGGCTCCGTGGGAGCGCAGCAACCGACGCATCGAGGGCTCCAGTTCGCTGTCCCCGACGAGTACGACGGGATGCCCCAGGGCTTGGCCGGCGAAGGCGAGTCCTATCCCGAGGGTGCCCGAGGTCGACTCCACCACCGGGGCCCCCGGCAGGAGTTCGCCCCGCTCCTCGGCGCCGAGCAGCATGGAGACCGCGGCCCGCGCCTTCATCCCGCCGACGGCGTGGCCTTCGAGTTTGGCCCAGAAGCCGGGGTGGCGCCGGGGCAGCGCGGCGGTGATCCTGGCCAGCGGGGTTCGGCCGATGAGCGCTAGCAGCTCGCGGTTGGGTGCGAGGGCGGGCAGGAACACGGTGGTCACGGGGTACCTCCGCCGTCCGTGCGGTGGCGGTAGCGGTGGACGGCTCCGGGCCCGCCGTCGAGCCAGAAGAAGGGATACGGCTCCGCACAGACCGCAGTCACCCCGGCGCCCAGGAGGCGGGGCAGTACGGCGCTCCCGGTCTGGGCGAACATGACCAGGGGTTTCCCGTGCTCCAGGGCGCTCCGCCGGAGCGGGTCGAAGGTCCCGTTGCCGAGGGTCATCCCGGAGGCCAGCACCGCGTCGCAGCGCCCGACCTCGTCGAGGGCGTCCGTGGCGACGGGCTCCCCCCACTCGGTGGTACCGCCCTTCAGGTCGCAGGGCAGACATCCAAGGCCTCGCGAACGCAGCTCGGCGAGAACGGAGTTGACGACCCCGACGACCAGGACCGTGCCGCCGGGCCGCACCTCGACCAGATCCACGACCGCGCGGGCCCTCGCCCTCGACCGGTCCAGCGAACTCCCGGCGGGGATGGTCACCGGCTCCGCGCCGTGGGCCGGGATGTGCGGCCGTACGTCCAGCAGATGGGCGTCCAGCGCCGCGACGCGGACCGGCAGCAACGGGTGGGCGAGGAGCGTGGCCACCTCCGCACCGGCGCAGCTCTCGGCGGTTCCGGGCGGAAGCGCTCCTGGTTCGACCGCGCAGGAGCCGACGGCCCGGCCGACGCGGAGGCTGAGGACCTCGTTGCGGTATCCGCCGCGCCGCCCGTCGTGCCGGGCGGCCTGGGCGGTCGTGAAGGCCACGGTGACGCGGCGGGAGCCTGGCACCGGACCGAGTTCGCCGGCCAGCACCCGGCCGACGAGGACGTCGAAGGCGTCGTTGGCGTCGAGGGCGTCGAGGGCGGTGAGGGCGTCGAGGGCGGTGAGGGACCCGCCCCGGGCCGGGGTGCGCCGGCCGGGTGTGCTCGTGGGCGTACTCACGCTCGCACCATCAGAGGTCGCACGTCCGCGAGCAGCGCCTCGACGCGATCCCGGGCACCGAGCCCGGTGGCGTCGCCCACCATGACGTGTCCCAGATAGGCGTTGTTGCTGTCCGCCACCTCGACCGTGCGACCCGCCCCGGCGAGCTGGACCTCCATCACCCCGTCGGACTCCCGTACTCCGTCGGCGCCCTCGACCGAGGCGAGCGTTCCGGCGGTGTCGGGGACGACGAATCCGATGGCCGCGCTGCGCAGCCCCGTGTCCCGCCTGCGGAGGTCGGGCTCCCGGCCCAGCGCCACGTCGACACAAGCGGCGGCGAGGTCGATCCCGGTGACGTGGCGGACCAGCTCGGTGATGCGGTTGCCGGCGGGACGGGGGTTCACCTCCACGACCCTGGGCCCGTCCGCCGTCAGCTTGATCTCGGTGTGCGCCACGACGTCGTCGAGGCCCAGCGCCGTCCCGGCGCGCACCGCTGTGCCGGTCGCGGCCTCGAGGTCCCCGGGGGCGAGGTCGGCGGGGAACATGTGCCCGGTCTCGACGAAGGCCGGAGCCCCGCCGACACTCTTGTCCGTCACCCCGACGACGTGGGCGACTCCCCCGCGGGTCACGGTCTCGACGCTCACCTCGGGCCCTCGGAGGAACTCCTCGATCAGGATGTGGGGCGTACGCCGCTGCCCCCTGGCGTTGCGCGGGAAGTCCACCAGCGCGCGGCATGCGGCGGCCAACTGCGCATCGTCGTCGACACGGCGTACGAGCATGCCCGCGCAGAGGTCCACCGGCTTCACGACCAGCGGGTACCCGATCTCCCGGGCCGCCGCGAGGGCACCCGCCCCGTCCGTGCGGACCGCGAAGCGCGGCCCCGGAACCCCGGCGGCCGCGAGGACCCGCCGGGTCGCGTCCTTGCGGCAGGCGCTCTCCACGGCCTCGACCGCGGGCCCCGGGAGGCCCAGGCGGGCGCTGATCCGTGCCGCGGTCGGCAGGTAGTAGTCACACGACGTGACGACACCGTCGAAGCGGATCACCTCATGCAACCGCTCGACCTGGGGAAGCAGGGAACCGACGTCATTGGTGGGCCCCGTGATCACGTTACGCGCGGTGAGCAGTGGATGATCCGTGCCCTCCGGCGCCGCCCGGAGGTAGTGCCGCAGATCCCGGGTGAGGAAGGTGAAGTGGTGCCCTCCCTCCTCCAGGGCCCGTGGCAGCAGCCTGCTCATCGATCCGACCCAGCTCTCGACCACCAACAGGTGAGCCACGAGCTCCCCCTTCTCACAGTGCCGTTGGGAATGGGGGCAGGCGGACGCCACCCCGAACGGGGGCTGCCGGCCCAACTGGACAGACGTTATCGATAATCGTTTTCATTGTCATCTAAAACTGCGTCACACCTGCTGGGAAACCTGCCGGGAACCGGCTTCCGTTGCGCCCCTCGCCGGACCGGAGTGGAATTGCGTAGAGGGGGACGCGGAGGAAGGGGCACGCCATGACCGACAGCGAGAGAGACCGGGGGGACGACGTCTACCAGCCGCAGGAACCGGAGGCGTCCGACCCCGACGACCTGCTGGACGTGGAGGACACCCTGGACACCTCCGGGATCGCCGACGTCCTGGACGAGGGGTACTCTCCGCCCGAACGCCCGTGGGCGGTCGACGACGAAGGCACCACCGCCGCGGAACAGCACTCGGGCGAGTCGCTCGACAGCCGTCTGACCAGGGAGATTCCGGAGAAGACCGACCGCGGCGACGGGATCGGCGATCTGGAGGACAGCGACGGGGAGCTCTACGACCTGGAAGTGGGTACCGACCGTGCGGGGCGCCTCACGCAGGAGGGCGACGGGCACGTGCCCTCCACGCTCACCGCGCAGGACGTCGGCATCGACGGTGCGGCGGCGTCCGCGGAGGAGGCCGCGATGCATCTGATCCCCGAGGAGGAGGACCTGTTCGGGTAGGGAGGCTTCGGCCCCGCATTCCCCCTGGGACATCCGCGAGCCCCCGTGCGTCGTGACCGTGCGCGTCCGGCCCCGGGCCCTGACGGTGCACACCCGCGCCCGTCCGACCCGGGCGCGGACGGTGCCGCGCCGACGCGCCGCCGGATGCCGTGAGGTGCGCGGGCCCGCGAACCGGCGAGGCCGAAAAGCAACGGTGCGGTGCCGTGATCCCCGAAAACACTTGGACGTCGGCAGCACGGCCACGGAAGACTTTCGCCACCGGACACCTCGACACCGAAGCGCGGCGAGCGTTTCAGCCCGGTGCTGTGCCGCGCCCGGGAGCGCGGCGCACCACCGAAGGGGACCCGGGGCAACCGCCCGCGCAACGACATGAGGTCGGCATGGGATCGCAGCACTCACAAGGCACCGGACCGGACAGGGGCCCGGTCCGGCTCGCCCTCCGGCACTACCTGGGGGAACTCTCACGCCAGGGCAGGCTGTCGGCTCCGGCACTCCTGCTCCCCGCCCTGGGCAACATCGGGATCACCTACCTCGCACCACTGGTCGTCGCCAAGCTGGTGGGCCGGATCGCGCAGGACGGGTCCATCGGCTTACGCGATGCGCTCCCCTACGTCGCCGTGTTCACCGGAGTACTGCTCCTGGCGGAGACCTCGTGGCGGGTGGGCGTGCACTGCCTCAACCGTGTCGACGCCCTCGGCATCGAGCACCTGTACATCACCGGCATGGACGCCCTGTTCGCCAAGGACGCCTCCTTCTACCAGGACAACTTCGCCGGTTCTCTGACGAAGCGCGTGCTGAGCTTCGCCTCCCGCTTCGAGGAGTTCGTCGACACACTCACCTTCAACGTCGTGGGCAGCCTCGCCCCGCTGCTGTTCGGCACCGTGATCCTGTGGCAGTACGACCCCCTGCTGGTCGTCGGCCTGCTGACGATGATCACTCTGACCGCCGCGTGCGCCGCCCCGCTCATCCGGCGCCGCCAGAAACTGGTGAACGAACGCGAGGAAGCGATCGCCCGGGTCTCGGGGCACGTGTCCGACGCCCTGATGAACATGGACACCGTGCGCGCGTTCGCAGCCGAGGAGCGGGAGGCCTCCGAGCACCGGTCCAGGGTGGCGGAGTCGCGGCGGCTGACCCTGCGCTCGTGGGACTACGGCAACCTGCGCATCGACACACTGGTCGCACCCCTGTCCGTACTGACCAACGGTCTCGGTCTGCTCCTCGCCGTGTCGTTCAGCGCGGGTGGCGGCAGCGTCGAGGCGATCGTGGTCGCCTTCACCTACTACACCGGTTCGACCCGCATCATGTTCGAGTTCAACCAGATCTACCGCCGCCTCGAAAGCTCGATGACGGAGGCCGCCCAGTTCACCGAACTGCTCCTCGCTCCGCCCACCGTGCTCGACCCGCCGGTCCCCGAGCCGCTGCGCCGCGAGTCCGCCGACGTCCGCTTCGACCACGTGACCTTCGCTCACGACGGCAGTCGGCCGATCTTCGAAGGGCTCGACCTGGACGTGCCCAGCGGGACCCGGCTGGGCCTCGTCGGAAGGTCCGGCGGCGGCAAGACGACATTCACCCGGCTGCTGCTGCGGATGGCTGACGTGCAGTCGGGCCGCATCCTGATCGGGGGTCAGGACATCAGCCGCATGCGCCAGTCCGACCTGCGGAACCTGATCGCGTACGTCCCGCAGGAACCGGCCATGTTCCACCGCACGCTGCGCGAGAACATCCTCTTCGCCCGGCCGGGAGCCACCGACGCCGAGATCCGCGCGGCCGCCGACGCGGCACACGTGACGGAGTTCGCCGACGGACTCCCCGCGGGATTCGACACGATGGTCGGTGAGCGCGGAGTCAAGCTCTCCGGTGGCCAGCGCCAGCGCGTCGCCCTCGCCAGGGCGATCCTGCGCGACGCGCCCGTGCTGCTGCTGGACGAGGCGACGAGCGCACTCGACTCGGAGAGCGAGACCCTCGTCCAACAGGCGCTGTGGCAGCTGATGGAGGGCAGGACCGCGCTGGTCGTCGCCCACCGGCTGAGCACGGTCGCGGCGATGGACCACCTCATCGTCCTGGACCACGGAAGCATCGTCGAGCAGGGCACCCACCACGAACTGCTGCTCACCGACGGCGCCTACGCCAAGCTCTGGCACCACCAGTCCGGCGGTTTCCTCGTCGACACGGCAGCGGCCCGACACGCCACCGCGGCCGAATAGGACCGCGGCGGGCGGCCCGCCGGGCTGCGTGACACACCCGGCCGACCCGGGCGCGGGCACCGCTCCCGCCCGGCCCGGCCGTGCGAGCATGGCCGGGCCGCGTACGGAGACCCCGGCCCGGGCGTGCCCGTCCGCACTTCGGTACGCGCGTGGGGCGGGGCAGCCCTCACCCGGCGCACGAGCCCGCTGACCGCAAGGAGTGGACCACCGCATGCCCACCGCCCCGTCGACCGAACCCACCGCACAGATCGGCGTCACCGGTCTGGCCGTCATGGGCAGCAATCTCGCCCGCAACTTCGCCCGGCACGGCCACACCGTCGCCGTCCACAACCGCACGGCGGCCCGCACCCGTGACCTGGTCGACGCCCACGGCAAGGAGGGGGACTTCGTCCCCGCGGAGTCCGCCGAGGAGTTCGTCGCCTCCCTCCAGAAGCCCCGCCGCATCGTGATCATGGTCAAGGCCGGCGAGGCCACCGACGCCGTCATCGAGGAGTTCGCCGGCCTGCTGGAGGACGGCGACGTCCTCATCGACGGCGGCAACGCGCACTTCGAGGACACCCGGCGCCGCGAGAAGGCGATGCGGGAGCGTGGCATCCACTTCGTCGGGACGGGCATCTCCGGCGGTGAGGAGGGGGCGCTGAACGGGCCGAGCATGATGCCCGGCGGTTCGGCGGAGTCCTACACCTCACTCGGGCCCCTCCTGGAGAGCGTCGCGGCCAAGGCGGACGACGGAACTCCGTGCTGCGCGCACATGGGCCCGGACGGCGCCGGGCACTTCGTCAAGATGGTCCACAACGGCATCGAGTACGCGGACATGCAGCTCATCGCCGAGGCCTACCACCTGCTGCGGTCGGTCGCGGGCTACTCCCCCGAGCGGATCGCGGACACCTTCCGCTCGTGGAACACCGGCCGCCTCGACTCCTATCTGATCGAGATCACGGCCGAGGTGCTCGCCCACACGGACGCGGCCACCGGCGAGCCCTTCGTCGACATCGTGCAGGACCGGGCGGAGCAGAAGGGAACCGGCCGCTGGACGGTCCAGATCGCGCTCGACCTGGGAGTCCCGGTGTCCGGCATCGCCGAGGCTGTCTTCGCGCGCTCGCTTTCCGGGCACGCAGACCTCCGGGAGGCGGCCCGCGAGCTGCCGGGCCCGTCGCCCTCCCCGCTGTCGGAGGCCGAGGCAGCCGCGTTCGCCGACCAGGTCGAGCAGGCCCTGTACGCGTCCAAGATCGTGTCGTACACCCAGGGCTTCCACCAGATCAGGGCGGGGAGCGAGGCGTACGGCTGGGACATCGACCTGGGAGCCGTGGCGTCCGTCTGGCGGGCCGGGTGCATCATCCGCGCGAAGTTCCTGGACCGGATCCGGGCCGCGTTCGACAGCCGGCCCGACCTGCCGAGCCTCCTCTCGGACCGGCGGTTCGCCCAGGAGATCGGCGAGACACAGGACGACTGGCGCGCGGTGGTCGCCGAGGCCGTACGGCAGGGGGTGCCGACCCCCGGTTTCGCCGCGGCGCTCTCGTACTACGACGGGCTGCGCGCCGAGCGGCTCCCGGCGGCGCTCACCCAGGGCCAGCGGGACTACTTCGGGGCGCACACCTACCGGCGTACGGACCGCGACGGCTCGTTCCACACGCTCTGGGGCGGGGACAGGTCGGAGACGTCCGCCTGAGAGCTCACGCCTAAGGGCTGTCCCGTAACCCATGGCGGGCGCACGACGCCAGCTACGGCACCTCGCCGCGTTGTCGGAACGCCCGAATACATCCAGTATGCGGACGCCCCTCCGCCTTGCGAGGCACCGCATCTGACGCCGCTCGCTGATCCACCAGGGATTACGGGACAGCCCTTAGCCCGGCCGGACCGTCGCGGGGTGCGGCCGGGGCCGTGGTGTGGATAAGTGGCAGGGAGTCCCGCCCACCATCCACGGAGTGCGCGCATGTCCGAGGCAGTTCCGGACCCCGTCGTGGTCCAGCCCGTCGTCGCACCGCTGACCAGCGCCGCACTGGTCCTGGTGGCGACGATCGAGCCGGGCGGCGAGTCCACCGTGCGGGCGGCGCTGCCCGATCTCGCGGCCTTCGCGCGGTCGGTCGGCTTCCGGTTGCCCGACGCCGGGCTCGCCTGTGTGACGGGCTTCGGCTCGGATGCCTGGGACCGGCTGTTCGCGGGGCCCCGGCCGGCGCTCCTCCACCCCTTTCGGGAGTTGCGGGGCCCTCTGCACCGCGCACCGGCCACGCCGGGTGACCTGTTGTTCCACGTCCGTGCCGAGCGGATGGACGCGTGCTACGAGTGGGCATCGCACCTTTTCGACCGGCTCGGTGACGCCGTGAAGGTCGTAGACGAGGTCCACGGCTTCCGCTACTTCGACCACCGCGACCTGCTCGGCTTCGTCGACGGTACGGAGAACCCGGTCGGCGACGAGGCCAGGGAGGCGGCGGTCGTCGGGGCCGAGGACCCGGAGTTCGAGGGCGGCAGTTACGTCGTCGTGCAGAAGTACCTGCACGACCTGGCGGGCTGGAACAGGCTGAGCACCGAACAGCAGGAACGGATCATCGGCCGCACCAAGCTCTCCGACATCGAGCTCGCCGACGACGTCAAGCCGGCGGACTCGCACGTCGCCCTCAACACCATCACCGACGCCGATGGCACCGAACACGACATCCTGCGGGCCAACATGCCCTTCGGCAGCTTCGAACAGGGCGAGTTCGGCACGTACTTCATCGGTTACGCGGCCGACCCCGGGATCACCGAGCAGATGCTCAGCAACATGTTCCTGGGCAGCCCGCCCGGCACCCACGACCGCATTCTCGACTTCTCCACCGCCGTCACCGGCACGCTCTTCCACGCCCCCAGCGCCGACTTCCTCGACGCCCCTCCGCCGCCGCCCTCCCCCACCGGGGCCTCAGCCGTTCCCGAGCCGCAGGCCGTCGTGTCGCGGCCCGGCCCGGCGGTGGTGCGCGACGGTTCGCTGCGTATCGGCAGCCTGCAAGAAAGCGCCCCGTGATGAACAACCTCCACCGTGAACTCGCCCCCGTCACCGACGCCGCCTGGGACCAGATCGAGGAGGAGGCCGGACGGACGTTCAGCCGTCATGTCGCGGCCCGCCGGGTCGTGGACGTGAGCGATCCGCAGGGACCGGGGCTCTCTGCGATCGGTGACGGGCACCTGCGCGAGATCGACCCGCCCACCCCCGATGTGATCGCGCGTGCCCGCACGGCGACCCCGGTCATCGAGTGGCGCGTGCCGTTCACCGTCTCACGGGCCGCCGTGGACGACGTCGAACGCGGTTCGGAGGACAGCGACTGGCAACCGGTGAAGGACGCGGCGCGCACCTGCGCGTTCGCCGAGGACATGGCTGTCATCGACGGATACGCGGCGGCGGGCATCACCGGTCTGCGGGACGGTTCCTCGCACACCCCGCTGCCGCTGCCGGCGGACGCGCGCGACTACCCGGCCACGGTGAGCCACGCGCTGACCCGGCTGCGGCTCGCCGGCGTCGACGGCCCGTACCGGCTGCTGCTCGGCGCCGAGGCGTTCACCGAGGCGACCGAGACCTCCGACCACGGTTACCCGGTGGCCACCCACCTCGGCCGGCTCCTGGAGGACCCGATCCTGTGGGCGCCCGCGGTCTCGGGCGGGGTCCTGCTGTCCACCCGCGGCGGCGACTTCGAACTCTGCCTGGGCCAGGACCTGTCCATCGGCTACCTGGACCACGACGCCACGGAGATCCGGCTCTACTTCCAGCAGGCCTTCACGTTCCGGATGCTGACACCCGAGGCCGTGGTCCCGCTCATCGCCTGAGGGCACACCGGGCCGATCTGGGAGGCTCCCATCGACGAGACCCGCCGGACGACACAGCCGCCGGAGCCCGGGGCGACGGCTCGGGGCTCCGCCCACGCACCCCGATCGGCGAGGTTCGCGGAGGCCGTCCGTCAGGCTGTGGCGGAAGGCCTGCTCGGCGAGACACGGCCCCTGGCGGGCTTCCTGGACGCGGACGGGGTGCGCCGATCGGTCTCCTCACTGCGGGAGGCCTTCGCCACGGAACCCGGCCTGCGGGTGCTGCACACCTTCGCTGCGAAGGCCGCGTCCCTGATCCCCGTGCTGCGGCTGCTCGCCGACTGCGGCATGGGTTGCGAGGTGTCCGGTCCGGGCGAACTGCGGCTCGCGTTCGAGGCCGGTTTCCCTCCGGAGCGGATCGTCCTGGACTCACCCGCGAAGACCCGCGACGAACTCCGGCTGGCGCTGGCACTCGGTGTCGCCGTCAACGCGGACAGTTTCGGCGAGGTCCGCCGCATCGAGGAGCTCCGCTCCCCCGGCTCGTCCTCGGTCCTCGGGCTGCGGGTGAATCCGCAGGTCGGGGGTGGTTCGATCGATGCGATGAGCACAGCCACCGCGACATCGAAGTTCGGCGTGGCCCTCCGCGACCCCGGCGCGCGCGAACAGGTCGTACGCACGTTCGCGGAACGGCCCTGGCTGACCCGGCTGCATGCCCACGTCGGCTCGCAGGGCTGCTCGCTGGAGCTCATGGCGGCGGGCATCGCCGAGACCTACCGGCTGGCGGAGGAGATCAACGGAGCCCTGGGCACCCGGCGGGTCACCGGAATCGACATCGGGGGCGGCCTGCCGGTCAACTTCGACGACGACGAGGCCCGGCCGGCCTTCTCCGAGTACGTGGCCGCGCTCCGGACGGCGGCCCCCGGGCTCCTGGACGGCCGCTACGACCTGGTCACCGAGTTCGGCAGGTCCCTGCTGGCCAAGAACGGGTTCATCGGCGCACGGGTGGAGTACACGAAGGACGCGGGCGGGCGCCGCATCGCGCTCACGCACGCGGGTGCGCAGATCGCCACCCGGACGGTCCTCGTACCCGATGCCTGGCCACTCAGGATCGGGGCGTTCGACCAGGAGGGCCGCCCCCGGAACGGACCGCAGATGGTCCAGGACGTCGCGGGGCCGTGCTGCTTCGCCGGGGACGTGGTGGCCCGCGCCCGGGAACTACCGGAGCTGCGGGAGGGCGACTTCGTGGTGCTGTACGACACGGGGGCGTACTACTTCTCGACCCCGTGGTCGTACAACAGCCTCCCCCGACCCGCCGTGTACGGCTTCGCCGGGGAGTCGGGCGCGCTGCGCTTCGCCCCGGTACGCGACGCGCAGACGCTGGACTCGGTGGCGGCGGAGAGCGGACTGCGCCACGTCGACGCACTGACGGGCCTCGTCGGCGACCGCTGAGGTCTGTCGTTCGGATCAGGCCGGGGGGCGACTGCCCCCGCGCGGTTCCGAACAAAAGCATTTAAT